>DATGEK010000011.1:0-2327 GCA_035310205.1 Aliidongia sp.
AGCCGGTCGCCGAGCCCCCGGCGCAGCCCCTCTACGCCGAGCAGGCGCAGGCGCCCGGCGGCCATTTCGAGCGCCAGCGGCAGGCCGTCGAGCTGGCGGCAGATCTCGCCGACGCTGGCACTGTTGCCGTCGTGCAGCTCGAACAGCCGGTCGGCGGCCCGGGCGCGCTCGGCGAAGAGCTCGACCGCGGCGAAGCCGCCGATCTCGACGGTGCCGGCCGGCGGCACGGCCAGTGGATCCACACGGTAAACATGTTCGGCCGCGAGCTGCAGGTTCTTCCGGCTCGTCGCCAGGATCGACACGCCGGGCGCCCGCTCCAGCAGGGTCTTGGTCAACGTGGCCGCGGCCTCAGACAAATGCTCGCAATTATCGAGGATCAGCAGCAGCTGCGTCTTGCCGAGCGCGGCAACGATCGCATCCACCGCCGCTTCTATCTGCGTCACTGCGACGCCCAGGGCGGCAGCGACCGCGCTCGCTACCGCACTCTCGTCGCTGAGCGGCGCCAGATCCACCAGCCAGATCCCCGCCGCGAACTCCTCGAGCAGGCTCCATCCGAGCTCCACCGCCAGCCGGGTCTTGCCGACCCCGCCCGGGCCGACCAGCGTGACGAGCCGCCTGCGCTTCAGCCAGTCCGCCAGCTCGGCAAGCTCGCGCTCACGGCCGATGATCTCGGTCAGCCGCAGCGGCAGGTTGGTGCCCGACTTTGCGACGCCTGGCGCATGGGACAGCGCCGCCACGAAGCGGTAGCCTCTGCCGCTGGCGGTCGAGATATAGCGGTTGCCGCCGTCGCCGAGCGCCTTGCGCAGCGTCCACATGTGATAGCGCAGCGTGCTCTCTTCGATGAAGGCGCCTGGCCATACCTGCTCGAACAGCGTTGCCTTGCTGACGACCTCCGGCGCGTGCCCGACCAGGACCAGCAGGATCTCGAAAGCGTGGTCGCCGAGCGGCACCGACGCCCCTTCCTCCAACAGCAGCCGGCGCGCCCGATCGAGCCGAAACGGGCCGAATTCGACCACGCCCTCGGCGGCCGGGCCGATACGGTCGTGCGCTGCGGCCATGTCCAATACCCGCTCCGGACTGGTTCTCACCCCTCAAATGTGCATGCGTGCTGGGAAAGCCATATAAGTTCAGGCGGGTCGTCTCGCACGCCCCTGAGCGATCGTTGGGGAAAATATTCCGCTGTCCGGGTGCTACGGCCTCTCCGGGGCGGATGCTTGCAGAAGCCGGTTGGTGATGAACGCGATCGCCTCTGCCTCGCTCCACCGCGCGCCCTCGGCTTTCCAGGCTTCGAGCTCGGCCGGTGGCAGGCTGGCTTCCAAGATCCCCATCAGCCGATCGTAAAGGCGGCGTTCCGCGGGATCCATGGTTCGCGCGCTGCGGACGCGCGCGGCGTCGGTGAAGCCGATAAGCTGCGCCGCTTCTATGAGACGGCCTTCGACGCCGGCGAGCACGGCCCAGGGCTGCAAACACTCCGGTGCGGCAAAGTTGCCGGCATCGACGAGAGCGGAGAATGCCTCCTCGAGCCGCGACCTCGCTTCGGCAATCCGTTCTCCAGCGAGCAGATAGGCTCCAAGATTGGTCAGGATAATGCCGCGGGAATTGCGGCCGAGGTGAGCGGTCGAACGGCTGAGCGCCATCTGCGTCAGTTCAATCGCTCGATCTATATTCCCCAGCATATATTCTTGGACCCCCAAATTCGTCAGGATCGTCGGTTCGGATGCGGTCCCCAATGTTTTCGCCGTCTCCAGAGCTTCCGAGAAATGGCGGGCGGCGTTGGGAATATCGTGCATATAGTTCGAGGCCAGCCCGGCGCAGACCATCAGCGTGAGCTGGCTCTTCTTGAAGGTGGTGTCTGTGAGGAGATGCCGTACTTCCGCAAGAAGGGCCTGGGTCTCGGCGTGCTGTCCCTGTCTCATCTTGTATGAAGCAACGTTCAGGAGCGCGCTCGCCAAGCCCTGCCGATGATCCAGTTCGCGATAAAGCGCTGCGGACCGTTCCGCCAAGGCCAGTCCTGCTGGATCGCGAACTGAGAGATAGACACCGGCCGCGTGATTCAGCAACCGAGCAGTGGTCGCGGGCGGCGTCTGGGCGTCGAGAAACGGGATCAGGCGATCCAGGTAGGTGCGTCCTTCCGCAATCAGCCACAGCGAGCGTAGAAGCATGATGCCCGATGCCGCCAGATCGAACCCGATCTGCCGCCGGCCGGGCGCCGCCAGAGCCCAGTCGAGCGCTGAGCGGAGATTGTCGAGCTCGGGCTGGTAGTGCGCGATCCAATCGGGGTCCGGCGTCTCCTCCCAGCAGCGCTCGGCCTCATCGAAGACCTCAAT
>DATGEK010000012.1:0-8839 GCA_035310205.1 Aliidongia sp.
TGCCGGAATGGGAAATCCCCGCACGCAATCTGTATATGGCGTACCCGCAGCGCCGGCGCGACGAGGCCGTGCGCACCGCCAGCTTCGGCGCGGCGGCGATGATCTATGCGGCCCGCTCGCTGGGCCTGGGTTCGACGCCGAAGCGGTGCACCGCGAGTTCGGGCTGGCCGAGGACGAAGTGCCGGTCCTGCTCTTGTCCATCGGGGCGGAGCGGCCAGGCAACTGGCCACAGAAGCCGCGCCGTCCGGTGGCCGACGTGCTGGATCTCGTCTAATTCACATTGTTTCGCAAATCCAACAACTTATGGAGCCTATGATGGCAAGAACTGCAACGCTGAATCTGGAACAGGTGCCGGCCGAATCGCAACCCACTCTCGGTGCGTTCACCAAGAACATCGGGTTCACCCCAAATATGATGACGGCCTTCGCGCAGAGCCCGATCGCGTTCAACGCATGGGCCACCCTGCTCGGCTCCTTGAGCAAGGCGCTCGACGTGAAGACGCGTGACAGCATCGGCCTCGCGGTCTCCGAAGTGAATGGCTGTAACTACTGCCTTGGGGTTCACAGCTTTACGGCCGAGCATATGGCCAAGCTGCCCGCCGATGAAATCATCCTCGCTCGGAAGGGCCATGCCACCGACCCGAAGCGGGACGCCGCCGTCCAGTTTGCGCGCCAAGTCATCGAGACCCGAGGGCAGGTCAGCGACGCCGATCTGAAAGCCGTCCGCGATGCCGGCTACACGGCTGCAAACGTGATGGAGATCGTCGCGCTGGTGGCCATGTACTCCCTGACGAACTTCTTCAATAACGTGTTCGATCCCGAGAAGGACTTTCCCGCGGTTACGCCGGCCGGCTCGATCTGACCTCCATCCGGTCGCATCGACCATCTCCGAGGGTGCTCGGAGGTTTCATGTGAGGCAAGCGTAACGCCGAAGCCCAGATGCACCCAAGAGGGATGCTTGGGAACGCGTCTGGGCTTTTCGTATGTACCGACAAGTCCAGGAGGAAGGAAGAAAGTGACGCTCGATCATCCGATTTTCGCGCGCTGGCCGGCGCAGGATCCCGATCGGCTCCAGCTCTTTTCCCTGCCGACGCCCAATGGGGTGATCCGAACCATCAGCGCCGCCACCTGCGCCGTCCTCGCCTTCTCGATGGCCGGCCCCGCCTCCGCCCATGATGGCGAAGCGGAAACCGTCACGAAGAACTTCGAGGCGGCCATTCCCAATATCCCAGGCAAGTCGCTGATTGCCGTGCAAGTCGATTACGCGCCGGGCGCGGCCTCTCCGTCACACACCCACGCGAAGTCGGCTTTCATCTACGCCTATGTGATCTCGGGGGCGATCGAGTCGAAGGTGAATGACGGCGAGACCCGCATCTGCAAGGCCGGCGAGAGCTGGTCCGAACCGCCGAACGCGCGCCATTCGATCAGCCGCAATGCGAGCAAGACCGAGCCGGCAAAGCTACTCGCGGTCTTCGTCGTCGACTCCGACGACAAGGCGCTCGCCACCCCCGTCAAATGAGACCGAAGGGACTAGAACGATGACCAAGCGGCTCGATTACAACCAGATCGCTCCCAACGGGGCCAAGGCGCTCGGTGGTGTCTATGGCTATGTCATGCAGAGCGGTCTGCCCGGCGAACTGGTGGAACTGGTCTATCTGCGGATCTCGCAGATCAACAACTGCGCCTATTGTCTCGACATGCACAGCCGCGACCTCATCAAGAGGGGCGTGAAGGTCGAGAAGCTCGCGCTGGTGCAGGCCTGGGCGGAGGGCGGCAGTCTCTTCAGCGAGACCGAACGCGCGGCACTTGCCTGGGCCGAGTGTGTGACGCGCGTCGCCGAGACCGGCGTGCCTGACAGCGCTTACCAGGCCGCGCGCGGCGTTTTCGACGAGAAGCAGCTCGTCGACCTCACCATCGCGATCAGCCTGATGAACAGCTACAACCGCATGGCCATCAGCTTCCGGAACACGCCGCAGGCCGTCCTCGAAAATTGAGCCGGCGCTGCGCCGATCTTGCGGGGCGGCCAGCCCAGACGGCGGTCGCCAGAAAAGCGATCTGGCCCGTGCCGTAGAGGGCTACATCCGCGCGGCCAAGTAACCCCGAAGTCCGCCGGCAGAATATGTGGAACCCGACCAGGAAGCAGCGGGTTTCTTGTTGTAGCAAAGGCACTTCACCAAGTCCGAACTGGATGTTTCGTCAATGGCTTGTCCTGCTCCAGGGCAAACGGCCCCATGCGAAGGCGTGCGGGCTGACGGTCCCGGCTTGTGCCGCCGAAACCCGAGCCTGCGGGTCCGGTGCCTGGCCGCTGGAGGGGCAATTCGCGGCGCGCTCGTGAGTTTGACCGCTATGCTCGTCGCGACGAGCGCCCCTGCCACCGCCCATGCCCAGGATATGCCGGGCCAGTCGTACCGAGCGACGCCGGTCGCAGCCGACGTCGGCGCCGCGCTGGCCGGCGGCGGCACCGCACTCACCGGCCAGGCTGTCACTGCGCCGCGGCGGCGCAGCATTGTCGACACCTGGTACGACACGTCCGCCGGGCTGGCACTCTCCCCCGATGCCGCTGGCGGCCTCGCCAGGGCTGAGGCAGCCGTGCCGTTCGACCGAGCCGACGACGGGGAACCCGGCCGCTCGCAGCAGCATGCTTCCCCCAAGGAAGGGGGCCACGGGCCGGACGGTGGGTCTGGCGGGTCGTTCGTCGTCACCCCCAGCGCCGACGGCACGACCATCGCGCTCGGTCGGACCCTCCTGCCCCGCGGCAACGGCGAGCCGGAGGGCAGGCTCGCCGTTTTTCTTGATTTTGCCCAGTCGAACGGCAGCTTGGTGCCGGAGGACAGCCGCATCACCCTGCGTCTTCTCTACTCGGCGCCCTTCGCCACGCGGCCCGACGATGCCATCGGGTTTGCCGTGACACGGACCCATGCAAACAGCCGGGACGTCTCGGCCGCAACCATCGCCAATGCCCTGGGCAATCCGGTCAGCCCGACGCAGCGTCCGGAATATTCGTCGGAGCTCTACTACCGCTTTGCGCTTGCGCCAGGCCTCGCCTTGCGGCCCGGCCTGGAGTTCATCAGCGATCCGGGCGGTACGCCGGCGAACCGCAGCACGCTGGTTGCGGGCTTCAAGCTGGTGGCATCCTTCTGAAATCGTCCGGGGCACGGCCCATCCCCTTCCGCAGACCGGCTTCGCGAAGCCAGGTCTGCGGCTCATCCTGCCTTCGATGAGCGGGAAGCCACAAGACAAGCATGATTGAGGCGTTGGCTGCTTCGAGCCAATGTGACCCGAGCTCCAGCTGGCGCCCCTATCCCCGGCCAGCGGCTTCGAGGATCAGGTTGGCGATTGCCTGAGGCTGGGACACCATCGCCAGATGGCCCGCGTTCACCTCGATCGTCGTCGCGTGCATCCGGTTGGCCAGGAAACGCTCCAGGTCCGGCGCGATCGTCATGTCTTCCTTGGCCACGGCGTAGAAGGTCGGCTTGTCGTGCCAGGCCGCTGCGGTGGTGTGCTCTGCGAAGAGCGACGCTGCAGTCGGTTCCTGTTCGGCGAAGATGACCTCGGCCTGCTTGTCGGGAATGCCGTTCGCGAAATACTTGACGTAGGCATCCTCGGTCAGCGTGGTGAAGCCGTCATGCGTCACGACACTGGCGCGCACCGGCATGGTGGGAAACTTCTGCGATAGCGCGACGAAGTCTTCACCCGCATCTGGCGCCCGCGCGGCGACATAGACAAGCGCCGACACCTTGGGATCGTTGCCAGTGTCGCTCACCACGGTTCCGCTCCAGGAATGACCAACCAGCACAGTCGGCCCGTCCTGCTGCGCCAGCACGCGCCGCGTCGCCGCGTCGGAGTCCGCTAGCGAGGTCAGCGGATTCTGCACCGCCGTGACATGCAAGCCGGCGGCCTGCAGAATGGGGATCACCTTCTCCCAGCTCGATCCGTCGGCCCAGGCGCCATGCACCAGCACGACGTTGCGTGCCCGCATCGGGGCCGTGGCTGTTTGGGCCTGGGCCGGGATCCTCCCGGCCGCAACGGCCATCAGGCAAACAGCCACGGCGGCGCCGATCTTTTGCATCTTCATCTCCGATTCCCTTGGTCATGGCGACGAGTCGAAGCACCATGCTTCGATGATGAGTTCGACGCAGACCCAGGCGGTGAAACACGCCTTCGAGTGCGAGGCGCGCATGGCTGCCATTCTTCTGCGGCCGTTAATATCCGCAGCACGACCATCGAACCCCCTGACATGACTCTGCGCGAAGATCAGTGGGCGGAGGCAATGCGTGCGGAGCGCCGGGGCGATGCTGTGGCTTACGATCGCCTTCTCAAGGAGATCGCGGTCGTGCTGCACCGGCTGATCCGTTCGCGCCTCGCCAAATTCGGCCTGAGCATGGCGGAGACGGAGGACGTGGTGCAGGAGGTTCTGATCGGTCTGCACAGTAAGCGGCACACCTGGGACGACACCAAGCCGTTCATGCCCTGGCTGTACGCCATCACCCACTACAAGTTCATCGACACGGCCCGTCGCCTGCGCCGCGATGCCGCGCGTCGGGTGAACATCACGATGGAGGAGATGGCGGAGATCTTTGAGGCGCCGACGGAGGATAGGGACTGGGCCCTGCTCGACATCGACCGCCATCTCGCCGACCTGTCCCAGGGCCAGCGCCAGGTGGTTCGCGCCCTGGGCATCGACGGCGCCACCGTGCGCGCCACCGCCGAACGGCTTCACACCAGCGAGGGATCGGTGCGTGTGCTGTATCACCGCGCCCTGCGGCGGCTGGCGGCGAAGGCGCGGCGGGATGAGACCCCGTGAACAGGAGACAGGGGATGGCAGCCGCTACGCAAACCGACGACCTGATTGCCCGGCTCGCCCGCGAGGCGGGCAGCGGCGGCGGGATCGGCCCCCGGGCCCTCACGGCAATCCTCGTCGTCGCAGCCTTGGGGGGGCTGGGCCTCGCCATGGCGCTGGTGCTGGCGCTTGACGGCCCCCGCGCCGATTTGGCTGCCGCCGTATATCGCGCGCCTTTCGCCTACAAAGTCGCCGGCATGCTGACCCTGAGCCTGGGCGGGCTGTTCCTGGCTGCCCGTGCCGCATTGCCTGGTAGCGGCCGGCTGAACCTCGCCGCCTTCCTTCCGGCAGTGCTCGTGCTCGCCTTCCGCGCCGCCACCGACCGCTCGGGCCTGTCCGTGATGGGGAATTCGGACATTTCGGTGCATGAATGCGTGCTCACCATCCTCGGCGTGTCGCTGCCGCCGCTGGCTGTCCTGCTCGGCGTGATGCGGCTCGGCGCCCCGACCCGCCCCGCCTTGGCGGGCGCGATCGCCGGAGCGCTGTCCGGTGGGTTGGGCGCCGCCGCCTATGCGTTGGCCTGCAAGAATGACGCGGGGTTGTTCGTCGCCATCTGGTACCCGCTCGCCATCTTGGTCATGGCCACCCTGGGCGCCGCAGCCGGCCGCCGCCTACTGGCCTGGTAGGCCCCGCCACCGGCTGCGCCGTCGCTACCTGGCGTTCTCGAGCGTGCGAAGCAGAACCTTGGCCGTCGGCCCCGACGAGGCCGGATTCTGGCCCGTGATCAACTGGCCGTCGGTGACGGTGTGAACGCCCCAGTCCTTGACCTTGGAGAAGGTGGCTCCGAGGTTCAGCAACTCGTCCTCGACCAGGAAGGGCACCACCTCCGTCAATCCGACCGCCGCTTCCTCGCCATTGGTGAAGCCGGTCACGGTCTTGCCCGCGACGAGCGGCTTGCCGTCCGGGGCCTTGACATGGCGGAGCACGCCGGGCGCGTGGCAGACCAACGCGACGGTCTTGCCGGCGGCCACGAAGGATTCCAGCAGCTTGATCGAATTCTGGTCTTCGGCGAGGTCCCACATCGGCCCATGGCCACCGGGATAGAAGACGGAATCGTAGTCTTGCTGCTTGACGCTATCGAGGCGAACGGTCGAGGCGAGCTGCGCCTTCGCGGCCGCATCGGCTTCGAAGCGGTGGGTGAGCTCGGTCTGGAAGCCCGGCTCGTTGCTCTTCGGATCCAGCGGCGGCTGGCCGCCTTTCGGCGAGGCGAGCACGATCTCGACGCCGGCGTCCTTGAACACGTAGTAGGGTGCCGCCAGCTCCTCGAGCCAGAAGCCTGTCTTCCGGCCGGTGTTGCCGAGCGTATCGTGCGAGGTGATGACCATCAGGATCTTCATGGGGATGCCCTTTCGCTTTGATAGGTCTCTCTTTCACTGACGAAACGGTGATCAGGCGCCGAGCTGGCTGACGTAGTGGCCGAGCCGGGGTTCGACATCGCCGGGCGAGGGGGCTCGCGGCGATTGAATGAGCATGCAGCAGCCCGATTTCCGCCGCTCAGACCGGCTTGGTCTCGACGGCGATATGGCCGTGCGTCGCACGGGAATACGGGCGAACTGTTGGCGGCACCTGTGAGGTCAGTGCGACGGCACCGGCCGTCGACTTGGCAAGAAGCTTGCGGCGGGTCGGTGCTGAAGTGACGCTGGCCCCCCAGCGCTCGATCTCGCCTGCGGCGTTCAGGATGGTGTTGACAAGATACGCAGGGATCGAAGGATCGTCCAGCCGGCCCCTCGGGATTCTACCTTGAAAATCCGTTCTCCTTTGCTGGCCCTATCCCTGCTGATGGCGGCCGAAGCCATGGCGCAGCAAGACAGCCCGACGGTGATCCCGATCGCCCTGTCGGAATATAAGTTCACGCCGAGCCACCTGAACCTCAATGCCCACAGCGCCTACGTGCTCCGGCTGACCAACGGCGGAACCGCGGCCCACGATCTGACGGCGCCGCAATTCTTCGCCGCGTCCGCGCTTTCGCCGGCATCGGCCGCAAACATCCACGACGGCCGGCTTGTGGTTCGCGCCGGCGCGACGGTCGATCTCGAACTCACCACAGGAGACGCCGCGACTTTCCCGTTCGATTGCCACTATCCGTTCCACGCCCTGTTGGGAATGAAGGGCACCATCGAGGTCCATTGACCCAGTCGGGTTGGCGCCGCACGGGCAGGGACGCATGGCCGTTCCGCCGAGGCTCAGGCCGCAAGGTTCGCAGCGAGGATCAGGGCCGCCCAGCCCACCAGGACCATGCCGAGCGGGCGGCCGAGGCGCCGGCCCCAGGCGGCGTTCTTCTCGATCGCCATGATCGCGCCCAGCACGAGCATCCAGCCGACATTGCCGGTGCCCACGACGAACATCAGCAGCATGAGCGCCCAGCAGCACCCGACGCAGAAGATCCCATGATGCAGCCCCAGCCGGAATGCCTCGCGTCGGGGCGCCAGGCCGTGCCAGTGCTGGATGATAAAGCCGAGCGGCGTGCGGCATCGATCGAGGCAGCGATATTTCAGCCTCGTGAATTGGAACGCTCCGGCGGCCGCCAGGACGCCGCTGCCGATGAGCCAGCCATGCTCCATCAGCCAAGGCGTTCGCTGCACGGCCGCGTGCACGGCCAGATCGAGCAGATGCGCGGCGATGCCGAAGCCCGACCAGACCAGCAAATATCCAGCGATGAGCAGGGCCACCAATTCCCCGCGGATCGAACGCCGCGCCACCAGGGCATTGAAGCGCCGCAGCAGCGGCAGGGTCGTGGGCAGCATCATGGCCGCGACCATCAGCAGCCAACCGCCGGCGTAGAGCAGCGCCGGCAGAAGCGTGCTGCCGGCCGGCAGAGCCCCGCAGATCCGGGCGGCGAAGCCGATCTCCGTCCACCGGCCATGATCGAGATAGCGGCCGTAGGGGCTCTGTTCCCACAGCAGAAGCGCGACCCAGGCCGCGCCGAACAAGCCGCCCATGATCGGCACGAACCAGTCGGCGCGTCCTAAGCCCCTCACGGCGCCCCGGGGCGCGATCAAGCGTCGAAGACGAAGGTGCTTTGCAGAGCGTTGTGTCCGCTGAGCTCGAGATCATGGCCGAGTGCCGCGTGCTTCGAGCGGTAGGTGGTCGCCTTGCCCACGAACACCGGCGCGCCGGGCACGGTGGAGAATATCGTGTTGGAGAGCACCGTCGTGGACCCGTCGGGGCCGAGGTAGGGCTCCAGCTCCGCAAAACTGACCTCGCCGACCTTCATCGTGCCGCGGCCCCCATCGACCTCGAAAGTGATCGGCACGCGTTCGACGCCGACAACTTCTCCGACCAGCTTGGCCAGCTCGGCGACCGGTCCCCCGAGTTGGCCGGTATAGACCTTGAGCAGCGCCTCCTGCTGCGCATCGGAGGCCCCGTCATCGATATAGACGGCGACGCGGAAATTGCCTGCCAGCACATTGCCCGGGATGTGCGAGACCAGGGCGATGGTCCGGCCGGCCACATCAATCCCCTCAATCTGGCCGCTGTCGAAATGATAGGCGAGTGCCGAATCGCAAGTGCCGTTGTCGGGGTCCTCGCCGATCCAGCAGGGACACAGAACCCGGCAATCGCAGACCTCGAGCAGACGTCCCTCCAGATGGTACGCCATCTTGCGTCCTCCCATGGCTGTCGGTGCTGTCGTGGTGTGGCTCAGGCGCGGCCAATGCCCCCGCCAATGCCGCCTGAACCGCATGCTATCACCAATCCGCCGCTCGACCCAGGAGCTCGTCCTGCGAAGTCGCGGCGACGCCGTGGCACTCTCCTAGCCGAACAGGCCCACGAACAGGGGCCGGGCATAGGTGTCGGCCGCCAGCTCGACGGTGACGTCGGGGACCCAGCGCTCAATCTCGGCCGCGGCGTTCAGCATGGTGTTGACCAGATGCGCCGCGATCGAGGGATCGACCAGCCGGATCGAGCCGTCGAGCATGCCGTCGGCGACGAAGGCGCCGAACCGCTCCGTCAGGCGGTCCATGGTCCTGAGGGTGTCCTGGCGCATGTTCTCCGGCAGCGC
>DATGEK010000013.1:0-77043 GCA_035310205.1 Aliidongia sp.
GACGCGACGACGCGCACGTCGACCTCGACCCGGTTGTTGCCGCCGACGCGCTCGAACACCTGGTCCTGGAGCACGCGCACGATCTTGCCCTGGGTTTCGAGCGGCATGTCCGCCACTTCGTCGAGCACGAGCGTGCCGCCATGGGCCTGCTCGAACGTGCCGATCTTGCGTGGGCTGTCCGGCCCTTCGGCACCCGGCTCGGTGCCGAACAGTTCGATCTCGAGCCGCTCCGGCCGCATGGTCGCGCAATTCAGCACGACGAACGGGCCCTTGCTGCGCCGGGAGCTGGCATGGAGCAGACGGGCTGCGACCTCCTTGCCGGAGCCGGCCGGTCCGCTGATCAGCACGCGGCTGCCGGTCGGCGCCACCTTCTCGATCGCCTGGCGCAGGTGGTTCATGGCGCTCGATGCGCCCACGAGCTCCACGTCCGCGCCGGAGCGCAGTTTCAGCTCCTCGTAGTCGCGCTTGAGGCGCGCCGCCTCGATCGCGCGCTCGACCAGCAGCAGCAGCCGGTCCGACTTGAACGGCTTTTCGATGAAGTCGTAGGCGCCGATCTTGATGGCGGCCACCGCCGTCTCGATCGTGCCATGGCCCGAGATCATCAGCACCGGCAGCTGCGGTGCCTCACGCCGGATGATCTTCAGGATCTCGATGCCGTCGAGCTCGCTGCCCTGGAGCCAGATGTCGAGAATGACCAGGCTCGGCTGCCGCGCCCGGATCCGCGCCAAGGCCTCCTTGGAATCGGAGGCCTCGCGGGTCTGATAGCCTTCGTCCTGCAGGATGCCGGCCAGCAGCATCCGGATGTCGGCCTCATCGTCGACGATCAGGATGTCATGCGCCATGAACGACCACTTCCGTCTGGTTTACCACGTCCGAGCCGGTGACGCCCCGGTGCGGCGAATGATCCGCCGTCCCGCCGGGGAATGCCAGGCTTACCCCGGCGCCACCGATCGCGCCATCGTCTAGTATCAATTCGCCCGCGTGGTCTTCCATGATCTTCTTCACGATGGCAAGCCCCAGACCGGTCCCCTTCGCACGAGTCGTCACATAAGGCTCGGTCAAATTCTCGCGACCGTCCTTCGGCAGGCCCTTGCCATTGTCCTCGACCGACAGGATCGTGCGCACATTTTCGACCAGCAGGCGGACCCGGATCCGCCCGGGCATTGCGGCGCGATCGTCCGCCGCATCGGCGACCTGGCGGGCGTGGATCGAATCGACCGCGTTCTGCAGCAGATTGGTCAAGGCTTGGCTGATCTGGCGCGAATCGCAACTGACCTCGACCGGCATGACCGGCAGATCGACGTCGAACTGGATATCCGGATGGGCGGTCCGCTGCAGGAACACGCCCTGGCGGGTCAGCTCCAGCAGGTTCTCCCGCCGCATCATCGGCGCCGGCATGCGCGCGAAGGACGAGAATTCGTCGACCATCCGCCCGATGTCGCCGACCTGCCGGATAATCGTGTCGGTGCAGAGCGTGAAGGTATCGGGATCGCTCTTGATCTCGGCCAGATATTTCCGCTTCAGCCGCTCGGCCGATAGTTGGATCGGCGTCAGCGGGTTCTTCATCTCGTGCGCAATGCGGCGCGCGACATCGGCCCAGGCGGCCTTGCGCTGGGCCGACAGCAGTTCGGTGATGTCGTCGAAGGTCACGACGTAACCCGGCATGGCGCCGGGCCCCTGCTCGCTCGCGATCCGCACCAGCAGCACCATCGCCCGGGCGCCGACCAGCAGGCGGATCTGGCCCTCGATCAGGCGGTCGGGCCGCTCCATGGCCCCGTGGATCAGCGCCGCCATCTCCGGCACGATTTCCGCGAGCGGCCGCCCCTGCAGCGCCTCGAGGTCGCTGTCGAGCAGGTGAGAGGCCGATTTGTTGGGCAGATTGACCAGCCCGTGCTCGTCGAGCCCGATGACGCCGGCCGAGACGCCCGAGAGCACGGTCTCGGTGAAGCGCCGCCTGAGATCGAGCTGATGATTCGCCTCGACCAGGTCGGTCTGCTGCGTCTCCAACTGCTGGGTCATCAGGTTGAACGCGCGGCTCAGGCTGCCGAACTCGTCATTTTCATCGAGCTCGTCCGTCCGCGCCGACAGATCGCCGCCGCCGACCTTCTCGGCCGCGACGACCAGGCCGCTGATCCGGCGCGAGATCTGGCTGGCCGAATTGACGCCGAACCAGACCGCCGCCAGCAGCAGCAGCAGCGCCGCCGCGCCGAAAATCAGGATGAACTTGATCTGATAGCTCGACCGCTCGCCCTCCAGCCGTTCGTACTGGGTCGCGGCCGCGTTCGTCGCGGTCAGGTGGTTGAGCACGCGCGCATCCACCGGCCGGCCGACATAGAGCATGGCGTTCGGGATCGCCTCGAGCTCGACGATGGCCCGCACCCGGTCGCCGGCCTCGCTCGTCAGGATCGCAACCTCGCCGGTCGCCGCCTTCTTGAGCGCCCAGGGCGGGATCGGCTCCATCGCCAGCGTGGCGCTGAAGGCGGATTGGCCGAGCACGTCGTTGGTCCGCTCGGAGAAGACCAGCGCCTCGGTCAGGCCGCGCTGACGCACCTCATCCTCGATGAAGGCGCTCAAGCCCTGCGGCGTGCGCGCGAAGCGATAGGCGCTGCGGTTGATGTCGGCGGCGACCTCGAGCGCGTCGGCGCGCAGGTTCTGCTGATGCTCTTCCAGATAGGCCTGGGCGACCGCCCGGGATTCCTCGATCGCGGTCCGCACCTTGTCGCTGAACCAGGATTCCATGCCGAAACTGAGGAACAGGTACGAGAAGATCGCGACGATGATGGTCGGCGTGACCGCGACCATGCTGAACAGCACGACCAGGCGGATATGTAGGCGCGAGCCGGCGAGCCCGCGCCGGCGCTGGGTGAAGACCTCGACCAGCCGCTTGGCGACGATCGCGCCGAACACCAGCAGCAGGACCAGATTGAGTGTCAGCAGCAGCATCACGCTGCCGCGGTCCGGTCCGAACGGCGGCGCGCCGGTGAACAGGATGTAGGTCGCGAGCACGGAGACGATCGCCAGCACGCCCAGCACCAGTGCGGCCTTGCGACCAAGCCCGGCACGGGTTGCCCAGAGAGCGAAGCGGTGTCGAAGGGTGGACCTGATTATCGGGCTATCCGTGCTCATCTCGTGACCCAGTGGTGCCGGAGCGCCCGGCATCACCGTCTATCGGTTGGGTGCTTCAAGGACGAAGCACTCACCGCGCCGGCGGGGCCTGCGCCCCTCGGCCGGCGGGCGGCTATTTTAGGCCGCGGACGACCTGGATGTCCAATTCGCGGATTTTCTTGCGCAATGTATTGCGATTGAGGCCGAGTAGCTGGGCCGCCTTGATCTGGTTGCCGCGGGTGGCGGCGAGCGTCAGCAGGATGAGCGGACGCTCGACCTCGCGCAGGACCCGGTCGTAGAGCCCGCCGGCCGGCAGCGCGTCCTTGTGGGCGGCGAAATACTCGCGCAGGTGCCGCTCGACCGCCTGGCCCATGCCCTCGTTCGCCGGGATTTCGCTGGTAGCTGCCGTCGGCGCCGCCTCGGCCAGCTCCTGCTCGATGACGCCGACGTCGATCACTTCCTGGGCATAGAGCGCCGCGATCCGGCGGACCAGGTTCTCCAGCTCGCGGATATTGCCCGGCCAGCGATATTCCTTGAGCAGTTCCATCGCGTCGTTGGTCAGGCTCTTCGGCGGCAGGCCCTCGATCGTGGCCAGGCCGAAGAAATGCCGGGCGAGCGCCGGGATATCCTCGCTCCGCTCGCGCAGCGGCGGCAGGCGAATCGGCACGACGTTCAGGCGATAGTACAGGTCCTCGCGGAACAGCCCCTGACGGATCAGCTGCTTCAGATCGCGATGGGTGGCCGCGACGATGCGGACGTTGGTGCGGATCGCGGTGCGGCCGCCCACGGCGGTATATTCGCCCTCCTGCAGCACACGGAGCAGGCGCGTCTGCGCCTCGATCGGCATGTCGCCGATCTCGTCCAGGAACAGCGTGCCGCCCTGGGCCTGCTCGAACCGGCCCTGGCTGCGCGCGACAGCGCCCGTGAAGGCGCCCTTCTCATGGCCGAACAGCTCGGACTCGATGAGCTCCCGCGGGATCGCCGCCATGTTGACCGCAACGAAATTGCCGTTGCGCCGCTTGCCGTAGTCGTGAAGCGCGCGGGCGACCAGTTCCTTGCCGGTGCCGCTCTCGCCATTGATCATGACGGTGAGGTCGGTGCCCATCAGGCGGGCGAGCACCCGGTAGATCTCCTGCATCGCCTGCGAGCGGCCGATGAGCGGCAATTGCTCGTCGGCATCATGTCCATCGGCATGATGCGGCATGGCGGTGCCGGGCGCCGAGAGCGCACGTTCCACCACGTTCATGAGCTCGCGCAGGTCGAACGGCTTCGGCAGATATTCGAAGGCGCCCCGCTCCGTCGCCTTGACCGCGGTCATCAGCGTGTTCTGTGCGCTCATCACGATGACGCGCAGGTCCGGCCGCATTTTCTTGATGCGCGGCAGCAGGTCGAGGCCGTTTTCGTCGGGCATCACCACGTCGGTGATGACCAGGTCGCCCTCGCCGTCGGCGACCCAGCGCCAAAGCTGGGCGGCATTTCCCGTCGTCCGGACGTCGTGACCCAGGCGGCCCAGCGCCTGGTTCAGCACCGTGCGGATCGCACGGTCGTCGTCGGCGACGAGGATGGTTGAACTCGTCATTCGGCGGCTCCGTCCTTAGTGACCATCGGCAACAGCGCCCGGAACACGGTCCGGCGCGGCTGGCTGTCGAATTCGATGACTCCGCCATGGTCGCCGATGATCTTGGCGACCAGTGCGAGGCCCAGCCCCGTGCCGTTGCGCTTCGTGGTCACGAACGGATCGAACAGGTGGGCCTGCAGATCCTCGGGGATCCCGGCGCCATTGTCCTGAACCGAGACCACCAGGGGCAGATGCACGCGGCTGTCGCTGCCGGGCACCGCAAGCCTGATGCCATGTTGATAAGCCGTGGTCAGCGTGATCTCGCCGCCTTCTTCCGGAACCGCTTCTGCCGCATTCTTGATCAGATTGAGGAAGACCTGCACCAGACGGTCACGATTGCCGCGCACCGGCGGCAAGGACGGGTCATATTCCTCGATGAAGCGGACATGCCGGCCGAAGCCGTTCTGCGCGACCTTGCGCGCGCGCTCCAGCACCTCGTGGATGTTGACCGCGTCCTGCTCGAACGGATGTGGGTCGGAAAACACATCCATCCGGTCGACCAGCGCCACGATCCGGTCCGCCTCGTCGCAGATGAGCCGGGTCAGCTCCTGATCGGCCGAATTGGCCGTCTGTTCTAGCAGCTGCGCGGCGCCGCGGATGCCGGACAGCGGATTCTTGACCTCATGCGCCAGGATCGCCGCCATGCCGGTCACCGATCGCGCCGCGTGGCGATGGGTCAATTGCCGGTCGATCTTCTGGGCGAGCGACAGTGCGTGGAACGACAGGACGACATGGCCGGGCTGCTCGACCAGCGGCGCCACCGAGATGGAGACCAGGCGCTGGCTGAGCCGCGGCGTCTCCAGGTGCATGCCGAATTCCGAGACCGTGCCGTCGGACAGCCGCGCCTGCTCGACCAGGGCCAGGATCGGGCTGTCGGCAGGGACCAGTTCGGTCAGCAGCACGCCGGCGAGTACCGAGGCGCCGGCGTCGAAGAACTGCTCCGCGGCCGGATTGACCTGACGGATATGGCCGCCGTCGTCGACGACGATCACCGGCGTCGGCAAGGCAGCAAGCACGGCGTCCGGATCGATCGGAACGCGCGCCGCGTCGATGGGCCGGGCCCCCGACGACTTTGGCATCATGCCGCGTGGCGCTCGAGCAGCGGATCGTAGAAGCGCAGAATCTGTTCGCGCACCGCTGCGGCGTCATCCATCTGATTGAGGCCCGCGCGGAATTCGGCCGACGCGGGCAGCCCCTTGGAATACCAGGCGACGTGCTTGCGGGCCATGCGGACCCCGGTCTCGCGCCCGTAATGGACCAGCATGTCGTCGAAATGGGTCAGCAGGGCCGCGAGCTGGTCCGCCAGCGTCGGATCGCCGATGCGGCGGCCGGTCCTGAGGAATTCGGCGACCTGACTGATGAACCAGGGCCGGCCGTAGCAGCCGCGCCCGATCATCACGCCGTCGGCGCCGGACTGGTCGAGCGCGGTGCGGGCGTCGTCGAGCGTCACGATATCGCCATTGGCCACGACCGGAATCGACACCGCCTCCTTGACCTGGCGGATGAAGGCCCAATCGGCGGTGCCAGTATAGAATTGCTGGCGGGTGCGGCCATGGACCGTCACCATCCTGATGCCGCATTCCTCGGCGATCTTGGCCAGACGCGGCGCATTGAGATTGGCATGGTCCCAGCCCATACGCATCTTGAGCGTGACCGGCAGCGAGACCGCCTTGACCGTCGCCTCGAGGATCTTGGCGGCGCCGACCTCGTCGCGCATCAGCGACGATCCGGCATGGCCGTTCACGACCTTCTTCACCGGGCAGCCGAAGTTGATGTCGATGATCTGTGCGCCCAGATCGGCGTTGAGCCGCGCCGCCTCGGCCATCACCTCGGGCTCGCAGCCGGCGATCTGCACCGACATCGGGAATTCCTCGGGCGACTTCTCGACCATCTTCATGGTCTGGCGCGTCTGCCGGATCATGGCCTGGCTGGCGATCATCTCGGACACGACCAGCCCGGCGCCATGGCGCTTCACCAGGCGACGGAACGGCATGTCGGTAACCCCCGACATCGGAGCCAGGATCACCGGATCCTGAAGCGTAACGGGGCCGATAGTAATGCTCATTTCCTGCGCACGCCGATCGATTTGCTCAAAGCCTGGGCAGCGTACCGGCGTTTTCTCGCAACTGCAACATTGCAACGGCAGTTTGCTCGAAAAAGAGGCGGAAGCATCCGGGCGGGACGCCGGAAAATAGTGCGTTTGCAATCGAATGAACAGCGCCGGTCACAAATGCCTGATCCGCGCCCGGCATACCCGCGCCCGAACGGCTTGTCCCGCGCGGCGCGGACGGGATAGTGTCCCGCGCCATGAGCGCTCCTTCTTCCTCTTCCGCCCGCATTCCGGCCGTCCAGGTGCTGATCGTGGCGGCCGGGCGTGGCTCCCGCTTCGGCGGACCGCTGCCCAAGCAATATTGCGTGCTGGCCGGTCAACCGGTGTTGCGCCGGACCGTCCAGGCCTTTCTAGCCCACCCCGCCATCGCCGGCGTGCGCGTGATGATCCATCCCGACGACCGCGCGCTCTATGACGCGGCGGTCGATGGCCTGGACTTGGCTGAACCGGTCAATGGCGGCGCCACGCGGCAGGAGTCGGTGCGCAACGGCCTCGAGGCGATTGCGCCTTCCGAGCCCGACCTGGTGCTGATCCATGACGCGGCACGCCCGCTGATTTCGGCCGCCGCCATCGATCGGCTGATCGCCAGCCTCGATCGCCATGTCGCCGCCATCGCCGCAGTACCGGTGCGCGACACGGTGAAGCGTGCGGAGGGAACGCGGATCGCCGATACGGTCGACCGGACCCATCTCTGGCGTGCGCAGACGCCGCAGGCGTTTCGCTTCGCCGACATCCTGGCGGCCCACCGCGCGGCCGCCGGACAAGATCTGACAGACGATGCCGCCGTCGCCGAACGGGCCGGCCATCAAGTGGAGCTGGTGATGGGTGACGAAGACAATTTCAAGATTACGACGGCCGACGACCTCGCGCGCGCCGAACAGGCGGTGCTGGCCCGGCTCGGCGACGTGCGCGTCGGCCAGGGCTTCGACGTCCACGCCCTGGTGCCGGGCGACCATTGTTGGATCAACGGCATCAAGATCCCGCACGACAAGACCCTGCTCGGCCATTCCGACGCCGACGTCGGGTTGCATGCGCTCACCGACGCCATCCTGGGCGCGATTGGTGCCGGCGACATCGGCCAGCATTTTCCGCCGACCGACGAGCGCTGGCGCGGTGCCGCCTCGGACAAGTTCCTGGCCCATGCCGCGAGCCTCGTCGCCGCCAAGGGCGGCATGATCGCCCATTGCGACGTCACGGTGATCTGCGAGCGCCCGAAGATCGGGCCGCATCGCCCGGCCATGACCAAGCGGATCGCCGAAATTCTGGGCCTGTCCGAGGATCGGGTCAGCGTCAAGGCGACGACCACGGAGCAGCTGGGCTTCACCGGGCGCGGCGAGGGCATCGCGGCCCAGGCGATCGCCACGGTCCGCCTGCCCTTCCCCGGCGCCGTCTGAGGATCCGTCGGATGGCGCGGCTGTCCTCGGCCAGCGTGGTCGCGACCTGGTTCGGCGCCGGGCTGGCGCCGAAGGCACCCGGCACCTGGGGATCAGTCGCGGCGCTGCCGTTTGCCTGGGCGATCCAGTCCTGGGGCGGGTCGGCCGGACTGACGCTGGCGGCGGCACTGCTGTTCCTCATCGGCTGGGCGGCGTCCGACCGGCTGGTGGCGACGACCGGCATCAAGGATCCGCAGCTGATCGTCGTCGACGAAGTGGTCGGCCAATGGCTGACGCTCGCCTGCGGGCCGCTCAGCATCCCGGCCTATCTGATCGGCCTGGTGCTGTTCCGCGCCGCCGACATCACCAAGCCGTTCCCGGCCAGCTGGGCCGACCGGAAGGTCGACGGCGGCCTGGGCGTGATGCTCGACGACGTGCTGGCGGCGATCTATTCGGGCTTCGGCCTTTGGCTCATCGACCGGATCGTGGGGCTCTAGATGATCGACGCAGAGGTTCTCGCCGCCGCCGAGGCGCTGCTGGCGCTCGGCCGGGCCCAAGGACTGCGGCTGGGCACGGCCGAATCCTGCACCGGCGGCCTGATCGCCGGCGCGCTCACCGCCATCGCCGGCTCGTCCGACGTGGTCGAGGCCGGGTTCATGACATATTCGAACGAAGCCAAGACGGCGATGCTGGGCGTGCCCGCCGATCTGTTCCCGACGGTTGGCGCCGTGAGCGACGAGGTCGCCGCCGCCATGGCCGTGGGCGTGCTCGACCGCCTGCCCCGGATCGACCTGGCCGTCTCGGTCACTGGCATTGCCGGCCCCGGCGGCGGCAGCGACGCGAAGCCGGTCGGGCTCGTGCATTTCGGCATCGCCCGGCGCGGCCGGCCGGTGGCGACCGTGCACGAAGTCTTTCCCGGTGACCGGGCCGGCGTCCGCCGGGCGACGGTGGTCAAGGCACTGGCGCTGCTTACGGCGGCGATGGCCTGACCGGCCTCAGGGCCTGGCGCAATATTCGGCGGTGCCGATCTCCTGCACGTCATGGACGACAGCGCCGCGCCGCACGACATATTCCGAGAGCCCGACGTGTTGGGTCTCTGAACCCGGCTTCCAGTCGTAGGTGTAGCCGAGCGCGGTGAAGGGATAGCCGGGCCGGTCGAAGCCGACGCGGTAGGAACTCAGCATCTGCTCCAGCACGAAGCGGAGATGCGCCGCAGCCGTCGCCTCGGTCAGGCCGACATGGCGCACATCGGGCACCTCCAGCGAGCAGGAGGTCGTGCCGATGCGCGGATCGGCGCAGGGCCGGAAGACGTCGGCGCTGCGCACGGTGAAGGTGAAGATCTTGCGCTCGCTGCCGTCACCCGGCGGCAGGCCAAGCAGTTGCTGTAGCCGCAGGTTCAGCGTGTCACCGGTCAAACCTTCACAGCGCCGCTTCAGGTCCGGGACGAGCGTCACCCAGACATCGGCGCCGAGCGTGCGGATGAGCTTCCCGGCCGACCGGCTGTCGAGGTCATAGGCCCAGGTCGCGACATCGACATTCTTGGTCGTGATCGGGCTGAGCCGCGCTTCGAGATCGGCCGGCTGCTTGACGGCGGCCTCGCGGATGGCCGCTTCGTACAGTGCCATCGGCGATGGTGGCGGCGGTGGCGCCGGCGGGGGTGGTGGTGCCGCACAGGAACCGAGCAAGCCTGCCGCACCGATCGTCACCCAGCTTCCGAGACGCATCCCCCGATCCCCCCGCAGAAACATGCTCTGCGGCGGATTTTGCTGTGATTCCCGACAGATGGGAACCGGTCAAATCGGGCGCGGCAGGATTCTCGCGGTCACCCCCGGCTCGCCGCTGCCATAGAGCTTGCGCGCCCGCCCCTCGAAGGCGGCGACCATGCGCCGGACCGCCTCGTTGAACAGCACCTCGATCACCTTCTGCAGCATGCGCGAGGAGAATTCGAAATCGACATAGAAGTCGACGACGCAGCCGCCATGGGGGCCGGGCTCGAACTTCCACTGGTTCTCGAGATAGCGGAACGGCCCCTCGGAATAGGTGACGTGAATCCGGTCGGGCCGGGTCAGCACGACGCGCGAGGTGAAGCGCTCGCGGTACATCTTGAAGCCGATAACCAGGTCGGCCGTGACCTCGGTGTCCTTGCGCGTCCGAATCCGGGCCCCCAGGCACCAGGGCAGGAATTCCGGATATTTCTCGATATCGGCCACGAGATCGAACAGCTGGTCCGGCCGATAAGGCAGGAGACGCCGCTCGGCGAACTTCGCCATCGCTGGAAAACGTCCTTCGGGAAGCGTCAGCCCGCCGCGGCGGCGAGCTTGGCCTCGCGCGCGGCGCGCATCCGGGCGAAATCCGCGTCGGCATGGTGCGACGACCGGGTGAGCGGGCTCGACGCCATCATCAGGAAGCCCTTGCCGTAGCCCATCTTGCGATAGGATTCGAACTCTTCCGGCGTCACGAACTTCTCGATCGGATGATGCTTCGGCGTCGGCTGCAAATACTGGCCGATGGTCATGAAATCGACGTCGGCCGCGCGCAGGTCGTCCATCACCTGCAGCACCTCCGGCCGCTCCTCGCCCAGTCCCACCATGATGCCGGACTTGGTGAAGATGCTGGGGTCGACCTGCTTGACCATGTCGAGCAGGCGCAGCGAGTGGAAGTAGCGGGCGCCCGGGCGGACCGTCGCATAGAGCCGCGGCACGGTCTCGAGATTGTGGTTGAACACGTCCGGCCGCGCCGCCGCGACCGTCTCGATCGCCCCGGGCTTGCGCAGGAAGTCGGGCGTCAGGATCTCGATCGTCGTGCCCGGCGACCGTTCGCGGATCGCCTTGATCGTGCGCACGAAATGGTCGGCGCCGCCGTCCTCCAGGTCGTCGCGGTCGACCGAGGTCACCACGACATGCTGCAGGCCGAGGCCGGCGACGGCCTCACCGACATGGTCGGGCTCGTGCGGATCGAGCTTGTCGGGTTGCCCGGTCGCGACATTGCAGAAGGCGCAGGCGCGGGTGCAGACGCTGCCCAGGATCATCACGGTCGCGTGCTTCTGCTGCCAGCACTCGCCGATGTTCGGGCAGGCGGCCTCTTCGCACACGGTGTTGAGCTTGAGTTCGCGCATCAGCCGGCGCGTCTCGTGATATTCCTTGCTGACCGGCGCCTTGACGCGCAGCCAGTCGGGCTTGCGCGGCGACGGACGGTCCGGGTTGGCAGCCTTCTCGGGATGGCGCAGCGCCGCGGGGGCGGGCTCGGGCATCATGCCCTGGTCTTTCACGATATCGTCCGGCATGGGTCCGCTGATCTCATCGGGCGGCGGGCCGCCGCCCCTTAAGGAGCAGCGGCCTCGGCGCAAGGCTTAGAAGTGGATGGCGCGGCCGTACGCGTCAAGCACGGACTCGTGCATCATCTCCGAGAGGGTGGGATGCGCGAAGATGGTTTCCATCAGTTCGGCCTCGGTCGTCTCCAGGTTTTTGGCCACGACATAGCCCTGGATCAACTCCGTCACCTCGGCCCCAATCATGTGGGCGCCCAGGAGTTCGCCGGTCTTGGCGTCGAACACGGTCTTGATCAGGCCCTCGGTCTCGCCCATGGCGATGGCCTTGCCATTACCGATATAGGGGAAGCGACCGACCTTGACCTCGTGGCCCTCGGCCTTAGCCTTAGCCTCGGTCAGGCCGACGGAGGCGACCTGCGGCATGCAATAGGTGCAGCCGGGGATGTTGGTCACGTCCATCGGGTGGGTCTTGAGGCCGGCGATGGTCTCGACCGCGATGATGCCCTCGTGGCTCGCCTTGTGCGCCAGCCACGGCGGCCCGACCAGATCGCCGATCGCCCAGATGCCCGGCTCGCCGGTGCGCAGGTACTCGTCGGTCAGCACATGGGTCTTCTCGACTTTGACCTTGGTGCCTTCGAGCCCGATATTCTCGACATTGCCGACGATACCGATCGCGACGATGACCCGCTCGACCGTGATGGTCTCGGTCTTGCCCTGGCTCTCGATCGTCGCCGCCACGGAATTGGCCGACTTCTTGGCCTCCTTGACCGTGGCGCTGGTGCGGATCTTCAGGCCCTGCTTCTCGAAGCTCTTGCGGGCGAAGGCCGAGATTTCCTCGTCCTCGACCGGCAGGACCCGGTCCATCATCTCGACCACCGTCACGTCGACGCCGAGATTATGGTAGAAGCTCGCGAACTCGATGCCGATGGCGCCGGAGCCGACGACGAGCAGCGACTTCGGCAGCTCCTTCGGCACCATGGCGTCCTTGTAGGTCCAGATCAGCTTGCCGTCGGACTCCATGCCCGGAGCCTGGCGCGCGCGCGCGCCGGTCGCGAGGATGATGTTCTTGGCCGTGAGGTCGGCGACCGGCTTGCCGTCCTTCTCGACCTTGAGCTTGCGGTTGCCGCCGGCGACGCCGTCCAGCCGGCCCGTGCCGTCGAACACCGTCACCTTGTTCTTCTTCAGCAGGTGCTTGACGCCGCCCGACAGCTGGGCCGCGACCTTGCGCGAGCGATCGACGATCTTGGCGATGTCGAAGCTCACGTCCTTGGCCGCAAAGCCATAGGCGTCGAGATGGTGCAGCAGATGGTTGATCTCGGACGTGCGCAGCAGCGCCTTGGTCGGGATGCAGCCCCAATTGAGGCAGATGCCGCCCAGATGCTCGCGCTCGACCAGCGCCACATTCATCTTGAGCTGGGCGGCCCGGATCGCGGCGACGTAGCCACCCGGCCCGCCGCCGACGACGATGAGGTCGAAATTCTGTTCGGCCATGGTCCGGCCTCCCCTTAGAGCAGCATCGACAGCGGGTCTTCGATCAGGCCCTTGAAGGCCTTCAGGAAGGCGGCGCCGACCGCGCCGTCGACCACGCGATGGTCGACCGAGAGCGTGCAGGACATGACCGTCGCCACGGCGAGCGCGCCGTTCTTCACGACCGGCCGCTGCTCGCCGGCGCCGACCGCCAGGATCGCGCCATGGGGCGGGTTGATGACGGCCGAGAATTCCTTGATGCCGAACATGCCGAGGTTCGAGATCGAGAAGGTGCCGCCCTGGAATTCCTCGAGCTTCAGCTTGCCGGCCTTGGCGCGCGCGCCCAGGTCGCGCATCTCGGACGAGATGGTGGCGAGGCCCTTGCCGTCGGCCTGCTTGACGATCGGGGTGATGAGGCCGCCCTCGATCGCGACGGCGACGGCGATGTCGACCTGCTTCCATTGCAGGATGGCGTCGTCCGACCAGGAGGCGTTCGCCTCCGGCACCTTCTTCAGCGCCAGGGCGGAGGCCTTGATGACGAAGTCATTGACCGAGATCTTGAGCCCTTCGGCGCGGCTGTTGAGCTCGGCCCGGGTCTTCAGCAGCGCATCGATCTCGCAATCCACCGTCAGGTAGAAATGCGGCACGGTCTGCTTCGCTTCGGTCAGGCGCTTGGCGATGACCTTGCGCATGCTCGTGTTCGGGATTTCGGTATAGGCGATGTTGCCCGCGAGGGCGACGACCCGGTCCTTGGTGACCGCTGCGGCGGCCGGCGCGGCGGCGGCAGGTGCCGCTGCCGGCTTCGGCGCCTCGGCCGCGGGTGCCGCAGCCGCCTTCGGCTTGCCGGCGGCGGCCTCGATGTCGGCCTTGACGATGCGGCCGTCCGGGCCCGAACCGGTCACGCTGGCGAGATCGATGCCGGCCTGCTCGGCCATGCGCCGGGCGAGCGGCGTCGCGAACACGCGCGCGCCGTGGTCGGCCGCGGCGGGCTTCGGCGCCGGCGCTGCGGCCTTCGGGGCCTCGGCCTTGGCGGGCTCGGCCTTCGGCGCTTCCGGAGTCGGGGCCGCCTTGGGCGCCGGCGCCTTGCCGAGTGCGTCGGCGCTCTCGCCCTCTTCCAGCAGCAGCGCGATCACTTCGTTGACCTTCACGCCCTGGGTGCCCTCGGCCACGATGATCTTGCCGAGCGTGCCCTCGTCGACCGCCTCGACCTCCATGGTCGCCTTGTCGGTTTCGATTTCGGCAATGACGTCGCCGGCCTTGATGGCTTCGCCCTCTTTCTTCACCCATTTGGCGAGGTTGCCCTCGGTCATGGTCGGCGACAGCGCCGGCATCAGGATCTCAATCGGCATTGCATCCCCCTGGAAGGGAACCGGCGGCCGGTCGTTCCCCGACCGGGCCGGTCTCGTTCATTCATGAAAGATTGATGGGATGGCCGGGGCCATCCCATCCATTCAGCGGTAGCAGACTTCCTTGGCGGCCGAGACGATGTCGGCGACCTGCGGCAGAGCCAGCTTTTCCAGATTGGCCGCATAGGGCAGCGGCACGTCGGCGCCATAGACGCGCTTCACCGGCGCGTCGAGCCAGTCGAACGCCTGCTCCATGGTGATCGCCGCGATCTCGCTGCCGATGCCGGCGAAGTGCCAGCCCTCCTCGACCGCGACGACCCGGTTGGTCTTCTTGATCGAATTGACGATGGTCTCGATGTCGAGCGGGCGGATCGTCCGCAGATCGATCACCTCGGCATCGATGCCTTCCTCGGCGAGCTTGGCGGCCGCCTCGACCGCGTACTGCACCATGCGCGAGAACGCGGTGATGGTGACGTCCTTGCCCGGCTTCACGATGCGCGCCTTGCCGATCGGCACGATCCAGTCCGGATCGTCCGGCACGTCGTGGGTCTGGCCATAGACGAGCTCATGCTCGAGGAAGATGACCGGGTTCGGATCACGGATCGCCGCCTTCAGCAGGCCCTTGGCGTCGGACGCGTAATAGGGCGCCACGACCTTGAGGCCCGGGCAATGGGCGTACCAGCTGGCGTAGCACTGGGAATGCTGGGCGGCCACGCGCGAAGCGACGCCGTTCGGGCCGCGGAACACGATCGGGCAGCCCATCTGGCCGCCCGACATGTAGAGCGTCTTGGCCGCCGAATTGATGATCTGGTCGATCGCCTGCATGGCGAAGTTGAAGGTCATGAATTCGACGATCGGCTTGAGGCCGGTGAGCGCCGCACCGACCGCGAGGCCGGCGAAGCCCATCTCGGTGATCGGCGTATCGATCACGCGCTGGGCGCCGAACTCGTCGAGCAAGCCTTGGCTCACCTTGTAGGCGCCCTGGTACTCGGCCACTTCCTCGCCGAGCAGGAATACGTCCTTGTCGCGGCGCATCTCCTCCGCCATGGCGTCGCGCAGCGCTTCGCGCACCGTGACCTGGACATGCTTGCCGGTGAATTCCGGCTCCGCCGCGATGACGGCGGTCTTGGGCGCCGCGGCGGCCTTGGGTTCCGGTGCCTTTTCGGCCGGCTTTTCCGGCGCGGGTGCCGGCGCCTTGGCTTCGGGGGCCGGGGCGGCGCTCGCGTCCTCGCCCTCGCCGGCCAGGCTCGCGATCGGCGTGTTCACCGCCACGTTCTCGGTGCCCTCGGGCACCAGGATCTTGGCAAGCGTGCCTTCATCGACCGCCTCGACCTCCATGGTCGCCTTGTCGGTCTCGATTTCGGCAATGACGTCGCCGGCCTTGATGGCGTCGCCTTCCTTCTTCAGCCACTTCGCAAGCTTGCCCTCCGTCATGGTCGGCGACAGGGCGGGCATCAGGATCTGGATCGGCACGGTGGCTCTTCCTTATGCAATCGTTCGGACGCGGCACCGGCGCTTCGGCGGCCGGTGCGCCGGAGATCAGGCTTCGAGCAGGACGTCGGTCCAGAGTTCGGACGGATCCGGCTCCGGGCTCTCCTGGGCGAATTCGGCCGCGGCGGTGACGAGGTCCTTGACCTCCTTGTCGATCGCCTTCAGCGCGTCCTCGTTGGCGAGGCCGCCGTCGAGCAGCCGCTTGCGGACCAGATCGATCGGATCATGCTCCGTGCGCATCTTGGCCACTTCCTCCTTGGTCCGGTACTTGGCCGGATCGGACATGGAATGGCCGCGATAGCGGTAGGTCATCATCTCGAGGATCATCGGCCCCTTGCCGGCGCGGGCGTATGCTACGGCCTCTTCGGCCGCCTGATGGGTCTCGAGCACGTCCATGCCGTCGACCTGGCGGCCCGGAATGCCGTAGGCGGCGCCGCGCTGGAACAGGTCGGTCGAGGCCGAGGCGCGCTGCACCGAGGTGCCCATGCCGTACTTGTTGTTCTCGATCACGTAGATAACCGGCAGCTTCCACAGCGCCGCCATGTTGAAGCTCTCGTAGACCTGACCCTGATTGATGGCGCCATCGCCGCAATAGGTGAGCGAGACCCGGTCGGTGCCGCGGTAGCGATTGGCGAAGGCCAGGCCGGTGCCGAGCGGCATCTGCGCGCCGACGATGCCGTGGCCGCCGTAGAAATGCTCCTCTTTGGAGAACATGTGCATCGAGCCGCCCTTGCCGCGCGAGTAACCGCCGCTGCGGCCAGTCAGCTCGGCCATGACGCCCTTCGGGTCCATGCCGCAGGCGAGCATATGGCCATGGTCGCGATAGCTGGTGATGACGCTGTCGCCCAGCGTCAGGGCCGCCTGCATGCCGACCACGACCGCTTCCTGGCCGATGTAGAGATGGCAGAAGCCGCCGATGAGGCCCATGCCGTACATCTGGCCGGCCTTCTCCTCGAACCGCCGGATCAGCAGCATCTCGCGGTAGCATTTCAGGAGCTGTTCGACCGAGGGGGTCTTGGCCGCGCCGGTGGCGGGCTTCGTTCTACGCTTCAGGGCCATCTACTGCTCCACGCGCAACAGAAGTGATGCCGCAACCGTTTAGAGGCTGCGTTGCGGCTCTGGCTCCGACCTTAGTGCGGTGCGGCGAAAATGCCAACCGGCTTGCGTTTAATTATTTGTTTTGCAACGCAAAAAGACCCTTAACTCACTTTTGGTTAAGTCGCTGGAAAGGCGAAAAAAGACGACCGGTCCGAGGAGTGTTTGCACGCATCGGCTCCACGAAATTGTCATGAAAGAGGGCATCGCCGCGGGCAATTTGCCGAGAGTGGCGCCCTCCGGCCGGCGCTCATGCTAGGCTCGCCGACGGAACGGGGCTGGGAGCGTTGGGTGCATCTTGCTTGAATGGCTCGCGATCAGCGGTGTCGCACTTTATCTGCTTGCCCTGGCTGCGCTGACGATCGGACAGCGCCATTTCCTCTATTTCCCGGGCGGCGACGCGAAGTCGCCGACCGACGCCGGGCTCGTGGACGGCCAGGAGGTCTCGATCGGGACCGAGGATGGCGAGCGGCTCCACGCCTGGTATGTGCCGCCACGGCCGGGGCGGCCGCTGCTCCTGTATTTCCATGGCAATGGCGGATCGCTCATGGGCCGGGCCGAGCGGTTCAGCGTCCTGACCGCGACCGGCAACGGGTTGCTCGCCGTCGAGTATCGCGGCTATCCCGGCTCCAGCGGCACGACGACCGAAGCCGGGCTGCATCGGGATGCCGAGGCGGCTTACCAATACATTCGAAACTTGAACATCCCGCCCGAGCGGCTTGTGATCATGGGAGAATCGCTCGGCACCGGTCTCGCGGTCGCCCTAGCGGCGCGCCATGCTTCGGCCGCGCTGGTGCTCGACTCACCCTATTCATCGGTGGCCGATGTCGCGGCGGCGCAGTTCTGGCTATTTCCGGTGCGCCTCGTACTGCGCGACCAGTTCCGGTCGGATCTCGCGATCGGCAAGGTCGAGGTGCCGGTGCTGATGGTGCACGGCAGCGCCGACCGGGTCATTCCCCTGGCTTTCGCCGAGAAGCTGTTCGCGCTGGCCCGAGAGCCGAAGCGCTTCGTCCGCGTCGAGGGCGCAGGTCATCTCGCCATGGACACCATGCTGCCGCAGGTGCTCGACTGGATCGATCGGACGGTTCGCTAAAGCTTTACTTCGGCTGGCCGTCGTTGTTGAGGATCACGACTTCGCCGGGCCCGATCAGATTGAGTGCCGCGCGGGCCTGCTCGTCGAGCAGATCGGGATCGAGGTGCTCGGGCCGCAGCAGGGACACCCGGTGGGCGGCCTCCGCCCGTTCCTCGTGGATCTGGGCCGCCTGGAGCTTGGCGGCGCGGATCTGCTGCGTCAGACGCACCCAGGCAATGAGGCCCCGGTCACCTTCGACTAGGTGATAGGCGAAATAGCAGCCGAGCGTCAGGCCGATGAGCGGCCCGATGACCCCGTGTGCCTGCCGGCGGATATGACGACCTATGTCCATGGTGACAAGAGAATCACGGCGCCATGGGGCCGGTCAACTGTGGCAATGCCAGTGAAGCCGAAATCATGCCAAAGAGATGGCTTCAATACTCATTCGAGGCGATCTGCCACGCACGATGGGTTTCATCCGGCGGGCGGGCGCACTCCGGACCCGGCAATGCCAGGGATTCCGGAGTGCGACTCGGGTTCAGCCGCGCAGGACGGAGCGACCCGCATAGCGTGCGGAGTCGCCCAGAAGTTCTTCGATGCGAATGAGCTGGTTGTACTTGGCCAGGCGGTCCGAGCGCGAAAGAGAGCCGGTCTTGATCTGTCCGCAATTGGTCGCGACCGCCAGATCGGCAATCGTCGAATCCTCGGTCTCGCCCGAGCGATGCGACATCACTGCCGTGTAGCCGGCCCGCTGGGCGAGCTGGACCGCTTCGAGCGTCTCGGACAGGGTGCCGATCTGGTTGACCTTGACCAGGATCGAATTCGCCGTGCCGCGCTGGATGCCGTCGGCCAGCCGCTTCGGGTTGGTCACGAACAGGTCGTCGCCGACCAGCTGGAGCTTCTTGCCGACGGCGCTGGTGAGGGCGGCCCAGCCGTCCCAATCGTCCTCGGCCATGCCGTCCTCGATCGAGACGATCGGATAGCGCGCGGCCAGATCCTCGAGATAGCGGACCATGCCGGCGCTATCGAGCTTCTTGCCCTCGCCTTCCAGGTGGTAGAGCCCGCCCTTGAAGAATTCGGTCGAGGCCACGTCGAGCGCCAGCACGACATCGTCGCCCGGCGTGTAGCCGGCGCCTTCGATCGCCTTCATCAGGAAGCCCAGCGCCGCGTCGGCCGACGCCAGGTTCGGCGCGAAGCCGCCTTCGTCGCCGACGTTGGTGTTGTGGCCGGCAGCCTTCAGCTGCTTCTTCAGCGAGTGGAACACCTCGGCGCCGACCCGGATCGCGTCCGACATCGTCTCGGCGCCGACCGGCATGATCATGAATTCCTGGATATCGATCGGGTTGTCCGCATGGGCGCCGCCGTTGATGACGTTCATCAGCGGCACCGGCAGGGTGCGGGCATAGGCACCGCCGACGTAGCGGAACAGCGGCATCGACACCTCGTCGGCCGAGGCCTTGGCGCAGGCAAGGCTGACGCCCAGGATGGCGTTCGCCCCGAGGCGCGACTTGTTCGGCGTGCCGTCGAGATCGATCAGCAGCTGGTCGATGCCGATCTGGTCGTCGGCGTCGAGACCGCTCAGCGCATCGTAGATCTCGCCGTTGACCGCATCGACCGCGTTCTGGACGCCCTTGCCCAGATAGCGCTCGGCATCGCCATCGCGCAGCTCGACCGCCTCATGGGCACCGGTCGAGGCGCCCGAGGGAACGGCGGCACGGCCGATGCTGCCGCTCTCGAGCGTGACATCGACCTCGACGGTCGGGTTGCCGCGGCTGTCGAGAATCTCGCGGGCATGGATGTCGAGGATGGCGGACATCGGTCAGGCTCCTTCGGGAGAGGCTTCTATGGAAGATGGAAACGGCCGCGGAGCGGCCGTCAGTCGAAGCTGGGGATCGGGTTGGCCTTGGCCAGCCGGTCGAACGCGACCAGGGTCTCGAGCAGCGCCGGCATGGCGCGCATCGGCACCATGTTGGGGCCGTCGGAGGGTGCTGCGTCCGGGTCGGGATGGGTTTCCATGAACACGCCGGCGACGCCGACGGCCAGCGCCGCGCGGGCCAGCACCGGCACGAAGCGGCGCTCGCCGCCGCTGGTCGTGCCCTGGCCGCCGGGCTGCTGCACCGAATGGGTTGCATCGAAGATCACCGGATAGCCCGTCTCCGCCATGATCGGCAGGGAGCGCATGTCGGAGACCAGCGTGTTGTAGCCGAAGCTCGCCCCGCGCTCGCAGAGCAGGATCCTGTGGTTGCCGGTGCTCGCCGCCTTCTTGGCGACGTTGGCCATGTCCCAGGGGGCCAGGAACTGGCCCTTCTTGATGTTGAGCGCGGCGCCGGTCCCGGCCGCGGCCAGGATCAGGTCGGTCTGGCGTGACAGGAACGCCGGGATCTGCAGCACGTCGACCGCCTCGGCCGTGGGCGCGCAATGCTCAGGCAGATGCACGTCGGTGATGACCGCGCAGCCGAGGCTCTCGCGGATCTCCGCCAGGATCGGCAGGCCCTTTTCCAGCCCGATGCCGCGCGCGGAAGTGAGCGAGGTGCGGTTCGCCTTGTCGAACGAGGTCTTGTAGATGAGGCCGAGCCCGAGCCTGGCCGTCATCTCGACCAGGGCCGCAGCGGTCTCCAGCGCATGCGCGCGGGATTCGAGCTGGCAGGGGCCGGCAATGAGGACGAAGGGACGGTCGTTGGCGAGTGTGAGCTTGCCGATCGCGACAGTGCGCGGCGTGACGGACGACATGGGTCGCCTCCCCTCTGGCTTAGACGAGCCGCGACTGCTCGAGTGCTGCGCGAATGAACGCCGTGAACAACGGATGCGGCTCGAACGGCTTCGACTTCAGTTCCGGATGGAACTGCACGCCGATGAACCAGGGATGGTTCGGGAACTCGACGATCTCGGGCAGCACGCCGTCCGGCGACATGCCGGAGAACTTCAGGCCCGCCGCCTCCAGCCGCTCCTTGTAGCGGATGTTCACTTCATAGCGATGACGGTGGCGTTCCGAAATGTTGGTGGCGCCATAGGCGTCGGCGACCCGGCTGTTGGGGGCCAGGACCGCCTCGTAAGCGCCGAGTCGCATCGTGCCACCCAGGTCGCCGTCGGCCGAACGCTGCTCCAGTTCGTTGCCGCGGGTCCATTCGGTCATCAGGCCAACGACTGGCTCGTCGGTCGGGCCGAACTCAGTCGAGCTCGCCTTGGGCAGCCCCGCGAGATTGCGCGCTGCCTCGATCACCGCCATCTGCATGCCGAAGCAGATACCGAAGAACGGCACGTTGCGCTCGCGGGCGAACTGCACCGCCTGGACCTTGCCCTCGGTGCCACGCTCGCCGAAGCCGCCCGGCACCAGGATGCCGTTGACGCCGGTCAGGTGATGGACCGCGTCCTCGGACTCGAAGATCTCGGAATCGATCCAGCGCAGCTTGACCTGCACCCGGTTGGCGAGACCGCCATGGGTCAGCGCCTCCGCCAGAGACTTATAGGCGTCGAGCAGGTTGATGTACTTGCCGACGACGGCGATCGAGACTTCGCCCTCGGGCTTGCGGACCGTGTTCACGATCGACTGCCAGCGCTCGAGCTTCACCGGCGGCGAGGCGATGCCGAAATAGTCGCAGACGGCGGCGTCGAAGCCTTCCTCGTGATAGGCGATCGGCACCTGGTAGATCGTGTCGACGTCGAGCGCCTGGATCACCCGCTCCTCGCGGATGTTGCAGAACAGCGCGATCTTCTTGCGCTGGCCCAGCGGGATCTCGCGGTCGCAGCGGCACAGCAGCACGTCCGGCTGGATGCCGAGGCCGAGCAGTTCCTTGACCGAATGCTGGGTCGGCTTGGTCTTGAGTTCGCCCGCGGCCGGGATATAGGGCACGAGGGTCAGGTGCACGAACATCGTGCGTTCCTTGCCGAGTTCGTTCGCCAGCTGGCGAATCGCCTCGAGGAACGGCAGGCTCTCGATGTCGCCGACCGTGCCGCCGATCTCGCACAGGACGAAATCCTCGTCCGTGATGTCGGCCTGGATGAATTCCTTGATGGCGTCGGTGATGTGCGGAATGACCTGCACCGTGGCGCCCAGATACTCGCCGCGGCGCTCGCGCCCGATCACGGTCGAATAGACCCGGCCGGTCGTGACGCTGTCGCTGCGCCGGGCCGAGACGCCGGTGTAGCGCTCGTAATGGCCGAGATCGAGATCGGTCTCTGCACCGTCGTCGGTGACGAAGACCTCGCCGTGCTGATACGGGCTCATCGTGCCCGGATCGACATTGATATAGGGATCGAGCTTGCGCAGGCGGACCTTGAAGCCGCGCGCCTGCAGCAATGCTCCGAGTGCGGCCGAGGAAAGCCCCTTACCGAGAGAGGAGACCACGCCGCCGGTAATGAAAATGAACCGCGTCATGGACAATCACCCTACAACAACCAAACCAGCAAACCAGAGATAAACACACCGCCGAAGCGGTTTAATCATTTCGCCAGCGGAACGCTCGGCTGTTGCGGCTGCGCCGGGGCGGGAGCCGCCGGGGCCGCAGGCGCAGCCGGCTGGGTGGCCGGCGCGCTCTGCGCCGGAATCTGGTCGAGAATCGAGCCGCCACCCGAATGCTGGTGCGCCGCCAGGATCGCGAGCAGCACGCTGGTTGCCATGAAGCAGCCGGCGAGGATCGCGGTGGTGCGGGTCAGCAGGTTCGCCGTCGACCGGCCAGTCATGAAGCCGGACATGCCGCCGCCACCGCCGCCGCCCAGACCGAGGCCGCCGCCCTCGCTCTTCTGGATCAGCACGACGCCGATCAGAGAGACAGCCAAAAGCACGTGGACGACGAGAACGACGATCATCATGGCGGAAGACTTCGATCCTGTGTGCCGAACCCGGGCCGTGACCAGGATCCGGCCCGAAAAAGCCGAGCGGGCGGCGCCCCCGCCGTTACGGCTGATGGGGGCGTCGCCCGTTGATGAGGCTTATCTAATCGGTTCGAGGCACGATAGCTAGTGCTCTTGGCCCGTTCGGGGGAATGTCCCTGGCGCATGCCTCGCGCCGGAGGCACCGAGCCACGTCGCCCCTGGCGGCGCCGCGCGGAGCCCGGCAATAATCCCGCGAGTCCACGTGGCGTTTTCTCAAGGGATTGCAAGTGGTAGATGAACGTCCGAGGGCCAGGGACATCGGCATCGCACCGGGAGTGCTGCAGCCCGGCCCGCTGAACGCGATCACCGACGTTGCCGGCGTGCGCGTCGGCCATGTCACGCTGATCGACGGCAAGGCGATTCGCACGGGTGTTACGGCGATACTGCCGCACGGCGGCAACCTCTATCAGGACAAGCTGCCGGCCGGATTCGCCGTCGGCAACGGCTTCGGCAAGTTTGCCGGCTCGACCCAGATCGAGGAGCTGGGCGAGATCGAGACGCCGATCGTCCTGACCAATACGCTCTCGGTCGGCGAAGCCGTCGCAGGGCTGGTCGACTGGACGCTCGCACAGCCGGGGAATGAGGCGGTGCGTTCGGTCAATGCCGTGGTCGGCGAGACGAACGACGGCTACCTGAACGACATCCGCGCACGGCGCATCACCAGGGACGATGTGCTGAGGGCGATCGAGGCCGCCGTCGCCGGCCCGGTTCCAGAGGGCAATGTCGGTGCTGGCACCGGCACGCAGGCGTTCGGCTGGAAGGGCGGGATCGGGACCAGTTCGCGCGTCCTGCCGGGGGCACGCGGCGGCTATGCCGTCGGGGTCCTGGTGCAGACCAACTACGGCGGCGTGCTGTCGATCGGCGGCGCGCCGGTCGGCAAGGAGTTGGGCCGCCATTTCCTCAAGGGCACCGAGGACGAATACCGGGCGGACGGCTCGATCGTCGTCGTGATCGCGACCGACGCCCCATTGTCCGATCGGAACCTGAAGCGCCTCGCCCGCCGCGCCTTCAACGGCATCGCCGTCACCGGATCGCCGATGGCCAACGGTTCAGGCGACTATGCGCTCGCCTTCTCGACCGCCGAGAGCGTCCGTCGCACCGAAGTGCGCCGCATGGCCGTCACAGCAGTTGACGACCTGCCGAACGACCAGATGTCGCCGCTGTTCCAGGCCGCCATGGAGGCGACGGAGGAGGCGATCTACAACGCCATGCTGCGCGCGACAACGCTGAAGGGCGCGGAAGGCCACGTTCTGCGCGAATTGCCGCTCGATCGGGTGAAGGAGATACTGGCCCGCCACGGGTTCGGCCCCGCGGCGGGCGCTCCGTAGCTAACGGACGGGTGCGGCCTCGACGATCGCCCAGAACTCGTCTGCCTTCAGGCTGGCGCCGCCGACCAGCGCGCCGTCCACGTCAGGGATGGCGAGGACCTCCCGGGCATTCGACGGCTTGACCGAACCGCCGTAGAGAATGCGGACGTCCGCCCCACCATCGAGCTTGCTCGCCAGCAGTGCGCGGATATGGCGATGCATGGCATCGATCTCGTCCAATGTCGGGATGCGGCCGGTGCCGATCGCCCAGACCGGCTCGTAGGCGACGACCAGGGTCCCGGCCGTGGCGCCGTCCGGCACGGAGCCCAGCACCTGGCCGCCGACCACGTCGAGCGCCCTGCCCTCGTCCCGCTCCGCCGCCGTTTCACCGACGCAGACGACCGCGACCAGTCCCTTTGCCAGTGCGGCCGTGGCCTTGGAACGCACCAGCGCATCGCTCTCGTGATGGCCGGCACGCCGTTCCGAATGCCCGAGGATCACCGCATCGCAGCCGAGGTCGGCGAGCATCGCCGCGGAAATATCGCCGGTGAAGGCACCGCTGGCCTCGGGGCTGCAATCCTGCCCACCGAGCCGGACCGGACTGCCGGCAAGCGCCTCGCCGACCAAGCCGACGAGCGTGGCCGGCGGGCAGATCAGGATATCTGCGGCGAGGGCGGATCCCGCCGCCTTCGCCCGCCCTGCCACGGCGCCGGCCAGCGCCGCGCCATCGGCCTTGAGGCCATTCATCTTCCAATTGGCCGCAATCAGCGGCCGGCGTCCCGAATTCATTGCTTCTCCGCTTCCTTCGAGCCGTTTCCGGCACTTCTTTATGGGCGAGCACGCTCCCGGGCTCATTTTCCGAGTTGCAGGGCCCGCTTCGGGCGCTTTATGGTCCGGCACCTTCCATCGGGTGCAGCGTCGCGCCGTTGGGCGCACCATAACGGTTCAGTCTCCAATGCTTCAATTCATCCGCTCCAAGGCAGGGACTTTTGTCGTCAAGGTCCTGTTCGTGCTTCTCATCCTGAGCTTCGGCATCTGGGGCATTGGCGATTTCCTGCGCTCCTCGCCACAGGATGCGACGGTCGCAACCGTCGGCGGCCACAAAATCAACGGCGACGTGGTGCAACAGGCTGTCCGGCAGCAGGTCGATCGCCTGCGCCAGCAGTTCGGTGGCAATTTCGACATGGAGCAGGCCAAGGCGTTCGGCGTCATCGACCAGGCAGTCAACGGGCTGGTGTCGCAGGCGGTGCTGGACCAGGAGGCCGAGCGGCTGCACCTGGCGGTCGGCGACAAGGAAGTGGCGCAGCTGATCCAGAGCGAGCCCGCGTTCAAGGATGCCCAGGGCCAGTTCGACCGCGGCGCCTTCATCGCCCGCCTGGGCCAGGCCGGCTATACCGAGAAGCGCTATGTCGCCCTGCTGCGCTCCGAGCAGCCGCGGATCGACCTCGCCGGCGCCGCCATCGGCACGGCCGGCACGCCGCAGACCCTCGCCGAGCTGCTCTATCGCCTGCGCAACGAAAAGCGCGTGGCCGACTGGGTGTTCCTGCCGGCGAGCGCGGTCAAGGATGTCCCGGCGCCGGACGAGGCGACCTTGAAGGCCTATTACGACAAGCATCCGGCGACCTTCACCGCGCCGGAATATCGCGGCTTCACCGCGCTGGCGCTCACCACCCAGGACGTCGCCGGCGACGTCAAGATCGACGATGCCCAGCTCAAGGACGCCTATGCCCAGCGTCAGGACGAGTTCACCAAGCCCGAGAAGCGGCACCTGCAGCAGATGATCCTCAAGGATCAGAAGGCGGCCGACGATGCCGAGGCGCAGCTCGCCCAGGGCAAGGACTTCGTCAAGCTGGCGCAGGACCTGACCAAGGCCGACGCGGCCGCCGTCGACCTGGGCTCGGTCGCGAAGAACGACCTGCCGACGGAGCTCGCCGACCCGGTGTTCGCCGCCAAGGACGGCGAGGTCGTGAAGCCGGTCCAGACGGCGTTCGGCTGGCACGTGGTCAAGGTCGTCGGCATCGAGGCGGCCGGCGGCAAAAGCTTCGAGGAAGTGAAGCCGCAGCTCGAGGCCGACGCCCGCAAGGAGGCCGAGTCCGACGCGCTCTATGCCCTGTCGAACAAGGTCGAGGACGCGGTCGCGGCCGGTGCCGACCTGGCCACCATCGCCCAGCAGTTCAAGCTGACGCCCTACGTCGTCAAGGCTGCCGACGAGATCGGCAAGGATCCGGACGGCAAGCCGATCCCGGAATTCGCCATCGCCGTCGATGCGCTGATGAAGACCGCCTTCGCCACCGCGCAGGGCCAGACGAGCCGGCTCGAACAGGTTCCGAACGGGTCGTTCTACCTGGTCCGGACCGACAGCGTCACCGCACCGGCGCTGAAGCCGTTCGACGCGGTCAAGGATCAGGCCAAGGATGCCTGGACCGCCGAGCAGCGGACGGCGAAGGTCGCCGAGCAGGCGAAGGCGCTGGCCGACCAGGTGAAGCCGGACCAGCCGCTCGCCAAGCTCGCCGCCGCGCAGAAGCTGCAGCTGTCGACGACCAAGCCGTTCATCCGCACGAATCCGGGCAACCAGGCCGGCGTGCCGGCGCCGGTCGTCGCCAAGCTGTTCGAGCTGCAGCCCGGCGGCATTACCACGGTCGAGACGCCGGACGGCCAGGTCGTGGCCCAGTTGAAGGAAATCCAGCCGGCCGATCCGGTCGCCGACAAGGATAAGGTCACGGCGCTGGCCGGGCAGGTCAACCAGCAGATCGGCGACGACCTGCTGAGCGAATTCGATCAGGCGCTGCGCAAGCTGCACCCGGTCGAGATCCGGCGCGACAGGATCGCCAACCTGTTCTAGCCAGCCAGTTCTGAGGGAACGGTCGCCATGCAGACGCTGCCCGACTTCCCCGCCTTCGCCGAGGCCCACGGCCGCGGCGAGGCGGTCCTGGTCTGGACCACCCTGGTCGCCGACCTGGAGACGCCGGTCTCGGCGCTGATGAAGCTGGCCGACGGCCGGCCGAACAGCTTCCTGTTCGAATCGGTCGAGGGCGGCGCTGTGCGCGGGCGCTATTCCTTCATCGGGCTCAAGCCGGACCTGATCTGGCGCTGCCGGGGCGAGCAGGTCGAGATCAATCGCCAGGCCCGGATCGACGCCGACGCGTTCGAGCCGTCGCCGGATCAGCCGCTTGTGTCATTGCGCAAGCTGATCGCCGAGAGCCGGGTCGATATCCCCACCCCGCTGCCGCCGATGGCCAGCGGCCTGTTCGGCTATCTGGGCTATGCCATGATCGGCCGGGTCGAGCGGCTGCCCGACACCAACCCCGACACGCTGGGCGTGCCCGACGGGCTGTTGATCCGCCCGACCGTGGTCGCGATCTTCGACAATATCGCCGACCGGGTCACGGTCGTGACGCCGGTCTGGCCCGGCGAAGGCGCCGACGCCAAGGTCGCCTATGCCCATGCCCGCGAGCGGCTGGCCGACGTGGTCGCCGATTTCGGCCGATCGCTGCCCTACCGGGCCGAGCGCGAGGCCGATGTCGATCACACGCCGGAGCCGGAGACCAACCTGACGCGGGCCCAGTATCACGCGATGGTCGAGCAGGCGAAGGAATATATCCGCGCCGGCGACATCTTCCAGGTCGTGCCGTCCCAGCGCTTCACCGTGCCGTTCCGGCTGCCGCCGCTGACTTTCTACCGGGCGCTCCGGCGCCTCAATCCCTCGCCTTTCCTGTTCTTCCTCGATTTCGGCGATTTCAGCGTCGTCGGCTCCAGCCCGGAGATCCTGGTCCGGCTGCGCGACGACAAGGTCACGATCCGGCCGATCGCCGGCACGCGCCGGCGCGGCGTCGACGCGGCCGAGGATGCGGCACTCGCCGCCGACCTGCTGGCCGACCCGAAGGAGCTGGCCGAGCATCTGATGCTGCTCGATCTCGCCCGCAACGACGTCGGCCGGGTCGCCCGGATCGGCACGGTCAAGGTCGTCGAGCAGATGATCGTCGAGCGCTACAGCCACGTCATGCACATCTGCTCGACCGTCGAAGGCCAGTTGGACCCGGCGCGCGGCGACATGCTGGATGCGCTGATGGCGGGCTTCCCGGCCGGCACGGTCTCGGGCGCGCCCAAGGTGCGGGCGATGGAGATCATCGACGAGCTGGAGCCGGAACGGCGCAACATCTATGGCGGCGCCATCGGCTATTTCGGCGGCTCCGGCGCCATGGACACTTGCATCGCGCTCCGCACCGCGGTGCTGAAGGACGGCAAGCTCGTCATCCAGGCCGGCGGCGGCGTGGTCGCCGACAGCGACCCCGAGTCCGAGTATCAGGAATCGGTCAACAAATCCAAGGCGCTGGTCCGCGCCGCCGAGGAAGCCAAGCGCTTCGCCGCCGGGCGCTAAAGCAGATTCCGGTACTGCACGAAGCCCGAGCGGTCGGCAATCCGGTCATAGAGCTTCATGGCGTCCTGGTTGGTCTCGTGGGTCAGCCAATGGACACGCGCGCAACCGATGGCGCGGGCATGGGCATAGACGAACTCGATGAGCGCCCGGCCGACGCCGCCGCCGCGCAGGCGCTCGTCGACGTACAGATCCTGTAGATAGATGTAATCGCCGACGGTCCAGCAGGACCGATGCTGGATATGATGGACCAGGCCCACCGCCTCGCCGCCCCGGAACGCCAGCGCGCCCTTCATCGGCTCGGCCGGATCGAGCAGGCGCTTCCAGGTCACGGCCCGGATCTCGTCGGCGATCGTAGTCTTGTAGAAAGTGAGATAGCCGCGCCAGAGCGGATCCCAGCGGTCGTGATCGCCGGCTTGCAGCGGACGGACGGTGATTTCGCTCATGACGCGGGCTCTCCAGCAGCAACAGGTCCTTATCGATACAGCGGCGCATCGGGGCGCAGCAGCACCAGTGCGCCTATGTCCTTGGGGCCACTTCGGCGAATGCCCGGTCGACCGCTTCGATCAGCCGGGCGTGCTCGTCCGCATCATTGACCGGCAACCGCTCCCACAGCTCGCCGGCCCGGATGTCGGCGAACAGCCCCAACGGGTCCTCGTGGAAATGCAAGAAGGCGCGCCCGCGCCGATAGAATACGCCCGGTCGCTTCTCGGCCAGGTCGGCGCGCCGGCGCAGCAGCGCCAGCAGCTGGTCGAGACGGTCGAACGCCGCCGGACCCGCGTGTTTCATCAGCCGCCGGTCTTGGCGAGCGGTGCCGCCTGCGCCTGTTCGCGGGCGACGATGGCGCTCACCGGCACCAGGCGGAAGCCCTTGGCCGCCACCGTCGGCAGCCATTGCCTGAGCTCGGCGATGGTCGCGTCATGGGGATGGCCGATCGCGATGGCGACACCGTTCCGGCGCGCGATCGCCTCGGTCTGGGCCAGCTCGCGCGCGACCTCGGGATCGGTCATGAAATTGTCGAGGAAGACGTCGCGGCCGACGGTCGCCACCCCCATTTGCCGGGCGGTCGCCAGGCCGACCGAATGCGGCGTCGTGCGCGAATCCAGGAAGAACAGGCCGCGCGTGCGCAACTGCTCCAAGACGATGGCCATGCCGGCGGCCGACTCGGTGAATTTGCTGCCCATGTGGTTGTTGACGCCGACGATGCCGTCGACCCGGCCGAGCCCCCAGATCACCCGCCGTTTCAATTCGGCATCGTCCAGGCCGGTCAGCAGCGCGTTCGGGCCGGGATCGACATGGCGCGCCTGCGGCTCCATCGGCATATGCAGCATGATCTCGTCGCCCTGGGCCCGGCCGGCCGCGGTCTGCTTCGCCAGGTCCTCGGCATAGGTCATGAACGAGAGTGTGAGTGGTCCCGGCAGGGTCATGACCTCGGCCGAACGCTTGCGGTCGAGCCCCATGTCGTCGATCACGATCGCGATCATCGGCTGGCCGTTAGCCGGGGCGGATGGCGGGGCATTGCGCCGCCAGGCCGGTTCGCCACGCGGCGCCGGCGGCAGCGGCGCCATGGCGGTCTGCTCGGGCTTCGCCGGCTCGGGCGCCCGCTCGATCGGCGGCGGAGATGCAGTCTCGGCCGAGGGTGCCATGGCCTCCGGATCGTTGCCGACCGGCTTTGCGGCCAAGGGCTTGGCGGCGGTTGTTTCCTCGATCAGCGGCGCCAGCGCGTCCTCGCCGTGATGCTGGGCCGGCTGAACGGCCGGCGGGATCGCGGGATGCGGAAGCGACGCGGTCTTGGTCTCGGGCCGGGGCGGCGCCTCGTGTTCCGGCGGCATCAGCACCAGCGCCAGCAGGCTCGCGCCGGCCGCCAAGGCGGCAACCGAGGCCCAGAGCTGCCACCGTTGTTTGCGCTTGCCCGCCATGCCTCGTCCCACCCGTTAACCTTGAACGGATGTTGTAGCCGGTTCGCCGAAGCGCGTCAGCCGCTTACTGGCCGGACTTGAGACTCAATCCGACCAGCGCCGCGACCTGGGCCGGAGGCAGCGACCGGGCCGCGGCCAGCGTCGCCAGGGGCAAGGGCTGTGGCGGCGCCAGCTCGGCAGTGAGCGAGATCGGCCGTTGCAGGAACGCGACCAGGGCGGCCGTCGCGGGTGCCAGGTCCGGCCCGAGGGCCTCGCCCTGCTGGCGCGCGATCAGGATCAGTTCGCGCCGCGCCTGTTCCGGATCGCCACCCCGCGCCATCAGGCGCAGGACCCGGTCGGCGAGCGAAGCGTCTCGATAGTGCACCGCCGCCCGGGCGAGCTTGACCGTCGCCGGATCGGCGCCGAGTGGATCGTCGACGAGCGATGCCGTGAGCTCGACGCTGCCCAACTCGTCGATCTTGAGGAACGAGTCGTGGATCGTCGCCCGGCCGCTGCCGACGTCGCGGTCGAAGGCGAACCCGATGCCGAGCGTGAGGCGATCGAGAGCAAGCTGACCAGCCAGCGCGGCCATGAACGGTTGCGTGATCTCGTTCGGGTCGAAACGCAGGCCTTTGACGCTGAGCGCCGCCGACACCGGCTCACCCTGAACGACCGCCACGTCGGACAGGGCGAAATCATCGAGCGACACCGGGGCTTCGCCCGACTGCTCCAGCGTGAAATCGGCGTACTCGATCCGTTTCAGCGCCAGGCCGTCGAACAGCGCCGGCGCGAGGCTGGCGGCATCGAGCAGGCGGGTCGCCACCTGCCGGACATCGATGCCGCTGAAGCCCAGCCGCCCGATCTTCGCGGTCCCGCCGGACAGGGCACTGAAGGACAGGCCTTCGCCCGCCATGTCCTGCCAGACGCCGCGGTCGAGCGTGTTCGTGGTCACGCGGGCGATCTCATAGCTGAACGGCTGATCCGGGATCGCCGCGTTCGGCAGGGTCCGGCCCGCGGCCTTCAGGCCGACGGTCTCCTGGCGATCCCAGCCGAACCCCAGCACGATCGCGGCCTCGAAGCGCGCCAGATCCAGCATCGCCTCCGGCGACAGCGGCTGGTCGGCCTCCCGCGCGCCGCTGATGTCCTTGAGCGTCGGCAGGCCCGGATGCAGCAGGGCTGCCGGATAGACCCGCGCCCCGACCAGCCGTTCGCTCTCGAGATCGGCGGTCTGCACCGCGCTCTGCACATGCACGCCCTCGAGCCGGATCTCGTCTGCGAGCGGCAGCGCCTGGTCCAGCCGCCAAGCCGCCGGGTGCCTCGCCGCGTCGTTCCAGCCGTCCGCCAGCGCCAGATTTGGATGGACCAGGTCGAGCCGGTCGATCGAGCCATCGAACAATCCACTCGCGAGCGCCGCATGCACCGCGATGCCATGGACCTCGGCCGTGCCCAATGGCGAATAGCTGGCGCTCGCGTAGGTGACGGCATAGCCCGGCGGCAGCGTGTGCAGGAACTGGTCAAGCGCCTCCCGGAAGCGGGCATCGAAATAGGCCCCGAGCCCCCAATAGCCGATGCCGGCCGCGACCAGCACCGCCGACACCGCAAGCCCGACCCGACGCATGAACGCTCCAATCGACGGTTGTTCCGACGGCAGCGACGCTACCATGCCCGTCCCGGGCCAAGCGAGCGCATGACGCGGTCGCGGGCTCGCCCTGCCGCCTCGCCCGGAATTCTTCCGTGCCCGCGGCCTTTCGAGCGCCCGTCCTAGCTGCTATATGGGGAATTCCGCCGGCCGACTCGGGTGCCGGCCGGCAGCCACGGGTCCGCATACCGATGTTCCTGCTCATCGATAACTACGACAGCTTCACCTACAATCTCTGGCATTACCTGTCGGAGCTTGGAGCCGAGATCAAGGTCATGCGCAACGACGCGCTGACCGTGGCCGAGGCGCTGGCGCTGAAGCCGCAAGGGCTGATCATCTCGCCGGGACCCGGTACGCCGGTGCAGTCGGGCATCACCGTGCCGATCGTCGAGGCCGCCGGTTCCCTGCCGGTGCTGGGCGTGTGTCTCGGCCACCAGGCGATCGGCGAGGCTTTCGGCGGTCGGGTCGTGCGCGCGCCGGTGCCGATGCACGGCAAGCTGAGCCCGGTCCGCCACCAGGACGGCGGCCTGTTCCAAGGCCTGCCGAACCCGCTGACCGTGACGCGCTACCATTCGCTGATCGTCGAGCGTGCGAGCCTGCCGACGTCGCTCAAGATCACCGCCGAGACCGAAGACGGCATCATCATGGGCCTCGAGCATGTCGAGCGGCCGATCCATGGCGTCCAGTTCCATCCGGAAAGCATCGCGTCCGAGGCCGGCAAGCCGCTGCTCGCCAATTTCCTGACGCTCGCTACCGGCCGAAAGATCGCGGCATGACACAGCCGAATTTCAAGGGCTGGCTGGCCGAGCTTGCCAACGGCAAGCGGCTCGACGAGCGCGAGGCCGAGGCGGCGTTCGACATGATGATGTCGGGCGACGCGACCCCTTCGCAGATGGGCGCCTTCCTAATGGCCCTCAGGCTCAGGGGCGAGACGGTCGAAGAGATCACCGGCGCCGCGCGCAGCATGCGCGCCCGGGTGCTGGCGATCGACGCGCCGCCCGGGGCCATCGACACCTGCGGCACCGGCGGCGACGGCAGCGGCACCTTCAACATCTCGACCGCCGCCTCCTTCGTCATCGCCGCCTGCGGCGTGCCGGTCGCCAAGCACGGCAATCGGGCGCTCTCGTCGAAGTCGGGCGCCGCCGACGTGCTGACGGCGCTCGGCGTCAACATCGATGCGCCCATGTCGCTGGTGCGGCAGGCGATCTGGGAAAACCATGTGGGCTTCCTGATGGCACCGCGCCATCACGGCGCCATGCGCCATGTCGGCCCGACCCGGGTCGAGCTCGGCACCCGCACCATCTTCAACCTGCTGGGCCCGCTCACCAATCCGGCCGGCGTCAAGCGCCAGGTCATGGGCGTGTTCGCGGCCAAATGGGTGGCACCGCTCGCCGAGGTGCTGCAGCGGCTCGGCAGTGAATGCTGCTGGGTCGTCCATGGCGACGGGCTCGACGAACTGACGACCGCCGGCACCAGCCATGTAGCAGCCCTCAAGGATGGCCGGATCGAAAGCTTCACGCTGACCGCCGCCGACGCGGGCCTGCCCCAGGCCCGGCGCGAGGACCTGCTGGGCGGTTCGCCCGAGGACAATGCCGAGATGATGCGAGCCCTGCTCGGCGGCGCCAAGGGGCCGATCCGCGACATCGTGCTCTTGAACAGCGCCGCAGCCCTGGTCGTCGGCGGCAAGGCCGCCGATCTCAAGGCCGGCGTCAAGCTCGCGGCCGAGGCACTCGAGAGCGGTGCTGCCCGCCGGGTGCTGGAGCGGCTGATCGAAATCACCAATTCGGTGGAAACGGCCTAGGATCCAATCATGAGCGACATCCTTGCCGAAATCGTCGCGCGCAAGCGCGCCGACCTGAAAGCCGTCACCGCCGGTCGGCCCTTCGCCGAGATCGATCGGGCGGCCCGCGCCACGCCCGCCCCGCGTGGCTTCGCCGCCGCCATCGACGCCAAGCTCGCGGCCGGCCGCTATGCGCTCATCACCGAGATCAAGCGAGCGTCGCCGTCCGGCGGGCTGATTCGGCCCGATTTCGATCCGGCCGCCCTCGCCCGCGCCTATGAAGCCGCCGGCGCGGCCTGCCTCTCGGTGCTGACCGACGGGCCCTATTTCCAGGGCACGTTCGACCATCTCCAGACTGCGCGCGCGGCCGTTAGCCTGCCCGTGCTGCGTAAGGACTTCATGGTCGACCCCTACCAGATCGCCGAAGCCCGGGCGATCGGCGCCGACTGCATCCTGATCATCATGGCCGCGCTCGACGATAATCTTGCCGCCGAACTGGCCGCCGCCGCGCGCGACTACGGGCTCGATGCACTGGTCGAAGTCCACGACCGGGCCGAGCTGGATCGCGCGCTGGCACTCGACGTCCGCCTATTCGGCATCAACAACCGCAACCTGAAGACGCTCAAGACCGATCTGGCGACGACGGAGGCGCTCGCCGCCGCCGTGCCGCCGGACCGGGTGCTGGTCAGCGAGAGCGGGCTCAAGACCGCGGACGATCTGGCCCGCATGGCGGCGGTCGGCGCCCGTACCTTCCTGGTCGGCGAATCGCTGCTGCGCCAGGATGACGTGACCCGGGCGACCCTGCGCCTGCAAGGGCTCGCGGCATGAGCGGCCTCACCCATTTCGATGCGGAAGGCCGCGCCGTCATGGTCGACGTCTCCGACAAGGCGGAGACCGCGCGGATCGCCGTCGCCCGCGGCTCGGTCACCATGGCGCCCGAGACCCTGGAGCGGATCCGCGCGGGCACGGTCGCCAAGGGCGACGTGCTGTCGGTCGCCCGCCTCGCCGGCATCATGGGCGCCAAGCGCACTCCCGACCTGATCCCGCTCTGCCATCCGCTGGCGCTGAGTTCGGTCAAGCTCGACCTGACCCTGGCGCCCGAGCGGAACGCGGTCGAGATCGAGGCGACCTGCAAGCTGAAGGGCCGGACCGGCGTCGAGATGGAGGCGCTGACCGCCGTGTCTGTCGCCGCCCTCACCATCTACGACATGGTCAAGGCGGTCGACCGGTCCATGGTGATCGGCGAGATCCGCCTGGTCCACAAGTCCGGCGGCAAGTCCGGCACCTGGGAAGCCGTGGAATGATTTCGGTCGACGATGCCCTGAAGCGGATCCGCGACAGCCTGACGCCGCTCGGCGCCGAGCAGGTATCCTTGAGCGAGGCCTACGGCCGGGTGCTGGCCGAGGATCTGGCGGCGCGGCGGACCCAGCCGCCGTTCGCGGTCTCGGCCATGGACGGCTATGCCGTGCGCGCGGCCGATATCGCCCGCCTGCCGACGCGCCTCAAGCTGGTCGGCTATGTCCAGGCCGGCGGCCGCCACGACGGCCAGGTCGGGCCCGGCGAGGCCGTGCGCATCTTCACCGGCGCCCGGCTGCCCGACGGTGCCGATGCGGTCGTGATCCAGGAGGATACCGAGGCCGGCGACGGCGAGGTGCTGGTGCGTGACACGGTCGGCCCGTTCGAGCCCGGCCGGCACGTCCGCCAGGCGGGCATCGATTTCGTCGAAGGCCAGATCGGGCTCAAGGCCGGGCAGCGGCTGACGGCGCGCGACGTCGGCCTGGCGGCGGCGATGAACCGGCCCTGGTTGTCGGTCCACCGCCGGCCGCGAGTCGCGATCTTGCCGACCGGCGACGAGGTCGTGCTGCCGGGGGATCCGCTCGGCCCGAACCAGATCGTCAGCTCCAACGGTGCCGCTCTCGGCGCGCTCGTCGCCGCGGCCGGCGGCGTGCCGATCCAGCTCGGCATCGCGCGCGACGATACCGACGTGCTCAAGACCATGGCGCTCGGTGCCGCCGGCGCCGACCTGCTGGTGACGATCGGCGGCGCCTCGGTCGGCGAGCATGACCTGGTCAGGAAGGCATTGGGCGAACTCGGCCTGTCGGTCGATTTCTGGAAGATCGCCATGCGGCCCGGCAAGCCGCTGATGTTCGGCCAGCTCGGGACGACGGCGGTGCTGGGCCTGCCCGGCAACCCCGTCTCGGCGCTCGTCTGCGGCATGCTGTTCTTGCGCCCGGCCCTCGAGCGGCTGCAGGGCCTGGCTGGAGACGGGCCAGCCCTCGAGCCGGCCCGGGCCGGCGCCGGCCTCAAGCTCAACGACGGCCGGCAGGATTATCTGCGGGCGCGGCTCAGCCGGGACGCCGATGGCGCCCTGGTCGCCACGCCCAACGCCAAGCAGGACTCCTCGATGATGTCCGCCCTGGCCGGCGCCGACTGCCTGATCGTCCGGCCGCCGGCGGCGGCGGCGGTCGCGGTCGGTGGGCGTATCGACATCATCCGCCTGTCGGACAGTAATGCGCTCCTCTGATCGGAGCGGATGCCACCGCTTCGACACTTGACCAGAGCCGAGAACTAAACTAGAACATCAATCGGTGTTTAGGTTTTGTTCCATTGTCGTCAAAACGGCCTTCGGCCCCCGGCGACGCCACAGGTGAGGTACGGCGCAATGTTGACGAAGAAGCAGCATGAACTCCTGGTCTTCATCAACGAGCGCCTGGCCGAGAGCGGCGTCTCTCCCTCCTTCGAGGAGATGAAGGAGGCGCTCAACCTGAAATCCAAATCGGGCATCCACCGCCTGATCAGCGGCTTGGAGGAGCGCGGCTTCATCCGGCGCCTGGCCCATCGGGCGCGCGCGCTCGAGGTCGTCAAGCTGCCCGACGCGATCACCGCCGCAGCGGCACCGGCCGCGGCCAAGGCTGCCGAGCGCGGCGGCAAATTCTCGCCGACTGTGATCCGCGGCGACTTCAAGTCGGCCCTTCCGGGCATCCCGCCGGGCGCCGAGGCGGAAGCCGTGCAATTGCCGCTCTATGGCCGCATCGCCGCAGGCACGCCGATCGCGGCGCTGCGCGACACCAGCAACATGATCGGCATTCCCGCCGCGATGCTGACCGGAAGTGCCGAGCATTATGCCCTGGAGGTTGCCGGCGACAGCATGATCGACGCCGGCGTGCTCGATGGCGATACGGTTATCATCCAGCGCTGCGACAGTGCCGACAACGGCACGATCGTCGTCGCCCTGGTCGACGACGAGGAAGTCACCCTGAAGCGCATCCGCCGCAAGGGCGCCTCGATCGCGCTGGAGCCGGCCAACAAGACCTACGAGACGCGCATCTTTGGGCCGGACCGCGTCAAGGTGCAGGGCCGGCTGGTCGGGCTGATGCGGCGCTACTGATCGGCATCGCCCGGGCATCCGGCACCCACGGCCGCTCGCCGCGCCAGGCATTGGCGCTCTCGATCCGCAGCGGCTCGTCGAGCCACAGGGCGGTCGCGCCATTGCGACGAAGGTCGCCGAGGTCGACCAGGCGGGTCCGTCCGCGGCAGCTGCGGGGCGCCCGCACCAGCGACAGGACCAGATCGGACGCGCGGCATTCCTCGTCGAGCGCTCGGATTTCACGGACCAGCGCGATGCGCCGGCCGTTGCGCCGAAGAATGCAGGCGTCGGCGTCGCAGCGAAGCGCCCCCTCCTCGACCGCCTCCCCGGCTGATGGCAGCCGTCCCGACGGGATGCCGCCCGCCGCCCGAACCCAGCTTTCCGCGACCAGCCGGTCGGCGCGCTCCGACGACAGCAGATAGCCGCCGCCCGAACGGATGGCGACCAATCCGCCATCGCCGGCCAGCAGCAGATCCGGCGGATGCGCCGCGGTCAGGCTCGCGACCCCGGCAAGCATCGGCAATACGCCCCAACGGCGCCAGGCCGTGCGCCAGAGTGCCAGCCACAGGCCGCCGGCGACGATCAGCAGTAATCCCCAGTCCGGCATCGACGGCAGGTCGAGCGCGGCACTCGGCAGGCCGGCGGTCCAATGGGCGACCCGCTCGATCAGTTGGATACCCCAACCCATCGGCACGAGCCCGACGGCCTCCAGTCCGAACGGCATGAGCAGGCAGGACGCGAGCGCCCAGGGCATCACCCAGACGCCGGCCAGCGGCACGGCGACCAGGTTGGCCGGCACCGAGAACAGCGCAAAGCGGTTGAAGTGATAGATCGCGAAAGCGGCGGTGCCGAGGGTCGCGACGATTGTCGTCAAGGCGATGCCCAGGAGATGGACCAGCCCGTGGCCGATCGGCCCGGCGTCCTGATTCAGCCGGCCGAGCCGCGTTCCCCAGGCCTCGTAGAAGGCGATCAGGCCGAGCACGGCGGCGAAGGACATCTGAAAGCTGACGCCCATGATCGCGACCGGGTCGATCGCCATGACCAGGAACGCCGCCCAGGCCAGGCTGCGCATGCTGACCGGCTGCCGGTCGATCAGGATCGCCAGCAGCGCCAGCGCACATATAACGAAGGCACGTTGGGTCGGCACTGCCGCACCGGAAATCGCGAGATAGAGCGCCGCGATCACCAGCGCGGCGAACGCCGCCCATTTCTTGATCGGCCGCCGCAGTGCCACCCGCGGCATCAGCGCGAGGGCGGCGCGGATCGCGAAGAAGGCAGCGCCGGTCGCGAGCGTCATGTGCAGCCCGGCGATGACCAGCAGATGGGCGAGGCCGGAATCCCGGAAGTCCCGGTTGATCGCCTCCGGAATGGCGCCGCGTTCGCCGGTGATGATGGCGGCGGCGATGGCGCCTTCCGGCCCGGACAGGGCCGCGTGGATCCGCGCGGTCATGGCGCTGCGCATCGCGCGCAACGCCGTCGCCAGGCCGCTATGGGGTGCCGGCACGATGGTCGCGGGGGCGACGGCGAAGCCGACCGCGCCCAGCCGCGCAAAGAAGGCCTGCCGCTGAAAATCGAAGCCGCCGGGCAAGGCCGGTGCCGGTGGCGGCATGAGGATGGCGGACAGTTGCAGACGGTCGCCGACCTCGGGCGCGGCACTGCCCGCCTTCAACCGGACGCGGACCCGCGCCGGTGTCCGCTCCGGCGTCAGCCGATCGACGTACGGCGCGTCCAAGGTGACGCGAATACCCTCGGTCAGCGTCTCGACATCCAGGACCCTGCCGTCGAGCGCGACCGGTCCGATGCGACGGTCGAGCATCGGGGCCTGGGCGCGCCGGGTTTCGAGCTGGGCGGCGGCGAAGCCGCTCGCCATCAGGCATAGCGGCAATGCCGCGAGCAGCAGGGTCGGCGCCAAGGGATGAAGGCTGCGGCGGGCCCAGAGGCTGACGCCGGCGAGCGGGATCGCGGCGGCAAGGCCCAAACCATCCCAGGGCTCGCTGCGCAGGGTGAAATAGCCGCCGATGCCGAGCGCGAAGGCGACCGGCAGCCAGAGCACCCAGCGTTCCCGCTCGGCGACCAGCCGCGCCAGCAGCGCCCGAGCGACCTCGGCCGGGTCCATGCCCAGCGGCGATCGCCAGGCGGCGCCAGCCATTCCCCTTCCCGCCGCCTCGTCGACCATCGGTCCGCCTCGCGCTCAAGACGCAATCGCTGGAGGACTATAATACCGGGGTTGCACCCGGAGCCAGCCGCGACATGCGGCCGTCCGATCCGGCCGCTCTCACCCGGTCGATGCGTGCCATCTAGTCTCTGGCGATTATGCCGCGCGGTGCTATGGTCGCGACCGCTTGGCGTCCAGCCAATATCCAATCGCCCGAGTGACCGATGACCGTTACCGTCCGCTTCGCCCCCTCGCCGACCGGCTATCTCCATATCGGCGGCGCCCGCACCGCGCTCTTCAATTCGCTGTTCGCGCGCCATCACGGCGGCCGCTGCCTGCTGCGCATCGAGGATACCGACCGGGCCCGCTCGACGGAACCGGCCATCAAGGCGATCATTGACGGCCTCGCTTGGCTCGGCCTGCCGTTCGACGGCGAGATCGTGATGCAGTCGGAGCGCGCACCGCGCCATGCCGAGGTCGCCCATGCCATGCTGGCCGCGGGCACCGCCTATCGCTGCTATTGCTCGCCGGAGGAGCTCGAGGCGATGCGCGAGAAGGCGCGGGCCGCCGGCAAGCCGATCCGCTATGACGGCACCTGGCGCGACCGCGATCCGGCGCAAGCGCCGGCCGGCGTGAAGCCGGTCATCCGGTTGCGCGCGCCGCAGACCGGCTCGACCGTGATCCAGGACGGCGTCCAGGGCGAGGTCAAGGTCGACAACGAGCAACTCGACGACCTGGTCCTGCTCCGGGCCGACGGCACGCCGACCTACATGCTGTCGGTCGTGGTCGATGATCATGACATGGGCATCACCCATGTGATCCGCGGCGACGACCATCTGACCAATGCGTTCCGCCAGACCCAGATCTACCTGGCGAACGGTTGGGCGGTGCCGCAGTTCAGCCATATCCCGCTGATCCACGGGCCCGACGGCGCCAAGCTGTCGAAGCGCCACGGTGCGCTCGGCATCGAGGCCTATCGCGACATGGGCTATCTGCCCGAGACGCTGCGCAACTACCTGCTGCGGCTCGGCTGGGGCCATGGCGACGACGAGATCATCACCGACGCGCAGGCGATCGAATGGTTCGACCTGCCGGGCATCGGCCGCGCGCCGGCGCGGCTCGATTTCGCCAAGCTCGACAATCTTAACGGCCATTACATCCGTCTGGCGGACGACGCACGCCTGGTCGATCTGCTCGCCGACCGGATCGGCCCGTTCAACCAGGCCCAGCGCGCGATTTTGCTCGCCGCCATGGGCGGGTTGAAGTCCCGCGCGAAGACGTTGGTCGAACTCGCTGAAAACGCTCGTTTCTATGTCGCGACTCGCCCGATCCCCCTCGACGAGAAGGCCAAGGCCCAGGGCACGCCCGAGGCCCGCGCCCTGCTCGGCCGCCTGGGGACGGCGCTCGAGAGCCATGCCGACTGGTCGGAGGCCGCCCTGGAAGCTGCCATCCGTGCCTTCATCGAGACCGAGGGCGTCAAGCTCGGCGCGGTCGCCCAGCCGCTGCGCGCGGCACTGGCCGGCGCCGTGACCTCGCCCGGAATCTTCGAGGTGATGGCGGTGCTCGGCCGCGATGAGGCGCTTGGCCGCATCGGTGATTTTTCGACTCACGAGGGTGTTTGAGTGATCCCTGATGCACGATATTTGCTAAGATGTGCGGAGCAGCATATGGTGCGCCCGCGCGCCGCCGCCGCATCCCTTTGCCTCCCATAGGGGACATTTCCGAATGGACAGCAAAACCTCAGCCTCCGGCTCGGCAGCCAAGACCGAGACGGTCACGCTGACCGACAATTCGACCGGCACGCAGGTCACCCTGCCGTTGATCTCCGGTACGGTCGGCCCCAAGGTCATCGACATCCGCAAGCTCTATGCGGAGACCGGCCATTTCACCTTCGATCCGGGCTATACGTCCACCGGCTCATGCGAATCGAAGATCACCTATATCGACGGTGACAACGGCGTGCTGCTCTATCGCGGCATCCCGATCGAGGAACTGGCCGACCACAGCGATTTCCCCGAGACCTGCTATCTGCTGCTGAACGGCGAACTGCCGACGGCGCAGGAGAAGATCAAGTTCGAGCGCGACATCACCATGCACACGATGTTGCATGAGCAGCTCGCGACCTTCTATCGCGGTTTCCGTCGCGACGCTCATCCGATGGCCGTCATGTGCGGCGTCGTGGGCGCGATGGCGGCGTTCTATCATGATTCGACCGACATTCATGATCCGGAACAGCGCAAGATCGCCTCGTATCGGCTGATCGCCAAGATGCCGACGATCGCCGCGATGGCCTACAAGTATTCGGTCGGCCAGCCGTTCATGTATCCGAAGAACTCGCTGAAATATGCCGAGAACTTCCTCTACATGTGCTTCGGCGTGCCGTGCGAGGAATATGTCGTCAGCCCGACGCTCGCCAAGGCCATGGACCGGATTTTCGTCCTCCATGCCGACCACGAGCAGAACGCGTCGACCTCGACCGTCCGCCTGGCGGGCTCGTCGGGCGCCAACCCGTTCGCCTGCATCGCCGCCGGCATCGCCTCGCTCTGGGGTCCCGCCCATGGCGGCGCCAACGAGGCCGTGCTGAAGATGCTCGACGAGATCGGCCACAAGAGCCGTATCCCCGAGTTCGTCAAGCGCGCCAAGGACAAGAACGACACGTTCCGTCTGATGGGCTTCGGCCACCGGGTCTACAAGAACTTCGACCCGCGCGCCAAGGTGATGCGCCAGACCTGCTATGACGTGCTGAACGAGCTGGGGGTCCATGACGACCGCCTCGAACTGGCGATGGAGCTGGAAAAGCTGGCGCTCGAAGACGATTACTTCGTCGAGAAGAAGCTCTATCCGAACGTCGACTTCTATTCGGGCATCATCCTGAAGGCGATGGGCTTCCCGGTCTCGATGTTCACCGCGCTGTTTGCGGTGGCGCGGACCGTGGGCTGGGTCTCGCAGTGGAACGAGATGATCGAGGACGAAGGCCAGAAGATCGGCCGTCCGCGTCAGCTCTACACCGGTACCGATCGGCGGGCGTATGTGCCGCTGACGGCGCGTGGATAACGGCTTCCATAGACTAGACGACCACCCGAAGGGCGGCGAGCCGCTGGATCGACCATTCGATCCAGCCTCGACCATCCTTCGGGGGGCGCGCTTGGTTGCGGCCAACGACAATCGAGCGCCCCTGCCGCTGCGCCTGAAGCGGCTGGCCCTGCTGCTGATCGCCGGCGGTGTCGCGATCTGGCTGTTCTGGACCGGCCTGCGCTAGCCGGTTTGCGCCACCGCCCCTGAACCCCCGGGACGACCGCCCAGCCGATCTCATGGATCATCCGAAGATCCGTCCGCAATAATCGATCGAACAAGCTCCATCGTTCGCCTCTCGCACTTCGTGATTGAATGCTATCGGCATTTCACGAAGGATACCGATCTGTCCCCTTTCGACCCACGCGCAGCGGGGGCCGTCACGGAGGTGGTGCGATGATCCTCTACTGGTCGATCCCGGTGCTGATCCTCATCGCGACGATCGAAGGCCTGGTGCTGTCGCGCACCGGCCGGCGGGACTATGACTGGGGCGCCTATTTCGCATCGCTCGGCGACTTTCTCGGCCGCACAATCATCGATATCGGCACGCTCAGCCTCCTCGGCCTCGGCTATCGCTGGATCTGGCAGCACCGGATCTGGACCGTGCCACTCGACGATTGGTCGGCATTCGCGCTGCTCTTCATCGGCCAGGAATTCGCCTATTATTGGGCCCATCGCTCGGCCCACCGCCTGCGCTGGTTCTGGGCGACCCATTCGGTCCATCACTCGTCGAACCAGCTCAACCTCTCAGCCGCCTACCGCTTCGGCTGGACCGGGCGGCTCAGCGGCAGCACGATCTTCTACCTGCCGCTCATCTGGCTGGGCTTTCCGCCGCGGGCCGTGTTCGTCACCTTGGCGCTCAACCTGCTCTACCAGTTCATGCTGCACGCGACCTGGATCCCGAAGCTCGGCTGGCTCGAATATCTGTTCAACACGCCCTCGCACCATCGCGTGCACCATGCCGCCAATCTCGATTATCTCGATGCGAACTACGGCGGCGTGCTGATCGTCTTCGACCGGCTGTTCGGCACCTTCCGCGCCGAGCGGGCGGACCTGCCGTGCCGCTACGGGCTGGTGACGCCGCTCACGGCACGCAACACGGTCGCCATCGCCTTTCATGAATGGCGGGCGCTGGCGCGCGATCTTCGCCAGGCGCGGAGCATGCATGCGGTCTGGCTCCACCTGTTCGGGCCCCCGGGCTGGCGTGCCGACGGCGCCGGGCGGACGACCGAGGACCTGCGGCGATCGGCCGAGGTGCCATCGCCGGCGGCGGCCCCGGGCGATTAGGCGGACTTGGAGCGGGTCAGGCCTTGGCCGCGACCAGTTCCAGGATCTTGTCGGCGGCCTTGAGGCTGGGAGCCTCGCCATCCAGGCCGATCTGCAGCAGGGCAGCCTGGGCCCCTTCGATCTGCACGCGACGGGCCTCGGGATCGCGCAGCAGGCGCTCCACCTCGGCGGTCAGGCGCTCGGGCGTGCAATCATGCTGCAGCAATTCGGGAACGAGCGGGCGGTCGAGCAGCAGGTTGATCAGGGTCGCGTAGGCGATCTTGACCGTACGGCTGACGACGAAATGGGTCGGTCCCCAGATGCGATAGCCGATCACCATCGGAACCCGCGCCATGGCAAGCTCGAGCGCCACCGTGCCAGACGCCGCGAGCGCTGCCGTGCTGGCGGCAAAGCTGTCGAACTTCTCGGCGGCACCGCGCACCACAATGACACGCCCCGGCCACTCTGCGACCGCCGCCGTGACCTGGGCGGCCACGGTCTCGACCGTGGGTACGACCACGACCATGCCGGGAAAGCGCTCCAATAGCCGTTCGACGGTTTCCCGGAACACCGGCAGCAGCCGCTTGATCTCGCCGCGCCGGCTGCCGGGCAGCACGCACAGCACCATGGCATCGCCCGCGATGCCATGGCGCGCCCGGAATGCCGGTCCGTCGCCGCGATCCGCGCCGCCCTCGATCACGGGATGGCCGACATAGCTCGCCGGCAGCTTCACATGCTCGAAATAGGGCGGCTCGAATGGCAGCAGGGTCAGGAGATGGTCGGCCGCCTTCGCCGCCGAAAAGGCGCGATGGGCACGCCAGGCCCAGACCATGGGCGCCACGTAATGCACCAGCACCGGACGGGGCGTCTTGAGCTTGATCTTCTCGGTCACGCGGAAGCAGAAGCCGGAGCTGTCGATGGTCACCACCGCCGCCGGGGCCAGCGCCTCGATGTCGGCAATCGTCTGGCGGATCCGGCGGATCAGATTGACGATCTGCGGCAGGATCTCGACCATGCCCATAATCGCGAGCTCGCGGATCGGCAGGAGGCTCACCAGCCCCTCCTCCGCCATGCGCTCGCCGCCGATCCCGGCGAAACGCACCTTGCCGCCGAGACGCTGGCGCAGCGCCCGCATCAGCCGGGCGCCGATCACGTCGCCGGAGGGCTCGCCAGCGATCAGATAATAGAGCGGCAGATCTTCGCTCATGACGGCTTCCTGCACCCGATCACGAACAGGCCGAGCTTGTCCGCCAGCACCGCCACCTGCTCGCGGTCGATGACCAGGCTACCGCCTGCCTCGATGGCGATGCCGCGCAACCCCGCCTGATGGGCCAATTCGACCGTCTGCGGGCCGATGGTCGGCAGGTCGGCGCGCCGCTCCTGCTCCGGCTTCTTCGCCTTGACCAGGACGCCGCCCGGCCCCTCGCGCCGCCATTCGCCGCAGCGGCGGATGAGCGCATCCGTCCCCTCGATCGCCTCGACGCCGAGGACGATGCCCTGCTGGACGACCGCGGCCTGGCCGATGTCGAGCGCGCCCAGGGTTTCGACCACGCGAAAGCCGTGGGCGATGTCGACCTCGGCCTTGGCGTCGGGCCTGTGCCGGCCGTAGAGCCCCTCGAACGCCACGGCATCGGTCAGCACGCTGTCGACCCCGACCAGGGTGAAGCCTTCGGATTCGAGTTCCTTGATGACGGCGCTCAGCAGGCCATCGTCACCGAGCGCGCGCAACCCGACCTTGGCGTAGAGCTTTGCCGCCCGCCAGTCCGGCCTCAGGCTCGACAGCGACGGTCGCTTCAGGCCCCCGGCCATGACCAGCTCGACGACGCCCTGTTCCTTGAGCAGCTTGATGCCGGTGCCGGCGGCGCCGAGCCGGATCCAGGCATGGGGCGCGCCCGCCACCGTCGCAACCTCGGTCTCACCCTCGATCGCGAGCACGAAATAGGGCCGGCCGATCTCGCGGCACCTCTCGGCCAACTTCGCCGGCAGCGTGCCGCCGCCGGCAACGATCCCGAGCTTAGGCGCCATGATCCGTATCGGGTTGCACGATGCGGCGGCTTGAATCCGAACGAATGAAATCGATGATTTCCATGACGGCCGGCGCGTCGACATAATGACCGGCGACGGCCGCTATCCGATCGGCCAGCGTGCCCTCGCTGGCGAAGAGTTCGCCGTAGGCTTGGCGAATGATGCGGATTGCATCAGCCGAGAAGCCATTGCGCTGCAGGCCTCGAAGATTGAGGCCGACCAGGCGCGCACGATCGCCGACAACCATGCCATAGGGGATGACATCCCGCTCGACGCCGGTCAGGCCGCCGATCATTGCATACTGGCCGATACGGCAAAACTGGTGGACCGCCGACAGGCCGCCCAGGAAAGCAAAGTCCCCGACGACAACGTGGCCAGCCAGCGTGGCGTTGTTCGCGAAGATGGTATCGTTACCGACCTGGCAGTCATGGCCGATATGGGAGCCAGCCATGAACAGGCCCCGATCACCGATCTTGGTCAGCATGCCGCCGCCCTCGGTGCCGATGTTCATCGTGACCCCTTCGCGGATCACGTTGTCCTCGCCGATCTCCAGGCGCGCCGGCTCACCCTTGTATTTCTTGTCCTGCGGGATCTGGCCGAGAGAGGCGAACGGAAAGGCGTGGGTGCGCGCGCCGATCCGGGTGTCGCCGGTCACGACCACATGGGATTGCAGCACGACGCCGGCCCCGAGCGTAACCTTGGGCCCGACGCAGCAGTAAGGGCCGATCGTGACGTCATCGGCGAGCTCGGCGCCCGCCTCGACGACCGCTGTCGGGTGAATCTGTGCCATGGGCCCGAATGCCGATCAGCCGTTGTTGACGATCATCGCGGTATAGGTCGCCTCGGCCATCAACTGGCCGTCGACCCGCGCCTCGCCAGTGAAACGCCAGACGTTCGCGCGGTTGCGCTCCTTCTTGACGTGGATCCGCAGCTGATCGCCCGGCACCACCGGCTTGCGGAAGCGGGCGTTCTCGACGCTCATGAAATAGACCAGCCGCTTGTCCGATTTGGGCATCGCCTGGACCACGACACAGGCCGCGGTCTGCGCCATCGCCTCGATGATCAGGACGCCGGGCATGATCGGGCGGCCCGGGAAATGGCCCTGGAAGAACGGCTCGTTGAACGTGACGTTCTTGATGCCGACCGCGCTCTCGTCCGGTACCAGGTCGACCAGCTTGTCGATCAACAGGAACGGATACCGGTGCGGCAAAAGCTCCATGATCTGGAGAATATCGAGATCGGGTGCCGATCCCTTCTGCTCGACCGAGTCCATCAGCTTACTGGTCCTTCTTTCTAGTCATACGATTGAGCGCAGCAGTCTGACGGTGCCACTGCATCAGCGGAACCGCCGGGCTGCCGCCGACGGCCCCACCGGCCGGCACGTCGCGGGTGACGCCGCTCTGGCCGCCGATCCGGGCGCCATCGCCGATCGAGAGATGGCCGATGACCCCGGCCTGGCCGCCGACCGTGACCATGTCGCCCAAACGGGATGATCCCGAGATGCCGCTCTGCGACACCAGCACACAGCCCCGGCCCAACACCACGTTGTGGGCGACCTGCACCAGATTATCAATCATCGAACCGGAACCAATGATTGTATCCGGTCCGGCACCACGATCCACCGTCGAATTCGCGCCGATCTCGACATCATCGCCGATCCGCACCCGGCCGAGCTGCGGAATCTTCACATGGCCGGATGGATCCATGGCGAAGCCGAAGCCGTCCTGGCCGATTCGGACGCCCGGATAGAGCGTGACGCGATCGCCCATCAGGCAGTGGCTGACCGTGACGTTGGCACCGATCAGGCAGTCGCCACCGATGACGCAACCATCGCCGATCACGCTGTTGGCGCCGATCGACGTGCCGGGGCCGATCTCGGCCCGGGCGCCGATCACCGCATGGGGCGCGATCGCGACGCCCTCGCCCAGGACCGCCGTCGGATCGACGACCGCGCTCGGCGCGATCCCCGCCGGCGGGCGCGGCGCCGGATAGAACCGGCGAGCGGCCTTGGCGAAGGCGATATAAGGATTGGTCGTCATCAGCAGCGTCATGGCCGCCGGCGCCTTGCCGGCTTGGTCCGGATGCACGAATGCGGCGCCGGCGCTCGATTTCTCGAACGCCGCGGCATATTTCGGATTGGCCAGGAACGTGACGTGCGCAGGACCGGCCGTATCGAGCGGCGCGACGTCGTCCACGGACAGTTCGCCCTGACCGGCGCCGCCGATCTCGGCGCCGGTCAGGCGCGCGAGCTCGGCGACCGTGAACGGACCGGCCGCACGGAAGAACCGCGGATCGGCCATTATCCGGCTACTCTTACTTCTTCTTGGCCGGCGCGGCCGGCGCGGCCGCCGGCGCCGCGGCAGGCTGGCTACCAGCAACATCGGTCGCCTTCGGGATCGTCAGCGTCAGGGCCGGAAGCTTGGCATCGAGGCGCTTCAGCGCTTCCTGGCTCGCATCATAGGAGGTCTCGTAGAGCGGGACCTGCGACTTGTAGAGCACCAGGTTGGCGCCGCGTTCGCCGGCGAGCTGCTGCACAACCTCGGTCAGGGCCTCGGTCAGCTTCTGCTTGGCATCGTTGAAGCCCAGGCCGAGCGAACGCTCGCGCAGCTGCGCCTCGCGCTGATAAGCGGCAACCTTCTGCTGGAACTCACGCGCCTTGGCCTCGAACGCATCGGCCTGCATCGTGCTGTGCTGCTTCTGCAGTTCGCCGTCTTCCGTGCGCAGCTCGTTCTCACGCTGCGCGAATTCCTTCTGCATCGCGCTGCGCTGGGCGTCGACCTGAGACTGGATCGACTTGCCGGCCTTGGAGACCGTCATGATGCCTTCGTAATCGACGATCATGACGACCGGTGCCGGCACCGGCGGCGGCGCATTCGTTCCCGAAGACAGCGGCGGCGTCGAGGCGGCGGGCAGCGCGGCGTAAACCGGCGCCGCGATCGAAGCGCCGATCAGAAGAGCAACCATGGAAACGATGGCCGCTTGCGGGAAAATGACGCGGAGCATGAACAGATCCTTGATTAGAACTTGGTGCCGAAGCTGACGCGGAACACTTCCGTGTCGTCATGGGGGGCTTTGGCGACAGGAACACCGAGATCGATCTTGATCGGCCCCATCGGCGACTTCCAGGACAGGCCAACGCCCGTCGCCACACGGATCTGGTGGCTATCCTGGATCGGCTCGCCGGCAATCGGGCGCACATTAATGCCGTAGGCGGAACCGGCATCGACGAACACGCGCCCGGCCAGGCCCAGTTCCTCGGGCAGGCCCAGCGGTACGCCCTGAGTTGCCTGGACCGTATAGTAATGATTGGCGCCCAGGCTGTCGCTGGTTTTAATGTCTCGCGGACCTATGCCGGCATTGGCAAAGCCACGCAGGTTGTCGCCGCCGACGAAGAAGCGGTCGGACAGTCGAACGTCGGTGCCAAGCCCGTTGATGTCGCCATATTCGGCCACCACGCCGAGCGTCCATTTCGGAACCCAGCTGTAATAGACGCCGCCGCTGACGATCTGCTTGGCAAAGCTGACGGTGCCACCCAGGCCGGAGATCACGTCCTGGAGCTGCAGGTAATAGCCGCCGGTCGGCTCGAGCCGGTTGTCGCGCTGGTCGTACACCAGGGTCTGGCCGATCGAGGACTCGTTCGCCGTGCCCGACTGCTGGTTGACGTATGGCGAGGCCGAGACGGAGATGTTGGTGATCTGATCTTGGCGGATCGTATAATTGATCGTGTCGTGGATGTTTTCGAAAAGGTCGAAGCCCATGCGGAGCGACGTACCGACCGAATATTCACTATAGTTCTGCAGACGCTGGTTGTTCTGCTGAATGCGAAAGAGGTCGAAGCCGGCGGCCAGCGGCCGATTCATGAAATACGGTTCGGTAAAGCTCAGATCCAGCAGATTGTCGTATTGCGAGATCGTGCCGTTCAGCCGCAGGTCCTGACCACGGCCCAACAGGTTGCGCTCGTGGATGCCGAAGTTGCCCAACAGGCCCTCGGTCGTCGAGAAGCCGGTGCCGATCGACAGATCGCCGGTCGACTGTTCCTCGACATTGACCGTGATGACGGTCTTGTCCGGCGCCGACCCTTGCGCGTTGGTCACGTCGACCTTCTTGAAGAACCCGAGGTTCTTCAGGTTCTGCTCGGACTTCTTGACCTTGGACGTGTTGAAGGCGTCGCCCTCGGCCAGCTGGAACTCGCGCCGGATGACGCTGTCGAGCGTACGCACGTTGCCGTTCACGTCGATACGTTCGACATAGACCCGCGGCCCTTCCGCGATGTCGTAGGTCAGATCGATCGTGCGCGTTTCCTTGTTGCGCGTGATCATCGGCCGGACGTCGATGAAGGCGTAGCCGCGATCGCCGACCGCGGCGGTCAGCTTGTCGATCGATTTCTCGATTAGGTCGGCGTTGTACCACTCGCCGTCCTTGGTCAGGACGACCGGCATCAGGTCGGCCGGCGTCAGGTCCTTGAGACCGACGTTCATGCCGATATGGCCGAAGTGATAGCGCTCGCCCTCGTCCACCGTGAAGGTCAGGATGAAGCCGTCGCGCGCCGGCGTCAGTTCGGCCACGGCCGAGACGACGCGGAAATCGGCATAGCCGCCGGATAGATAGAACTTGCGCAGCAGTTCGCGGTCGTAGGTGACCCGATCCGGGTCGTAATTGTCATCGCTCGACAGGAACCGGTACCAGCGCGATTCCTTCGTCTGGATGATGTGCTGCAAATCGTCGTTCGAAAACGCCTTGTTGCCGACGAAATTGATGCTGTTGATGCCGGTCAGCTTGCCCTCGTTGATCTCGAACACGAGATCGACACGATTCTGTGGCAGCTGGATGATCTTGGGCTCGACGGTGACGGCAAAACGGCCGCTACGGCGATAGAGGTCCAGGATGCGCTTGACGTCGGCCTGCACGCGCGTCCGGGTATAGACCGTGCGCGGCTTCAGCTGCACTTCGTCGTTGAGCGCCTTGTCATCGAACCGGTCGTTACCCTCGTAGGCGACGCGGTTGATGATCGGGTTCTCGACCACCTTGACGATGAGCGCGTTGCCCTCGCGGCGCATGGTCACGTCGGCGAACAGGCCGGTCGCAAACAGCACCTTCAGCGACTTGTCGAGCTTTTCGGTATCGAACTGGTCGCCCGGCTGCACGGTCAGGTAGGAGCGGATGGTTTCCGGTTCGATTCGCTCCGACCCCTCGATGCGAACCTCCTCGACCGTGCCGCCCGTCTGGACCTGCGCCAGCTGAGATGATTGGGCGAATGCGCTCGAGAAACTCGGCAGCGCCAACGTCAATGCGACTACGGCCGTGCCGCAACGCAAAAGAACATCCAAAGTTGGACGCAAATTGTCCCCCGCCCCTACGCGAATGCAGATTTCGGGTCACGAGACCCGGATTAAGAACCGAACAGCCCGAACTGAACCAGGTCGTTCCACGTCGCAAACACCATCAACGTCAGCACGAGCGCCAAGCCGATACGGAAACCGTACTCTTGCGCCCGCTGCCCGAGAGGCCGCCCCAACACAGCCTCAGCGGCATAGAACAGCAGGTGCCCACCGTCAAGGACGGGGATAGGGAACAGGTTGATAAGACCGAGATTCACCGACAGCAAGGCCATGAAATTGATCAGCGGGATGATCCCGCCCTTGGCGACCTCGCCCGACATGGTCGCGATCTTGATCGGACCGCCCAGATCCTCCGTGGTGCGCGCGCCGGTGATCATCTGACCGACGCCGTCGAGCGTGGTCGTGATCGTGCCCCAGGTCTGCCGGCCGGCTTCCCACACCGCCGATGCCGGATTGAGCCGCGTGAAGACCGCCTGGGTCGTCGCCCGGATACCGAGCTGGCCCAGCTTGTGGTGGTTGCCGAAGCGATCCTTCTGATCGACCATCTGCGGCGTCACGGTCAGCTTCTGCTCGGCGCCATTGCGCTCGACCACCAGGTCGAGCGGCGTGCCGGTATTCAGCAGCACGACCTGGACGATGTCCTCGAAGCTGGTGACGGTCCGGCCGTCGATCCGGGTGATGAGGTCGCCGGGCTCGATCCCGGCCGCCGCCGCGGCGCTGCCCGGCATCACCTGGCCGACGCCCGCCGGCGTGACGCCGTGGCCGATCGTCATGAACAGGATCGAATAGACGACGATCGTGAACAGGAAATTGGCACCCGGGCCGCCGGCGATGATCGCCGCGCGCTGCCCCAGCCGCTTGTGATGGAACGATACCGCGCGCTCCTCCGCGCTCATTTCGGCCAACGCGTCGGACGGGGACGACGCCGCATCGGCATCGCCATACATCTTGACGTAGCCGCCGAGCGGGATCATCGACAGCTTCCACCGCGTGCCGTGACGGTCGAAGCGGCCGAACAGTTCCGGGCCGAAGCCGATCGAGAAGGTCTCGACCCTAACTCCGTTGCGCCGGGCGATCAGGTAATGCCCCATCTCGTGCACGAACACGAGAATCGTGAGCACGACCAGAAACGGCACGATCACGCCTAGGCCGCCGGTCAAAAAGCTCATCGATCCATTCCTTCCGTCGAGCCCCGCCGATCCATGGACGAGGCTTGCCGTCCAAGCGATGGCCCAACTGGGCCATCAAATCAATAAAATGGTGCGTCGTCGGGCCCAACGGATGGAAACAACGCGTTTCAATCCGCCTGTCGGACCGCGTCAGGCCGCAGAGCGGGCAAGGCGTTCCGCAAGTTTGGCTGCAGTCTCGCGGGCTTGTTTGTCAAAATTATGGACATGGTCCAGCGTTTCGATCGGCGCCACCGGAATCGCGGCCAAGGTCTGTTCGACGATCTCCGCGATGTCGAGGAAGCCGATCTTCTCTTCGAGGAAGGCGTGGACGGCGACTTCGTTCGCCGCGTTCAGCACCGTCGGCGCCGAACCCCCGGCCGACACCGCCTCGCGCACCAGGCGAAGTGCCGGGAAGCGCACCGGATCCGGCGCCTCGAACGTCAGGTTGGCGATGGCCGCCAGATCGAGCCGCGGGCTCGGGCTCGGCATGCGCGCCGGCCAGGCGAGCGTGTAGGCGATTGGCGTGCGCATGTCGGGCGAGCCCAACTGCGCCAGCACCGAACCGTCGATATAGGCGACCAGGCTGTGGATGACCGATTGCGGGTGGACCACGATGTCGATCCGTTCCTGCGGCAGCTGGAACAGATGCTTCGCTTCGATCAGTTCCAGCCCCTTGTTCATCATCGTGGCGCTGTCGACCGAGATCTTGGCGCCCATCTTCCAGTTGGGATGAGCGACGGCCTGGGCCGGGGTCTTGAGCGCCATCGCGGCGCGATCGAGCGTGCGGAACGGCCCGCCGGAGGCGGTCAGGATGATCTTTTCGATTCCCTCGGTCCGCTCGAAATCGAAGACCTGGAAGATGGCGTTATGCTCGCTGTCGACCGGCAGCAGGGTGGCGCCGGAGCGGGCGACCTCCTGCATGACCAGGTCACCGGCGCAGACCAGCACTTCCTTGTTGGCGAGCGCGACGATGGCACCGCGGCGGATTGCCGCCAGAGTCGGTGCCAGGCCCGCGGCGCCGACGATCGCCGCCATCACCCAGTCCGACTTCCGGCTCGCGGCCTCGACCAGGGACTGAGGCCCCGCCGCGACACCGATGTTGGTGCCGGCCAGCGCCTCCTTGAGCGGGCGGTAGGCCGCCTCGTCGCCGATCGCGACCGAGCGCGCCTTGAGCTCGATCGCCTGCCGGGCAAGTCCTTCCCAGTCGCTATTGGCGGTCAGCGCCTCGACCACGTAATCATCGGGATTGCGCCGAATGAGATCGATCGTGCTGGTCCCGACCGAACCGGTCGAGCCCAGGATGGTGACCGAACGCGGAGACCCAGAGGAGGCTAACGCCATGTCAAAACACTTCCACCCGTGACGAGGCTGAGAATGACGACCGCGACAACCACTGCCAGCATGCCGTCGAGCCGGTCGAGCAGCCCGCCGTGTCCGGGAATGAGGTTACTCGAATCCTTCGCGCCGAACCGGCGCTTGGCAAAGGATTCCGCCATATCGCCGATTTGCTCCACGATGGCAAGCGCGCCGCTCAGCAGGGCCACCTGCCAGGACCGGTCAGAACCAACGATGAGCGCTGCCGCCAACCCGACGGCCGTGGCCGCGACCACGCCGCCGATCAGACCGGACCAGGTCTTCTTGGGGCTGATCCGGGGTGCCAGCTTCGGGCCGCCGATGGTCTTGCCGGCGACATAGGCCGCCGTATCGATGGCCCAGACAGTGGCCAGCAGCCAGTAGACTGTCGCGGTGCCGTCGGCCGAGTCGGCCCTGAGCCAGACGAAGCCGATGCACGGCCCGATGATCCAGGCGAGGCCCACGGCCGTCCAGATCGGCACCTCATTCCGCGCCGCGGCGAGCCGCTGCTGCAGCAGAATGCCGCCCAAGCCGACGAGCAGGCCGAGCCAGCTCGCGACGAAGGCGCCGACGAGTACCGCGAGCGCCGCGATGCCGGCCAGCAGCAAACCGTCCAGCAGCCCTGTCGAGCGGCCGACGAGACGTCCCCACTCCCAGGCCATGATGGCGGCGGCGAGCGCGGCCAAGCCCGAGATCCAGGGCCCGCCGTACCAGACGATGGCGAGTGCTACGGGAACCATCACGAGTGCCGACGCGATGCGCGGCCCGAGCGCGCTCCCGCTAGCGGGAGGTGCCGGCGGAGGCGCCGAAGCGGCGTTCTCTACCATGATATTCCCGAATGGCGCTCTCGAGGTCGTCCCGCGAGAAATCCGGCCAATGTTTGTCGATGAAGACCAGCTCGGCATAGGCGCACTGCCAGAGCAGGAAATTGCTGATGCGCTTTTCGCCGCTGGTGCGGATCAGCAGATCCGGATCGGGCATGTCGCTGGTGAAGAGATGGCGGGAAACCGTCTCCTCGTCGACCTCCTCCGGATCGATCCTGCCGGCCTTGACCGCCTCGGCGATGCATTTGGCGGCATAGGCGATCTCGTCGCGCCCGCCGTAGGACAAGGCGATGGTCAGGGTCAGGTTGCGGTTGTCGGCGGTCAGCCGCTCGCCATTATCGATCAGCGCGCGGATGTCGTCCGACAGGCGCGAGCGCTGCCCGATGATGCGCAGGCGGATGCTCTCGCGATGCAGTTCCGCGATCTCGCTGCGCAGATAGAGGCGCAGCAGCCCCATCAGGTCCTTGACCTCGGTCTCGGGCCGCCGCCAGTTCTCCGACGAGAAGCCATAGAGCGTCAGGTAGCGGATGCCGAGCGCCTGGGCCGCCTTGACGGCGTCGCGCACGGATTCGACGCCACGCTTGTGACCAACGAGACGAGGCATGCCGCGGGCCTTCGCCCAGCGGCCGTTACCGTCCATGATGATGGCCACATGCGCCGGAGGCGCGGGTGGCTGGGGAAGCCCGTCCATGGGCATCAGACCTGCGAGATCTCTTTTTCCTTCTGGGTGAAGGTGTCGTCGACCTTCTTGATATAATCGTCGGTCAGCGTCTGGATCTCGGTCTGGATCCGCCGTTGTTCGTCCTGGCTGATCTCGCCGTCCTTTTCGAGCTTCTTCAGCCCGTCGATGCCGTCGCGCCGCACGTTGCGGACCGAGACGCGTGCCTGTTCGGTATATTTGGCGGCGACCTTGATCAGCTCGCGCCGGCGCTCTTCGTTAAGGTCGGGAATCGGCACCCGGATCGTGGCGCCGTCGGCCTGCGGGTTGAGGCCGAGGCCGGCGTCGCGAATGGCCTTCTCGACCGGCTTCATGAGCCCCTTGTCCCAGACCTGAACCAGCAGCATGCGCGGCTCCGGCACGCTCACCGTGCCGCACTGGTTGAGCGGCATGGAGCTGCCGTAGGCATCGACCATGACCGGGTCGAGCAGGCTGGCCGACGCGCGGCCGGTCCTCAGGCCCGAAAATTCCTTCTTGAGCGCTTCGAGCGCGCCTTCCATGCGGCGCCTCAAGTCCTTGGTCAAGCCGTCGGCCACGATCAACCCTCTGCGTCCGTAATAATCGTCGAAAGCCCCCTGCCGTTCACCACGTCGGCGAAGCCGCCGGGCTTGAACAGCGAGAACACAAGGATAGGAATGTTGCTCTCGCGTGCCAAGGAGATCGCGGAAGCATCCATCACCTTGAGGTCATTCGCCAGCACGTCCATGTAGGACAGCCGCTCATACCGCTTGGCATCGGGCTTGAGCTTGGGGTCGGCGTCGTAAACGCCATCGACCTTCGTCGCCTTCAGCAGCGCGTCGCAGCCCATCTCGGAGGCGCGCAAGGCCGCGGCGGTGTCGGTCGTGAAAAACGGATTGCCGGTGCCGGCGGCGAAGATCACCACCCGTCCCTTTTCCATGTGCCGGATCGCCCGGCGGCGGATGTAGGGCTCGCAGACCGACTGCATCGAGATCGCGGACTGGACGCGGGTCAGGACGCCGACGCGCTCCAAGGCGGACTGCATGGCGAGCGAATTGATGACCGTCGCCATCATGCCCATGTAATCGGCGCTGGCGCGCTCCATGCCCGAGGCTGCGCCCGAAATGCCGCGGAAGATATTGCCGCCGCCGATGACCATGCAGATCTCGACGCCCAGGCTCAGCACGCCTTTCACCTCTTCGGCGATGCGATTGACGATCCCCGAGTCGAGACCGAACTCGCGATCGCCCATCAAGGCCTCGCCCGAGAGCTTCAGAAGGACGCGACGATAAACGGGTACCTGGGACATAGGGCTCGCGGCCTTCTTCTGGAGCAGTGGGGCTGCTCGTGGTGATACTGCGCCAGAGCCGCTGACGCAAACGTCTAGCGCGCTCCCCGTCCGAATGGCTTGCTCCGAACGACAAGAATTCGCGCCAGATGATTAACGTCTGAACAATCTCCGACTACTGGCGATCGGAATTTGCTCCCGGCGGGTGCCGCCGGCCGGTCGCGAGGCCCCGGCGGCGAACAACATACGCGATGCGGGAGGGCGGGGCGGATGCAGAGCACCGCCCCGCCCTCCGATCGGATCAGGCCTTCAGCGTGGCCGCAACCTCGGCCGCGAAGTCCTGCGTCTCCTTCTCGATGCCGTCGCCCAGCACGTACCGGGCGAAGCCGGCGAGCTTGATCGGCTTGCCGGCGGCCTTGCCGGCGTTCTCGACGACCTTGGCGATCTTGGTCTCGCCGTCGACGACATAGACCTGCTCGAGCAGCACGACCTCTTCATAGTACTTGCGCACCCGGCCCTCGACCATCTTCTCGATGATCGCTTCCGGCTTGCCGCTGGCCCGCGCCTGCTCCTTCAGGACCTCGCGCTCGCGCTCCAGCGCGGCGCCGTCGACCGAGGCCACGTCGAGGAACAGCGGCGAGGCAGCCGCGACATGCATGGCCAGCTGGCGGCCGAGCTGGTTGAGCGTGGCGGCGTCGGCCGCCGACTCAAGTGCTACGAGCACGCCGATCTTGCCCAGGCCCGGAACGAGCTGGTTATGCACGTAGCCGACGACGACGCCCTCAGGCACTTCCAGGCGCGCGATACGACGCAGGTTCATGTTCTCGCCGATGGTGGCGACGAGATGAGTCAGATGCGCCTCGACGGTCTTGTCGAACGCCGGCACATGGGCCTGCTTGATCGCGTCGATATTGTCGCCGTGCTTGACGGCGAGCTGAGTAACGCCGGTCACCAGCTCCTGGAACTTGTCGTTGCGGGCGACGAAGTCGGTCTCGGCATTCACCTCGACGACGACACCGACCTTGCCGTCGGTCGCGACGCCGATCAGGCCCTCGGCGGCGATGCGCCCGGCCTTCTTGGCGGCGGCCGCTAGGCCCTTCTTGCGCAGCCAGTCGACGGCCTGCTCGATGTCGCCACCGACCTCGCCCAGCGCCCGCTTGCAATCCATCATGCCCGCGCCGGTTTTCTCGCGCAGCTCTTTGACCAAGGCGGCGGTGATTTCTGCCATCGCTGTTCTCCTAGGAATTCGTCTGGTAACGGGTCCGCTCGAAGCCGTCCTGCGGCTCCGGAACCACCCCAAATTTTCCGCTCATTAAAGCGGCGCGTCGGCCACCTCTCGGCAGCCGACGCGTTTCACTTCACGCCAGGACGGGCCGTTCAGGCGCCGGGCTGGGCTTCCTGCTCGGCCTCAGCCGGGGCGGCCTCGACGAGTTCCTCGTCGCTCGGCAGCTCCTCGGCGACTTCCTCGGCTTCGCCGACGTCGACGCCCGAGGCCATCAGCTCGGCCTGGATGCCCGAGAGCACCGCGCTCGAAACCAGGTCGCAGTAGAGGTTGATCGCACGCATCGCATCGTCGTTGCCCGGGATCGGGAACGCGATGTGGTCGGGCGAGGAATTGCTGTCGATCACGGCAATGACCGGAATGTTCAGCTTGGTCGCTTCCTCGATCGCGATCTTTTCCTTGTTGGTATCGATCACGAAGATGAGGTCCGGCAGACCGCCCATTTCCTTGATGCCGCCGAGCGCGCGCTCGAGCTTGTCACGATCGCGGGTCAGCTCCAGCAGCTCACGCTTGGTGATGCCGGCGACCGGATTCGAAATCTTCTCGTCGAGTTCGCGCAGGCGCTTGATCGAGAGCGAGATGGTCTTGAAGTTCGTGAGCATGCCGCCGAGCCAGCGGTGGTTCACGAAATACTGGCCGCAGCGGCGGGCAGCGGCAGCGACCGGCTCCTGCGCCTGGCGCTTGGTGCCGACGAACAGCACGCGGCCGCCGCTGGCGGTGGTCTGGCGAACCGCCTCGAGGGCGCGGGCCAGCAGGGGAACCGTCTGCTCGAGATCGATCACATGCACGCCGTTGCGCACGCCGAACAGATACGGCTGCATCTTCGGGTTCCAGCGGCGGGTGTGATGGCCGAAATGAACGCCAGCCTCGAGCAGCTGACGCATGGTGAAGCTCGGAATCGTCATGGTGTCTTCTAGACCCTTGTTTTCCGGTTGAGCCACCGCGGGAGAACCCCCCTTGAGGGGGACCGGAGCCTGCACGATGCGAACCCTGAGGGCCCGATCGCGCGGCAAACCCGCGTGAGTTTTTGCGACAATCGCGGCCGAGGTGATAGGCCCGGACGCTCTATTTTGCAAGGAAAACCGGGTCGCGATTTCTTGGATCAGCTCTGCGCCGACGGAATTCGCGGGACCAGGCCTCTTTCGCCTCAGTCGAGCTTGACGCCCTTGGGCACCGTGGGCATGCCGGCGTCCGGCGCTAGTTCCAAAAGCTTGACCGTCGTGTCGCGGCTGCCGGCGTTCGCGAAGCGCAGCGTCACCGGAAACAGATCGCCCGGCTTCAGCTTCTGCTTGACCCCGCGCAGGATCAGATGGGCCTCGCCCGGCTGCAGCACCGTCGGCACGTGCTGGTCGAGCTCGAGCGCCAGCACCGGCTCGAGGCTCGTGCCGCGGCCCTTGGGCAGCGGCGCCAGCAGATCGATCTTGTCGGCGATCGGCGACGATGCGCCGACGAGCAGATCATCGACGCCCTTGCCGAGGCTGATCGTCATATAGACGAAGAGGACATGCGGGCGGGTGCTGCGGTGCGCCCATGCACCGTCGATCGAAATCGGATCGCCCGCGGCGACGGCGCACGTCGTCCAAAACAGCAGAAGGACGGGAGCGCATCGGCGCGCCCATTTCAACAATATCCCGCCCATCCCGTCGACTTGGCCCCTCGGCATCGGATCGCGCATCCGGACCCGAGTATCAGAAATCACTCACGTCGGCCACCCCGGGGATCGCCTTGACCGAGGCGCGGGTCTGGCCGCCGATCGGGAAGAACCCGGGCAAGGTCACCTCGACCTCGCGGCGGTCCGCCGGCACCACCAGCTTGACCTTTCCGGTCTTGCCCTTGCCGGCATCGCGCAGGAACAGCGCCTTCAGCGCGTCGACCGCGACCGGGTCCTGCAGCACGACCCTGAGGCCGGCCGAAGAGGCAGCCGCGGCGTTGTCGAGCGTATCGATCGCCTGGCCATTCAGGCGGACATTGTCGTCCTCGAGCTTCGCGTCGCAGGTGACGAGCAGCGGCTGGCCGCTGTCGAGCAGCGGGCGCGCTTGGGCCAGGATCTCCGAAAACAGCATCACCTCGTACATGCCGGTCAGGTCCGACATGCCGACGAAGGCGAAGCGGTTGCCCTTGGCCGAGGTTCGCTCCTTGCGCGCGCCGACGATGCCGGCGAGGCGCACCCGTCCCGGCTTGCCGCTCTGCAGATGCGCGACCAGCCGGCCCGACGGCACGACACCGAGGCGCTTCAGCGCCGTCGCGTACGGATCGAGCGGATGGGCCGACAGATAGAAGCCGATCGCCTCGAATTCCTGCTGCAGCCGGTCCATGCTCGGCCATTCGGCGACCGGCGGCAATGGCGGCTTTTTGAGCGTGATGCCGCCGGCGCCGCCGAAGAAGCCCAGCTGGCTCGTCGACCTCTCCTCGGCCGCCGCCGCCGCCTGCCGCATGATCACCTCGGCCGCGGCGAAGCTCTGCGCCCGGTTCGGGTTGAGGCCGTCGAAGGCGCCGGCCTTGGCCAGGTTCTCGAACTGGCGCTTGTTGAACTGCTTGGTCTCGAGCCGTTCGGCGAAATCGAACAGGCTCTTGAACGGTCCCTTCCTGTCGCGCTCGGCCACGATCGCCCGCATGGCTTCGGCGCCGACGCCCTTCACGGCCGCCAGCGCGTAGCGGATTGCCGCGTCCTCGCCCTTGCCTTCGACCGAGAACTCGACCTGCGAACGGTTGATGTCGGGCGGCAGCAGCTTGACACCCATGCGCTGCAGTTCCTGGCGGAACACGTTCAGCTTGTCGGTATTGCCAAGATCGAGCGTCATCGACGCCGCCATCAGCTCGACCGGAAAGTGAGCCTTCAGATAGGCGGTATGGAACGCGACCAGCGAATAGGCCGCGGCATGGCTCTTGTTGAAACCATAGCCGGCGAACTTCGCCATCTTGTCGAAGATCGCCTCAGCCAGTTCGAGCGCCACCCCGTTCTTGACGGCACCCTCGCAGAACATCTTCCGCTGGTTGTCCATCTCGGCCTTGATCTTCTTGCCCATGGCCCGGCGCAGAAGATCGGCGCCACCCAGCGTATAGCCGCCCATGACCTGGGCGATCTGCATGACCTGCTCCTGGTAGATCATGATGCCGTAGGTCTCCTCCAGGATGTTCTGGAGCGAGGGGTGCATGTAGTCGGCTTCCTGGAGCCCGTGCTTCACCGCGATATATTCCGGGATCAGGTCCATCGGGCCCGGCCGGTAGAGCGAGACCGCGGCGAGCAGGTCCTCGAACCGGTTCGAGCGCATCTTCTTCAGAAGATCGCGCATGCCGGCGCCTTCGAACTGGAACACGCCGACCGTCTCGCCGCGCGCCAGCATCTCGAAGGTCGCCGGATCGTCGAGCGGCACCGTCAGGAGGTCGAGCTCGTGGCCGCGGCTGTGAACAAGCCGAACCGCCGTCTCGATCACGGTCAAGGTCTTCAGGCCCAGGAAGTCGAACTTCACCAGCCCGGCATCCTCGACGAACTTCATGTTGAACTGGGTGACCGGCATGTCCGAGCGCGGGTCTCGGTAGAGCGCCAGCAGTTTATGCAGCGGCCGGTCGCCGATCACGACGCCGGCGGCATGGGTCGAGGCATGGCGATAGAGGCCCTCGAGCTTGATCGCGAGGCCGATCAGGCGGCCCACCGTCTCGTCGCCGTCGCGGAGTGCCCGAAGCTGCTCGTCGGCGTCGAGCGCCTGCTGCAGGGTCACCGGGTTGGCCGGGTTGTTCGGCACCAGCTTGCTGATCTTGTCGACCTGGCCGTACGGCATCTGCAGCACGCGGCCGACGTCGCGCAGCACGGCGCGGGCCTGCAGCTTACCGAAGGTGATGATCTGTGCGACCCGGTCGCGGCCGTATTTCTGCTGGACGTAGCGGATCACTTCTTCGCGCCGGTCCTGGCAGAAATCGACGTCGAAGTCGGGCATCGACACGCGTTCGGGATTGAGGAAGCGCTCGAAGAACAGGCCGAGCGCCAGCGGATCCAGATCCGTGATGGTGCAGGACCAGGCGACGAGCGAGCCCGCGCCCGAGCCGCGGCCCGGTCCGACCGGAATGCCCTGCGCCTTTCCCCAGCGGATGAAGTCCGCGACGATCAGGAAATAGCCGCAGAAGCCCATGTTCTCGATGGTGCTGAGCTCGAAATCGAGCCGCTCGCGGTAGCGCCTCTCAACCTCGGCCCGATCGTCCTCCGGCTTCAAGGTCGGGAACACCTGGCGCTCGAGCCGCACGGTCAGCCCGTCGTGCGACATGGCGCGCAGTTCCGCCTTTTCGTCACGCCCCGACTCGGTCGGGAACGGCGGCAGGATCGGCTTGATCTTCTTCACCCAGTAGGCGCAGCGCTGGGCGATGGTGACGGTGTTGTCGCAAGCCTCCGGCAGGTCCGCGAACAATTCCCGCATCTCGGCGGCCGTCTTGAAATAATGCTCCGGCGTCAGCCGCCGGCGCTCGGTCACGTTGACCGTGACGCCCTCGGCGATGCACAGCAGCACGTCATGCGCTTCGTAGAAGTCGCGCCGGGCGAAGAACACGTTGTTGGTCGCGACCAGCGGCACGTCGAGCGCATAAGCGAGGTCGACGAGCGCGCCCTCGATGCGATCCTCCTCCGGCATGCCATGGCGCATCAGCTCGACATAGAGCCGGTTCGGGAACATGGCCGACAGGCGCTGCAGCGTCTCCTTGGCCGCAACCGCATTGCTTTCGAGCAACCGCCGGCCGACCGGTCCGCCGGGACCACCGGTCAGGCATAGAAGATCGCCGCTCAAACCCGCGAGATCGTCCATCGAGACCTGCGGCGCCTCGGCCCCTTCGGTTTCCATGAAGGATTTCGACACGAGCTCGATCAGGTTGCGGTAGCCGGCTTCGTTCTGGCACAGCAGCACGACTGGCTCGGGATCCGGCGGCCCCTTGTTCTGCCGGCCCGGCTCCTGTGCCGGCGCCCGGATGCCGAGCTCGCAGCCGATGATCGGCTGGATGCCCTCGCCCGAAAGCGTCACCGAGAACTCGAGCGCGCCGAACAGGTTGCCGGCATCGGTCACGGCGACCGCCGGCATCTCCTGCTTCTTGCAGAGGCCGTAGAGCTCCTTAATCTTGATGGCGCCTGCGGACAGCGAATAGGCGGAATGGACCCGCAGATGGACGAAATCCGCATGCGCCATGGTGTCGTCAGCTCCGTTCGACCAGGACGCCGTCCTCCAGCGCCACGATCCGGTCCATCCGCCGCGCCAGATCGAGATTATGGGTGGCGATGAGGGCCGCCAGGCCGACGTTGCGCACGATCGCAACGAGCGCGTTCATGACATCGTCGGCAGTGTGATGGTCGAGATTGCCGGTTGGCTCGTCGCCGATCAAGACGCGCGGCGCGTTGGCCAGCGCGCGCACGATCGCGACCCGCTGCTGCTCGCCGCCCGACAGCTTGGCCGGCCGGTGGCTGGCGCGCTGGCTGAGGCCGACCATGGCCAAGAGCTCCATCGCCCGCGCCCGCGACTCCGCCTTGGACAGGCCGGCGATCATCTGCGGCAGCATGACGTTCTCGACCGCCGAAAATTCCGGCAGCAGGTGATGGAACTGATAGACGAAGCCGATGGTGCCGCGTCGCATGGCGGTGCGCTCGGCATCGCCCATGCGGCCGCAATCGCGGCCTTCCAGCCAGACCTGGCCGCCATTGGGCCGTTCGAGCAGGCCCGCAACATGCAACAGGGTCGACTTGCCGGCGCCGGACGGACCGACCAGGGCCACGATCTCGCCGGGCTCGAGCGTCAGCGATGCGCCGCACAGCACCGGCAGCGCTTCGCCCGCCTGCTGATAGGTGCGCTGGATGTCGATCAGATGAAGGGCGGCCGTATCACTCATAGCGCAACGCCTCGACCGGATCGAGCCGTGCTGCCCGCCAGGATGGATAGATGGTGGCAAGGAACGACAGGGCGAAGGCCATGCCGACGACCAGCGCCACCTCGCCCGGTTCGACCTTGGCCGGCAAGGTCGACAGGAAATAGATCTCGCTATTGAACAGGTCGGTGCCGGTGAAGCGCTGCAGGAACTGGCGGATCGCCTCGATGTTCTTCGCGAAAGCCAGGCCGAGCGCGAAGCCGAAGATCGTGCCCATCACGCCGACCGACGCCCCGGCCAGGAAGAAGATGCGCAGGATCATGCCCTGCGTCGCCCCCATGGTGCGCAGGATGGCGATGTCATGCGCCTTGTCCTTCACCAGCATGATCATGCTGGAGATGATATTGAATGCGGCGACCACGATGATCAGGGTCAGGATCAGGAACATCACGTTCCGCTCGGTCTGGATGGCGTTGAAGAAGGCCGAGTTCTCCTGGGTCCAGTCCAGGATCCGCGTGGTCGGTCCGCCGACCTGCCGGATCTGCCGGGTGATGGGCGCGATATTGTCCGGGTCGTCGACGAAGACCTCGAGCTGCGTCGCCGCCCCCGGCACCTTGAAGAAGAGCTGCGCGGACGCGAGCGGCATCATCACCACGCTGCTGTCGTAGCGCGATTCGCCGACGTCGAAGATGGCGGCGATCTTGTAGGTTTTGACCCGCGGCGTCGTGCCGAACGCGGTCGGGTTGCCGTCGGGCGACAGCAGCGACAGCGAATCGCCGAGGCGGACCGCCATCGACCGGGCAAGGCCGTCGCCGATCATGATCGAATCCTCGTCGAGCGCGTCGAGCGAACCGGCTTCGATATGCTCGGCCAGCAGCGGCTGCTTGCGGATGTCCTCGACCTTCTCGCCGCGGACCAGGGCGCCGACGGCATGGCCGCTGGACGAGACCAGCACCTGGCCCTGGACCAGCGGATGAACCGCCACGACCCCCGGCACCTTGGCGACCTGAGACGTCAGGACATCGTAGTTTCCCAGGCTCCCGGCGGCGCCATAGACGCTGAGATGGCCGTTCTCGCCGAGGATCTTGCTGAGGAATTCTTCGCGGAAACCGTTCATGACGGACATGACGATGATCAGGGTCGCGACGCCCAGCGCGATGCCGAGCAGCGAGAAGCCCGCGATGACCGAAATGAAGCCTTCCTGACGCCTGGCTCTCAGATAGCGGAAGGCGATCATCCGCTCGAACGTGCCGAAGATCATGGGTCGGATCGAACTCTTGGGAATGGAGAGGCGGCGGGACGCCGCGGACGGGCCCGAACATATCCTCGTGAAATGTGGCGGGACTGTAGGCGATGGCGCTCCGCCCTGTCCATCATGGCGCTCGAAGCAGGGCTCCCTCGCCGCAGGCCAATCTAGAGGAGCGGAAACCGCCGGACGAATTTGACGACGCGGACATCGAGCGGGTTGGGCTCACTCGTTTTGGTAGCGCAACGAGCCCTCCGCGCTGCCGTCGAACCGCCGGTCCGACCGGTACCGCGCGCTTGATCGACGATCGCACTGCCATGGCAAGCCGCAGGAAAGCTCACCGTCGGCATCGCCCTTTCATCATCGCATGGAAGCGGCTCGCCGCGACTCTGGCCGGCTCCAGCCTCGCGCATCCGTTGTTGCCAGCCCACAACTGAGGCACTCGACGGCAGCTCAGTTGGATGCACATTTTTTGCGCAGGTCTCGACGCGACTGACATCCCAGCACGTGATTTTTCCCGCAATCCTGCAAAAAAACCGCGTGACGGGTCTGCTGAATATTCGTACAGTCGCCTGGTGAAAAAGAAGGCCCGCACCAATGCTGGCACAGGCCTGAGTTTAGGGAGGAACCGCAGCTAGCTCCCGGCACGAACCGAGAGCAGCCACAAAGCGAATTCTGCGCAAAGGCAGAACACAATGGCAAGAGGCTTTGGCCCTTGCCATTTTTTTTGTCATTTTTCTGCTGCCGCCAAGACGAGACGCACCAGCGTCTCGGTCCGTTGCATATGCCGGGTCAGCAGTGCCACCGCCGTATCGGCATCCCGGCGCAATGTCGCCTCCATGATCGCTGCATGCTCGTCCGCATCGTCCCTCTGGTCGGCGGACGCGATGCGCGAGACCTGGCGATAGCGGTCCGCCGCATCGAACAGCGCGTCGCACTGCTCCAGCATCCGGCGCGATCCGCAACCCGCGATCAGCGCCGCGTGGAACTCCCGGTGCGCGGCCTCCCAAGCCTGGCTGCGCTGACCGCCGCCGCGCTCGGCGGCCCGCGGCGCGCGCATCAGCCGGTGATGGGCGACGATCAGCCCCTCCTCCCAGGCGGCATCGCCGGCCGCGATCGCGGCTCGAAGCGCCGCCTCGTTCAGCCAGCAGCGCATGCGTGTCAGATCCCGTAGATCTTCGAGATCGAGCGGGGCGACGCGAAAGCCGCGCTGGTCGATCTGCCGCACCAGCCCCTCGGCGGACAGGCGGTTCAGCGCCTCGCGCATGGGACTGAGGCCGATGCCGAGCCGCTCGCATAATTGCTTGATGTGCAGGCGGCTGCCCGGCACCTGGTCGCCGGCCAGGATCTCCTGCCGCAGTTGCCCGTAAGCGGTCGAAGCCAGGGTCCCGGCGCCGCTGTGCGCCGCTGTCGAGACGGTTTGATCGATCATTAGTCACCCATGTTCAGAAAATCGATTTTCTATTGCTCCTGACAGTTTCATCGATTTTAGTATCGCGATGCAAGCCCAGGGAGGAATCGATGCGCTTCGCCAGCTTCGCCCATGACGGGAACCAAGGTTATGGGGTCGTCTTACCCGGGGATCGGATCCTCGATCTGCCGGCCGCGGCCCGGGCTGCGGGCCTGGCGCTGCCGCCGGATCTCCACGGCCTGATCGCGGCCGGCGCCGGCGCGCTTTCGACCGTCCGCTCGCTGATCCAGCGCGCCGATGAAGCCTCGGTCCGTGCATTCGGCACGGTTCGCCTGACGGCGCCGATCCCGCGCCCGACCAAGAACGTGTTCTGCGTCGGGCGGAACTACCTCGACCATGTCGCCGAGGGTTATCGGGCGCGCGGCACCGAGACGAAATTGCCGGAGGCACCGCAGTTCTTCACCAAGCCGCCGACCGCGGTCATCGGGCCGGGCGAAGCCTTTGCGCTGGACGCGTCGGTCAGTCGCAAGATGGACTACGAGGTCGAACTGGCGCTCGTCATCGGCACGGCCGGCCGCGACATCCCGGCGGACCGCGCCTGGGACCATGTCTTCGGCTTCACCGTCCTGAACGACATCACTGCCCGCGACCTGCAGCGCCGGCACGAGCAATGGTTCAAGGGCAAGGGCCTCGACCGCTCCTGCCCGATGGGGCCGGTCATCGTGACGCGGGACGAGATCGCCGATCCGAGCCAGCTCGAGCTGTCGCTGACCGTCAACGGCGAGCCGCGCCAGCGCGCCAAGGTCGGGCAGATGATCTTCCCGATCCCCGAGATCATCGCGTCGCTGTCGGCCGGCCTCACGCTCGAGCCGGGCGACATCATCGCGACCGGCACGCCGTCGGGTGTCGGCTATGCGATGGACCCGCCGCATTACCTGGTACCCGGTGACGAGGTGATCTGCGAGATCTCGGACATCGGCCGGCTCGTGACCCCGATTACCGCCTACGAGCGCGCCTGATTAGGGCAAGCTACCCCTGCCCGCTGGCTCGCCGATATCGGTGGCGGATCAGCGAGCGCGGGCCCAGGCGGGCCTGAGCGCCAGCACTTCGGCGTAGCGTGGGCAATGGGGGGCGTGCGCGCCCGGCAGATAGCCGAGGCTCATCAGGAACTCGCCCACGATCTCGCCGCCGGTGAAGCGGAAGGTCTTGCCGAACAGTTTGACCCATTCGGCCTTGTCCAGCGGATCATGCTTGTCGAGCCAGGCAACGAAGGAGCCGTGCTCGGCGATGATCTGCTGCAGGCGCCTGGCATTCTCGATCGCGGCGGCAACTTTCAGCCGGTTGCGGATGATGCCGGGATCGGCCAGCAGCCGGGCGACGTCGGCCTCGCCATAAGCCGCGACCTTGTCGATGTCGAAGCCGTCATAGGCGGCCTTGAACGCCTCGCGCTTCTTCAGGATGGTCAGCCACGACAGGCCGGCCTGGTTGATCTCCAGCACCAGCCGTTCGAACAGCACTCGGTCGTCCCGCTGCGGGAAGCCGTATTCGGTGTCGTGATAGGGCTCGTGGAACGGATGGCCGGGGGCCACGTCGCAATAGGTCGTCGCCATGGAGGAAACTCAGTCGCCGCGGAAGGACAGGTAGGGCGACGATACGACGAGATAGATGGCGATAAAAATCACCGTCGTGATGCCGGTAGTCAGCAGCGCCTTGAACTTCAGGCGCGGATTGGCCGGCGCCCCGGCATCATGGCCCAGATGCTCCTCCCCTGCGCGCTTCACGCCGATCGGCAGCACGCAGAAGATCACCAGCCACCAGACGATGACGTAGACCACGACCCCTTCGACCCAGTTCACGACGGATCAGGCCTGTTCCAGCTCGACGAGCGTGCCGCAGAAATCCTTGGGATGCAGGAACAGCACCGGCTTGTCGTGGGCGCCGATCTTCGGCTCGCCATTGCCCAGCACGCGAGCGCCCTGCGCCTTCAGATGGTCGCGCGCGGCCAGGATGTCGTCGACCTCGTAGCAGACATGATGCATGCCGCCGGACGGGTTGCGTTCGAGGAAGGAGCGCACCGGCGAGCCCTCGCCCAGCGGCTCCAGCAGTTCGATCTTGGTGTTAGGCAGCTCGACGAACACAACGGTCACGCCATGGGCCGGCTGCGGCACGGGCGCCGAGACCTTGCCGCCCAGCGTCTCGGCATAGAGCCGGGTGGCCGCCGCCAGGTCCGGCACGACGATGGCGACATGGTTGAGCCGTCCGATCATGCTGCTTCCTCTTCCTTCGTTTCGTCCGTGGCCCGCGTCAGACGCGCACCACATGAACCTCGGTCACCGGCTTCTTGCCGATGCTGTTGCTGAGCGCTCGGCGGATGGCGAGCCGCGCTGCTTCGCGCACGGCCTCGTCGTCCGTCTTCGCCCCGACCGGCAGGCCGTTGACCGCCTTCTCGACCGCCTTGGTCAGGCTCATCGTGTCCTCGGCATCCTCGCCGATCAAGCCATGGACGGTGATCTGCGGCAAAGCCAGGATCTTGCCGCGCCGATCGAGCACGATGGTCGCGACCGCCGAGCCGTTGTAGGTCATGCGCAGGCGCGTCTTGAAGGCGCCGCCGTCGAGCGCCACCAGGGACTTGCCGTCGAGCCCGAGCCGGCCGGTATCGACCTGGTCGATCACTTTGGCCGGCCCCGGCGCCAGGCGCACCATCTCGCCATTCTCGATGATGACGCTCTGCGGCACCTGGCAATCCTCGGCCAGCTGCGCATGGGCGATCAGATGCCGCGCTTCGCCATGGACCGGCAAGGCGACCTTCGGCCGCACGAGCTGATACATGCGCGACAGCTCGTCGCGCGCCGGGTGGCCCGAGACATGGACGAAATGCTCGTCGTCGGTCACGACCTTGATGCCGCGCTTGGCGAGCTGGTTCTGCAGGCGGCCGATCGGCCGCTCGTTGCCCGGAATGACGCGCGAGGAAAAGATCACCGTGTCGCCGTCGTCGAGCGTGATGTTCGGGTGGTCGTTGGCCGCGATGCGGGTCAAGGCCGACCGCGGCTCGCCCTGGCTGCCGGTGCAGATCAGCAGCACCTGGTCGCGCGGCAACTCGGCCGCGGCCTCGTCGGTGATGAAGGTGACCGTGTCGTCGAGATAGCCGTTCTCGCGCGCGGCCTGCTCCATCCGCCACAGCGAGCGCCCGACCAGCGCCACCTGGCGGCCATGGGCGGCGCCGGCCGCGGCGGCCGACTGCAGGCGCGCGACATTGGAGGCGAAGCAGGCGATGGCGACGCGGTTGTCGTAGCGTCCGACCAGCTCGATCAGCGATTCCCGGACATCGGCCTCGGATCCGGCCTCGCCCGCGCGCAGCGCGTTGGTCGAATCACCGATCAGCGCGTCGACCCCCTCCTCGCCGAGCCGCGTCAGCGCCGCCAGATCGGAGGTCTGGCCGACCAGCGGGTTGGGATCGAACTTCCAGTCGCCGGTATGTAGCACGGTGCCGGCGGCAGTGCGGATCACCAGCGCGTTCGGCTCCGGGATCGAATGGGTGAGCGAGATCAGCTCGATATCGAACGGCCCGATGTCGAACCGGCTGCCGAGCGGCTTCTCGATGATCTGGACCGAATGCAGCAGGCCGGTTTCGGCGAGCTTCAGGCGCAGCACGGACGCGGTGAAGGGCGTCGCGTAGATCGGGCAACCGAGCCGCGGCCAGAGATGGCTGACCGCGCCGATATGGTCCTCATGGGCATGGGTGATGATCAGGCCGGCGAGATCCGCCTTGCGCTCGGCCGCGAAACTCGGATCGGCCATGATGACCTCGACACCGGGCATGGTCTCGTCGGGAAACGAGATGCCGAGATCGACCATCAGCCACTTGCCGCCATAGCCGTAGAGATTGAGGTTCATGCCGATCTCGCCGGCGCCGCCCAGGGGCAGAAACACCAATTCGTCGGGCTTGTTGAGTGTCGCCGGGGCCGCCTGGGCCACGGATTCGAAAGTGATGGGTCGTCGGGTCATGTCACCGATATTCTATGATAAGGACGCAACCGCGCGTGTGACCGGAAAGACGCCGACGCCAGGCGGCACCCATTTCCCGATCGCGCAGGGCTTTTGGGATTTTCTTGTTCGAACGCTAACGCCGCAACGCGCCGATCGGCTCCTGACGGCCGAGGCGACAAGCTGCGAGCGGAATTCGTAGGTCGTATATCGGGATCGCAGGCGCCGGGCGCAACGGGCATCGCCGCCTAGGCTCCCATGACCGGGGCGAAATGCACGTCGCCGGTCGTAATCCCCCGGCGTCCGCCGGCGGTCTCGAGCACGAGCGCACCGTCATGGTCGAGATCGACGAAGCGGCCGCCGACGATGCCGTCGCCCTGGCGCACTTCGATCGCCTGCCCAAGCCCGCGCGCGAGCTTGAGCCAACGGGTGCGGATACCGGCGAAGCCGTGGTCGCGCCAATCATCGAGCCGCTCGGCGAGCGCGCCATAGAGCAGTTCCAGCACCATGCCGAGATCGGCGACGGCGCCCAGCGGCTGCAGGGCCACGGCGCGGTATGGCGTGTCGGTCGGTGCCGCCACGACATTGACGCCCATGCCGAGCACCACCCAGTCGACCATGCCGTTCGGGCCCGACTGGGCCTCGAGCAGGATGCCGGCGACCTTGCCGCCGTCGACCAGCACGTCGTTCGGCCATTTGAGTTCGACCGGAACCGCCGGCGGCAGGAGCGCCCGTGCGGTCTCCGCCACGGCCAGCGCCGCGACGAACCCCAATTCGGCCGCGCGGGCCGGTGCCACGCCAGGCCGCAGGATGCAGGAAGTGTAGAGATTGCCCGGCGGGCTTTGCCAGCGCCGGTCGAGCCGCCCCCTGCCCGCCGTCTGTTCCTTGGCCCAGACCAGCGTGCCGTGCGGTGCACCGTCGGCCGCCAGCGCCTTTGCTTCGTCGCTGGTCGAGCCGACGCTGTCGCGGAGAACCGCCGTGAAGGGCGGCGGCAATTGCAGGCCGCCGCCTTCCGCCCCGACGGTCCCCGGCTTACTCATCCCTGGAACAGCGACGCGGCTGCGGCCTCGGCGGTCGCGAGCAGAGGACCCGGGATCAGGATGAACAGCAGGATGACGAGCGTCGTCAGCGCCATCACGACGCGGACGGCGCCGCCGCCGGCGGACGGATCGAGCGCTTCGGCCGGGGCATCGAAATACATCAGCTTCACGACGCGGATGTAATAGTAGCAGCCGACCACGCTGGCGAGGATGCCGAGCACCGCGAGCCAGACCAGCCCGGCATGAACCGCGGCCATGAAGATGATGAACTTCGGCACGAAGCCCGCGAGCGGTGGGACGCCGGCCATCGAGAACATGAAGACGGCGAGCGCCGCGGCAGTCATTGGCTGGGTCTTGGACAGGCCGGCCAGATCGTTGATCTCCTCGACGCTCTCGCCCTTGCGCTCCATGCACAGGATGACCGAGAAGGCGCCCAGGTTCATGAACAGATAGACCGCCATGTAGATCAGCACGCCGCGCACGCCGTCGGTCGTGCCGGCGGCGAGCCCGATCAGCGCATAGCCAACATGACCGATGGAGCTGTAAGCCATCAGGCGCTTGATGTTCGACTGGCTGATGGCGGCATAGGCGCCCAGCACCATCGAGGCGAGCGAGATCGCCCAGATGATCTGCTGCCACTGGTGGGCCAGGTGGCCGAGCGGCTCGATCATCACGCGCAGGAACAGCGACAGGGCCGCAATCTTCGGCGCCACCGCGAAGAAGCTGGTGACCGGCGTCGGCGCGCCCTCATAGACGTCCGGCGTCCACATGTGGAACGGCACGGCCGAGCACTTGAAGGCGATGCCGACCGACAGGAAGACCACGCCGATGATCAGGCCGACCGAGGTCAGTCCGGCCTCGGTGCTCAGCACCTGCGCCAGCTGGTCGAAATTGGTCGAGCCGGCGAAGCCGTAGATGAACGAGGAGCCGAACAGCAGCATGCCCGAGCTCAAGGCGCCGAGGACGAAATACTTCAGGCCCGCCTCGGTCGAGCGCACCGTGTCGCGCTTGAAGGCAGCCAGTACGTAGAGCGACAGGCTCTGCAGCTCGAGGCCGACATAGAGCGAGATCAGGTCGTTGGCCGAGACCATCGCCATCATGCCGACGGTGGCGAACAGGATCAGGATCGGAAATTCGAACCGGTCGACCTTGTTGCGCTCGTTATATTGCCGCGCCATCACGATCGAGACGCCCGAGCCGATCAGGATCAGCGACTTCATGAAGATCGCGAAATGCTCGGTCACGAACATGCCGTTGAAGGTGACGGTGCGCGCGACCGGGCCGCGGTTGACCAGGACCAGGTCGACGATCAGCGTCAGCACCGCGAGCCAGGACACGACGGCCGAGGTCCGGTCGGCGCGGAACACGCCGACCATCATCAGCACCATCGCGGCGACGGCCAGGAACAGCTCCGGCAGGGCCGGCAGGAGATCGGGAACGGGCATCATCACTTCACCACAGAGACGGCGTCGGCCGCGGCCAGATGCGGCCGGGGCAGCGAGGCGATGTGACCGCGATCGATCACGAAGTTAACCGCCGGCTTCATCGGGTCGAGGAACGAGGCCGGGTAGACGCCCATCCAGAACACGAGAATGATCAGCGGCGCGAAGATCAGCTTCTCCCGCCACGACAGATCGAGCATGGCGCGGACATCTTCCTTGGTGATCTTGCCGAAGATCACCCGGCGATAGAGGTACAGCATGTAGGTGGCACCCAGGATGATGCCGGTGGTCGCGAGGAAGCCGACCCAGGTGCTGGTCGCGAATGCACCGTTCAACACCAGGAACTCGCCAACGAAGCCCGAGGTGCCGGGCAGACCGACCGATGCCATCATGAAGATCATGAAGACAAATGAATAGTTCGGCATGTTCTCGGCCAGGCCGCCGTAGCGCGCGATCTCGCGGGTGTGCAGGCGGTCATAGACGACGCCGACGCACAGGAACAAGGCGCCCGAGACGAAGCCGTGGCTCAGCATGGTGATGAGCGCACCCTGCAAACCCTGCTGCGAAAGCGTGAAGATGCCGATCGTGACGAAGCCCATGTGGGCGACGGACGAATAGGCGATCAGCTTCTTCATGTCCTCCTGCGCCAGGGCCACCAGCGAGGTGTAGATGACCGCGACGACCGAGAGCGTGAAGATCAGCGGCGTGAAATAGGCGCTCGCGTCCGGGAAGATCGGCAGCGAGAAACGCAGGAACCCGTAGGCGCCCATCTTCAGCAGCACGCCGGCCAGGATGACCGAGCCCGCCGTCGGCGCCTCGACATGCGCGTCGGGCAGCCAGGTATGGACCGGCCACATCGGCACCTTGACGGCGAACGAGGCGAAGAACGCCAGCCAAAGGTAGTTCTGCAGCGTCTTCGGCAGGGTCGCGTGCATCGCGGTCGGGATGTCGGTCGTGCCGAGCTGCCAGTAGATCGCGAGGACCGCGAGCAGCATCAGGACCGAGCCCAGGAATGTGTAGAGGAAGAACTTGAACGCCGCGTAGACGCGCCGCTGGCCGCCCCAGATGCCGATGATCAGGAACATCGGGATCAGCACCGCCTCGAAGAAGATGTAGAACACGATCAGATCGAGGGCGCAGAACATGCCGACCATCATCGTCTCGAGGATGAGGAAGGCGAGCATGTATTCCTTGACCCGGCTGTGGATCGCTTCCCACGAGGCGAGGATGCAGATCGGCGTCAGCAGGGTCGACAGCAGCACGAAGAACAGCGAAATGCCGTCGATGCCCATGTGGTAGGCGATATGGAGGCTGGGCATCCATTCCGCGTGCTCGACGAACTGGAAGTCGGCGCTCTTCGCGTCGAAACCGGTCCAGAGCAGGATCGACAGCGCGAAGGTGATCAGCGAGGTCCAGAGCGCAATCCATCGGGCATTGCGCGCGACCAGATGCTCGTCGCCGCGCAAGAACAGGATGAAGGCGCCGCCCACCAACGGCAGGAAGGTGACCAGCGACAGGAGAGGCCAGTTGCTCATCAAATCCTCACCGCTGATAGAAAAGGTACCACGACACAAGGCACAGCACGCCTATCAGCATCGCGAACGCGTAATGGTAGACGTAACCGGTCTGCAGGCGGCTGGCGCGGCGCGACAGGCCCCGGGTGACCGCGGCAACGCCATCGGGGCCGAGCCCGTCGATGATCATGCCGTCGCCGCCTTTCCACAGGCCCCAGCCGAGCCACATCGAGGGCTTGACCAGCAGGGCGTCATAGATCTCGTCGAAGTACCACTTGTTGTAGCAGGCCTCGTAGAGCGTCCTGAAGATCGACGCGAAGGTACCGGGCAGGCTCGGCGCCAGCACGTAGAACACCCAGGCGAGCACGATGCCGGCAACGCCGACGATCAGCGCCATGTAGCTCATGAGCGGTGGGATCTGCTCGCGCGCCTCGAGTGCCGGATGGCTGTCGAGGATCAGGATCGACTTGCCCCAGAACTCCTTCAGGCCCTCGCCCACGAAGTCCGCATTGCCGAGCCAGCCGGCAAACACCGCGCCGACGGCGAGCACGATCAGCGGCACCAGCATGACGGCCGGCGACTCATGAGCATGCTCGAGCGTGTGGTGGTCGGCTCGGCTCTTGCCGTGGAACGTCAAGAACAGGAGACGCCACGAGTAGAAGCTGGTGAGGAACGCCGCCACGATGCCGAGCCAGTAGGCAAAATGGCCGTACGGTGTCCCGGCGGCATAGGCCGCCTCAAGGATCGTGTCCTTCGACCAGTAGCCGGCGAAGGGCGGAATACCGGCGAGCGCCAGGTTGCCGATCCACATCATCACATAGGTTACCGGGATCAGCTTCCAGAGACCGCCCATCTTGCGCATGTCCTGCTCGCCGGACATGGCGTGGATGACCGAGCCGGCGCTGAGGAACAGGAGTGCCTTGAACGATGCGTGGGTTGCCAGGTGGAACATGGCGGCCGGATAGGCCGAAACGCCGGCGGCGAAGACCATGTAGCCGAGCTGGCTGCAGGTCGAGTACGCGATGACGCGCTTGATGTCGTTCTGCGCCATGCCGACCGAGGCCGCGAAGATCGCCGTTGCGGCGCCGATGATCGCGATGAAATGGAGCGCGCCCTCCGAGTACTCGAGCAGGGGCGAAAGCCGGCAGACCATGAACACGCCGGCGGTCACCATGGTCGCGGCATGGATGAGCGCCGAGACCGGTGTCGGGCCCTCCATCGCGTCCGGCAGCCAGGTATGGAGGCCGAGCTGCGCCGACTTGCCCATGGCGCCGATGAACAGCAGGATCGAGGTGCAGGTCAGCGCGTCGACCTGCCAGCCGAGGAACTCGAAGGTCTTGCCGACGGCACCGGGCGCAGCCGCGAACACCTGGTCGAACTGCAGCGTGCCGAACATGAAGAAGGTGGCGAAGATGCCAAGCGAGAAGCCGAAATCGCCGACGCGATTGACGACGAATGCCTTGATCGCCGCGGCATTCGCGGTCGGCCGGTCGTACCAGAAGCCGATCAGCAGGTACGAGGCGAGACCGACGCCTTCCCAGCCGAAGAACATCTGCACGAAATTGTCGGCCGTCACCAGCATCAGCATGGCGAAGGTGAACAGCGACAGATAGGCCATGAAGCGCGGGATCGAATGATCGTGCGACATGTAGCCGATCGAATAGACATGGACCATCGACGACACGCCGGTGACCACGATCAGCATGACCGCGGTCAAGGTATCGAGCCGGATCGCCCAGTCGACCGACAGCGGGCCGGTGTCGATCCAGTTCAGGAGCGTGACGGTCGAGGTGTGGTGATCGAGCGCCACATCCTTGAACACCAGCACCGACAGGACGGCGGCGGCCAGCACGGCGCCGCAGGTAACGAGCTGTGAGGCGCGGTCGCCGAGCGTGCGCCCGAACAGACCGACGATGATTGCCGCCAGCAGCGGCAGAAATACGATGGCGGTTGCCATAGGGACCTAGCCCCTCATCAGGTTGATGTCCTCAACCGCGATCGTGCCGCGGTTTCGGAAATAGACGACCAGGATGGCGAGACCGATCGCCGCCTCGGCGGCGGCCACGGTCAGCACGAACATGGCGAACACCTGGCCGGTCAGGTCGCCCAAGAAGCTCGAGAACGCCACGAAATTGATGTTGACCGCGAGCAGCATGAGCTCGACCGACATCAGGATGATGATGACGTTCCGGCGATTGAGGAAGATCCCGAAGATCCCGAGCGTGAACAGCAGCGCCGCCACGATCAGGTAATGGGCGAGACCGATTTCCATGGCTTCCATTCCTTCTCGTTGCGGCTCAGATGCCGTGACCGGTCGGCACCTTGACGACCTCGATCGTCTCGGCGCGGGACCGGCCGATCTGGCTGGCGATAGCCTGGCGCCGCACGCCGACGCGCGAACGCAGCGTCAGCACGATCGCGCCGATCATGGCCACCAGCAGGATCAGGCCGGAGGCCTCGAACGCGTAGATGTAGCGGGTGTAGAGGATCGAGCCCAAGGCCTGGGTATTGGTGGCGGTGACCAGCGGCGCCACGACCGGTGCAGTGTGGCTCGCCACCGCCGGGGCTACGGCCCAGGCGCCGACGACGATGATCAGCTCGGCCAGGAGCACGACGCCGACCGAGAGCCCCAGCGCCAGATGCTGCTTCAGGCCGCGCCGCAGCGCCGTGAAATTGATGTCGAGCATCATCACGACGAACAGGAACAGCACCGCGACCGCGCCCACGTAGACGATCATCAGGATCATCGCGAGGAACTCGGCGCCCGCAATCAGGAACAGCGCTGCCGCATTGAAGAACGACAGGATCAGAAACAGCACGGAGTGCACGGGATTGCGCGAACTCACCACCATCGCGGCGGAGATCAGCAGGACCACCGCGAAGATGTAAAAGAAGACGGTTGCGATCATCGGTAGGGCGCGTCCAGTTCAAGCCGGCGC
>DATGEK010000014.1:0-204171 GCA_035310205.1 Aliidongia sp.
GTCTTCGCCGACATCGACCGGGTCAAGGCGGAGATGCTCAACGTCTCGGCCGACAAGGTATTCGAGGCGCTGCAGGTCTATGTCGGCCAGGCCTACGTCAACGACTTCAACTATCTGGGCCGCACTTACCAAGTGACGGCCCAGGCCGACGCGCCGTTCCGCGAGACGGTCGACGAGATTGCCAACCTGAAGACCCGCAACGGCACGGGCCAGATGGTGCCGATCGGGTCGGTGACGACGTTCCGCGACATTACCGGCGCCTATCGCGTGCCGCGCTACAATCTCTATCCTGCGGCCGAGGTGCAGGGCTCGCTCCTGCCGGGCTATTCGACCGGCTATGCGCTGTCCCAGATGGAGAAGATCGCATCCGAGCATCTGTCGGACGGCTTCGGCTATGAATGGACCGAGCTCAGCTACCAGGAAAAGCTCGCCGGCAATTCCGGCATCCTGGTGTTCGGCGCCTCGGTGCTGTTCGTGTTCCTGGTGCTGGCGGCGCAATACGAAAGCTGGGCGCTACCGCTGTCGGTCGTGCTGATCGTGCCCATGTGCCTGCTCGCCGCGGTCTCGGGCCTGTTGTTGCGCGGCATCTCGGTCAATATCCTGGCCCAGGTCGGCTTCGTCGTGCTGGTCGGTCTCGCCGCCAAGAACGCGATCCTGATCGTCGAGTTCGCCCGACAGGCGGAGGACGAGGGCGAGGACCGCTTCCAGGCGGCGATGTCGGCGGCGCGCACGCGCCTCAGGCCCATCCTGATGACGTCCTTCGCCTTCATCCTCGGCGTCGTGCCGCTGGTGATCGCGACCGGCGCCGGCTCCGAGATGCGGCAATCGCTCGGCACCGCCGTGTTCTTCGGCATGCTGGGGGTGACCGGCTTCGGCCTGATCTTCACGCCGGTGTTCTATGTGGTGATCCGCGGCCTGGTCGCCCGGCGCGAGCAAAAGGCGGTCATCGGCCGGCCGGCGTCCGAGCCCTCAGTCGGCGATCGCTAGCAGGGGCTCGTCGGCGGGCAGGCGGACCACGGCGGTCGTGCCGTGGCCGAGCGTGCTCTCGAGCTCGAGCACGCCCCGGTGCAGCTCGACGAGCCGCTTGGTCAGCGGCAACCCCAGGCCGGTGCCGGGGTTGCGGCGATTGAGGTCGTTGTCGATCTGGCGGAACGGCTCCAGCACGGTCGACATGTCCTCGGGCGCGATGCCGATGCCGGTGTCGGCGACCTTGAGCAGCACGCTGTCGCCGCTGGCCTCGACCGTGACCGACACGCGGCCGGTCTCGGGCGTGTATTTGATCGCGTTCGACAGCAGGTTCAGCAGCACCTGGCGCAGGCGCATGCCGTCGCCGCGCACCGACGGCAGGGTCGACGGCACCTGGCCGTCGAGCGTGATGCCGGCGCGCTCGGCCCGCGGCCTCAGCATGCGCAAGGCGCTGTCGACCAGCTCGTTCAGATCGAGCGGATCCTGGACCAGCTGCAGCTCGCCGGCCTCGGTCTTGGAGAAATCGAGGATGTCGTTGATCAGCCCCAGCAGATGGCTGCCGCTGTCGCGGATGTCGCCGGCATATTCGCGATAGCGCCGGTGGGCCGCGGCATCGCTGCCGAGCATCTCGCCATGGATCAGCTCGGAGAAGCCAATCACGGCATTGAGCGGCGTCCTGAGCTCGTGGCTCATGCTGGCGAGGAATTCGGATTTGGCCCGGCTGCCGGCCTCCGCCTCCTGGCGCGCGTCGATCAGCGCGCGCTCGAGCTGGCGCTGCGCGGTCACGTCGCTGCGCAGCGTGACGATGCCGCCTTCGGTCGTCTGCCGCTCGACGATGCGCAGGATGAGGCCGTGGGCCGTCTCGAATTCGATCGGCACGGTCGGATTGAGATGGGCGGCGATCCGGCTGGCGCGATACTCGGCCTCGCGCCCGATGGCGGCCGGGATCAGACCGCGCTCGAGCCGGTCGTCCAAGAGCTCGGTGAAGGATTGGCCGAACTCGATCTTGCTGCCGGGATCCGGGTCGAGCACATGGGCGGCATCGTTGCACAGCACCAGGCGGTCCTCGGAATCCCAGAGCAGGAAGCCCTCGCTGAGCGCGTCGAGCGCATTGCGCAGCCGCTCCTCCGCCTCCTCGGCCAGATGGCGGGCCATGCCCAGCTGCATGGTGTTGACGGCAAGGGCTGCGGCCTGTCGCTCCAGGTCGGCGAAGCCGCGGGTCCGTTCCGTCATCTCGCGCTTGAGGCGCCAGCCGAGCATCACCAGGCATAGCACCAGGACCGCGGCGGCGAGCGCGGTCGCGACCGTCTCGTGCCGCCAGGCGGACAAGGCGTCGCTGTTGTCGATGGCGACGAAGACCGAGAACGGCAGCTTCCGGTCGACCACATAGCCGACGATCCGGTGCTTGCCGTCGACCGGCGACGCGGCCTGGTAATTGCCGGCTCGGCCCGGCGCCGGGGCTGCGGTGCCGGCCGTCTGCGGCTGATAGCGGGGCGGGTTGGCCAGATCGATCATCGGATGGCGCCAGAGCAGCCTGCCGTCGCTGCGGGCGACCGCGACGGCGCCGCCGGTGCCCAGATCGAGCGTCGTGTAGAACCGGTCGAACGCCGCCAGGTCGAGATAGGCGATGGCAACGCCCAGCAATCGCCCGTCGGCGTCGCGGAAGCCCCGGCTGACCGGCAATTGCCAGCCGCCGTCGGCCGCGATCCGGATCGGCGTGCCGATGAACAGGTCGGGTAGGGCCCTGTCCCGCTGCTCGGTGAAGACGTCGAGCGTCGCGACCGGCTGCTCTGCCTCCTGCCCATAGATCAGCCGGCCCTGATCGTCGGTGACGGCGAAGCCGCGCACCAGGCTCGATTCGCCGGCCATCCGGGCCATCACCCGCGTGAAGGCCTCGATGCCGCGCCGCTTGATGAAATCGCCGGTGGTGAGATCGAAGACCATGCGCAGCCGCTGGTCGACCGTGTCGAGATTATGGGCGGCATGCTCGTCGAGCACGGCCGCGAGATTGCGCGAGGCCCCTTCCGCCTTGCCGAGCGCGGTCCGGTAGGAATTCCACACCACGACGCCGCCCAACAGCACGAGCGCTGCGGCGAGCGCGAGCACGGCGGCGAAGAGACTCCTCGGGGTGAGAGAAGGCATCGGGTTCCTCGGTTCCAACCGGGGATCCGGTGGCGCGCAGCAGATTTTACGAAAATTTTACGACACGCAAGGGACAGTTGAGCCCTGCATGGCGGAATGGCTATTTCGCAACGCTTCCGCGCACCATATGCCCATGTTTTTGCACGGATTGGTCGTGGCCCAGGGGTAACCCAAAAGAGAAGGGCCGCGCCGCTGGTGCGGCGCGGCCCCTCGGCCGAATTGGACCTGATCCGTAGCGACTCCTACGTTAGTAGTGGCGCCAGTGGCGATGGTGGTAATAGCCGTAGTAGCCCGGCCCATACCCGTAATAGGCCGGCGCCGGGGCATAGTAGACCGGCGGCGGCGGCGCGTAATAGACCGGCGGCGGAGCGTAGTAGACCGGCGGCGGAGCGTAGTAGGCGCCCGGCAGGCCGATGCCCACGGAAACGGATGTCCGAGCCTCTGCCGGCGCAGCCGCGCCCAGGGTCGCGGCGAGGCCGATACCGGCGGCGGCAAAAGCCAGCTTGTGTCGAAGCATTTTTAAAACTCCATATCCGAACAAGACGTTCGTGCCTATTAAGTACGTTTGATATGGTCGTTCTATTCCCAGGATGGGCCCGGTCCACCCATGGCATTTTTGAGACCCAGGCCTTACCCGACGAGCGCTCATGACCGTCACGATCTTCCATAATCCCCGCTGCAGCACGTCCCGCACCGTCCTCGCCGAGCTTCAGGCCAAGGGCCTGGACATCCATATCGTCGAATATCTGAAGCAGCCGCCCGATCGGGCCGCCCTGGTCGAGCTGCTCGGCCGGCTCGGCATCGGCCCGCGCGGGCTGATGCGGCAGAAGGAGGCGATCTACGGCGAACTGGGCCTCGACGAGCCCGGCTTGAGCGACGATCGGCTGATCGATGCCATCCTCGCCCATCCGATCCTGATCGAACGGCCGGTAGTGATCACCGACAAGGGCGCCCGCATCTGCCGCCCAGTGACGCGGCTGGCCGAGATCCTTTGAACCCCGGCGCCCGTCAGCCTAGGCTCCTCGGCAGGACATGAAACCGGGAGGCAGGCGATGCGGGTAGGCGTGATCGGGCTGGGGTCGATGGGCATGGGCATGGCCGTGAGCCTGGTGAAGGCCGGGCACGACGTCGCCGGCAGCGACGTCCGCCCGGCGGCGGTCGATGCCTTCGTCGCCGCCGGCGGCCGGGCCGCAGCCGATCCCGGTGCCGCGGCCGAGGGCGCCCGGCTCGTCATCCTCATGGTCGTGAACCAGGCCCAGGTCGAAGCCGTGCTGTTCGGCCCGGGTGGCGCCGTCGCCCGGCTGCCGCAAGGGGCCGTGGTCATGCTGTCCGCGACCGTGCCGGCCGCCTTTACCGAGGCGCTCGCGGCACGGCTCGCCGAGACTGGGCATCTGCTGCTCGATGCGCCGGTCTCGGGCGGGGCCGCCAAGGCGCGCGATGGGCAACTGACCATCATGTCGTCCGGCCCGGCCGCAGCCTATGCCGTTGCCGAGCCGGTGCTGGCGGCCGTGGCCGCGACGGTCTATCGGCTGGGCGACCGGCCCGGCATCGGCTCGACCGTCAAGACCGTGAACCAGCTCCTGGCCGGCGTGCATATCGCGGCAGCGGCGGAGGCGATGGCGCTCGGCACCCGCGCCGGCGCCGATCCGCGCCAGCTCTACGAGGTGATCTCGAACAGCGCCGGCGGGTCCTGGATGTTCCAGAACCGGGTGCCGCACATGCTCGACGGCGATTTCACGCCGCTCTCCTCGGTCGAGATCTTCGTCAAGGACCTGGGGCTGGTGCTCGATACCGGCCGCTCGCTGCGCTTTCCGCTGCCGATCGCGGCCGCGGCCCATCAGCAGTTCCTGGCGGCTGCCGCCGCCGGCCATGGCGGCGAGGACGATGCCGCCGTGGTCAAGGTCTATGAGGGGCTGGCGGGGATCCAGGTCGCCCGCGCCAAGGAGTAGCGGCGATGTCCTGTCGCATATGGCGAAATCGTGACATAGAATTACACTTTTCCCGCCCGAGCCGGATGACTGCCGATGTCGCTTACGCCCTTTGAAATTTCCATCTGCGGGATTGAGGAGCTTCCCCCGTTCGAACGGCGCGGCGTCACCCATCTGCTGTCGGTGCTCGATCCGGAATACCCGGAGCCGGCCAGCCTCGAGCTCTTGAACCCGACGCGCCGGCTGCTGCTGCGCTTCCATGATTCGATCGATGCCCGGCCGGGGGAGATACTGGTCCAGCGCGACCATGTCCGCCAGGTGCTGGACTTCGGCCGCGACCTGCCGGCGGCCGGCGGCCATCTGCTGGTCCATTGCCATGCCGGCATCTCGCGCTCGACCGCCTTCAGCATCCTGCTGCTGGCCCAGGCGCTGCCGCATGTCGCTGCCGAAGACATCGTGGCCGAGATCGTGCGCGTGCGCGACCGCGCCTGGCCGAACCTGCGCATCATCGAACTCGGCGACGCGCTGCTCGAGCGCAAGGGCGAGTTGGTCACCGCCGTGCGCGCCCGCCACGCCGAATACGCCCGGCGCGTGCCGCGCTTCGTCCAACTGATGAAGGACCTGGGCCGCGCCCGCGAGGTCGAGGGGCTGCTGCCGTTAGGTCAAAACTCAATCGGGCGCGAAAGCAGCGGCCGAGAAGGGTGAGAAGCGGTCTGGCTGCTTCCGTGCGGGCTGGCGGTCAAGCTGGACATTCGCTCCGCGGCTCGACGATTCTCGCAGCGGCATCAAGGTGTCGTCGCAACTCGTCGTGGGACCCCACTACGGTGCTGCTTCACAGTTTCGCCAATCTTGACCTTCAGGTCACCGCCGGTTGCCCAGCCGAATAGTTCGGAGGAATTGGAAGAGGGGGCAGCATGGCGGTTGCTTGCGCCGCGTTCAGTGGATCGCTGAACGTAGAACCTTGCCCCAGGTGACAGCCACTGTCGATGAGGGAGGTCTCTTGTCCGACGTCGTCAATGCCTTCGGCCGCCACGTCGAGACCAAGACCCTGGCCTAGTCCGATGAGAGCCCGGACGATGCTGGCACTTTCGCCTTCGGATGCCATTGCGCGGACAAAGCTTCGGTCGATCTTCACCTTGTCGAGCCGAATATTTCGCAGGTGGTAAAGACTCGAATATCCTGTTCCAAAATTGTCGAGCACCAGCCGGACACCTGCCGTATGTAACGCGTCGAGGGTAATACGACCGTTGTCGAGGTCAGCAACGAGCACACTCTCGGTGATCTCTAGTTCCAAGCGCTCTGGCGCTAGACCCGTTTCCTGGAGAACCCGGAGGATTCGGGCGGCGAACAGTTCGTCACGAAGTTGGCTGGGATATATGTCCGTCGAGAGGCGGACCGTCACTGGCCACTCGCGAGCGACTTCGCAGGCCTTGCGCAGAAGGCTCTCCGCCAACGCATGGATCAGACCCGTTTCCTCGGCTATTGGGATAAAACGTTCCCACGGTACACTTTTGCCGCTGGCGTCGATCCAGTGCGGGATCATCTCGAAGCCGACGATCTCCTGTGTCTTCAGTTGCACCGTTGGCAAGAATGCCGGTTCGATGGCCCCCGCTTCGATCGAGGTGCGCAATGCCTGCTCTAGAGCGGCTCTCTCGCGTACCTGGAGGTCCATACCCTCCTCGAAGAAGCGCATTGCCGAACGCCGTTCCGCCTTGGCGCGATAGAGCGCCACATCGGCACGGCGCATCGCCTCCTCTGGCGTGCTCGCGTCGATGGGCAGAAGGGCGATGCCGATCCCGACGCCCACACGGTGAATTGTACCGCCCGCTGTTATTGGCGCATCAAGAGCGCCGATGATGCGCAAGGCGATGTTAGTTGCAGCCTCGGATCCGGCAAGATGTGTCGCGAGCACGGCGAACTCGTCGCCGCCGAAGCGGGCAATCATATTTCCATCGCGCATCGCTCCAAGCAGGCGACGCGCCACGACGATCAACACCTCGTCACCAACCCCATGACCATGCACATCGTTGATCCGCTTGAAGCCGTTCAGATCAAGCAGAAACAAGCCATGCGTTGCAGCGGCGCGCGGTGGCGACCCCAATGCTTTGATAAGTGCATCGTCAAACTGACGGCGGTTGGGAAGTCCTGTGAGGCCGTCCTGATAGGCCAGTTCGCGGGCATAGCATTCAGCGGCGATGCGGCGAGCCACCTCGCGCTTCTGAACGACATACTGCTTCGCCACCAACGCGAGCAACGCGATGGCGAGCGCGCCGCCGATCAGCAGCGCTTCGTCGAGTTCAATCGTCTCGGCTTTATATCCGCCACCTTCGTTCTGGAAGACGTCAACGGCGTAGACCCAATACAGGCCAACAAGGGTCGCCGCACCAATGATGGCGAGGTCGCGGATCGTAACCCGATGGCGCATGGCGAAACTCCGGATATGCGCCCAGCCGTTGGATGAGATGGCGATCATCGTGATCTGATAACCCTAGGTTCGCTAAGATCTGATGAGCAATCGGCCGACGATCGCCCTCAGCCTGTTCGGCATGAGCCCAACGCGGCATCTGGCGGCCACGTCGCGGAAGCCGACATCGAAGATTTCTTGAGGCTGGAACGCGGTGGTCCGGAGCACGCGGCGGTGTGGCTGCTGATGGGCTTGCGATTTGTGGGGTCCTGATCCGCCGAGACATGACCGGCGTTCACGGAAAACCGCCCGCCGCTTCCGATACGCTTATCGCGCCGTCGGCGCGCGCGGTCCGCGAGTGAGAGCGAATATGATGTTGCTGCCAAGCGGGCCATCGACGCGCGGAGCCTGGTTGACGAGGCCTGGCAACGCGACGAGACGATCGTGCGTGCCGTGTTTCGTGAAGCCGGCCTGAACACCCTGGACCCGTATCTGGCCCGTGCCGTCGGCGACTTCGTCACTGACTCGACCGTTGCCGGATTGCCGCAGCAGATGCTGATCCGCATCGCTACAACTGGGACGGAATCCGAGGATCGTCGCGCAAGGAAATGAGAGGTCGCTGTACAGGCTTGGTCCGAGTCATGGGCCGGGGGGAGGAGCAAGCCGTAGAGGTGCGGAATTTTCTTGAGTGCTGGGTGCAGGTCCCAAGCTGTAATGCGAACCTCCGAGAGTTGTATTCGCCTAATAAATTTTTATAAAAAAATATTTATTATTTTTATTTATTTAGCGCAGTATTTGCGCAAGTCGACATTAGATTGTCGCGCTGATTGACAGGTCGCTCTGTTGATGCAACCTTAGGTGAAAGAGATGGAGGCGTGATGGCAGTTCAAAGCGATCATCCCGCGCCCGCTCCTTTCAGCACCTTTCACCTGACCAGCGCAGACGGGATCCACATAGCGGGCGCCCGGCGGGATAGCCGCACGCTGTGTGTGGCTTGATTCAGATCGCGCTTGGCGCGGGTAAATCTCTCGGGCGGTACGTCGGCCTAATTGGTTACTTCAGTGCCGAACAAACCGACCGAATACAGCGTGGCCCTTTCGGGCTATTAGAACATTGAAATAGACATTCTGGTCAGATTGCCTGACTTAGATTGAATAATCATCACTTCTCTGCGGGTGATGATGTGCAGTCGCGACCAATCGCCACCGAAACTTCTTGAGGATGTTGGCAATATGAAAGCGCACTATTCGAAAGTTGGTTTTTCACCGCGCAATCGAGGTGTTTTAACTCATCTATCTGCCGCCCTTCTGATGGCAAGCGTTGCCCTTCCGGCCACGGCCGGCACGGCATCGCCCGCCGCGCGCCTGGCGACGGCGGCGCGGGACGTCGGTCCGGTCGACGCCGCGACGCCGATGACCGCCATGGTTTGGCTCAAGAGCCGGAACCAGGCACTTTTCGATGCGGCGGTTGCCGAACGCTACGATCCGAGCTCGCCCTATTATCATCGTTGGATGACCGCCCAAGAAATGGCGGGCTTCGGCCCGGCGCCACAGGATCTGGCAACCGTCCAGGCGTCGCTGCGGGCTCAGGGCCTCAAGATCGAGCGGGTCTCGGATGATGGCGCCGCCATCAAGGTATCCGGCTCCGCCACCCGGGTCCAGGCCGTGTTTGGCACCAGCGTCCATCGGTTTCAGTCGGCGGACCGGACCTTCCTCTCCCCTCTGACAGAGCCGAAATATCAGGGTGCCCACCCCGAGCTGGTCGAGGCGGTCACCGGTCTCGACAACCGCGGCGTGCAGCCTTATGCGGTGCGCCAGACCGATTTCTCGACGGGCCAGCCGCGGGCAGGGATACCCGCGACGCCGGCGACGACCAACCCGCTCGCACCGTTCACGACGCAATGCTTCGGTCCCCAGAAGACGATCGTGAAGTCGGGTGACGATCTGACCGCGACATATCAGGGGCCGGAATATCTGACCGGCCTAACCCGTCCCTTCTGCGGATACACGGCACAGCAGCTGGCGACCCATTACGGGTTCGATGCGGTTTATGCCAAGGGCTGGACCGGCAAGGGCCAGACCATCGTCATTATCGACGCCTACGGCTCGCCGCAGGTCGAAACGGACGCCAACACCTTCTCCGCGGCGATGGGGCTGCCGGCATTGAACGACAAGAACTTCGAGATCATCTTCCCCGACGGCCAGCCCACCATCGACGGCATCAGGACCGGCTGGGCGGACGAGGTCGAGCTCGATGTCGAGTGGGCGCATGCGCTGGCGCCGGATGCCAAGATCGCCTTGGTCGTGGCCCCTACTGCCGACGATACCGAGATGGCATTCGCGATCAACTATGCCGTCGCGCACAAGCTGGGTAACGTCATCTCCAACAGCTTCGGCGAGCCGGAGGCGCTGGTTGGCCCGGCGACCGCGCGGCTCTACAACGCCGTCTTCCAGAAGGCGGCGGCGCGGGGCATCGCGGTCAATGTCGCGACCGGCGACAGCGGCGACTTTGGTGTGGGAACGCCACTCGGCGCCGCTTCCATCCCGGCCGATTCGCCGTTCGCGACGGGGGTCGGGGGCACCAGCCTCAATGTGCCGAGCGACAGCGGCCCGGTCGAGTCCGTCTGGGGCATCAACCTCACCGCCCTCGAGTCGGCTTTGCCGCAGAACCCGCCCTCGGTCTTCGGCTTCCGGCAGGGCAGCGGCGGCGGTGAGAGCGTCTATCTCCAGAAACCGGCCTATCAGCGGAGCTTGCCGGGCACCGGTCGCCAATTGCCTGACGTGTCGGCCATCGCCGATCCGCAGACCGGCGGAATCGTCGTCCTCCCCGATGTCGTCAGCGACGGAACGACGTTCGAAGTGATCGGTTCGGAATACACGGTGATCGGCGGCACCAGCCTCGCCACGCCGGTCTTCTCGGCGATCTGGGCCTTGGCAAACCAAGCGGCCGGCGAACCCCTGGGACAGGCCGCGCCCATGATCGCGCGCATGTCCCCGGCTGCCGTCAAGGATATCCTGCCAATCAGCGCCTTCAACCAGAACACCAGCGCGTCCATCACCGTGACGGACCCAAGCACCTCGGCGTCAACCACGACGACCTACGACCCGGCCCAATTGCTCGGCCTCAGCCAGACCCAGCCGGAAGGCTTCGTCGGGACCCTGGCGCCAGTTTCTGGAGCTGCTGCGCTGTTCAAACTGTTCGATGTGGGTTTCGGTGCAGATTCCTCCCTGCGGGCGACGGTCGGCTGGGACAACGCCAGTGGTTGGGGCGTTCCCCAGGGCTTGCCGTTCATCAACAACGCGAAAGCGTTGGCAAAGGGCAAGTTCTCCTCCTAGCCCGGTCACGGTAGTACTGGTCAGGCGGCGTCGCCTGACCAATATCGCAGCAGATGCCGTTACGATCGGAATGCGTCGCCGCACGAAAACGCGATATCCTCACCAAGATCAGCCAGTACACGCCTTGCCGGCGCGCGACCGTGGCTCCGTCAGTCGCGATCAGGCGCTCCGAGCGGGAAGTAACTCCGATAGGGGCGGCCCTCCTCGACGGCGCACGCGAAGGAGGGGCGCGACAGCAGGCGTGACCGATACTGCCGCAACCGGGGAAAATCGGGGCCGATCTGGTGGACCCAGTCGGCATAGAACAGCGACGGGGCCGCGGCGCAATCGGCCATCGAGAAGCTCTCGCCCGCCGCCCAGGTCCGGCCGGCGAGCCGCGCCTCCAGCCAGGCATAGGCCGTGTCGAGCGCCTGGCGCGCTTCCGCCATCGCCGCCTCCTTGCGCCCGCCCTCGGCACGCAGCGCCTCGAACACCGGCTGCTGCATCGCCGTCATGATGTAATTGTCGAAGAAGCGGTCCATGAACCGGACCTCGAGGGCGGCCTCGCGGTCGTTGGGCAGCAGGCGGACCGGGCCGGCGTGGTGCAGGTCCAGATGCTCGATGATGATGCTCGACTCGACGACCGTCCGGCCGTCGTCCACCAGCACGGGGAAACGCCCGAGCGGCCAGAGCGCCGCCCGCTCCTCCGCCGCACCCGGTTCTTCCAGATGGCGGTAGGCGAAGGGCGTCTCATTCTCCCAGAGCGCGATCAGCACCTTCTGGCAATAGGACGAGAACGGGTGGGCATAGAGCGTCAACGCCATCGGGCACCCTCCAACCGATCCTGGTTTCGGCCTTGGCGCAGCTTCCGCCCGGATGATCGCATCCGGGCGGAGGACGTCGCCTTGAGTCCGCTCGTCCCGCGCGGTTACTTCTCCGGCTTCAGATAGTCGTACAGCACCTTGCCGTAGGGCAGGGTCAGGTCGGCGATGAAATGCCGGCCACCGACGACCTTGCGCACCGGCAGGTCCGCGACCGGCGCATTGACATGCGGGATCAGGTGCAGGCGCGCCGGCCCGGTCCAGGAGCCCTTCACCTTGACGTCGGTCAGATGGAAGCTGACCAGTTGGGCGATCGCCGGCTTGCCGTCGACGTCGGGGATCAGCTTCAGGCAGACCTGCTGCTTGGTCAGCGAATCATAGGTCTTGCGCACGTCGCGGACATGCGGCTCCCACTTGTAGACCATGGTGCCCATCGCCACGCGCTCGCCGGCGTAATGCAGGGTGCCGGTTAGCGTGTCGTGCGTGACCTCGAGCTTCGGGTGCGCGTGCTTCTTCGGGAAGCCCCAGATCTCGCGGCCGGCGGCGACCGGCGGCTCGTCGTCCAGATACATCTGGGCGGTGAAGTTGCAGGGCACGCCATTGTAGTGGCAGGGGATGACGAGCCCCGTCTCGGTATAGTCGCCGAAGCCGGAGCTGTCCGGCATGCGGATCCATTCGTAATAGACGATGCCGTCGGGATCGGGCTCCAGCGGCTCGGGCACGGCGGCGCGGATCGCGTCCTTGTCGCTTTCGTAGGCGACGGTGAAATACTCGCGATTGATGAAGCGGTACGGCCCGTAGGGATAGGAGGGCGCCGCGGCCGGCATGGAAGGCGTGCCAAGGATCTCGTCGCGAGTCATGAGCTGTCTCCGGAGAACGTCAGGAACCCGAACCCTAGCGCGATTGTGTTGCAGCGCGAAGTGTCAGGCTTTGGCAGCGCGCTCCAGTTCCTGCTGGCGCAGCCGATAGCGTTGCAGCTTGCCGGTCTCGGTGCGCGGCAGCGACGCCACGAACTCGACGGCGCGCGGATATTTGTAGGGCGCGATCTCGGCCTTCACATGGTCCTGGATCGATTTGGCGAGCGCCGCATCGCCGGTCCGGCCCGGCTTCAGCACGACGAACGCCTTGACGATGAAGGTCCGCTCCGCGTCCGGTGCCGCGACCACGGCGCATTCCGCCACGGCAGCATGGGACAGCACCGCCTGCTCGACCTCGGGACCGGAGATGTTGTAGCCGGCCGAGATGATCATGTCGTCGCTGCGCGCCTGGAACCAGAAATAGCCGTCGGCATCCATCAGGTAGCTGTCGCCGGTGACGTTCCAGCCGTCCTGGACATAGACCGACTGGCGCGGATCATCGAGATAGCGGCAGCCGACCGGCCCCTTGACCGCAAGCCGGCCGACCTGGCCCGGCGGCAGCACGGCGCCGTCCTCGCCCAGCACCGCCGCGCGGAAGCCCGGCACCGGCTTGCCGGTGGCACCCGGCCGGATGTCGTCGCCGGCGGCGGCGATGAAGATGTGCAGCATCTCGGTCGCGCCGATGCCGTCGATCAGATCGATACCCAAACAATCATTGACCAGCGTGCGGGTCGCCAGCGGCAGCGCCTCGCCGGCCGACACACCCTTCTTGAGGCTCTGGATGTCGTAGCGGCCCTTCATGGCGGCCATGGCGCGATAGGCGGTGGGCGCGGTGAAGCAAACGGTGGCGCGGTGCCGCTCGATCGCCTGCATCAGCGCCTCCGGCCCGGCATTCTCCAGGAGCAGCGTCGCAGCTCCGGCGCTGAGCGGGAAGATCACCAGCCCGCCCAGGCCGAAGGTGAAGGCGAGCGGCGGGCTGCCGCAGAACAGGTCGTCCGGGTTCGGCCGCAGCACATGGCGCGAGAAAGTGTCGCAGATCGCCAGGATGTCCCGGTGGAAATGCATGCAGCCCTTGGGCTGGCCGGTGGTGCCCGAGGTGAAAGCGATGAGCGCCAGGTCGTCGGCGGCGGTGTCGACGGTCTCGAACCGTCCCGAGACCGCCGCCATCCGGGCCTCGAGCCCGTCCGGAGCCTCGCTGTTTGCGATCAGGATGTGGCGCAGCACCGGCACCTGGGCCTGGGCCGCGCGCAGGTCGGCCTCAAGCCGGCTGTCGCAGATCGCGTGGCTGATCTCGGCCTTCTCGATGACCTTGACCAGTTCGCGCGTGCGCAACAGCGGCATGGTCGTGACCACGATCGCGCCCAGCTTCAACACGGCGAACCATTGGGCGACCAGCATCGGATTGTTGGGCGCGCGCAGCAGGACGCGATTGCCCGCCACCACGCCGGCGGCCTTGAGCACCTGGGCGATCCGGTCGGAGCGCTCCTTGAGGTCGGCGTAGGACCAGGTGGCGTGGTCGTCGACCAGGCAGCGGCGGGCGCCGTCGCCGGCCGCGACCCGGTCGTCCAGCAGGACCTTGGCGGCGTTGAGCCGGGGCGGATAGGCGAGTTCGGGCCGGTCGAAAATCAGCTCTGGCCAGGCCGCGCGCGGCGGCAGCCGGTCGAGGGCGAAGCGGTCGACGAAGGCGCTCTGGGTGGCGGGCATGTCCGGGGTGCTGCTTGTCGGCATTCTTGTTGGTCCGGCAGTTGCGGGATCGCTGGCGGCAGCCTAGTCGCAACCGTCCGCCAGGGGCAATCGCCTCCTCACCCTCCGGCCGACGCGGTCTCGGTGCGCGCCGTGACCGCCTCCATCCGGCTGTCGAAGATCTGCTGGATGGTCGCTTGCACGTCCGGATTGGCGCCGAGGAAGCGGCGGAAATCCGCGGCATGCAGCACGAGCAGCTGGCTGTAGGTGACGGCGGTCACGTCGGCCCGGCGCGGCTCGCCGGTCAGGAGCGCCATCTCGCCGAAGATGTCGCCGCGGCCGAGGGTGACCGGCTCGCCCGGCAGCACGACCTCGACGGCGCCCGACGAGATGAAAAAGACCGAATCGCTACGCTCGCCCTTGCGCACCAGCTTGTCGCCGGGCACCGCGATCAGCGGCCGCGCCAGCCGGCCGAGCCGCTCGGCCGGGTCGGGCGCCAGGTCGCGGAACAGATCGATGCGGCGCATCAGTTCGCCCGGCTTCAGCCCCAGGTCGAGATGCGGCCGCGCCTCGGCCGGTTTCCGCCGCTGGCGCAGGCGGCGCGCCAAATCCTCGTACAGCTCCTGACCGATCAGCCCTTCGTCGTAGAGGCTGCGATAGGCCTGCAGCTCCTGGCGCAAGGCGGCCTGCTCCAGGATGCGCCGCTCGAGCGCCGCCAGATATTCCGGATATTGCGCCTGCAGCGCATCCAGCATGCGCCGCGTCCGGTCGCGCCGGAGCGCCAGCACGTCGTTGACGATCTGGATCAGCCGATCGTCGAGGAAACGCGCCAGCTTCTGCGCGGTGAAGCGGCCCAGCTCGTCGAGCAGCATGCGGATGATCAGCAATTGCTCGAACCGCTCGGCGAGGCGCCGGGCAAGCGGCCCCTCGATGCCGAAACGGCGATGCAGCAGATGCGCGCAGCGGAAGCCGAACGTGTCGCGGCCGCTGCGCTTGATCGCCTGGGCATAGCCGCTGCGGCCGCCGGTCCGGGCGGCGTCGACCATTGCGTCGGCGCGGCGCAGCAGCGCCTCGACCGCGCGCCGCGAGGCCGTGCCCTCGGCATGATGGTTGAGCACCAGCCGGCGCTCGTGGCTGGCGAGCGCCACCAGCGCGATCGCCAGCCGGTCGCGGTCCAGCACCTCGGGCCGCTGGTCGGCGAGCGCCGCCACGCGGGTCTCGCGCCGCCGGGTCACCTTCTCGATGCGCTCCGAATAGCGCGCGAGCGTGGCCGCGGCGACGTCCTCGCTCATCCGGTAATCGACCGCGGTCTCGGCCAGCGAATCGCGCAGGTCGGCCAGCGACAGCGCCAGCACATTGTCGCGCAAGGCCTCGTCGCGCGGGCTCAGTCGGTCGAGCTTTAGCAGGCGGATGACGACGCGCAGGGTCGTGCCGTTGACGAACAGGGTGAACAGCACGAAGCCGGTCGCGAGCATGGCGACGAAGCGCTTGATCTCGGGATCGAGCCCGGGGTCCTCGGTCACCGCCAGGGCCAGCGCCACGGTGACCGCACCGCGCAACCCGCCCCAGGTGATGACGAGCTTGTAGGCGGTCGATACCGGCGCGCTCCATTTCAGCAAGGTCAGCGGCGGGAGCACGCCGAACAGCACGATCATGCGCGCGACGAGGGCGGCGCCCAGCGCCACCATCATCGTCACCAGGTCGCGCGGCCCGATATCGACCAGCAGGGTCGGCACCAGGATCGCGGCCAGGATGAAGATGAAGGAGCCGGCCCAGAAGGCGAGCTGCTCCCAGAGCTCATTGAGGAAGGTCCAGTTGAACGGCGAGATGCGGGCAAGGCCGGTCGAGGCGAAGGTCACGCCGGCGGCGACCACGGCGACCACGCCCGAGACATGCAGGTGATCCTCGCCCAGGATGAAGACCAGGTAGGGCAGGGCCAGGGTCAGGGTCAGTTCTGCCGCCCGGTCGCCATGGAGCAGCGGCAGGCTGGCGGTGGCGAGCCGGGCGGCGAAAATGCCCAAGAGGATGCCGCCGCCGAAGCTCAGCACGAAATGGGCGACGGCATGGCCGACCTCGACCTGGCCGCCGGATTTCAGCAGCCCGACCAGGATGGTGAAGATCGAGATCGCCGCCGCGTCGTTCAGCAGGCTCTCGCCCTCGACCAGGCGCGTGAGCCGCGCCGGCGCGCCCAGGTCGCGGAAGATGGCGACGACCGCGGCCGGATCGGTCGTGGCCACGATCGAGCCCAGCAGCAGGGCCGGAATCAGCGCCTCGCCCGACAGCGCCGACACGCTCCAGCCGATGAGGCCGGTGGTCACGAGCACGGCCAGCACCGCCAGCATCAGGATCGGCACCGCATCCTCGATCATCCGCCGGATATCGATGGTGATCGCGGCCTGGAACAGCAGGATCGGCAGGAAGCAGTCGAGGAACACCGCCGCGGTCACCGGCGGTGCCGCGAACGGCCTGGCCACCTCGTCGAACAGCGTGATGTCGGGCGATTGCAGCACGAAGCTGGCGACGCCGCCGATGGCGGTGCCGACGAGGGCCAGCAATACGGTCGTCGGCAGGCCGAAGCGTCCCGCCAACGGCTGCACGATACTGACGACCAGGAGCAGGCTGGCGACCGCGAGAACGATGGTGGCGACGTCGGTCAGGTACAGGACAGGTCTCCGGCGTGGCTCCGTCGGGCGCATGGGAGGCGACGGGCTCCCACGCGCCGACATGGTCGGATATGATGATGGCAAACTCGCGACGGAATAGGAAAGCCATCCGTAGGCCCGGGCTTTTTTCGCGCCCCGCCGTCGCCGCTGCAATCTGCTGTTACAGAAAGCCGACGGTTAGGTCATCGCCCTGCCGGAATCGGGTGCTATAGGAGCAGAATGCGAGGATCGCCCGCGAAATTCCGAAGCGGCAGCGTATCTAGAGGCCCTCGGGGGCCTGCGGTCCCCCGGGTGCCGACCGAACAAGGGACATCATGCGTTTCAAGTGGATCCTGCCCGTCGTCCTGCTCGCCGTCGCCGGCGGCGGCTATTACACCTACCTTGAGGGGGCCGGGCCGGCCCATCAGGGCGGCGGCCGGATGGGCGCGCGGGAGCAGGCGGCGCGGCGCGGCATGAGCGGCGTCAGCGACGAACCGATCCCGGTCGTCGTCGGCAAGGTCGCCGAGCGCGACGTCCCGCTCTATCTGTCGGGGCTGGGCACGGTCCAGGCCTACAACACCGTCCAGGTCAAGAGCCGGGTCGACGGGCAACTGATCAAGCTGCTGTTCAAGGAAGGCCAGGAGGTGAAGGCCGGCGACGTGCTGGCGATCATCGACCCGCGCCCCTATGACGCCCAGTACAAGCAGGCGATCGCGACCAAGGCCAAGGACGAGGCGCAACTCGCGAACGCGCGCAAGGATCTGGTGCGCGACCAGGGGCTGGTCGGCAAGCAGTTCGTCAGCCCGCAGACGCTCGACACCCAGCAGGCGCTGGTCGATCAGCTGGTGGCCCAGGTCGCCTCCGACCAGGCGACGATCGACTACAACAAGACCCAGCTCGACTACACCAGCATCGCCTCGCCGATCGACGGCCGGACCGGCATCCGCAACGTCGACATCGGCAACATCATCCATGCCTCCGACTCGACGGCGCTGGTGACCGTCACCCAGATCCATCCGATTTCGCTGATCTTCACCCTGCCGGCCGACAATCTGCCGTCCGTGACCAAGGGACTGGGCGCCGGCAGCCTGCCGGTCGTGGCCTATGGCCGCGACAATACGACGGCGCTGGGGCGGGGCACGCTCGACCTGGTCGACAACCAGATCGACCAGACCACCGGCATGGTGAAGCTCAAGGCGACCTTCCCGAACGAGGACGGCGCGCTGTGGCCGGGGCAGTTCGTCAATACCAGCGTGCTGGTCTCGACCCGCCGCAACGGCCTGACCGTGGCCGCGACCGTGGTCCAGCACGGGCCGAAGGGCGATTTCGTCTGGGTCGTGAAGCCCGACCAGACGGTCGAGATGCGCGACATCGTCGTCGCCCAGACCCAGAACAACCTGGCGCTCATCGACAAGGGGCTGGCCGCGAACGAACAGGTCGTGGTCGACGGCCAATACCGGCTGCAGTCGGGCAGCAAGATCGTGGCCGCGACGCCGGACGGCGCCGTGCCGACCGCCGAGGAGACCAAGCCCGAGCCCCGCGGCGAGCATCGGGGCGACCACCAGGGCGGCCATCGCGGTGACCACAAGGACGAGAAGGCCGACAAGAGCGGGGCGAACCCGGCGTGAACGTCTCCCATCCCTTCATCCTGCGGCCGATCGCCACCACGCTGCTGATCATCGGGGTGGTGCTGCTGGGGGGACTCGGCTATCGGCTGCTGCCGGTCGCGGCCTTGCCGTCGGTCGATTTCCCGACGATCCAGGTGGTCACGAACTATCCGGGTGCCGCACCGGAAATCATGGCGTCGTCGATTACGACGCCGCTCGAGCATCAGCTGGGGACGATCTCGGGCCTGACCTCGATGAGCTCGACCAGCTCGTTCGGCACCAGCCAGATCACGCTGCAGTTCGACCTGGGGCGCGACATCGACAGCGCCGCCCAGGACGTGCAGTCGCAGATCAACGCGGCGTCCGGCATCATCCCGTCCTCGAAGCTGCCCAACCCGCCGACCTACAGCAAGGTCAACCCGGCCGACACGCCGATCCTGATCCTGGCGTTGACCTCGGACACGCTGCCGCTCCGGACGGTCAACGACTATACCGACACGGTCGTCGCCCAGAAGCTGAGCCAGGTCGACGGCGTCGGCGTGGTCACGATCGAGGGCGGCCAGAAGGAAGCGGTCCGCATCCAGATCAACCCGACCCAGGTCGCGAACCTGGGCCTGGCGCTCGACGACGTCCGCACCGCGATCTCGTCGTCGACGGTCGACCTGGCCAAGGGCTCGATCGACGGCCTGCGCCAGTCGTTCCAGATCGGCGCCGACGACCAGCTGTTCGACGCCGAGGGCTATCGCAACCAGATCCTGGCCTATCGCAACGGCGCGCCGATCCGCTTGAAGGACGTGGCGTCGGTGGTCGACGGGGTCGAGAACGACAAGCTCGCCGGCTGGTACAACGGCAAGCCGGCGGTGATCCTCGACATCCAGCGGCAGCCCGGCGCCAACATCATCGAGACGGTGGCGGCGATCCGCAAGCTGATGCCGAAGCTGCAGGCGGCCCTGCCGCCGGCGATCAAGATCGACGTGCTGACCGACCGGACCCAGACGATCCGCGCCTCGGTCGCCGACGTGCAGTTCACGCTGCTGCTGACCATCGCGCTCGTCGTCATGGTCATCTTCCTGTTCCTGCGCAAATTCTGGGCGACGGTCATCCCGAGCGTGACCCTGCCGGTGTCGCTGATCGCGACCTTCGGCATCATGTCGCTCGCAGGCTTCAGCCTCGACAACCTGTCGCTGATGGCGCTGACCATCGCGTCGGGCTTCGTCGTCGACGACGCCATCGTCATGATCGAGAACATCGTCCGCTACATCGAGGCCGGCGAGGCGCCGCTCGATGCCGCCTTGAAGGGCGCGAAGCAGATCGGCTTCACGATCATCTCGCTCACCGTCTCGCTCATCGCCGTGTTCATCCCGCTCTTGCTGATGGGCGGCGTCATCGGTCGGCTGTTCCGCGAATTCGCCATTACCCTGAGCGCCGCGGTCGTGATCTCCGCGGCCGTGTCGCTGACCTTGACGCCGATGATGTGCGCCCAGCTCTTGAAGCCCGAGGATCCGCATCATCGGCCCGGCGCGCTCTTCCGCTGGAGCGAGCGGTTCTTCGACCGGATGCGCGACGGCTATGACGCCGGCCTGCGCTGGGTGCTGCGCCACCAGACCCTGACCCTGGTGTTCAGCGTCGCGACGCTCGCCGTCACCGTGCTGCTCTATATCGAGGTGCCCAAGGGCTTCCTGCCGCAGCAGGACACCGGCCTCATTGTCGGCGTGACCGACGCGGCGCAGGACATCTCGTTCAACGGCATGGCGCAGCGCCAGCAGGCGATCGCGGCGGAGGTCGCGAAGGATCCGGACGTGACCGCGGTCGACAGCTTCGTCGGCACCGGCACGGTCAACACCACGCCGAACAGCGGCCGGCTCTACATCAACCTGAAGCCGCGCGACCAGCGCACGGCGTCCGCCGACCAGATCATCGAGCGCCTGAAGCGCCTGGTCGCCGGCGTCCATGGCATCACGCTCTACATGCAGTCGGTCCAGGACATCCAGATCGACAATCGCCTGTCGCGGACCCAGTACCAGTACACGCTGCAGGACGCGAACGTCGCCGAGCTCGGTCAGTGGGTGCCGAAGCTGGTCGCCGAGATGAAGAAGCAGCCGGAGCTCGCCGACGTGGCGAGCGACCAGCAGAACGCCGGCCTGCAGGCGCTGGTGAAGATCGACCGCGACGCGGCGGCGCGGCTCGGCGTCAGCATGCAGGCGATCGACGACACGCTCTATGACGCGTTCGGCCAGCGCCAGATCGCGACCATCTATACCCAGCTCAACCAGTATCACGTCATCCTGGGCATCGATCCGGCGTTCCAGAAGGACATGAACGGCCTCGACAAGATCTATGTCGCGGCGACGAACGGCACCTTGACGAACGGCACGCAGCTGTCGAGCGGCGTGGTCGCCTCGACGACGCCGACCTCGAACGGCAGCCAGACCACCAGCAACACCGCGACCACCACCTCGCTCAACAGCGGCAAGGGTACGGAGGTGCCGCTGAGCGCGGTCGCCACCGTCGTGACCCAGCTGGCGCCGCTGGTCGTCACCCACCAGGGTCTGTTCCCGGCGACGACGCTGTCGTTCAACGTGCCCGACGGCGTCTCGCTCGGCGCCGCCCTCGGCGCGATCCAGCGCGCGGAGCAGGCGATCGGCCTGCCCGAGACGATCGCGACCGGCTTCGCCGGCAGCGCCGCCGAATTCCGCAGCTCGCTCGACAGCGAGCTGGGCCTGATCCTGGCGGCGATCGTCACGGTCTATATCGTGCTGGGCGTGCTCTACGAGAGCTACATCCACCCGATCACCATCCTGTCGACCCTGCCGTCCGCCGGCGTCGGCGCGCTCTTGTCGCTGATGCTGTTCCATCAGGATCTGAGCGTGATCTCGCTGATCGGCATCATCCTCTTGATCGGCATCGTCAAGAAGAACGCGATCATGATGATCGACTTCGCGCTCGACGCCGAACGCCAGGGCATGAGCGCGGAGCAGTCGATCTACCAGGCCTGCCTGCTGCGCTTCCGGCCGATCATGATGACGACCATGGCGGCGCTGCTGGGCGCGCTGCCGCTCGCGATCGGCAGCGGCACCGGCTCCGAGCTGCGCCAGCCGCTCGGCATCGCCATCGTCGGCGGCCTGATCGTCTCGCAGTTCCTGACGCTCTACACGACGCCGGTCATCTATCTGTTCTTCGAGCGGGTGCGGCTCGCGCTGGCGCACCGGTTCGGCCGGCGGGTGGCGGAGCCGCCGCGGCACCGGCCGCTGCCGGTCAACGCCATGCGCGATTCAGACGCGGCCGAGTAGGGGCCGTGAGCATCTCCGAACCCTTCGTCCGCCGCCCGGTCGCAACCGTCCTGCTCGCGATCGGCCTGATGCTGCTGGGCATTGTCGCCTACCGGCATCTGGCGGTGGCGTCGCTGCCGAACGTCGACCTGCCGATCATCCGCGTCTCGGCCAGCCTGCCGGGTGCGGATCCGGAGACGGTGGCGGCCTCGCTCGCCACGCCGCTCGAACGCCAGCTCGGCACGATCTCGGGCCTGAACCAGATCACCTCGATCAATACGCTCGGCAGCACGATGATCATGCTGCAGTTCGAGATCAGCAAGAACGTCGACGATGCCGCCCGCGACGTGCAGGCGGCGATCAACGCCTCGGTGCAGAACCTGCCCCAGGACCTGCCGCGCCTACCGACCTTCTTCAAGGCGAACCCGGCGGCCTTTCCGATCCTGACCCTGGCGCTGACCTCGGACACGCTGCCGCCGGGCAAGGTCTACGACTATGCCGACACGGTCGTCTCGCAGAAGCTGTCGCAGCTCGAGGGCGTGTCGGAAGTCGACATTAATGGTGCTGAGAAGAGTGCCGTCCGGGTCGAGGTCGACCCGAGCGCGCTCGCCAACATGAAGCTGTCGCTGTCGGACATCAGCACGGCCATCCAGTCGGCCAATGTCGACGGGCCGAAGGGCAGCATCCAGGGCGACGACCGCGCGCTGATGATCACCGCGACCGACCAGCTGTTCACGGCCGAGGACTGGGGCAACATCGTCATCGCCTGGCGCAACGGCGCGCCGGTGCGCCTCAAGGACGTGGCCAAGGTCAATGACGGCGTCGCCAACACCAAGCTCGCCGGCTGGTTCGGCGACGAGCGCGGCGTGGTCGTCTCGGTGCGCAAGAAGCCCGACGCCAACACGGTCGAGACGGTCGACCGCATCATGGCGACCCTGCCGCTCCTGAAGCGCTGGATGCCGCCGTCGGTCGAGATGCATGTCACCGCCGACCGCACGCGCATGATCCGTGCGGCGATCGCCGACGTGCAGTTCACCATGCTGATCACGATCGCGCTCGTGGTGCTGGTGATCGCGCTGTTCCTCAGGCGCTTCTGGGCAACGATGATCCCGAGCGTCACCATCCCGGTGTCGCTGCTGGCGACCTTCGCGGTCATGTATGCCTGCCGCTACAGCCTCGACAACCTGTCGCTGATGGCGCTCATCGTCGCCGTCGGCTTCGTGGTCGACGATGCGATCGTCATGATCGAGAACATCACGCGGCTGATCGAGGAGGGCCATCCGCCGGTCGAGGCGGCGATCCGCGGCTCGAAGCAGATGGGCTTCACCATCGTGTCGATCACCATCTCGCTCATTGCGGCACTGATCCCGATCCTGTTCATGCCGGGCATCTTCGGCCTGTTCTTCCGCGAGTTCGGCGTGACGCTGTGCGCGGCGATCCTGATGTCGGCGGTGGTGTCGCTGACGCTGACGCCGATGATGTGCGCGCGCTTCCTGTCGATCGGCAACCTGTCCTCGGCCGACGGCCGGTTCGGCCGGGCCTGCGAGCGGCTGTTGGAGCGGACGATCGACGGCTACATGGAATCGCTCACCTGGGCGCTCCGCCATCGCTGGCTGATGCTGGCCGCGACCATCGGTGCCGCCGTCGGCACGGTCCTGCTGTTCGGCGCGGTGCCGAAGGGCACCTTGCCGACCCAGGACACCGGCGTCATCCGCGGCGCCACCCTGGCGCCGCCCGACATCTCGTTCACCGCCATGAGCGACCGGCAGCGCGCCGTGGTCTCGGTCATCGAGCAGGATCCGGCGGTCGAGAGCATCACGTCCAACATCGGCTCCAACGGCTTCCAGGGGCTGAACAACGGCAGCATCACCGTCAACCTGGTCGATGCCAGCCAGCGGCCGCGGGTCGAGGAGATCATCGAGCGCCTCAGGCCCCAGCTCGAAAAGGTCGACGGCATCCAGGCCTTCCTGTCGCCGGTGCAGGATTTCGGCGGCGGCGGCCGGCAGGGCAACGCCCGCTACCAGTACACGCTCCACGCCAACGATTTGCCGCTGCTGGAACATTGGGCGAATGCCATGCGCGACCGGCTGAAGGCGCTGCCCGAGATCGCCGACATCAGCACCGACCAGGACAAGGCCGGCCTGCAGGTCAATCTCAAGATCGATCGCGCCCGCGCCGGCCGGCTGGGCGTGACCATGAGCGCCATCGACAATGCGCTCTACAATTCCTTCGGCCAGCGCCAGGTCGCGACCATGTACGGCCCGCTCGACCAGTTCAAGGTCGTGCTCGAGGTCGATCCGAAGCACCAGGGCGATCTGGAATCGCTCAACCGGATCTTCGTGCCGGGCACGAACGCCTCGCAGGTGCCCTTGAGCTTCCTGGTGCAGACCGAGCCGGGGTCGGCGCCGGTCCAGCTCAATCACCAGAGCGCCAGCCCCGCCATCACCATCTCGTTCAACACCAAGCAGGACGTGACGATCGGCGAGGCGATGGCCGCGATCAAGAAGAGCGAGGCCGACGCCGTCTTCCCGGAAGGCGTCACCGGCTCGTTCGAGGGCGATGCCCGCGACGCGCAGGATTCGAACGGCTCCATGCCGCTGCTGCTGTTCGGCGCGGTGATCGCGGTCTATGTCGTGCTGGGCATGCTCTACGAGAGCTACGCCCATCCGCTGACGATCCTCTCGACCATTCCGTCGGCCAGCCTGGGGGCGTTGCTGGCGCTCATCGTCACCCACACCAGCCTGTCGATCATCGCCATGATCGGCATCATCCTGTTGATCGGCCTGGTGAAGAAGAACGCCATCATGATGGTGGATTTCGCGCTCGAGGCGGAACGGCATGACGGGCTCACGCCGGAACAGTCGATCCTGCGCGCGGCGCGCCACCGCTTCCGGCCGATCACCATGACCACGCTCGCCGCCGTGTTCGGCGCGGTGCCGATCGCGCTCGGCCATGGCGCCGGATCCGAGATCCGCCAGCCGCTCGGCATCACCATCATCGGCGGCCTGCTGGTGTCCCAGGTGCTGACGCTCTACACCACGCCGGTCATCTATCTGTTCATCGACCGGCTGCGCTCGCGCCGCACGCGCCGCCTGCCGCAGGTGGTGGCGCCGGCGGAGTAGCTGTGGGGGCAACCCAGGCAACGGCTGCCGGTTTCGGCCCTTCTGAGACGTTTGCTCGCACGAGGTTGAACGGCCGGAACGGGCCGCCAGCGGAACCCGAGTTGATGCAGAGTCAGGAGAAAGCGGCCGTTCCCGTGTCGCGTGGCCGGTTTGACTATGCCACCGCGCATCAGCTTGGCTCTGCCTAAAGCTCCGGCTCGTCTGCTTGCACTTCAGCAGGTGGGATCGGCGGCATGATCCCGCTCAATCCAATAGCCGCTCGCCTTTGTTGATCCGCTCCAGCACATCTTCTCCCACCAGCAGCCGAACGGCCTCGCCCTCGACAGCCAGCAGCCCTTCCGCCGCCAGCGCGTCGATGCCGGCGAGCAGCGCGTTGCGCTCGAACGGGGCCGGCGGGGCAAGGCATTCTGTCAGCACGTCTTCGACCGGCACAGCGACGAAGCTAGCCCTTTGGTCCGGGCTCCAGCTGAAGCCCAGTTCGAACACGCAGTCGAGCAAAACCGGGTCTGGGCGTTCCGGATCGTCGTCCTCGTGCCGTTCATAGACCGGCTCGATCGCATGGCGCTTCAACGCGACCCAGGCGGTTTCCTCCAGGCTATGGCCCGGTCGGCGGTCGGCTTTCTGATAGCCCCGGGTCGGATGCAGCGCGCCTTTCTGGGCCGCCGCCTTCTTGCGCTTGCGCTGACGTTCCTTCGACATGGGCCGGCTCCTGTTATTTCGCCAGCACCCTATAATTCAACGAGGGGCGTCTGCCATCCGGATAGATTGTCTGACCAGTCAGCCATGGCGCGTCAGCTCTCACCAGGAGCGCCGGGATCGAAGTGACCTCTGACTGGCCGCTGCGGCCAAGCGTCATGCGTACCATGTCTGATCATAAAACTCTCGCCGACGTCGGCCTCAGCGAAGCCACGTTCGGGCCTACCCGGACTATGCCAGTTAGGTCGCTACCGATCTGCCCACCTACGAGAAGCTCCGACGGTTAATGTCCGCTATGGAGAAGTAGCGGGCGCCACCTCTACGGCCGGAATGGGCGCACAGCAGTCGCTTTCCTTCAGTTGGATCCGCTCGATTGCCCGGCGCACGACGCCCTTCCACCAAAGCCAATTGTCTGGCACGGCTAACGGACTGACCTAACCAGGCGGGGCTGCACCTGCTGCCATCGCATCTACGGAGTCCGACCATGTCAGAAGAATTCGAGACCATGCACCCTGGCCTACGCTACCGCGACGACGTGGTCGGTGATGGTGCGCAGCCGGCACGGGGCCAGTTGGTTACTGTCCATTATACAGGCTGGCTCGACGACGATGGTGCGCGAGGCAAAAAGTTCGACAGCTCGCGCGACCGTGGCTCGTCGTTCCAGTTCACGCTCGGCGTGCAAGAGGTGATTTCCGGCTGGGATCTCGGCGTCGCATCGATGCGCGTCGGCGGCCGGCGCACCTTGCTGCTCTCTCCCGAACACGGCTATGGCGCACGCGGCGCCGGCGGCGTCATTCCGCCGAATGCCACGCTCATTTTTGATGTGGAGCTTCTCGGGGTCGGCTGACCGCTTGAAACCTGCCTGGCCCCTCTCGACAAGAGGCCGAGGGGGCCGTTGACGGCCGGCACATGTCCTCTTTCGGAGGACGTTGCGGCAAATTCCTAAAACCGGCACGGGCGCAAGCCGATCGGGCTTCGATCCTAGGCCGGCCCGTGCCGGGTCATCACCCCATTGTCGAAGTCGCAGCTATAGAGCTTGGCGTCGATGATGTTGGGATCGACCGGCTGCGCCTCGAGCCGGACGGTGATGGCGTCGCCCCAATTGGTCACCGACGGGCCGCCCAGCGACGTCACCGGCAATCCTGCCAGCGACTTCATGAATTCCGCCCGGCACTTGGCGACCAGCGGCTCGGCCGCGGCGGCGGTGCTCTGGGACGACAGCACCTCGGCGCTGGGCTTGCTCGGCGGCGGCTGGCAGCCGGCGATGAGCAGGGCGGGGGCGATCAGGAAGGGCGTGAGATGGCGCAAGGGACGCTCCCGGCAGGCGATGCGATGGACTGGCCCGAGTCTAGTCCTGGCCGCCCCCGGTTGCGAGGCGGTTCGCAGGTGCGGCACGACTTTGGCGCGCAGGTGTCGCGCCCGTGCCACCACGGTCCGGTAGGTCACGTGCCGCGCGGCTTGGCCCGCGCAGTCGGCGGCGCCTCCAGCGGATTATCCGGCCAGGGATGGCGCGGATAGCGGCCGCGCAGGTCGGCGCGCACCGCCTTGTAGGAGCCGGCCCAGAAGCCGCCGAGGTCGCTCGTCACCTGGATCGGCCGGCGCGCCGGTGACAGCAGGTGCAGCTTCAGGCGCACCCGTCCGCCGGCGACCGTCGGCGTCTCCGCCAGCCCGAACATCTCCTGCAGCTTGACCGCCAGCACCGGCGCCTCGTCCTCGCCATAGTCGATGGCGATGCGCGAGCCCGAGGGTACGGTGACATGGGTCGGGGCGAGGCGGTCGAGCGCCTGCAGCTGGTTCCAGTCGAGCCGGTCGCGCAGCAGCGCCAGAAGATCGAGATTGGCGAGGTCGCCCAGGCTGCGCTTGCCGTCGAGCGCGGGGCCGAGCCAGTCGGCGAGGCCGTCGATGAGCGCCGTATCATCGAGCGCCGGCCAGGCGCTCCCGTCGCCGTCGAGCCGGGCGAGGAAGGCGACGCGTCGTCGGAAGGTCGCCGCCGCCTCGGTCCATGGCAGCACCGCGAGGCCCGCCTGCCGGATGCCGTCGACCAGGGCCGCGGTGACCGCCTCCGGCCGCGGCTTCGGTAGGGGCGCGTCGCCCAGCACCAGGGCGCCCAGGCGCCGGCGCCGGCGGGCCTGGACCGATCGGGTCGCCGGCTCGAACACGACCTCGTCGTCAATGCGGATGCGTTCGCTGAGCGCCAGTTCCAGCTCGGCCTGGGAGAGCGGGGCGGCCAGCCAGATGCGGGCGTCGGGCGCCTGGCCGTCGAGATCGGCGACCGCCAGGAAATCGGCACCGGCGAGCGGGTCCTGCTCCGGCAGGAACGCGCCCTGGCCGCCCGAGAGGCGGAAGCGCCCGGTCTCGGCCCGGCGCTTGGCGATGCGGTCGGGATAGGCGAGCGCCAGCACCGCCCCGGCGCCGGCCGGATCGACCGGGCCCCAGGGCAGGTCGATCTGCCGGGCGAGGCGCCGGGCGATCTCGCGCGCCCGGCGCGCGGCATCATTGCCGGCCGGCCGCTCGATCAGCTCCAGCCGCGCCCGCAGGTCGGCATCGCGCCCGGCGATGTCGCGCTCGCCGAGCGCCGCCGCGATCGCCGCGGCGAGCACGCCCGTACCCTGGTCGGCGGCGGTCAGCACCATATGGGCCAGTCGCGGCGTCAGCCCCAGCTCGGCCATGCGCCGGCCGTGGGCGGTCAGGCGACCGCTCTCGTCGAAGGCGCCCAGATCCTCGAGCAGGCGCCGGGCGGTGGCGAAGGCGGCGGGATTGGGCGGGTCGAGCAGGCGCAGCGCGCCGGCGTCAGCGAGGCCCCATTGCGCCAGTTCGAGCACCAGCGGCGCCAGATCGGATTGGGCGATCTCCGGCTCGGGACGCGGCGCCAGCGCCCGGTGCTGCGCCTCGGGCCACAGCCGCCAGGCGATGCCCGGCTCGGTGCGCCCGGCGCGGCCGGCGCGCTGGGTCGCCGCCGCCTGCGACACCCGGCTCGTCTCCAGCCGGACCATGCCGGTGCGCGGATCGTAGCGCGCGCCGCGCGCGAGGCCGGCGTCGATCACCTGCCGGACGCCGTCGATGGTCAGACTGGTTTCGGCGATCGAGGTGGCGAGCACGATCTTGCGGCGCCCTGACGGCGCCGGGGTCAGCGCCCGGTCCTGGGCCGTGGGGTCGAGATCGCCGTAGAGCGGCAGCAGGTCGGTGCCGGGTGGCAGGCGACGGCTCTCCAGCAGGCGCTGGACCCGCCGGATCTCGCCGCCGCCGGGCAGGAACACCAAAAGCCCGCCCGGCTCGGCCAGCGCCTGGTCGACCGCGTCGGCCACGGCCTCGGCCAGCCGGCCGGGCGCCGGGGCGGGTAGGTGGCGGATCTCGACCGGAAACGCGCGCCCCTCGGACGTGACGACCGGCGCGTCGCCCATCAGCGCCGCGACCGGGCCGGCGTCGAGCGTCGCCGACATGGCGACAAGCCGCAGCTCGGGCCGAAGGCCGGCCTGGGCGTCGAGCGTCAGCGCCAGGCCCAGGTCGGTTTCGAGCCGGCGCTCGTGGAATTCGTCGAACAGCACCGCACCGATGCCGTCGAGCCCCGGATCGTCCTGGATCAGGCGGGTGAAGACGCCGTCGGTCACCACCTCGATCCGGGTGCGCCGCGACACGCGCGTTTCCAGGCGCACGCGATAGCCCACAGTCTCGCCGACCGGCTCGCCCAGCAGAGCCGCCATCCGGCGCGCGGCGGCGCGCGCGGCGAGCCGCCGCGGCTCCAGCATCACGATCTTGCCGCCGTCGAGCCAGGATTCGTTCAGCAGCGCCAGCGGCACGCCGGTGGTCTTGCCCGCGCCCGGCGGCGCCTGCAGCACGGCATTCGGGTGCCGGGTCAGCGCCGCCAGCAGGGCGGGCAGCGCCGCGCGGATCGGAAGATTAGGGGGCAGCAGGCCGGCGGGATCACTCATGACCCGAGCGTCATCGGGCCGAACGGCCCGCCGGTCAAGGCCCGTCGGCGCCGGGAGCGGCCGTCCCTAGGACGCGGTCTTGAATTTCTTGAGCCGCATGACGTAGCCGATGATCTCGGCGACCGCCTTGTAATGTTCGGGCGGGATCTCGTCGTCGATCTCGACCGTGGCGTAGAGCGCGCGGGCGACCGGCGGGTTCTCGATGATCGGGATGTCGTGCTGGGCCGCGACCTCGCGGATCTTCTTGGCCAGGAAATCGACGCCCTTGGCGACGACGCGCGGCGCGCCGGCCGTGCCCATCTCGTACTGTAGGGCCACGGCGTAATGGGTCGGGTTGGTGATGATGACCGAGGCCTTGGGCACGGACGCCATCATGCGCTTGCGCGCCCGGCTGGTGCGGATCTGCCGCATGCGGCCCTTGATGTGCGGGTCGCCGTCGGTGTTCTTGTGCTCGTCCTTGACCTCCTGCTTGGTCATCCTCAGCGACTTCAGGGTCGACCATTTCTGATAGAAATAGTCGAACAGCGCGATCGCCGCGATGGCCAGCAGCACGCCGATCATCAGGTGCAGCAGGATGTGGAACAGCTCCCGGGTCATGGCGATCGGCTCGATGCCGGTCAGCATCTCGATCCTCGCCAGCTCCGGCGCCAGATAGCTGTAGGCGACGGCACCGACGATGCCGGCCTTGACCAGCCCCTTGGCGAATTCGATCAACTGCCTGGCCGAGAAGATCCTGCCGATGCCGTTCAGCGGATTGAGGAATTTCAGGCTGAAGTCGAATTTCTCGGTCGCCCAGACGAAGCCGGTCTGGGCCCAGGTCGCGACCATGGCGGCGGCGATCAGCAGCAGCAGCGGGATCGAGAGCGCAAAGGCGAGCTTATAGGCGACCTCGCTCAGCAGCGCCTCGAAACTCGGCTCCACCCCGACCGCGATCCGTTCCGGCTGCTCGACGAAGCGGCGCATCATCATCAGCATCGGCCGCATGGTCCAGGGCAGGACCGAATAGCAGACGAAGGTCGCCATCGCCAGGAGGAGGAAGGTCGTCGCCTCCTTGGACATGGCGACCTGGCCGCGGCCACGGGCTTGGCTTACCCGTTTACCGGTTGGGTCTTCTGTCCTCGAGTCCTGGTCTTCGGCCATGCCTGCTCCCATGGGGCTGGCCGACTATGTCTCTGGTAGGGTTAATGAATTCGTAAGCTCGGGCCGCACGGTGCGGAGACCCGGGAGATGCGTCGGTCAATATCTCATTTTAACGAATTGAAATATGCCTAGGATGTGAATTTAAAACCATCAATACAGAAACTGCCGGCGGTTTGACCATGCACGTTTCGAATATTCGCTCTCGGATACTGCCGAACGAAGCGAATCCGACTCCCAGCCGTGACGGCTTGTCGGGTTAACCAATTACCTGCACTTGACAAGTATCGGCCGATCTATATTATGAGTTGACCCCGAAGGAGTGTTTGCAAAATGTCAAGCATTTCCGTCCAGCCAGCCTCGGGGCCGACGGCTGCATCGCCGGTAAAGCCCGGTATCAGCTCAGCCGAATCGGCCTCGACGAATGAGACGGCTAAAAGCCAGTCGGCGACGCAAGGCAAAGCGTCCGTCCTCTATCCGAGCCCCATCGATTCGATCGATCCGGCGACCAGCCAGCTCGTCATCGAATATCGCAACAGCGCGACCGGCGACACGGAATATCAGACCCCGTCGAAGGCGCAGCTGCGGCTCTATCAGATCAGCCAGTCGCGGGTCGAGATTCCCGGTCAGGCGCCGACGAGCCCGGTGCCGGAGCTCTCGACCAGCTCGGTGGCCTGAGGCGCACGGCCTATCGCCGGCGTCCTGTGACGCGCCGTTTCGCGTGCCGGTTGGCCGCGACCAGGCGGGAGCCGTTTATCCCGCCGAGACCAAGAATTCGATGATTGCAACGCGCTCGGGGCTTCCCGCCGCGCCCGCCGCTTTGCTCTAATGGCCGCCCGAGGGCGGGGCGCGCTCCCGCCCGGCTCGTTGGAAGGTGCGTTCTTGTCATGCCCGCCCGTTTGTTGCTGCTGACTGGTGAATTCGAGGCCGGTATCCTCGTCCCGTTCTTCACCCGGCATGCGCCGGAGGCGCGCATCGAGGCGGTCCATCTCGGCCATGCGCTCGAGGCGGCCATCCTCGCCGGCACCGAGGAGACGCGGCTCCTCGCCTTCTGCACGAGCGTCATCGTGCCGCCGTCGCTGCTGGCGCTGCTGCCCGGCCCCTCCTACAACATTCATCCGGGACCGCCCAACTTCCCGGGGCGCCATCCAGAATGCTGGGGCGCCTATCACGGCGCCGTCCGCTTCGGGGCGACCTTGCACGAGATGGCGCCGCGCGTCGACGAGGGGCCGATCGTCGATGTGCAATGGTTCGAGATGGAGGAGGGCGGCGGCCAGGCCGCCTATGGCCTGCGCGCCTATCAGGCGGCGATCCAGCTGCTGATCCGCTGGGCGCCCTGGCTGATCAACGACGACCGGCCGCTGCCGCGGTCGGCCGAGCGCTGGAGCGGCACCAAGACGCGCCGGGCCGATCTGGAAGCCATGTGCCGGGTGACGCCCGATATCGACGAGGCCGAATTCGAGCGTCGGCGGCGGGCCTTTGCCGAGCAGCCGGGCGGACGCATGTCCGTCCTGCTGCATGGCCGGGAATTCCACTACGAAGTGCCGCCCGAGGCCCCGGCGGCTTCGGACGCCCTCTGACTCTCGCCGAAAAGTCCTTCTCCGCCCTTCAGGGGGGAGAAGGATTTAGGATGAGGTGGGTCCTGCCGACAATGCGTTGTCGCCAAATGGTTTTCGGTCGAGAGGCCCACCTCACCCCGACCCTCTCCCCCCTGAAGGGCGGAGAGGGGGAATATGCAGGCTACCCTGCAACCGTCATCATCGGGCAGAGGTGTTAGGCACCGCCGGCGGCGGCCTGGCGATCGCGCTCGGCCTTCTGCTCCGGCGTCAGGTCGGTGCCGAGCAGGCCGGCCGCGATGTTGCGGTTGATGTTGATCAGGACTTCAAGCTTCTCCGCCGACGGCGAGGCGAGCAGGTCGACCGAGCGCTTGTCGACGAAATTCGACAGGTTCAAGAGCCCTTCGCGAATGCTGCGCGGCGTCTGGCAATCCGGGTCCGCCTGTTCCGCCTGGATGATGGTCCACAGCCGCCAGTTCAGGCGAACGGCATCGAGGACCGTCTCGCGCGGGGTATCGGGCGCCGTAACCGCCGCCATCTTTCGCGCCGTCGTGGTCAAGCCCCAGGCCAGGGTCTGTTCCGGACTGGCGTGTTCCATCGCCATGGTCTGCTGCTTTGCGTATCCGGTCTTCATCGCCGTTCCTCTACCAAGTCCTCGTCTCGCGGGATGCCGAACGGGGCGCCGTTCGCATCCGGGTCGTCAATGGCGGCCATCCGCCGCCCTGGTCGATGTCATGAGGCCGCCCGTGTCCGGCGGCTGCCGACCAGGTCGCCGAGGCAGCCGACGATATGCGCCACGTCCGCCGGCGTCATGCCGACGAACAAGGGCAGCGACAAGGTGCGGCGATAATAGCCGTCGGCACCAGGCAGCACGAGGCCCGGATCGAGCCGGCGATAGTAGGGCTGCCGATGGACGGGGATGTAATGGACCTGGGTCCCGATCCCCTGGGCGCGCAGCCGGTTCATGACCTGGGCGCGCTCGATCCCGGCGCCGTCGAAGTCGATCAGCACGCTATAGAGATGCAGGGCGGGCTCGCAGAAGCGGCTGCGCCGGATCGGTCGGATCTCGTCGCCGAGCGGGGCGAGCAACTCGTCGTAGCGGCGGGCGAGATCCCGGCGCGCTGCGACGAAATGATCGAGCCGGTTGAGCTGGCTGAGTGCCAGGGCGGCGTGGATATCCGACAGGCGGTAGTTCCAGCCGATCTCCGGCATCTCGTAGTACCAGGGATTGGCGTCGCCCGCCTGGTCGAAGGCCATCTCGGCGATCTCGAAATCCCGGGCGTCGCGAACCATGCCATGCGAGCGCAGCCGTTCCAGCCGTTGGGCCAGGGCCGGATCATTGGTCGTAACGGCACCACCTTCGCCGGCGGCGACCGTCTTGACCGGATGGAACGACAGCACGGCCATGTCCGACAGGCGGCAGCCGCCGACCGCCGCCATTGACCCGTCGCCGCACGCGTGCCGGGTGCCGATGGCGTGGCAGGCATCCTCGACGACGGCGCAATCATGCTGCTTCGCGAGCGCCGCCAGCCCCGCCATGTCGGCGCACTGGCCGGCGAGATGAACCGGGAACACGGCGCGCACCTTGAGGCCCGCCGCCGCGGCGCGGGCAAAGGCCGCGGCCAGATCCTCCGGCCGCATCAGGCCATTTTCCGGATCGACATCGGCGAACACCACGGTGGCGCCGACCATGCGCACCGCGTTGGCGGTCGCGAGGAAGGTGATCGACGGCACGATCGCGGCCTCGCCGGGCCCGAGGCCCAGCGCCAGGCAGGCAAGGTGCAGGGCGGCCGTGCCGCTCGAATTGCTGATGGCGAACCGGGCGCCGAGCCTGGCTGCGAGCGCCGCCTCGAACTGGGCGACCTTCGGCCCCGTCGTCAGGTAGTCGCTTTTCAGCACCTCGACGACGGCCCTGATATCGGCCTCGTCGATCGCCTGCCTGCCGTAAGGCAGGAAATGTCGGCGCGGGTCCGCCTCGGTCATCAGAGCGTCTCTGCCATCAGCCGCTTAAGCCGCGGGCCGTCCAGCCAATCGTCGTTGGTGTCGGAGGCATAGCGGAAGCCCTCCCGCACCGACGCGGCCCCCGACTCGAGGTAGGTTTCGCGCTTCCAGAAGCTGAAGGCGGGCTCGATGACGTAGCGATCGGGCAGCTCCAGCGTCATGCGGGAATCATCGTCGGTCACCATGACCTCGTGCAGCTTCTCGCCGGGGCGGATGCCGACCTCGCGCATCGGCAGCTCCGGCGCCATGCAGGCGGCCAGGTCGGTCATGCGCATGCTCGGAATCTTCGGCACGAAGATCTCGCCGCCGCGCATCATGGCGATCGACGAGGTGACGAAGTCCACGCCCTGCTGCAGCGTGATCCAGAAGCGGGTCATGCGCAGGTCGGTGATCGGCAGATGGTCGGTGCCGTTGGCGATCAGCTGGCGGAAGAAGGGAATGACGCTGCCGCGCGATCCCACGACATTGCCGTAGCGGACGACGGCGAAGCGCGTGCCGATCGAGCCGGACAGATTGTTGGCCGCGACGAAGATCTTGTCCGAGGCGAGCTTGCTGGCGCCATAGAGGTTGATCGGGTTGGCGGCCTTGTCGGTGGAGAGCGCCAGCACCTTCTCGACGCCGTTGTTCAGCGCCGCATGGACGACGTTTTCGGCGCCGATGACGTTGGTGCGGATGCACTCGAACGGGTTGTATTCGGCCGCCGGCACATGCTTCAGCGCCGCGGCATGCACGATGATGTCGGTCTCGCGCGCGGCGAGCGACAGGCGTTGGGCGTCGCGCACGTCGCCGATGAAGAAGCGCAGGGCCGATGCCGAACCGGCGAATTCCTGCTGCATCTGATATTGCTTGAACTCATCGCGCGAGTAGATGCCCACGCGCCGCACCTTCGACCGCTCCAGCAGGTTCTTGATGAAGCTCTTGCCGAAGCTGCCGGTGCCGCCGGTGACCAGGACCGACTTGTTGTCAAACTCGCGATACGGATCGGACAGTGCCGACATCAATGGGATTCCCGATTTGGACTCTGACGCTTCGGGCCTGAGTGTTACCGGGCAGGGTTAACACTTCCCTTCCGACCACGAGCTACTTCAGATAGTTGAGCAAAGTTTCGTTCAGAACCGACGAGACGACCTTGTAGCTGCCCTCGAGCTGGGTCTGCGCGGCGGACAGTTCGGTTGCCACCGTCGCGGGATCGACCTGGGTAATCGTGGTGATCTGCGATTGCAACGTTGCCAGCGTCTGGCTGTGGACCTTGTTGGCGTTGGCGACGAGCGTTTCGGCCGTGCCGTTGGCGTCCTGCAGCCCCTGGAGGCCGGTGACCGCCGCGACGCCGGGGCTTGCCGGGGTGCCGTTCAGGGCGAGTTGGATCTCGCTTGCCGCCTGCTGGATGTAGGCCTGCTGGTTGGCGCCGGCGGCACCGACGGCCGCCTGCGCGCATTGCAGCGCATAGACCAGATGCTGGAAGGTCGGATCGTTCGAGCTGATGCCGTAGGTCGCCTGCTGATTGTTGGCGATCGTTGTCGTCTGGGTCCCGTAGGACTGCTGGGCCTGCGCCAGCTGGGCCGCGGTCGGCACCGCCGGCGCGTTCACCGTTGCGGCCTGGGTGTCGTAGGGCGGCAGCGGCTGGGTCGGCGGCACGGTCTGCGGCACGGGCAGCGGCAGGGTGGCGATGACCAGCGGCGCCACGGTCGGCGTGGTGCTGGGCGGCACCGGCGGCACGATCGCCGGCACCGGCAGGTTGCTGAGGTCGCCGACCGGCTGCGTCGTATAGCGCGTCCCGCCGTAGAGATAGCGGCCGCCGACCTGGGCGTTCAGGGTCGCGGCGACGTCGGTCTGCAGGCCGTTGACCAGGGCCTTCAGGCGCGACACTGCATTCGGATCGGTGACGGTGAAGGCGTCGAGCGAGCCGACCAGCTTGGTGGCGTCGCTCGAGAGCTGGCCCAGCGTCGTGTCGTAGGCCGTCAGAAACGTCGAGGTCTGGGTGTTGTTGGAGACGTAGTTCTGTTCCGTCGACTGCGCGCTCTGCAGGTTCAGCAGCTGGTTCGCCAGATTGCCGTAGCCCTGCAGGTCCTCGGACTTGTTGCCGGTATCGACCTGGTAGGTCAGTTTCGAGATCTGGTTCTGGGAGTTCTGAACCAGGGTGATGTTCTGCAGGAAGCTGCTGAGCGAGCTGACGGCACTCATCGGGTCGTCTCCTCCGGGTTACGCGCCACCGACGGCGTTGAGCAGGGTCGTCTCCAGCTCCTGCACCGTCGAAATGATCTTGGCGGCGGCGGAATAGGCGTTCTGCAGCGCGACCAGTTGTGCCAGCTGCTGGTCGGACGACACGCCGGTCACGCTGCGATAGGCCTGCTGCGCGGCGCTGGTGTTGGCCGCGGCAGTGGTCTGGTTGCTGGTGGCCTGCGCGGCGCTGCCGCTCTGGTTCGACGCGATCGCGTTGGCGACGCCCAGATAATTGGTCGGGCCGGTCGACAGGCCCCCGGCGCTGAAGCTGGTCGTGGTCGCGGTGAAGGCGGCGGCGACGTTGGTCGCGACCGAGGTGTTGAGGGTCGCGGCCGTGGCCTGCAGGGTGAGGGTGAAGCGATCGGACGACCCGCCCGTCGTGCCGGAGAAGAAGTCGGCGCCGGCGGTCGCATTCGGATTATAGGCCGCCTGGAACGCGCTGGGCGTGCCCGGGGGCGGCACGTAGAACAGGTCGGCCAGGCCGTTCAACTGGCTGCGCAGCTTGTCGAGGACGCCGACGCCGGTCGCCGTCGGGTTCGCGACCGGCGTAAAGCTCGCGACATCCGTGGCGATCGTGCCGGGGTTCAGCGCCGCGTTGAGCGAGGCCTGCGTCGGGTCACTCGCCAGATAGACCGTATTGGTGGTGCTGTTGTAGGCGAGTGGATGGGCGCCCGCGGCATCGGCAAGCGGCGTCGGCGGCACCGTCGGCAGCGACAGATATTGTTCGCCGTTGGGCCCGACCGTCACCGTTGCCGGCAGTTGCGCCTGGATGGCGGTGACCAGGGCCGCCTGCTGCGCCAGCTGGGCCGGGGTCGCCGTGCCGGCGGTGACGGCGGCGTTGATGGTGCTGAGCTGGCCAAGATAGCCGTTGAGCGAATTGACGTCGGACGCGGCCTGCGAGCCGGTATTCGCCAGAATGCCGATCTCGGCGCCGATCTGGCCATTGGTGAGCGCGCGATTGAGCGAGGTCTTGGTCGGATCGTTGGTGTTGTAGAGCGAGTCGGTGCCGGCGTCATAGGCGAAGCTGCTGCCGCTCTGCTGCACCAGGGTGACACCCGACGGGGTCGACAGATAGATGCTGCCGTCGGTGTTATGCTGCTGCTGGATCGGCACCAGGCCGGCGACCGTGGTGATGAGCTGGTCGCGGGTATCTTCGAGCGCCGTCGTGTCCCGGCCGGCGTTCCTGCCGGTGACGATCTGGGCATTGAGGCTGGCGATCTGGCTCAGCGAGCTGTTGAGCGTGCTGACGTCCGTGCCCAATTGCGTCGTGACTTGGCCCGCGATCTGCTCGACCCCGTGCGAGACGTTCTGGATGGTGCTGACCAGTGCCTGGGCGCTGTTCAGCACCTGGGCCTGGGCGGTCGTGTCCTCGGGCGTCGCCTGCAGCGCCGCCCAGGCGTTCTGGAACGTCTGCAGCGCCGAGCTCAGCACGGGGGATGCGGTCGACGAACCGGTCAGCTGCTCGAGCTGGGTATAGAGCTGGTTGACGGTATTCGCCGCGGCGGCATTGGTGGTCTGGCCCAGGTAGTTGTTCTGCAGCGTGTTGTCGACGGCCCGGGTCACGTCGACGACCTGGGTGCCGCCGCCGTTCTGCGGCGTCTTGTCGATGACGTCCGCGCTGCGCTGCGAATAGTTCGGGTTCTGCGCATTGCCGATATTGGTAGACACGACATTGATCTGCGCCTGCGAGTTGAGCAGGGCATTCGTCGCGTTGCTTAGGATCGACAGGAGCGACATGGCACGGGTTCCAAAGGTTCCGGACGCGCAGCGCGCGTCCGGTATCGGCGGTCGGAATTACTGGATGACGTTGATGATCGTCTGCAGCAGCTGATTGTCGGTGGTGATCACCTTGGAGTTCGCCGAATAGACGTTCTGCGCGGTGATCAGCTTGGTGAATTCGCTGGCGATATCGACGTTCGACTGTTCCAGGGTCGAGGACGAGATCGAGCCGGCGCCGTTGGTGCTTGCCTCGGACAGATTGGCGTTGCCGCTCGCCTGCGTGGCGGCGAAAGCGCTGCCGTCGAGCCGCTGGAGCTGGTTCGGGGCGTTGAACTGGGCGATCGGGATCTGGAAATAGGTCAGCGACTGGCCGTTCGAGTAGTTGATCGACACGTTGCCGTTCGTGTCGATGGAAACGCCCTGATACGAGCCGCGGGCGATGCCGTTCGAATTGAACGTCGAGGTGACCTGTGTGTCGGCGAACTGGGTGACGCCGGTGTCGGTGCCGAACTGGCCGAGATTGAAGGTCAGCGGCAGGTTGACCGGGTTTGCGGCGGTGCCGATGTTATAGGTCATGCCGATGGTGGCCGCCGTGCCCGTCGCCGTCGCGGCCGGCAAGACCGCCTGCGCCGGGACGTCCGTCTCGGTGATCGACGCCAGGGTGCCGGCCGGCGGAACCGTCGCACCGGTGCCGCCCAGGGCCGCATAGGTCGACGTGCCGTCGCCGAAGGTCATGTTGAAGGTGGCGGCAGGATTGGTGCTGCCGGCCAGCGTGATCGACGCGCTCCAGGTATCGGCCGTGATGGGCGGCACCGCGGCCGGATCCGGGCCGATATGGTTGAACTGGATCGCCGCCTGGTGGGGATTGCCGAGCGCGTCAAAGACCGTGGTCGTGACCGGCGACGGCGAGGTGTAGCCGGGGGAGCCCTGGATCGCGGAGTTCGACGGCAGGTTGGCCGTGAGGGTCGAGATCGAGGTCGCGACCGGATTGTAGAGGAGCTGCGTGACCTGGATCGGCACGGCCGAGCCGGCGGCGTTGGTGACGACGTTCGTCTGCGGATTGACGTTGTAGCCTTCCAGGTAATAGCCGGCGCCGTTGACCAGATAGCCCTGGTTGTTGACCGAGAAGTCGCCGCGGCGGGTGTAATAGTCGGTCCCGGAGAAGGTGGTGCCCGCCGCCGAGCCGGCCGCGGTCGCGGGCGGTGCCTTCACCTGGAAGAAGCCCTGGCCGGAGATGGCGAGGTCGGTCGACTGCTGCGCCTGAACGAGCGAGCCCGACAGCGAATTCTCATAGACCGGCTTCGCCAGCACGCCGCCCGGCTGGTTGAAGTTCTGGTCCGACTCCGTCACCAGATTCTCGAAGCTGGTGTTGATCTCCTTGAAGCCGACGGTCTGGGCGTTGGCGACATTGTCGGAGATGTTTCCGATGGCGGCTTGCTGGGCATTCAAACCGCTGACGGCCGTCGTCAAACTGCTGAACAAACTCATGGGTGCCTCCAAGGCTGGCGAAATTCGTCCAAAGCCTCGTCGCAAGCACCGTTCCATCTTGCTTATTTGTTATAATTCAATAAGTTAGTCCTCCGTCACCGCGAGGTGGACGGTGTCTGCCCGGCAAATCCTGCCGGGCAGACACCGTGCGAGGCGGCGGTTCTTGCCGGCTCGCATCTCGGCCGGGATCGGGTACAATCGGCGAATCCAACCCGACGCTTTCGTCACGTATTGCCTTTCGAGGAAACCGATGCCCCTCTCCATCCCGCTGCCGGCCGGCGCCAAGATCATCATCAACGGCGCCGTGATCGAGAATAGTGGCTCGGCGAACATCTCGCTCACCGTCCATAACAAGGCGAACATCCTGCGCGACAAGGATGTGCTGACGCAGCCCGAGGCCAATACGCCGGCCAAGGAGATCTACCACGCGATCCAGAACGCCTATCTGTTCGAGGCCAATCGCGGCGAATGGGAGACGATCGGCGAGGCGCTGATGGAGCGGTTCCAGGTGGCATGGCCGGCGTCCGCGCCGATCATCGCCCACCTGCGCGAGCTGATGGCCGACGACAAGCTCTATAACGCACTCCGCGCCTCGCGCCGCCTGATCGCGCTCGAGGCCGGCGAGCCGGTCGAGGCGGTCGCCCATCCGGGCGAGGCCTATGTCGAGCCGAAGCCGCAGCGCGTCGATCGCCACAAGGAGATCGGACGCATCAAGGGCAAGATCGCGGAACTGGAACGCCGTATCTCCGCCATCGACGAAAATTGATCGGGACGGACCGCCCGACGCCATGATCCGCCCTGACCGCGACACCGTCCTGATCGGTGTAGAGCCCAACCCGAACCCTTCCGACGTCGCGGTTCTCGAGCGCGGGCTGTTCGCCTTCGAGGAGGCGCGGCTGGGGGCCCCGGACCATGCGCATTTCGCCGTGTTCGCGCGCGACCCGGCCGGCCAGATCGAGGGCGGGGCCGACGGCCATATCATGTGGCGCCGGCTGTTCATCAAGACCTTGTGGATCACCGAATCCCGTCGGGGGCGGGGCCTCGGCCGCGAGCTGATGCGGACGGTCGAGGACGAGGCCAGGTTGCGCGGCTGCCGCAGCATCTGGCTGACGGCGCTGGGCGAGCCGGCGGTGGGCTTCTACCGCGGGCTCGATTACGTCGAGATCGGCGTGCTCGAGGATTACGTCGCCGGCCGGTCGCTCTATACGCTGCACAAAATTCTGGAGACGGGACGGCCGTGAGCGCCGCCGTCCCGAGAGGCGGCGTTCAGTTCAGCAGCTGCTTGGTCTGATAGACGCCGTCGACGAGCGGGCCGAAGCGCGTCGGCAGCTCGGGGTGGCCGACCGGCTCGGCGGCCTCGTCGACGATCAGGTTCTGCTCGGAGACATAGGCCAGGTAATGGCCTTCGCTCGCATCCTCGGCCAGCAGATGGTACCAGGGCTGGTCCTTGCGCGGCTTGGTCGTCGCGATGCGCTCGTACCATTCATCGCCATTGCTGTAGATCGGGTCGATATCGACCACCACCCCGCGGAACGAATGGATGCGGTGGCGCAGGATCTGGCCGATCGAGAATTTGGCGGTTGTTGGTACCATGGTCAGGGTGACGCAGCTCTAGAGGTCGAAACAGGTATCAGCCTCATCGACATGGCCCGCTGCGGCCGATCGGTCAAGAGTCAAGGACCGGCCGGCCAGGTCTGCCACAGAAGCAGACGGGCCGGCCGTCCGGCCGGACCGTCCTTCGCATAGTCTAGGCCCAGTGGCCTTCGACGTAGAACCACTGGCCGTTACGCTCGTCCCAATGGGGCGGGATCCAACGTTCGACACGGGCCGGACGCTCGACATAGCGGCCCTCGTGCCAGGCGTATTCCCGGCCGTCCCAACGCCAATGGCCGGGCTGCCAGACATAGACCACGCCCGGCGGGCCGGCCGGCGGCGGCGGCACATATTCGGCGGCGCGCGGCGGCGGCGGCGGCGGTTTCGGCGCGACGATGACCGCCGTCTCGGTTGGCGGCGGCGCAGGCCGCTCGACCACGCAGCCGGCGGCCGGCAGCGCACAGCCGACGACAAGGGACATCAGAAGAAATCTGGGTGGGCGCAATTTAGTCCTCGGATGCGGTTACAATCGGAAAACACCGACGTAATGGGATACGTTCCGCGCCGCGGTACCATCCCTCTTGCCCCGGTTCAGCCCCAGAGCGAGACGCTCGGCGGATAGAGCACGCTGCCGTCGAAGCGCAGGCCGGGCTGCCGGTCGCGGCCGAGCAGCAGGGGGGCCGCGAGATCGATCCAGTCGGCGTCCTGGCCGACGATGGCGGCCGGGGCGGTGGCGAGCGAGGTGCCGGTCCGGCAGCCGACCTTGATGCGGAAGCCCTCGTCGCGCGCCTGTTCGACCAGCGCCAGCGCCTCGGTCAGACCGCCGGTCCGGTCGAGCTCGACATTGATGGCGTCGTACCGGCCGGCGAGCGCCGGCAGGCTCGACCGGTCGGCGCAGGATCGGTTGGCGCAGATCGGGATGAGATGCCTGAAGCTCGTGAGGCCGGCTTCCTCGCCGGCCGGCAGCGGATCCTCGATCAGCTCGACCCCGGCCTCGGCCAGTGTCGGCAGGGCATGGACCAGGGATGCCAGCGTCCAGCCGCGATTGGCATCGATGATCAGCCGTGCTCGCGGTGCCGCGGTCTTGACCGCGAGCAGCCGGTCGAACTCATGAATCGAGTCCAGCTCCAGCTTCAGCAGCGGACGGTGGGCCTCCTCGGCGGCGCGTGCGCCCATGGCGTCGGCGCTGCCGTGCGGGATGGCGAAGGCCGTCGTCAGCCGATGCGGCACGTCGAGCCCGGCGATCTGCCAGGCCGACGAACTGGTCCGCTTCGCATCGAAATCCCACAGCGCCAGATCGATCGCATTGCGGGCGGGTCCGGGCGGCAGGGCGCGCTGCAGGGACCGCCTGGTGATGGTCCCGGTCGAGATGCCGTCGGCGAACGACTCGATCGCCGCGACGGTCGCGGCGATCGTCTCGCCGCGGCCGGGATCGGGAACGCATTCGCCGCGGCCGCGCTTGCTGCCCTCCTGGATCTCGACCAGGACGATCTCGGCCAGGCCGGAGCTGCCGTCCGCTGCCGGCTCAAGCGGGAAATGCTCCGGGCGGACCGTGACCTTCGGCCGGTCGGGCGGGATCAGGGCGCGGGGCAGCATGGGGTGGTCCCACGGATCATCATGAATTCCAAGATACTGCGGAACGGGCCTGCGGCGAAGCGCGTCGGGTCCGGGGCATGGACGGCGGCCCTGCCGGCGCCCTAGAGTGCCGCCGTTTCCTACCGTGGGACGAGGTGCCGATGCTTGCCATTTTCCGCCTAACGTCCTGCTGTGCCGTGGGGTTCCTGGTCCTGCTCGGGGCCGGGGCTCGGGCGGAGGACGCACCGGCGAAGCCGGCCGCATCCGAGCATGCAAACGAGCATGCGTCCGGTTTGCCGGCCCTGCTGCCGGCCGACTCGGCGACCCAGCACACGATCGAGGCCGGTGGGCGCAAGCTCGCCTATACCGCCACGGCCGGCATCCTGCCGGTGCGGGACGACAAGGGCGAGCAGATCGCCTCGGCCTTCTATACCGCCTATGTCCTGAACGGGGCGAGGCCCGCGGACCGGCCGATAACCTTCGCCTTCAACGGCGGCCCGGGAGCCGGATCGGCCTATCTGCAGCTGGGCCTGGCCGGGCCCTACCGCCTGGATTTCGGTCCGGGCACCGACGGCGGCCACGCGACCCTGGGCGAGAATGCCGAAACCTGGCTCGATTTCACCGACCTCGTGTTCGTCGATCCGATCGGGACCGGCTACAGCGTCGCGGCCAAGCCCGAGGCGGCGCCGAAGCAGTTCTGGGGCGTGCGCCAGGACGCGGACTATCTGGCCAAGCTGGTCGGCCTCTATCTGGTGCGCAGCGGGCGGACTGCCTCGCCGAAATACCTGCTGGGCGAAAGCTACGGCGGCCTGCGCGCGGCCAAGGTCGCGCGCGTGCTGCAGCGGGACCAGGGCGTCGTGCTGTCGGGTATCACCATGGTCTCGCCCCTGATCGAGGCGAACATGCTGTTCGGCACCGCCCATAATCCGCTGGTGGCGGCCCTGCGCCTGCCGTCCTATGCGGCGGCCGAGCTGATGCGCAAGGGCAACTTCGCCCCGGACAAGCTCGCCCCGATCGAGCAGTTCGCGCGCGGGGAGTACCTCTCGACCCTGGTGGCCAAGCCGCCGACGGGTGCTGCGGCCGACGCGTTCTACGGCAAGGTTGCCGAGCTCATCGGCCTGCCCGAGCCGCTGGTGGCGCAATATCGCGGCCTCATTCCGGTCGAGGTCATGGGCAAGCATTTCCGCGCCGACGAGGGCCGGATCGTCAGCATCTACGACGCGACGCTCGCGACACCCGATCCGTTTCCCGACAGCGAGCAGGCGCGCCACGACGATCCGGTGCTCGAAGGCTTCACCCGCGCCTTCGCCAGCGCCTTTGCCGGCTATGCGCGCGACCAGCTCGGCTTCAAGACCGATCTCGATTACCGGTTGCTGGCCGAAGACGTGAACGAGAAATGGGACTGGCACAACGCCGGGCACGGCCAGCAGGGCGGCATCGACGATCTGCGCCAGCTGCTGGCGCTCGATCCGTCGCTCAAGCTGCTGGTCGCCCACGGCTACACCGACCTGCTGACCGCCTACGGCATCGACCAATATCTCTTGGATCACCTGCCCGACCTCGGCGATGCGGGCCGGGTCCAGCTCAAGACCTATCAGGGCGGCCATATGGTCTATCTGGTGCCCGACTCACGCAAGGCGCTGACCCGGGACGCGAAGGCGCTCTATCCGGCGCCGAAATAGCCGTCAGATCAGCATGCGTTCGACATCGACCGCGACCTCGACCACATGGTCGCCGCCGCCGAGGATCACGCCGCGCAGCGGGCTGACGTCGCCATAGTCGCGGCCCTCGGCGACCGCGATATGGCTGGTGCCGGCCAGCCGGTCGTTGGTTGGGTCGATCTCCAGCCAGACGCCGTCGCCGGCATGGACCGCGACCCAGGCATGGGAGGCGTCGGCCCCGACCAGGCGCTTGGCCGCTCCGGCCGGCGGGTCGGTCTCCAGATAGCCGCTGACATAGCGCGCCGGCACGCCGTGCGACCGGCAGCCGGCGATCATCAGATGGGCGAAATCCTGGCAGACGCCGCGCTTCAGCCGCAGCACCTCCTCGGTCGGGGTCGAGACCGTGGTCGCGGTCGGGTCGAACTTGAATTCGCCATAGATGCGGTGGGCGAGATCGAGCGTCGTCTCGATCAGCGGCCGGCCGGCCGCGAAGGAGGGGGCGGCGAAGGCGCGGATCACCGGCGTCACGTCGGCCTGCGGCGAGGCGACGGAGAACTCGGCGGACTTGAGCGCGTCGGCGTCGCGCGGTGCGGCCGCGGCTTCGGCAATGCGCTCCCACGCCGTGCGGCCGACGGCAGGGTCGAGCGCCAGCGGCCGCATCTCGACCTCGCTCGTCGATTCGACGATCAGCGACTGGTGCGGCCGGGCGATCGAAAAGACGGTGACGCGATTGCCGAAATAATCGCTGGTCTCGCCGAGGCTGGTCGGCAGCGGCTCGATCATCACCTGATGGGACCGGCAGGTCTGCTGGTGCCGGTCGAGCGGCCGCAGGTGGGCGGCATGGTGCGACAGCGAGACCGGCTCGTCATAGCGGTAGGTCGTGCGGTGGCGGACGGAATAGAGCATCGTCTCAGGCCCGCGCCGGCTGCGCAGCGGCCGCTTCGAGCGGTTCGGCCGCGGCATGCTTGAAATAGGCTTCGCTCAAGAGATCGGAAACCTCGGCCAGGTCGTTGGTGAGGCCGGTGCAGAGCTTGTCGAGCTTCGGCCGCCCGTCCGCCTCGGCCGGTCCGCCGCGCGCGATCTTGACCATGTCCGCCCGGCGCAGCGCCGCCATGATCGCCGCGGTCGCCCGGGTCTCCGGCGTGGTCGCGGTGCCGTGGCGCTCGCGCGGCAGGGCGGCCAGATGCTGGCTGATCGCCACCAGCTGAAACGCGACGGCGCGCGGGTTGGCCTCGTCGGCCAGCACCAGGTCGAGAACGGCAGCTGGCTTCAGCCCCATGAAATAGCGCGAGCGATAGGTCATCGAACTGTCGGCGATCTCGAGCAGCGCCTCGAGCAGGGCCGGCTCGGTCGGGCCGACCGCCCGGCCGAGCACGCGGGTGAAGGCGAGCGTCTGATAGGCCCGCTCCAGCCGCCGGCCGACTTCCAGGAACCGCCAGCCCAGGCCCCGGGTCATGTTCTCCATGACCAGGCCGTTGAAGGCGGCCAGCCGCTGCAGCAGCTGATCGAGCTCGGCCAGCGCCGGCAGCGCGTTCAGCACGCGCCAGGTGTCCATCGACAGCCGGTCGCGCACGGTCGTCGCCGCCCGGTGCAGGGCCTCGATCGGCGGCTGCAGGCCGGCCATGATCGCCGCCGGCTGCGGCGGCCCCTCGGCCAGCACGAAGCCGAGGTTCGCCAGGCACTCCCGCAAGGGGGCCACCGCCGGCCCGCCCGGATTGTTGAGATCGGGCAGCCCGCGCTGCCGGGCGGCGCGGACCAGGCGGATCGTGATCTCGGCGCGCTCGGCGTAGCGGCCGAGCCAGAACAGGTTGTCGGCGACCCGGCTCGGCAGGTCGGCGGCATGGCGCTTCAGCTCGACCGCATCCGGCTGCGACTGCCATAGGCTGACATGCTCGCTCGGCCGGTCGCCGACGATCCAGACATCCTTGCTGCCGCCGCCTGCCTGCAGCGAGACCATCAGCCGGCCGGCCTCGGGCGCCACGCGGGCGAGGCCGCCGGGCATGACCTTGTGGCCGCCGTCCTGGTCGCTGGTGACATAGGCGCGCAGCACCAGGCCGCGCGGCACCGCCTGGCCGTCGACCCAGGCCGGGACCGAGGACAGCGGCAGGTGATCCTGCAGGGCCCAGCGCTGCGGTGCGGCCTTGATCCGCTCGACGAGTGCCGCCCGCCGCGTCGTGTCCAGATGGTCGGGATGGACCGGCGAGGCGTTCATGCCGACGAAGGCCGGCTTCACCACCCGGTCGACGAGCGCGCGGTCGAGATCGTCGAGCGCGCCGGCGGCACCCAGCCAGCGCGTCTCGGCCTGGGGCAGCAGCAGGGGCTCGCCCAGCAGCTTCCGGGCCAGCGCCGGCAGGTAGGGGATGAGGCCGGCGCCTTCGACGGCGCCGCTGCCGAGCGGGTTGAGGATCGCGACATGGCCGCGCCGCGCGGCGGCGACCAGGCCGGCCACGCCGAGGCTCGAATCGCTCTTCAGCCACAGCGGATCGCAGAAGTCCTCGTCCAGCCGGCGCAGGATGCCGTCGACCGGCTGCAAGCCGCCGAGCGTCTTCAGATAGACCCGGTCGTAGCGCACGGTCAGGTCTTCGCCGGCGACCAGCTGATAGCCCAGGTACCGCGCCAGATAGGCGTGCTCGAAATAGGTCTCGTTATAGGGGCCTGGTGTCAGCAGCACGATCCGCGGCTCGCTCGCCGATCCGCGCGAGCGGGCGGCGGCCGCGGCGGCGGCGTGGCCGAGCGTCTCGCGTAGCGCGCGGAAGAAGCCCGAGACGCGCTCGACCGGCTGGGCGCGGAACGCCTCCGGCAGGCCGCGCGACAGCACCATGCGGTTTTCCAGCGCATAGCCGGCGCCCGACGGCGCCTGGGTGCGGTTGTCCATCACGACCCAGTTGCCGTCGGGCAGGCGGGCCAGGTCGAAGGCGGCGAGATGGAGCCGCACCCCGTCCGGGGGCTCGACGCCGTAGCAGGGCCTGAGGAAGCCGGGGTTGGCGAACAGCAGGGCGGGCGGCAGGATGCCGTCCTTCAACACGGTCTGCGGCCCGTAGAGATCGGCCAGCAGCCGGTCGAGCAGGCGCGCGCGCTGGGTGAGGCCGGCCTCGACACTGCGCCATTCCGCCGCCGGCACGATCACCGGCAGCGGGTCGAGCGGCCAGGGGCGCGCCAGCCCCTTGGGGTCGCCATAGACATTGTAGGTGACGCCGTTCTCGCGGATCAGCCGTTCCGCGAGCTGCCAGCGCGACTCGACGGCCGCCGCCGAAGCGAAGTCGGGCGCTTTCAGCAACGCCGCCCAGGCCGGCCGCACCGCCCCGTCGGGGCCGCGCATCTCGTCGAAGGTACCGGCCGGAACCTGGTATCCGGCCAGGAAGCTGTCGCTCACGGCGTGATCGCCACTCCAGTTGTCACCCGCGCAGGCGCAGATCGAGCGTCAGGGGGAAGGATGGGTTTACCGCGACGGGCGGCAGTATGATGGTACCCGGCGTATGGCCCATTGCGAAGAACCGATTGAGCCGGCGGCTCTCGGCCTCGTATGCGTTGACCGGCAGGGTGGTGTAGTTGCGGCCGCCCGGATGGGCGACGTGGTAGGTGCAGGCGCCGACCGACTGATCGTGCCAGGTGTCGACGATGTCGATGGTCAGCGGCCCGTGCGGCGCGATGGTCGGGTGCAGCGAGCTCGGCGCATTCCAGGCGCGGAAGCGCACGGCGGCGACGAACTCGCCGGTGGCGCCGGTCGGCGTCAGGGGCAGGCGCCGGCCGTTGCAGGCGACCGCATAGCGCTCGCCGCTCATGCCCTGGACCTTGACCTCCAGCCGCTCGACCGTCGCATCGACATAGCGCACGGCGCCGCCGGCGGTGTTTTCCTCGCCCAGCACGTGCCAGGGCTCGAGCGCCTGCCGGACGTCGAGCGTCATGCCCTGCGCCTGGATCTGGCCGTAGTGGGGAAAGCGGAACTCCACATGCGGCGCGAACCAGTCCGGCGCCAGCGGATAGCCGGTGCGGGCCAGGTCCTCGATCACCTCCTTGATGTCCGCGGCCACGAAATGCGGCAGCAGCCATTTGTCCATGATGGCACTGCCCCAGCGCACCAGCGGCGCCTCGTAGGGCTGGTGCCAGAAGCGGGCGACAAAGGCGCGCAGCAGCAACTGCTGCACCAGGCTCATCTGCGCGTGCGGCGGCATCTCGAACGCGCGCAGCTCGAGGAGGCCGAGCCGGCCCGAAGTGCTGTCGGGGCTATAGAGCTTGTCGATGCAGAACTCGGCGCGGTGGGTATTGCCGGTCATGTCGACCAGCAGATGGCGCAGCACCCGGTCGACGAGCCACGGCGGGCAATCGCCGCCGGCCGGGATCTGCTCGAACGCCAGGCCCAGCTCGTAGAGCGCGTCGTCGCGCGCCTCGTCGACGCGCGGCGACTGGCTGGTCGGGCCGATGAACAGGCCGGAGAACAGGCGCGAAAGCGAGGGGTGGTTGTTCCAGTAGGCGATCAGGCTCTTCAGCACGTCGGGCCGGCGCAGCAGCGGCGAATCGGCCGGCGTGATGCCGCCCAGCACGATATGATTGCCGCCGCCGGTGCCGACATGGCGGCCGTCGATCATGAACTTCTCGGTGGTGAGCCGCGCCTGGCGCGCCTCCTCGTAGAGGACGGTCGTGTTCCGCACCAGCTCGGGCCAGCCCGCGGCCGGATGGATATTGACCTCGATCACGCCCGGATCCGGCGTCACGCTCAGATGGCCGAGGCGCGGGTCGCGCGGCGGGCCATAGCCTTCGAGGAACACCGGCACGCGCAGCTCGTCGGCGGTCTCCTCGATCGCGGATATCAGCGCCAGCGAATCCTCGACGCGCTCGACCGGCGGCATGAACACATAGAGCCTGCCGTCGCGCACCTCGGTGACGAGCGCAGTGCGCACGAGATGGGGCGCCGACTGCCCCGGCTTCGGCGGGCTGACCTCCTGCTCGGACGGGGCATAGCGGACGGTCGGCGTGGCGCTGCGGCTCTGCGGCGGCAGCGGCGGCCGGCCTTCGAACGGATCCGGCTCGATCAGCGGCTCGACATCCTCGGGCGTGACCCAGGGCAGGCTGTCGAGCGGCAGGCGCAGGCCGACCGGGCTGTCGCCGGGCAGCAGGAACAGGTACTTGTGGCGCAGGAACCAGGGGCCCGATGCCCAATGATAGTAGCCGCCGGGCCGCTTGCGCCGTTCAAGCGGCAGGACATAGCCCGCGACCTTGTCGAGCCCCTGCTCGAACACCCTGGCCAGGCGCTCGCGCTGCTGGGCGTCCGACAGCTTGTTGTCGATCGGGTCGACATTGACCGGCAGGCGCCGCTCCTGGGACAGGTAGGCCCAGGCATCCTCATGGGCCGGGATGACGAACTCCGGCGCCACGTCGAGCCGGTCGGCCAAGGCCTCGATGAACCGCCGGGCGACATCGGAGTCGAGCTTGCACGGCGTCGAATCGTCGCCGATCAGCTTGTCGTCGTGCCAGATCGGCACGCCGTCCTTGCGCCAGATGACGCTGAGCGCCCAGCGCGGCAGCGGTTCGCCCGGATACCACTTGCCCTGGCCGAAATGCAGTACGCCGCCGGGCGCGAAGCGCTCTTTCAGGCGGCGGACGAGGTTGCCGGCCAGCCGGCGCTTGGCGGGACCGAGCGCCGCCACGGTCCATTCGGCGCCGTCCATATCGTCGATCGAGACGAAGGTCGGCTCGCCGCCCATGGTCAGCCGCACGTCGCCGGCCTCGAGGTCGCGGTCGATCGCTGTGCCCAGCGCGTCGATCGCCTGCCATTGCTCGTCGGTATAGGGCTTGGTGACGCGCGGCGTTTCCAGGATGCGCTTCACCGACATCTCGAAGCCGAAATCGACCTCGGCCTTCTCGACCGCGCCGGTGATGGGGGCGGCGGAGCTGGGGTCCGGCGAGCAGGCGAGCGGAATATGGCCCTCGCCGGCGAGCAGGCCAGAGGTCGGGTCGAGCCCGATCCAGCCGGCGCCCGGCAGATAGACCTCGGCCCAGGCATGCAGGTCGGTGAAATCGACCTCGGTGCCGGACGGGCCGTCGAGCGACTTCTGGTCGGGGGCGAGCTGGATCAGATAGCCCGAGGCGAAGCGCGCGGCGATGCCCAGATGCCGGAAGACCTGGACCAGCAGCCAAGCCGAGTCGCGGCAGGAGCCGAGCCCCTTCTCCAGCGTCTCGTCGCAGGTCTGGATGCCCGGCTCCATGCGGATGACGTAGCCGATCTTGTGCTGGATGGTGCGGTTGATCGAGACCAGGAAATCGATGGTCACGGTCTTCTCGCGCGGGATCTCGTCCAGGAGGTCGAGCAGCCGCGGCCCCGGCATGCTGGTTTCCAGATAAGGGCGCAGGTCGCGCGCCAGATCCTGCTCGTAGGCGAAGGGATAATGCTGCGCGCTCTCTTCCAGAAAGAAGTCGAACGGGTTGTAGACCGCCATCTCGGCGACCAGGTCGACCTCGACCGTGAAGCTGCGCGTCTTTTCGGGGAACACCAGCCGCGCCAGATAGTTGGATTGAGGATCCTGCTGCCAGTTGATGAAATGCTCGGCCGGCGTGACCTTGAGCGAGTAGGACAGGATCGGCGTGCGGCAATGGGGCGCCGGGCGCAGCCGGACGATCTGCGGCCCGAGCGCCACGGGACGGTCGTAATGGTAGCTGGTCTTGTGATTCAGGGCGACATGGATGGTCATCGGTCGTCCGTTCATTGCGGGCGGCTCGAAGGGGCCGCTTCCAAACTATCAGCCATGGGCGCGGACCGGAACCGCCGATCGGGCCGTCCGGCACCGGGGCGCCACACCGCTCCAGTGAAGCATAAAGCGGGCCAGAAGGCGGGGGTGCATTTGCCGACGGATGCGGAATGTCGCGTTTGGCGCTAGGTTATGACCCATTCACTGTCGGGACCGCGCCCCGGCCCATCGAAGGAAGAGACCAATTGCTCGAACATGTTCTGGTGCCGATCCATCGCGATGGCTGGAAATTCATTGCGATTTTCGCCGCCGTCTCCCTGGTTCTGGCGCTGCTGTGGGGTCCGCTCGGCTGGATCGGCCTGATCCTGACGCTCTGGTGCGTCTATTTCTTCCGCGACCCGCCGCGCGTGACGCCGGTGCGCGACGGCCTGGTGGTGAGCCCGGCCGACGGGCTCGTGGTGTCGGTGGCCGAGGTGGCGCCGCCGGCCGAGCTCGACATGGGCACCGAGCCGATGACGCGAATCGGCATCTTCCTCAATGTGTTCGATGTGCACATCAACCGGGCACCCGTGCCCGGTACGGTGGCGAAGACGCATTATCACAAGGGCCAGTTTCTCAACGCCAGCTTCGACAAGGCGTCTGACCTGAACGAGCGCAACGCGCTGCGCATCACCACGGCCGAGGGCGTCGACATTGCCGTCGTGCAGATCGCCGGCCTGGTCGCCCGCCGAATCGTCACCTGGACGAATGTCGGCGACAAGGTGCAGGTCGGCGAGCGCTTCGGCCTGATCCGCTTCGGCAGCCGCACCGATCTCTATGTGCCGCGCAGCTGGGCGGTGTTCGCGATCGAGGGGCAGCGGGTGGTCGGCGGCGAGACGGTGCTGGCCGATGCGCTGGCGGTCGAGCCCAAGCGCCTGGGCCTCGTGCGATGATCCGTCCGCGCGAACAGCCGGCTCGACCGCGCCGCCGACGGGTGCGTATGCGGCCGATCGGCGGCCTGTCGATCAACCGCATGATCCCGAACATGCTGACCTTGCTGGCGCTGTGCGCCGGCATGACCGCGATTCGCTTCGCCGTCGTCGGCAAGTTCGAACAGGGGGTCAGCGCCATCCTGATCGCCGGCGTGCTCGACGGGCTCGACGGCCGTATCGCGCGGCTCCTGAAAAGCACCTCCAGCTTCGGCGCCCAGCTCGACAGCCTCGCCGACTTCATTTCGTTCGGCGTGGCGCCGGCGGTGCTGCTTTACATCTGGACCATGAGCATGATCGGCAGCCTGGGCTGGGCGGTCGCCTGCCTGTTCGCCGTGTGCATGGCGCTCCGGCTCGCGCGCTTCAATACGCAGCTCGGTCTGCCCGATCCGCCGCCCTATGCCTATAATTTCTTCACCGGCGTGCCGGCTCCGGCGGCAGCGGGCCTGTCGTTGCTGCCGGTCGTCGCCAGCTTCGAGTTCGGCGACACCTTCTTCCATTCGCCCTATCTGGTCGCCGCTACGACGGCGCTCATTGCCGGGCTGATGGTCAGCCGCGTGCCGACCTTCTCGTTCAAGCGCTTCCGCGTGCCCCACAACTGGGTCGTGCCGACGATGCTGGGCATCGGCGCCTTCGCCGCCTTCCTCGCGGCCGAGCCGTGGGAGACGCTGCTGGTCACGGGGCTGATCTATCTGGGGCTGATCCCGCTGTCGATCCGCTCCTTCCGCCGCCTGAAGCACGCCGCCGAGGAGATCCGGTCGGGCCGAGGCGAGGCACCCGTGTTGCGCGCGGTCGACGGCAACGGGCCGCAAGCCTGAAACGCGCCGGCCCGTCAAAAATCCGTCACTGAGAATCGGCAGTCTCGCAGACACTTCGGCAAGAGAGTGGGCGAGCAGGAGGGGGATGATGCGGTTCTTTGAACGTCGTGGTCTTGCGCGGAGCGCCGTGCTGGCGGCCGGCCTGCTGCTCGCCGGCTCCGGCTCGGCCGCGGCCGCGTCGGGCAAGCTCGTGCTCTATACCTCGCAGCCCGACAAGATCGCGGCCGAGACGGTCGCCGCCTTCAACAAGCGCGAGCCGCAGGTCGAGGTCGAGGTGTTCCGCTCGGGCACGACCGAGATCATGAACAAGGTCGCGGCCGAGCTGGTCGGCGGGGCGCCGAAGCCCGACGTGCTGTTCATCGCCGACGCGGTTTCGATGGAGCAGCTCAAGGCCGACGGGCGCCTGGCGTCCTATCCCGCGGCCGATGTCGCGGCCTTTCCCGCGGCCGCCTATGACCCAGGCAAGACCTATTTCGGTACCAAGCTGATCACGACCGGCATCATCTACAACAAGGCGGCGCCGTCGCGGCCCGCGTCCTGGCTCGATCTGCTGAAGCCGGAGGCGAAGGGCCAGGTCGTGCTGCCGAGCCCGCTCTATTCCGGCGCCGCCGCCATCCATATGGCTGCCCTCGACACGGCGCCGGCACTCGGTCCCGACTATTACCAGCGGCTGGCGGCCAACGGTGCCGACGCGGCCAAGGGCAACGGCGCCGTCGTGACCGCGGTCGCCGGCGGGCAGAAGATGTACGGCATCATCGTCGAGTTCATGGCCTTGAACGCCCGCGACAAGGGCTCGCCGGTCGACTTCGTGTTTCCGAGCGAAGGCGTCTCGGCGGTGACCGAGCCGGTCGCGATCCTGAAGACCGCGCACAATCCGGAAGCGGCGCAGGCCTTCGTCAAGTTCCTGCTGTCGAAGGAAGGGCAGGAGTTGGCGGTGTCCCAGGGCTTCCTGCCGGCGCGCACCGACGTGGCGCCGCCGCCGGGCTTCCCGAAGACGTCCGAGCTGCACATCCTGCCGGTCGATCTCGCCAAGACCGCGGCCGACGCCGATCTGCTGAAGCGCCAGTTCACCGACCTGTTCGGCGGGTGAGTCCGGGCCTGATGCCGGGTCGGGGCCGGTCGGTCGCCGCCGAGCGGTCGCTGTTCTGGGGCCTGGCGGCGCTGCTGGGCCTGATCGCGGTCGTGCCGGTGGCGCGTCTGATGACCGAAGGCGTGATGCCCGGCGGCATTCCCGGTCTCGGGCCGTTCCGGCGCGTGCTGGCCGATCCGGCGACCTGGGTCGCGCTTGGCCAGACGCTGTGGGTCAGCCTGGCGGCGATGGTGCTGTCCGGCCTGGTCGGCGGCGCCATGGCGCTGATCGTCGCGCTGACCGACCTGCCGGCCAAGCGCGCGCTGGTGTTTGCCTTCACCATGCTGCTGATGGTGCCGTCGCAGGTTACGACCATCGCCTGGATCGAGCTGCTCGGGCCGTCGAGCGCGCTCCTGCACCTCGTCGGCCTCGCGCCGGTGCCCGGCACCCGCAACCCGCTCTATTCGGCGACCGGCATCACCGTGCTGCTCGGCCTCGAGCATGCGCCGCTGGTGTTTCTGGGCTTGCGCACGGCGCTGCGCGCGCTGCCGGGCGAACTGGTCGAGGCGGCGCGCGCGTCCGGCGCCCGGCCGGCCCGCGTCGTCCGCACCGTGATCGTGCCCCTGATGGGACCCAGCCTGATCGCCGGCATGGCGCTCGCCTTCGTCTCCAACATCGGCAATTTCGGCACGCCGGCGCTGCTCGGCATCCCGGCCCGTTTCCCGATGTTGACGACGCTGATCTATCAGCGCCTGTCGGGTTTCGGCCCGCGCGTCTTGGCCGAGGTCGCGGTGCTGTCGCTGCTCCTGGGCGTGCTCGCGGTCGCGGGCGTGCTGATCGAGGCCTGGCTCGCCGGCCGGCGCGATGTCCGGGTCGACGGCGCCGCCGCGGCACCGGTGCGGCTGCCGCTCGGCCGTTGGCGCTGGCCGGTCATGCTCCTGGTGTGGGGCTTCCTGGCGACGACCTTGCTGGTGCCGCTCACGGCCCTGCTCTCGACTGCGCTGGTCGCCGCCTATGGCCAGCCGTTCGGGCTCGCGACTGCGACGCTCGAGAATTTCCGCTTCATCCTGTTCGGCCATCCGGCGGCGCGGCGCGCGGTCGCGAACAGCCTGCTCCTGGCGCTTGGCGCCGCCGTGCTGCTGTTCCTGGCGGCGGTGCCCGTCGCCTATTTCGCCGTCTGGCGCCGCCGGCGCCTGATGCGCGCGCTCGTGCTGGCGACCGAACTGTCCTATGCCTTGCCCGGCGTCGTGCTCGCCATCGCCGCGATCCTGATCTTCATCCGCCCGGTCCTCGGCTTCACGCTCTACAACACCCTCGGCATCATCCTGATGGCCTATCTCGCCCGCTTCTTCACGCTCGCCCATCGGCCGGTCGCGGCCGCCTTCCGGCAGCTCGACATCCGCCTCGAGGAAGCCGCCCAAATGTCCGGCGCCGGCTTCGTGCGCCGGGTGCTGACCGTGGCGCTGCCGCTGGTGGCACCTGCGGCGGCGGCCGGCGGCCTGCTCGTGTTCCTGACCGCGTTCAATGAGCTCACCGTCTCGGCGCTGCTCTGGTCGGCCGGGCACGAGACCCTGGGCGTCGTCGTGTTCAGCCTGGAGCAGGGCGGCGACAATACGCTGGCCGCAGCCATCGCCAGCTTGACCATCGTGGCGACGGTCGGGCTGATGGCCATCGCCTCGTTCCTGACGCGCAACCTCGCCCATCCGGTGCTGCCATGGCAGGCCTGATCCTCGACCGGCTGACCAAGCGCTTCGCCGCGGGCGCGCCGGCGGCGGTGGATGCCGTGTCGCTCGATGTCGCCGACGGCGAGTTCCTGGCCATTCTCGGCCCGTCCGGCTGCGGCAAGACCACGCTCCTACGCCTCGTCGCCGGCTTTGAGCGGCCGAGCGGCGGCGCCGTCCGGCTTGGCGACCGCGTGGTCGCGGACGGCCGCACCCACGTGCCGCCCGAGGATCGCCATGTCGGCATCGTGTTCCAGAGCTACGCGCTCTGGCCGCACATGAGCGTGGGCGAGAATGTGGGATATCCGCTGCGCACGCGCGGGATCAAGGGCGCGGAATACCGGCGCCAGGTCGCGGCCGCGCTCGACACGGTCGGGCTCGGCGGCGTCGAGGACCGTCGCCCGGCGTCGCTCTCGGGCGGCCAGCGCCAGCGCGTGGCGCTCGCGCGCTGCCTCGCCATGTCGCCCGACCTGGTGCTGCTCGACGAGCCGCTCGCCAATCTCGACGTGCATCTGAAAGCGAGCCTGCTCGACGAGTTTCAGCATTTCCGCGCCCGCACCGGCGCCACCATGCTCTACATCACCCACGACCAGAGCGAGGCGATGGCGCTCGCCGACCGCATCGCCGTCATGGCCCATGGCCGGGTCGAGCAACTGGCCGACCCCGAGACGCTCTACCGTTCGCCGGCGACGGCATTCGTCGCCGATTTCATCGGCATGGGCGGGATCGTCGAAGCGGTTCTGCCGGCGGCTACCGCCGGCGGCCGGACCCTGGTCGAGATCGCCGGCCATCATGCCCTGGTGCGGGCGGCGGCAGGCCAGCCGGCCGGCCCGGCGCTCGTCTGCCTCAGGCCCGAGGACCTGGCGCTCGCCGACGACGGCCTGCCCGCCCGCTGCCGCCGCGCCCAGTACCAGGGCGGCGAATGGCTGGTCGAACTGACCGTCGATGGCCAGGAGGACCGGCAGCTTCAGCTGCTGGCGAAGCCGGGCGCGGTGCCGGCGCCCGGAGCGGCGGTGCGGCTGCGGATTGGTGACGGGTGGGTCATTCCACGATAGGCCGTCAGCCCCAGAAGCCGTCATGCCCGGACTTGATCCGGGCATCCACGCGCTTCCGCTTGCCCGCTCTGGGGGACTGGGGAGCGAGTTACTCACGGCGTGAGGGCGAGCACTTGCTTGCACGTGGATGGCCGGATCAAGTCGGCCATGACGATGAGAGTTTTTATCCGCCGAGACCGTGCCGAAACTGGCGTGCCTTGGCAGTCGCGCTTCCTACCCCTGCTCGCGCGTCGCCATGAATTTCACGTCCGGCCAGTCCTGGAGCGTGCGGTTCAGTTCCCAACTGTTGCGGGCCATGAACACCGGGGCGCCGTCATGGTCTTCGGCCAAGCTGCCGCGCACCTCGTCGAGGAAGCGTTTCATCATGGCCTTGTCCGGGCAGCTGACCCAGCGGGCGGTCTCGTAGGGCGCCTGCTCGAAATGCATCTTCAGGTCATATTCGGCCCGGATGCGCTCGGCCAGCACGTCGATCTGCAGCTGGCCGACGACGCCGACGATCCAGTCGGTGCCGATCAGCGGCTTGAACACGCGGGTGACGCCCTCGTCGGCCATCTGCTCGAGCGCGCGCTTCAGGTGCTTCGACTTCATCGGGTCGTCGAGGCGGACGCGGCGCAGGATTTCCGGCGCGAAGTTCGGGATGCCGGTGACCTTGAGCTCCTCGCCCTCGGTCAGCGTGTCGCCGATGCGAAGCGTGCCGTGGTTCGGGATGCCCAGGATGTCGCCCGGCCAGGCCTCCTCGGCCAGGTTGCGGTCCTGGGCCAGGAAGAACATCGGGTTCTGCACCGCCATCATGCGGCCGGTGCGGACATGCTTCAGCTTCATGCCGCGCTGGAAGCGGCCGGAGCAGAGCCGCACGAAGGCGACGCGGTCGCGGTGCTGCGGGTCCATGTTGGCCTGGACCTTGAAGACGAAGCCGGTGACCTTGGCCTCGCCGGGCGCAATCGCGCGCGGCTCGGCCGGCTGCGGGCGCGGCGGCGGCGCCAGCTCGGCGACGCCGCCCAAAAGCTCGCGCACGCCGAAGTTATTGATGGCGCTGCCGAAGAACACCGGCGTCAGGTGGCCGGCGCGATAGGACTCGACGTCGAACGGCGGGCATAGGCCGCGCACCATCTCGACCTCTTCCCGGAGCCTCTCCAGCGCCTTCGCCGGCAGCAGGTCGGCGAGCTTCGGGTCGTCGAGCCCGGTGCAGCGCACCGCCTCGGTCACGCGCGCGCCCTCGCCGCGGTCGAACAGCAGCAGCGTGTCGTTCAGGATGTCGTAGGTGCCGAGGAAGTCGCGGCCCATGCCGATCGGCCAGGTCGCCGGCGTCACGTCGAGCGCCAGTTGCTCCTCGATCTCGCTCATCAGGTCGAACGGATCGCGCGCCTCGCGGTCCAGCTTGTTGACGAAGGTGATGATCGGCACGTCCCTGAGCCGGCAGACCTCGAACAGCTTCCGGGTCTGGGTCTCGATGCCCTTGGCGGCGTCGATGACCATGACGGCGCTGTCGACCGCGGTCAGCGTGCGATAGGTGTCTTCGCTGAAGTCCTGGTGGCCCGGCGTGTCGAGCAGGTTGTAGGTCAGCCCGTCATAGACGAAGGTCATGACGGCGGAGGAGACCGAGATGCCGCGCTCGCGCTCGACCGCCATCCAGTCCGACCGCACGCGCCGGCTGTCACCGCGCGCCTTGACCTCGCCCGCCATCTGGATCGCGCCCCCGAACAGCAGCAGCTTTTCGGTCAAGGTCGTCTTGCCGGCGTCCGGGTGGGAGATGATGGCGAAGGTCCGCCGATTGGCGACGGGGGCGGGGGGCGCACTCATGGGGGCCGACAATCGATTACGGGCTCGCTTGCGAGGATGGATCGAGGGCTTCTACCACAGGCGGCCCGGCGCGCCATCATCGATGAAAGCAGGGGCCCCCTGCGACAGGATGCGGCCGTCGCGTTGTTGCAACGGGTCCTGTATAGATAATTACGTGCAGCAAGCCCGCTGCGCCAATGACTTGAACCCTAGGGGAGTGGGCGAATGAAGATCGGATTGCAGGCCGGCATGGCCGCCATGGCGCTGGCGCTCGCGGCGTTCGTCGCCGCACCGTCGGCCGAGGCCAAGACCATCACCTATCGCGTCTCGCTGAACGGCCCTAGCGAAGTGCCGCCAACCACCAGCAAGGGCACCGGCACGGGCATCGTCAAGTATGACGACGAGACCAAGGCATTGAGCTGGAACATCAAGTTCTCCGGCCTGACCGGCGACGCGACCGCCGCCCATTTCCATGGTCCGGCCAAGCCGGGCGTGGCCGCCAACGTCATGGTCCCGGCCGCGCCGAAGGGGGGTGTCCTCATCAGCCCGATCGTCGGCTCCTCGACCCTGACCGACGACCAGGCCAAGGCGCTGACCGACGGCATGCTGTATTTCAACATTCATACCCAGGCCAATCCGGCCGGCGAGATCCGCGGCCAGGTCGTCAAGGCCGGCGGCATGAAGATGAAGATGCCGGCCAAGAAGGACGCGACGCCGAAGCAGTAATCACCGGGGACGGCCCGGAGACCGCACCGGTTTTCGGGCCGAAACGGGGTGCGTTGCGCTGACGGCGACGCGCCGTTGCGATGCAGCGGACGCGTAGACAAGTCCGACCGCCCGGCTTAGACATAGGAAAATTCAAGCAAGGGCGTTCCTCGTATGGGCATTGGTTTCGACGGCATGTCGCGCCGGTCATTCGGCCGGGTCATGGTGGGTACGGCCGCGGCAGGCCTCTACGGCTTCGGGCCGCTGTCGATGGCCCGGGCGGCGACGTTCGAGCCGGCACTGATCTATGATTACGGCGGCAAGTTCGACCGGTCCTTCAACCAGGCCGCCTATGACGGCGCCGAGCGGTTCAAGCAGGAAACCGGGCTCGCCTACCGCGAATTCGAGATCACCAACGAAAGCCAGCGCGAACAGTCGATGCTGCAGCTGGCCAAGCGCGGTGCCGCACTGATCGTCGGCGTCGGCTTCGGCCATCAGGCCGCCATGACCAAGGTCGCGACGCAATATCCCAAGGTCCATTTCACCATCATCGACGCGGTCGTCGACCTGCCGAACGTGCAGTCGATCGTGTTCCGCGAGCAGGAATGCTGCTTCCTGGTCGGCATGATCGCGGCCTTGACCTCGAAGACCGGCAAGGTCGGCTTCGTCGGCGGCATGGACGTGCCGCTCATCCGCCGTTTCGCCGCCGGCTATGCCGAGGGCGCCAAGTTCGCCAAGCCCGATGTCGAGGTGCTGCAGACCATGACCGGCACGACCGTGTCGGCCTGGAACGACCCGGCGCGCGGCAGCGAACTGGCGCGCAGCCAGTTCGACCGGGGCGCCGACGTGGTGTTCGCCGCAGCGGGGGCCACGGGCCTGGGCGTGCTGCAGGCGGCGGCCGATGCCAAGAAATTCTCGATCGGCTGCGATTCCAACCAGAACGCGCTGCATCCGGGCTCGGTCCTGACCTCGATGGTGAAGCGCGTCGATGTCGCGACCTACAACGCGATGATGGCGGCCAAGGACGACAAGTGGCAGGGCGGCCCGCTGTCGCTCGGCCTCAAGGAAAGCGGCCTCGACTACGCGATCGACGACAACAACCGGGCGCTGATCGCGCCGGAAACCAAGGCACGCGTCGATCAGGCCAAGGCCGACATCATCGCCGGCAAGCTCGTTCCGACCGACGTCGCGGCCAAATAGTGGCGGCTGACGGATCGGCGCCGGCGATCGCGTTCGACCGGATCACGAAGCGTTTCGGCGCGGTCGTCGCCAATCGCGGCGTCAGTTTCGAGATCGCGCCGGGGACGATCCACGGCATCATCGGTGAGAATGGTGCCGGCAAGTCGACCTTGATGAGCATCCTCTACGGCTTCTACCAGGCCGACGGCGGCGAGATCCGGCTCGACGGCCGGCCGGTGCGCATCGACAATTCGGCCGACGCCATCCGGCTCGGCATCGGCATGGTCCATCAGCATTTCGTGCTGGTCGAGCCGTTCACCGTGCTCGAGAACCTGACCCTCGGCCATGAGGGCGGCATCGTGCTGCAGCCGGGCATCGACCGGGCCCGGGCCGCGGCCGAGGCGATCGAGGCCGCCTATGGCCTCGCGGTCGATCTCGACGCCCGGGTCGAGGACCTGCCGGTCGGTGCCCGCCAGCGCGTCGAGATCCTGAAGGCGCTCTATCGCGGCGCCGAGATCCTGATCCTGGACGAGCCGACCGGCGTCTTGACGCCCGACGAGGCGCTGCAGCTGTTCCAGATCCTCCGGCGCCTGAAGTCGGAGGGCAAGACGGTCCTGCTCATCACCCACAAGCTCAAGGAGATCATGGCGGTGACCGACCGGGTCACGGTCATGCGCGCGGGCGAGGTCGTGGGCGACGTCGCGACCTCGGAAACGAACGAGGCCGACCTGGCGGAGCGGATGGTCGGCCGCAAGCTGGCGCCGCTGCCCGACCGCGAGCCGGTGACGCCGGCCACGCCGATCCTGGTGGCCGAGGGGGTGCGCGTCGTCGATGCCGGCGGCGTCGAGCGGGTGCGGGGGATCGATCTGGCACTGCGGCCGGGCGAGATCGTCGGCATCGCCGGCGTGTCGGGCAACGGCCAGTCGGAATTGATGGCGGCGCTGGCCGGTCTCGTGCCGCTCGCCGGCGGCCGGCTCACCTGGGCGGGCGAGCCGGTGCCGACCGAAGATACAGCCCGGGCGCTGCGCCGGCTCGGCCTCGGCCATATCCCCGAGGACCGGCACAAGAGCGGCATGGTCGGCCCGTTCGAGGCCTGGGAGACCTCGGTGCTGGGCTATCACCGCGACCCGGAACATGCCCGCGGCGCCTGGCTGCGCCAGGGCTTCATCCGCGCGCTGACCCGTCAGCGCATGGTCGATTACGACGTGCGCCCGCGCGACGAGCGGCTCAGGACCGCCGCCTTCTCCGGCGGCAACCAGCAGAAGTTGATCTGCGCGCGCGAGATGGCGCGGGGGCCACAAGTGCTGCTGGTCGGACAGCCGACGCGCGGCGTCGATGTCGGCGCCATCGAGCAGATCCACGCGCGGCTGCGCGCCTTGAAGCATGAGGGGACGGCGATCCTGCTTGTTTCGGTCGAATTGGACGAGATCCTGGCCTTGGCCGACCGGATCCTGGTCATGGTCGACGGCCGCTTCACCGGCGAGCTCGACCGGGGCCAAGCGACCGAACGGGCGCTGGGCCTGCTGATGGCCGGCGTCCAGGGCGAGGCCGCGTGATGCAACGCGATCTGCCCGTGCTGGTCGATTACGTGCTGATCCCGGCACTCAACCTCGCGCTCGCCTTCGTCGTCGGCGCGGTCGTGCTGGGGCTGATCGGCGTCTCGCCGCTGGACGCGCTTGCCACCTTGTTCCAGGGCGCGTTCGGCTCGCTCGATGGGCTGGGCTATACGCTCTATTACGCCACGACCTTCATCTTCACCGGGCTCGCGGTCGCCATTCCCTATCAGGCCGGCCTGTTCAACATCGGCGGCGAGGGCCAGGCGATGCTGGGCGGGCTGGGCGTCACCCTCGTCTGCCAGGCGATGGGCGGCTATCCGCTCTGGCTCGTGCTGCCGCTCGCCATCCTGGCGGCGATGGTCGGCGGGGCGGCCTGGGCGGCGGTGCCGGCGGTGCTGCAGGTCAAGCGCGGCAGCCATCTCGTCATCACGACGATCATGTTCAATTTCCTGGCCGGCGCCGTGATGACCTATCTGCTGATCGACATGCTGCGGGCGCCGGGCGACCCGTCGCCGGAGACCGCAGCATTCCCGCCGTCGACGGCGCTGCCGTTCGCCCATGAATGGGCGGCCCATCTCGGCCTCGCCATGGAGGAATCGCCGCTCAACCTCAGCTTCCTCGTGGCCCTGGTCGCGGCCTTCCTCACCTGGCTGTTCATCCGCCGCTCGCTCCTTGGCTACGAGATCCGCGCGACCGGCCATAATCCCTCGGCCGCCTCCTATGCCGCGATCCCGGTCGGCCGGGTCACCGTGCTGGCCGTGTGCCTGGGCGGCGCCTGCGCCGGGCTGGTCGGCATCAATGAGGTGATGGGCGTGCTGCATCGGCTGGTGCTGGGCTTCACCGCCGGCGCCGGCATCGTCGGCATCGCGGTCGCCCTCATGGGCCGCAACCACCCGTTCGGCATCGTGCTGGCGGCGATCCTGTTCGGGGCGCTCTACCAGGGCGGCGCCGAGCTGGCGTTCGACTATCCGCAGGTGACGCGCGACATCATCGTGGTCATGGACGGGCTGGTCATTCTGTTCTGCGGCGCGCTCGAGAACATGCTGCGCGTGCCGGTGACGCGCGCCTGGCAGCGCTGGCGGACGGTGCCGGCATGAGCCTCATCGACGTGCTCTCGGTGCTGGCGGCGACGATCCGGCTCGCGACACCGCTCATCCTCGCGACCATGGGCGGCCTGTTCTCGGAGCGGGCCGGCGTGATCGCGCTCGGGCTCGAAGGCATGATGCTGGCCGCAGCCTTCGCTGCCGCCTGCATCGCCGCCGTCACCGGCTCGGTCTGGCTGGCGCTTGCGGCGGCCATGGGCATCTCGATGCTGCTGTCGCTGCTGCATGGCTTCGCCTCGGTCACCCAACGCGGCGATCAGGTCGTCTCGGGCATGGCGCTCAATATCCTGGTCGCCGGCCTGACACCCAGCCTCGGCCTCGCCTGGTTCCACCAGGGCGGCCAAACGCCGGCGCTGGAGCCCGGCCAGCGCTTCATGCCGATCGCACTGCCCGGCGCCGACAGCCTCGCCGGCGTGCCGGTCGTGGGGCCGGTCTGGAACCACCTGATCGGCGGCCATAACCTGATCGTCTATCTGGCGATGCTGCTGCTGCCGCTCTCGGCCTGGCTGCTCTACCGGACCTCGTTCGGCTTGCGTGTCCGCGCGGTCGGCGAGAATCCCCATGCGGTCGATGCCGCCGGCCTGTCGGTCGCCCGATTGCGCTATGTGGCGCTGGCCTTGAGCGGTATCCTCGTCGGGCTGGCAGGCGCCGATCTCTCGATCGCCGAGGGCGCCGGCTTCGGGCGCGACATGACGGCCGGCCGCGGCTATGTGGCGCTGGCGGCGCTGATCTTCGGCAAGTGGCGGCCGGGGCCGGCGTTCGCCGCCTGCCTGATGTTCGCCTTCTGCGACGCGCTGCAGGTGCGGTTGCAGGGGGTGGCGCTGCCGATCGTCGGCGTGGTGCCGGTGCAGTTCGTCGAGGCCTTGCCCTATGTGCTGACGGTGCTGCTGCTCGCCGGTTTCGTCGGCACCGCCCGGGCGCCGCGGGCGATCGGCGTGCCGTTCGTCAAGACCCGGTGAGGAAAGCGATGGCGACCGAGGATCTGCTGCAGGCGGCGCTCAAGGCCCGCGCCCGTGCCCACGCCCCCTATTCGGGCTTCAAGGTCGGCGCGGCGCTGCGTGCGGCCGACGGCAGCATCCATGCCGGCTGCAATGTCGAGAACGCCGCCTTTCCGCAAGGACAATGCGCCGAGGCGACGGCGATCGGCGTCATGGTCGCGGCCGGCGCCGGGCCGATCGCCGAGATCCTGGTCGTGGCCGACGGGCCGGAGACGGTCACCCCGTGCGGCGGCTGCCGCCAGCGCCTGGTCGAATTCGCCGATCCGTCGACGCCGGTCCACCTGGCCGGCCCCGACGGCGTGCGCGCGACCGTCAGCCTCGGCGATTTACTGCCGCGCGCCTTCGGCTGGCGCCAGGTGAAAGAGCAGGAGCAATCATGAGTATCGACGCCGCTCACCGCATCATCGCCGAGCGCCGGCCCGGCTTCCGGCCGCGCGTGGCGCTGGTACTGGGCTCGGGCCTCGGCCGCGTCGCCGAGCGGATCGAGGATCCGACCCGGATCTCCTACGAGGAACTGCCGGGCTTTCCGGTGCCGACCGTCGCCGGCCATGCCGGCTCGCTGGTGCTGGGCCGTCTCTCCGGGGTCGAGGTGCTGTGCCTCAACGGCCGCGTCCATGCCTATGAGGGCGGCGACGGCGCCGCGCGGCTCAAGGTGCTGGTCCGCACGGTGAAGCAGCTCGGCACGCAAGCGCTGGTGCTGACCAATGCCGCGGGCTCGCTCCGGCCCGAGGTCGGGCCGGGCAGCCTGGTGCTGATCCGCGACCATATCAACATGCTGGGCTTCAACCCGCTGCAGGGGCCGAACGACGAGGCCTGGGGCCCGCGCTTCTTCTCCATGCGCGACGCCTATGATCCCGCGCTCGCGGACCGGTTCCGGCGCGCGGCCACGACCGCCGGCATCGCGCTGCCCGAGGGTGTGTACCTGGCCTATCCGGGGCCGAATTTCGAAACCCCGGCGGAAATCCGCGCGTTTCGTACCTTGGGCGCCGACCTCGTCGGCATGTCGACCGTGCCTGAGGTGCTGGTCGCGCGCCATTGCGGCCTGGCGGTCGCCGCGCTCTCGGCGGTGACGAACCTCGCCGAGGGCATGAGCGACACCACGCCCAGCCACGACGAGACCTTGGCCCAGGGCGCCGCCATCGCCCGGTCGCTCGAAACTTTGATCCTCGCTTTTCTCGAAAGCCTGAAGCATGGCCACTGATCCGCATACCCCCGCCAACCTGCGCCGCATCGCCCAGCGGCTGCTGCCGCTGATCGACCTGACCAGCCTCAACGACAATGACGATGCGGCCGTGATCGAGAGGCTGTGCGCCCGGGCGCGCACGCCCGCCGGCAATGTCGCCGCCGTCTGCATCCATGCGCCGCATATTCCGGTTGCGAAACGAGCCCTTGCCGGCAGCGACGTGCCGATCGCGACCGTGACGAATTTCCCGGCCGGCGCCGCCGATGTCGAGGCCGCGGCGGACGAGACGCGCGCGGCCGTGGCGCTCGGTGCCGACGAGGTCGATGTCGTCTTCCCCTATGGCGCGCTCATCGCCGGCGACCGGGCCGTCGGGCTCGAACTGGTCAAGGCAGCGAAGGCCGCCTGCGGCCCCAAGGTGCTGCTCAAGGTCATCCTCGAGACCGGCCAGTTGCGGACGCCGCAGCTGATCCGCGCCGCCTCGGAGATCGCGATCGCCGGTGGCGCCGACTTCATCAAGACCTCGACCGGCAAGACCCAGCCGGGCGCCAGCCTGGAGGCGGCAGAGGTCATGCTCGACGCGATCGCGGCCGCGCGCGGCCAGCGCCGCTGGGTCGGCTTCAAGGCGTCGGGCGGTGTGCGTACCGTGTCCGAGGCCCAGGCCTATCTGGCGCTGGCCGACCGGATCCTGGGCGAGGGCTTCGCCAGCGCCGCCAATTTCCGCATCGGCGCCTCGGCGCTGCTCGACGACGTGCTGATCTGCCTCGGGTTGGCCGATTGATCACCAAGGAAATCCTGGCGCGCAAGCGCGATGGCGCCACGCTTGCGGCCGACGAGATCGCGTTCCTGGTGCGGGGCATCGCCGACGGCGCCATGACCGAGGGCCAGGTCGCGGCCTTCGCCATGGCGATCTGCTGCCGCGGCATGGTGCCGGCCGAATGTGTGGCCCTGACCGACGCCATGACCCGCTCGGGCCGGGTGCTCGACTGGCGTGAACTCGGCAAGCCGGTCGTCGACAAGCATTCGACCGGCGGCGTCGGTGACAAGACCAGCCTGATGCTGGCGCCGATCCTGGCGGCGGCCGGGGCGGCGGTGCCGATGATCAGCGGGCGCGGCCTCGGCCATACCGGCGGCACGCTCGACAAGATGGACGCGATTCCGGGCTATCAGTCGCGGCCCTCGCTCGATCGCATCCGGGCGGCGATGGCCGCGACCGGTGCCGCCATGGTCGGCCAGACCGACGATCTGGCGCCGGCCGACCGGCGGCTCTATGCCATTCGCGACACGACCGGCACGGTCGAATCGATCCCGCTCATCACCGCCTCGATCCTGTCCAAGAAGCTCGCGGCGGGCTTGGGCGGGCTGGTGCTCGACGTCAAATACGGCTCGGGTGCCTTCATGACGGATGCCCGGGGCGGCCATGACCTGGCGCAGAGCCTGGTCGACGTCGGCAGCGGGGCCGGGCTCAAGATCACGGCGCTCTTGACCGACATGGACGAGGTGCTGGGCGACAGCGTCGGCCATAGCCTGGAAGTGCTCGAAGCGGTGCGTTATCTGACCGGTGAGGCGCGCGAGCCGCGGCTCGATGAGGTGACGCGGGCGCTGGCGGCGGAGATGCTGCTGCTGGCCGGGCTGGCCCGGGACGCGGCGCAGGCGGCGATGCGGGTCGGGGATCTGCTGGCATCGGGGGTGGCCGCCGAGAAATTCGGCCAGATGGTCGCCTCGCTCGACGGCCCGACCGATTTCATCGAGCGCGCGGGACAGCATCTGTCCGTCGCCCCGATCGTGCGCCCGGTCCGGCCGCGCGCTGCCGGTTTCCTCACCGCATTCGATGCGCGCCAGGTCGGGCTCGCAGTTCTGGCGCTGGGCGGCGGCCGCCATGCGCCGTCCGACCAGATCGACTATGCTGTGGGCCTCGAGCGCTGCGCCCGCTTGGGTGACCGCGTCGACGCGGACCGGCCGCTGGCGTTTGTTCACGCTCGGAGCGAGGCTGCGGCCGAGCGCGCCATCGCCCTGCTGCAGGCCGCCGCCTCGATCGGCGATACGGCCCCGGCCGAGCGGCCTCTGATCCTCGAACGGCTGGAGAGCTGACATGAGCCGTGCCTTCGTGATCGTGCTCGATTCCCTCGGCATCGGCGGCGCGCCCGATGCGGCGCGCTTCGGCGACGCCGGCGCGGATACGCTCGGCCATATCGCCGAACGGGTGAGGCCCGAGCTGCCGAACCTCGCACGCCTCGGCCTCGGTGCCGCGGCCGAGATCGCGACCGGCCGCCGGCCGCAGGGCTTCGCGGCACCCGGCCGTGGCGCCGGCTTCTGGGCGGCGGCGGCCGAGGCCAGCCGCGGCAAGGACACGCCCACCGGCCATTGGGAGATCGCCGGCTGCCCGGTGCATTTCGACTGGGGCTATTTCCCGGCCGCCTTTCCGAGCTTCCCGGACGAGTTGGTCGCGGGCCTGGTGCGCGAGGGCGGGGTGCCCGGCATCCTCGGCAATTGCGCCGCCTCGGGCACGGCGATCATCGACGAGTTGGGCGCCGAGCATATCGCGACCGGTCGGCCGATCGTCTATACCTCGGCCGACAGCGTGCTGCAGATCGCGGCGCACGAGGAAAGCTTCGGGCTCGAGCGGCTCTTGTCGCTGTGCGAGCGGGCGCGGGTGCTGTGCGACCCGTACAATATCGGCCGGGTCATCGCCCGGCCGTTCGTCGGCGCGCCGGGCAGCTTCAAGCGCACCGCCAACCGCCACGACTATGCCGTGCCGCCGCCGGCCGACACCCTGCTCGACCGGCTGCAGGCGGCCGGCCGGCCGGTGGCCTCGGTCGGCAAGATCGGCGACATCTTTGCCCATCGCGCGACCGGCACCATCGTCAAGGGCGAGAGCAACGCGGCGCTGATGGCGAAGAGCCTGGAGCTGGTCGCGAGTGCGCCCGACGGCGCCTTCGGCTTCGTCAACCTGGTCGATTTCGACACGCTCTACGGCCATCGCCGCGATCCCGCCGGCTATGCCGCCGCCCTGGTCGAGTTCGACCAATGGCTGCCGTCGCTCGAGGCGGCGCTGCGGCCCGGCGACCTCGTCATCCTAACCGCCGACCATGGCTGCGACCCGACCTGGGCCGGCACCGACCATACGCGCGAATGCGTGCCGGTCGTGGGCTTCGGCCCGGGCATCACCGGCGGTAGCGCCGGCCTGCGCCGGAGCTTCGCCGACATCGGCGAGACGGTGCTGGCCCATCTCGGCCTGCCGCCGATCGGGACGGGCCTGGCGATCGCCTGACGATTCTGCGCGCCGTTCTCGCTTGACCAACGCATAACCCTCCGGTTATTGATTTGATCAATAGCCAGCGAGTTATACGTCCCGATGCCAGAGAGCCACGACCTGCTGTTCAAAACGCTCGCCGATCCGACCCGGCGCGCCATCTTCGAGCGGCTGTGCCGCGAAGGGGAGCAGACGGTCGCGGCCTTGACCGCCCGGGCCGGGGTCTCGCAACCGGCCGTGTCCAAGCATCTTGGCGCCCTCAAGCAGGCCGGGCTGGTGCTCGACCGCCACCAAGGCCGCCAGACCCATTACAGCGCGCAGCTCGGTGCCCTGACCCCGCTGATCGACTGGACCAGCCAGATGGCCGGGTTCTGGCACAGCCGGTTCGACGCCCTCGAAGACCTGCTGAAAAGGATGGACCAATGAGCGAAACATCGACCGGAACGCTGTCCGTCGTCGTCGAGCGGCAGATCCCCTATCCGCCGGAAAAGATCTGGCGCGCGCTCACCCAGCCACACCTGATCGAGGAGTGGCTGATGAAGAACGACTTCCAGCCGGTCGTGGGCCACCATTTCGATCTGCGCGCCGACTGGGGCGCCGTCGGCTGCCGGGTGGTGGCGGTCGAGCCGAACCGGACGCTGTCCTATACGTGGGAGGCCTATGGTCTCGAGAGCGTCGTCACCTGGACGCTCACCCCGTCGGCCACCGGGACCCACCTGCGCATGGAGCAGGCGGGCTTCCGGCCGGATCAGCAGCAGGCCTATCAGGGCGCCAAGGCCGGCTGGCCGCGATTCCTTGCGGCGCTGGAGCAGCTCTTGGCGCGGACGGACTGAACCCCACCTCCCCATGTCCGGTTAGGCTCAAGCAACAGACGAGCGGAAAGCAACATCATGAGCATGAGCGCGCCTCAGAACGGACCATCGCCATCCGAGTTGATTGACGAGAGGATCAGGGAGCTGGGCGACTGGCGGGGAGCGATGCTCGCCCGGCTCCGCGCCCTGATCCGGCAGGCCGACCCCGAGGTGGTCGAGGAGTGGAAGTGGCGCGGCGTGCCGGTGTGGTCCCACGACGGGATCATCTGCACCGGCGAGACCTACAAGACCGTCGTCAAGATGACCTTCGCCAAGGGCGCAGCCCTCGACGACCCGTCGGGCCTGTTCAATTCCAGCCTCGACGGCAACACCCGGCGGGCCATCGACATCCACGAGGGCGAGACGATCGACGAGGAAGCCCTGAAGGCGCTGATCCGCGCCGCCGTGACGCTGAACACGTCCCGCACCCGGCGCTGATTGAGGCGGGCGGTGAGCGGATCAAGACTGGAGGGATATGCGGCGGCGGCGCGGTCCGGGGCGGTAGCGCTGGCGTACCTGCGCCTGGCCCCGGATCGGCAGGGGCGGGCGATCGGGTGAGTCAGAGCGTCACGCCGTAGTCCTCAGCGAATTTGCGGGGCAGGTCGGGATCGATCTGCACGGCTTTCGCCTGGTCTTGGTTCGCACCGTCGATATCATTGAGCCGGCGCCTAGCCAACGAGCGGCCATAGAGCGACCCGGCGAGTGTTGGTTTGAGCTGGAGCGCCGCATCATAATCACTGAGGGCCTCGTTAAACCGACCGGCCTTCAGGTGGACGAGCGCCCGACTGTCCAAAGTGCCGGCATCTTTCGGTGATAGCCTGAGAGCTTCATTACAATCGTTAAGTGCGAGCGCGAGTTCGCCGGCTATGGCACGCATCCAGCATCGATTGTTCCGTAACCAGGAACTCTGAGGGTGGGCGGATAGGCCATCACTGAGCGTCTTCTCAGCTTGGTCGTATTCTCCGAGCGAATTATAAGCCTTGGCGAGATCCCAATAGGTGATTGAGCCTCGATTCCCACCCGCGACTGCCCGCTTGAGATCCGGGATGGCCCGTTGCTGGGACCCTATTTCGAAATAGGCCTGCCCACGCTCATCAAATAACTCAGGGTCATCGGGTGTCTGCGTTAGACGCTTCTCGGCCGCTGCGATTGCTCGGTCGTAGTCTTCGATCGCGCGAGGTTCGTCTCCCGCGGCACGGAACGCGTTTGCGCGCTGAAGATAAGCCGAAGGAATCGTCATGCCACCGTCGATCGCGCTCGTGTAATCTTTGATTGCACGCTGGTTATCGCCCTTTTGTTGGTAATTGTAAGCTCTGCCGGCAAAGGCATCGACCCACGTCGGATCCTTTTGAAGGATTCGATCCCAATCTGCGATCGCTCCATCATATTCGTCCATCTGCAGACGATTTCGTGCGCGGCCAGCCAGGTTTGCGATATCGGCCGGATCGAGTTCGACCGCGATCTCATAAGCGGCAAGGGCCTTGTCGTAGATACGTGTCGCTTCATAGATCGCGCCTAGATTGCGTGCGATTTGGGCATCTCCAGGCGCAAGGCGTCTGGCTTCGAGGAGGTCGGGAAGGGCTTTGTCGGAGTCCTTTAGTATTCGATGCACGTTCGCCCGCCCCATAGGGGCTGCCGCGTTTTCAGGTGCGATCTTGCCGATTCGATCATAATCCTGAAGCGCAGATTGATATTGGCCCAGGTTGCCGTAGGCGATGGCTCGATTCTCTAAGATCACGATATTGTCAGGTTCGACCGCGAGCGCCGCATCGTCGTCCTTGACCGATTGCTCGTATCTTTTGAGCTGGAGCAGGGACCAACCGCGGTTCCAGTGGGCGTAGAAGTTATCGGGATCGAGTCGCAGGGCTGTTTCGAAGTCCGCAACCGCTCTCTGATGTTCCTGCTTTTCCTGAAGAGCCTCGCCGTGGCCCACAAGCGCGTCGACATTCTTCGGATCCAGGTGGAGAGCGGTGTCGAAATCGGCGAATGCGGCGTCCCAATTCTTCAGCTTTATATAGATATCTCCTCGGCCGCGGAAAACGTCCGCTTGATCCGGCTTCAGTTTGAGGGAGATCGTGTAGTCCGCAATCGCGCCGTCATTATCTTTTTGAAGCATGCGGACGTCGCCGCGGCCGGCATAGGCCTCCGGAAAATCAGCGCCGAACCGCACTGCGGCGTCAAAATTCGTGAACGCGAGATCGTAGTTATCCTTTTGCAAGTAGACGCGTCCAGCGACGAGGTATGAATCCGCGTTTTTTGGATCTAATTGAATGGCGCGTGTAGCATCGGCCAATGCCGCGTCATTCTCATCCTTCGCATAATGGGCCATCGCGCGGACGGCATAGGCATCGGCAAACTTCGGATCCAGCGCAATGACGCGCGTTGCTTCATCGATCGCTCGGTCGTCCTCACCTTGCTGGTGATGAATCAGGCCGCGATTGACCAGCAGAATGGTGTTGTTCGGATCGACCTTCAGTCCCTGATCAATCTCGACCAGGTCTCTGATGTTCTGATTGGCGTCGAACGGACGATACGTGCGGTCGCCGCCATCGTTGGTTGCGCAAGCGGCAAGGGTGGCCGTCAGCAATCCCGCCAGGGCGATGTCGCGAAAGGTTCTGTGCATGGCAATCTTCACGTCCAAAGCGGGGAGGTCAGCAGGTTCACATCTTTTGCGTTAGCATGCCGAATCTCTCCCGCACAAGGCGATATCAGATCCCCTCGCTCACCCGCACCTTGTCGCCGTCCTTCAGGAAGCCGGCGCCGGCGTGGACGATCTTGTCGCCGGGATCGAGGCCCTTCAGGATCGCGACGCGGCCGTCCATGCGCAGGCCGGTCTCGACCGGCTTCTCGGTCACGAGATTGCCGTCGGCGAGCGCGAACACCACGGGCTTGCCGTCCTTGACCAGGACCGAGCTTTCCGGCACCGCGACCGTGTCCCGTTCCTCGAACATCAGGTCGCCCGACACGAACATGCCGGCGTGCAGCTTGGCCTCGATCGGGAAGCGGATATGGGCGATGCCCATGCGCGTCGTCGGGTCGACCAGCGGCGCCACGGCGCGGACCGTGCCGAAGATCGGCTGGCCGTCGCTGCCGGTCGCGGCCAGGCGCACGCGCTGGCCGGGGGCGCAGCGGGCGAGCAGCCGGTCGGGCACGTTGGCGTCCAGCTCCAGGATGCCGTCGCGCACGATGCGGAACAGCATGTCGTTGCCGGCGCCGATGGTGATGTTGCCGATGCGCGCCATGCGCCGGCTGATGATGCCGTCGGCCGGCGCCCGGATCTCGGTCTGGGCGTAGCGGGCCATGATCTCGGTCCGCGTCGATTCGGCGACGGTCAGGTCGGCCTGGGCGACCGCCCGGCCCATGCGCGCGGAATTGAGCCGCGCCTCGGCGGTGCGCGCCGTCGCCTCGCGCTGCTCGGTCGTCTGCAGGGTGATCGAGTTGGTCTTCATCAGCTCCTGGGCGCGGGCGAGGTCGTGGCTGGCGCTCTTGAGGTTGGCCTCCGCCTCGGCGATCGCCGCGTCCTGCTGGCCGATGGTGGCGCGGGCGTGTTCGATCTGCGCCTCGTTCTCCTTCAACTGGGCGATGAGGACCGCATCGTCGAGCTTGGCCAGCAACTGGCCGGCGGTGACGTGGTCGCCCTCGTCGACCTGGATCTTGACGATCGCGAGGCCGGTCGATTCGCTGCCGATCGCCAGGTCCTCCCACGGCACCAGCGAGCCGTTGACCTGCAGGGTCTCGGCCATGCGCCGCGTCTCGACCGGGCCGACGGTCACGGTGAGCGCGGCATGATCCGGCTTCGCCGCGTCGGGCGCCGTGCCGGCGAAGCGGAGGAGGCCTACGGCGGTGCCGGCCAGCAGCACGACCGCGAGTGCCGCGATCAGACCGCGCCGGCGCGTCAACCGCAGGCCGAAACGGCGGCCCGCCCGGGGCCCGACGACGATTTTCGCAGAAACGGGCGTCGATCCTTCAGGCGGCATGATTTACACCTGGATACTGTAATGGTTCGCGCATAATATCCGAATCACGGTTGAGCGCACGGGCTTTCGCGACGAGTCACGCGCAAGACGCGAGGGAATCTCGATATAACAAGGAAACCCCTCGGGTTTTATTGAATGGTCCTGGGTGGGCGCGGCCCGTCCGAGGCATTCACGCGGTGGAGAGCGGGTGCAATGCGCGGGAATATTTCGGCTTGGGCGATCCGGCGACCTATCCCGTCGATCGTGCTGTTTATCATTTTGACTGCCGTCGGGATCGTGTCGTTTGCAACGACAAGTATTACCGACTCGCCCAACGTCGATCTGCCGCTGGTCTCCGTCACCATCACCCAGTCGGGTGCGGCCCCCGAAGAGCTCGAGACCCAGGTCACGCGCCTGGTCGAGGACGCGGTCGCGAACCTGGGCCGGATCAAGGAAATCACCTCGACCGTCACCGACGGCTCGTCCGAGACCGACATCGAATTCACCATCGGCACGAATACCGATCGCGCCGTCGCCGACGTGCGCGACGCGGTGGCCAAGATCCGCTCGGAATTGCCGGCCACGATCGACGAGCCGCAGGTCAACCGCATCGACGCGACCGGCGACGCGGTGGTGGCCTATGCCGTGTCGATCCCCGGCTATACGCCGGCCCGGCTCGGCTGGTTCGTCGACAATGACGTCGCCCGGGCAATGAGCACGGTCAAGGGCGTGTCGACGATCCGGCGCTGGGGCGGGGCCGAGCGCGAGATAAGGATCAATCTCGATCCGGCGCGCCTGGTGGCGCTTGGCATCACGGTCGACGACGTCAATGGCCAGATCCGCGCGGTCAACGCCAACATGCCGGGCGGCCGCGCCAGCCTCGGCACGACCGAGCAGTCGATCCGCACCTTGGGCTCGGTCGAGACGGTCGAGCAACTGCGCAACCTGACCATCATCCTGCCGGCGGCGGTCAGCACCACCGCGACCGCGGTTGTGACCCGTACGGCCCGGCTCACCGACCTGGGCACGATTGAGGACGGCTTCGCCGACATCCGCAGCGCCGCCCGCTTCAACGGCCAGCCGGTCGTGGTGTTCGCCGTGCTGCGCTCGGCCGGCGAAAGCGAGGTCGATGTCGCCAAGGGCGTCGACCGCCGGCTCGACGAGCTGAAGAAGCGGGTGCCGGGCCTGACCTTCGACCAGATCTATTCGAACGCGGAAGAGGCCGAGATCGCCTATTTCGCCTCGCGCGAGGCGCTGCTGCTGGGCGCGGCGCTGGCAGCGCTGGTCGTGGCCTTGTTCCTCAGGAACTGGCGGGCGACGGCGATCGTGGTGGTCGCGATGCCGCTGTCGATCTTCCCGACCTTCTTCCCGATGCAGATCTGGGGCTTCACGCTCAACTGGTGCAGTCTGCTGGCGCTGACGCTCGTGGTCGGCGTGCTGGTCGACGACGCGATCGTCGAGATCGAGAACATCGTCCGCCACATCCGCATGGGCAAGACGCCCTATCAGGCGGCGCTCGATGCGGCCGACGAGATCGGGCTCGCCGTCGTCGCCACCACCATGACCATCGTCGCGGTGTTCCTGCCGGTCAGCTTCATGCCGGGCATCGCCGGCGAATATTTCCGCCAGTTCGGCGCCACCATCGCGGTCGCCGTGCTGTTCTCGCTGATGGTGGCACGCCTGATCACGCCGATGATGGCGGCGTACCTCGCGACGGCGGAGGGGCCGCGCGAACATACGCCGCGCTTCCTCGGCCGCTACCTGGCGCTGCTCGGCTGGGCGCTCGACCATCGGATCAAGACGCTGATCATCGCGATCGTGCTGTTTGTCGGCTCGATGGCGCTGGTGCCGCTGATCCCGACCGAGTTCCTGGGCGCCCAGGACAATTCGCTCTCGGTCATGACGGTCGAGCTGCCGCCGGGCTCGACGCTCGCCGACACCGACGCCGCGACCCACCAGATGACCGAGATCATCCGGCGCGAGCCCGAGGTCCGCAGCGTGCTGGTGCGCATGGGCGGCTCCTACGGTGACGTGCGCCTGGCGCGGATCGTGATCAACCTGGTGAAGCGCGCCGACCGCTCGCGCCGCCAGCAGGCGATCGAGCAGGACCTGACCGAGAAGCTGAAGGCGGTGCCGGGCGTGCGCTACAATTTCTTCGGCTCGAACGGCGGCGACCAGGACTTGGGCATCTCGCTGGTCGGCGACGATCCGCAGGCGATGGCGGCGGTCTCGGACCAGCTCGTGCGCGAGATGCAGCAGATGAAGGGCCTGTCGAACGTCAAGAGCTCGGCCAGCCTGCTGCGCCCGGAATTGCAGATCGTGCCGCTCTATGACCGGGCGGCGGAACTGGGCGTGTCGGTCGCCGCGATCGGCGATACCGCGCGGCTCGCGACCTTGGGCGAGATCAATGCCAATCTCGCCAAGTTCAACCTGCCCGACCGGCAGATCCCGATCCGGGTCGAGGTCGACCCGCGGGCGCGGGCCGACCTCGACCAGATCCGCAATCTGCGCGTCGCCAGCGCCGCCGGCGGCTCGGTGCCGCTCGACTCGGTGGCCGAGATCCGCTTCGGCAGCGGCACGTCGCAGATCAAGCGGCGCGACCGGGCGCGCCAGATCACGGTCGGCGCCGATCTCTCCGGCGCGCCGCTCGGGCCCGCTGTGGCCGCGGTCAAGGCGCTGCCGGTGCTGCAGAGCCTGCCGGCCGGCGTGCGGCTCAAGGACTCGGGCGCGTCGGAGGACATGGCCGAGGTGTTCGGCGCGTTCGGCGCGGCGTTCGGCGCCGGCATCCTCCTGGTGCTGGGCGTGCTGGTGCTGCTGTTCCAGAGCTTCCTGCAGCCGATCACGATCATGGCCGCCCTGCCGCTGTCGGTCGGGGGCGCGTTCCTGGCGCTGCTCGTCACCGGCGAATCGCTGTCGCTGACCGTGCTGATCGGGCTGATGATGCTGATGGGCATCGTGACCAAGAACTCGATCCTGCTGGCCGACTACGCCATGCTCGCCATGAAGGAACATGGGCTCGACCGGCGGTCGGCCCTGCTCGAGGCCGGCGCCAAGCGCGCGCAGCCGATCATCATGACCACGCTCGCCATGGTCGGCGGCATGACGCCGATCGCGCTGCGCTTCGGCGAGCAGGCCGACTTCCGCGCGCCCATGGCGATCACGGTGATCGGCGGGCTGGTCGCCTCGACCCTGTTGAGCCTGATCTTCATTCCGGTCACCTTCACCTTCGTCGATGACCTGCAGCATTGGCTTGGCCGCTATTTCGTGAAGGCGCTGACGATGCAGCCGGCCGGCGTGCCGGAGCGGCAGCCGGCCGAATAGCGCCGAACAGCCAAGGAAACCCGATGGAATTTCACCGGATCGAGGCCCCGCCGCCGGATGTGGAGCTGGGCTTCCCCCGGCAGCCGTTGAAATACGTCACGGTCCGGCCGTCCGCGGGCATCGGCCCCGAGACCGGTGTCATGCTGTTCATCTGTCCCTGGGGCATGGCGATCGAGGATGCCTATGTCGGCGAAAAGCTGCTGCCCTATCTGGCCGACGCCTATGATTGCGTCGCGGTCGCCGCCAATTATTTCGGCATCGGCGTCAAGCGCCGGGTCGGACAGCGCCTGGGCGAGTTCCAGGGCTGGCGCGCCGAGCTCGCCCGGCGCTTCGGCGCGGGCCTGCTCAACCTGCCGTTCGAGGCGGTGCTGGCGGAGCTGCCGCGCCTTGGCGTCACCGAATTGCCGGCGGACCTGCCGCTGATCCTGCAGACCTATCCCGAATACCAATCCTTCGGCCTGCAGCCGGCACTCGATCATATCGCCGTGCTGGCCGAGGTCCTGCGCGACCATCCGGTCCGGCGCGACCGCATCTACGGCTTCGGCTCGTCCTACGGTGGCTATATCGCCTGCCTGATGCTGAAGTTCCTGCCGAACACGTTCCACGCGGTCGTCGAGAACTCCGGCTTCACCGAGGCCTTGCCGCTGGAGATGGCCAGCACGGAATCGGCGGCGCGCTACTGGTTCGAGGGCAGGGGCATCCGGCTCTGCTGCGTGCCGGCCTCGCCCTGGACGCTCCGGGACCCAGCGTCCAAATATTTCATCGGCGATGCGGTCCGGGCGATCCGGGACTGCACGATCCCGGCGCAATACGCCGCATCCAGGACCCAGCTCGTCTCATACCACGCCGAGCAGGACAGCCTGATCCCGATCGCGGCCAAGCGCCGGTTCTGGGCGGCGATCGGCGAACGGCTGGAGCTCCGCAGCGTGACGGTCGACGACGGGATGGTCGACGGCCGCCTGTTCAAGATCAACGCCCATGGCATGGACGCCTCGCTGCAACTGCTGGCGGACGCGGGCTTCAAGGGGCTGCCGGCGCGGGCGGCCGACGCCGAGACCGACTTCTCGCGCGGCACGATCGTCGAGGTGCCGGCCGGCGACCGGCTCTATCGCGCGGTCTATCGCCCGGACCTGACGGCGGATTTCTCGATCGTGCCGGCGGGGCGGGATACGATGTCTGCGGGGTAGCCGACCTTGGGTTCTAAGCCCTGTTCGGAGAGGACGCCGCCTGGCTCATCCACGTGGGCGCAAGCCCTTGCTTGCGCCTGGATCCCCGGGTCGAGCCCGGGGATGACGGTGAAGGGGAGACGGTAGAGAACATGCTCCACCGTCATGGCCGAACCTGACCCGGCCATCCACGTCTTTCCACGGGCTTGGTGTCTCACGGCGGCGTGAGGATCCCCGGGTCGAGCCCGGGGAGGACGATGATGGGCTTCTAAGGCCTCAAAACTCCGGGATGCCGGCGATATGGACATGGATGCCGGTCTGGCGGACCGCGTCGCGCACCTTGTCGGCGGTGCGGCCTACGCCGTTCGGGTCGTCGGACGCGGTGCCCGGATAGGCGTCGGGTGCGGCCTCCGACAGGCGGACACCGTCCTCGGCGACGACGCCGAAGCCCCAGGGGGCAGCCTCGCAGGTCATGGTGCGCTGGGACGGCGGCTGCCCCTCGACCGGCAGCAGGTAGGTGATCGTGGTGCGCCGGACCGGCGCGCTGACGATGGTGTCGTACTTGATCACGTCCGGCTTCGCCGTCTCGTCCCGGTAGCGATTGCCCAGCTGATAGGCGCACAGCCAGACATCCGTCGAGAGCGTGTCGCCCACGGTGGAGCAGCCGGCTGCGGCAACGCAGGCAAGGATCGGGAGGACTCGGGAAAGACGCATGAGAAGGCTCCGGACGCGGGCAAATGAATTCGTCCCGATCCTTTACCAGAAGTCGCTAGGCTGAAACGGGAAATTCCTTTCGCGCCGGCCCTGCTCGCGCATCAACGCTCGCGGAACCGGTCGCCGTTGGCGACGAGGGCGGCGGCGAGGGCGGCGGCCGGCCCCTGCGGCCGTTGGCTGGCGCCGACCACGACGAACTCGGTCTCGCCCAGCTCCGGCAGGCCGGCAGACGCGGGCAGTTCGCTCAGGCCGTCGACGATCAGGTTCTTCGACTGGGCGATGATGCCGAGGCCGGCGAGCGCCGCCGCGCGCAACCCGCTGAACGAGCCGCTGGTGCAGGCGATGCGCCAGGGGCGGCCGGCACGCTCCAGCGCCTCGATCGCCGCCGTGCGCGTGATGCTGGGCGGCTGGAACAGGATGAGCGGCAGCGGCCGGTCCGGGTCCGGCCGCCAGGGCGCGGCGCCGGCCCACACCAGCCGCTCGCGCCACACCACCTCGCCGCGCGGGTCGCCGGCCCGGCGCTTGGCGATCAGCAGGTCGAGCTCGCCGTCGTCGAGCTTCTCGTAGAGCTGGCCGCTCAGGCCGACGGTCAGCTCGATATCGACCGAGGGATGGCGGCGGCGGAACTCGCGCAGCACCTCGGGCAGGCGCGTCAGCACGAAATCCTCCGACGCGCCGAAGCGCAGGCGGCCGCGCAGCTCCGTACCGGCGAAATAGCGCTGGGCGCGCTCGTTCGCCTCCAGGATGCTGCGGGCGAAATCGACCATGGCATCGCCGTCGACGGTGAGGGCGACCGAATGGGTGTCGCGCTGGAATAGCCGCCGGCCGGTCTCGGCCTCGAGCTTGCGGACATGCTGGCTGACGGTCGATTGCTGCAGGCCCAGCTGCCGCCCCGCCTCGGTGAAGCCCTTGGCGCGCGCGACCGCCAGGAAGCTGGTGAGCAAAGTGGGGTCATACATCACGACACCTCGCCATCATGATTCGTGATGACAGTAAGTTCTCTGAGCGAACTTCACAATAAGCGCATTCGGCGCGATCTTCTGGCGATCCAAACCCGCTTGGAGGTCGCCCGCCATGTCCGCCCTGCTTGCCCGCCTGCGTCTCGATCCCTTCACCGCGGCGCTGCTGACCGTGGTCGCGACCGCCTCGCTGCTACCGGTCCATGGGGCGGGCGCGCAAGTGCTGGGCGTGGTGACCGACCTCGCGATCGGCATCATGTTCTTTCTCTACGGCGCGCGCCTGCCGCGCGAGGCGGTGGTGTCGGGCTTGACCCATTGGCGCCTGCATCTCCTGGTGCTGATCAGCACCTTCGTGCTGTTCCCGCTGCTGGCGCTGGGCGCGGGCGTGCTGGTGCCGCATTTCCTGTCGCGCGATCTCTATGTCGGCATCGTCTATCTGGCGGTGTTGCCCTCGACCGTCCAATCCTCGATCGCCTTCACCTCGATCGCGCGCGGCAATGTCGCGGCGGCGATCTGCAGTGCTTCGGCCTCGAACCTGATCGGCATGGTGCTGACGCCGGTGATGGTCGGGCTGCTGCTGAGCGCCCATGGCGGCGGCCTGTCGCTCCATGCGGTGGAATCGATTGCGGCCCAGCTGTTCCTGCCGTTCGTCGCCGGCCAGGCGCTGCGTCCGTGGCTCGGCCGCTGGGCGGAGCGCAACAAGAAGCTGTTGAGCTATACCGACCGCGGCTCGATCCTGCTCGTGGTCTACGGCGCCTTCAGCGAGGCGGTGGTCGGCGGCATCTGGCACCAGCTGCCGGTGACCGATCTCCTGGTCATGGTGGCGCTCGACGGCGCGCTGCTGGCGCTGGTGCTGGCGATCACGACGCTCACCAGCCGCTTCTTCGGCTTCTCCAAGGAAGACGAGATCGCCATCGTGTTCTGCGGCTCGAAGAAGAGCCTGGCGACCGGCGTGCCGATGGCGAACGTGCTGTTCGCCGGCCAGGCGATCGGCGCGATCGTGCTGCCGCTGATGCTGTTCCACCAGATCCAGCTGATGGCCTGCGCGGCGCTCGCCCGGCGCTATGCGGCGCGGGCCCAGGCGCCGGCGAACGAAGCCGCGCGGCCGGCGCTCGCGGCCTGACGGCTGCGCGGTCAAGCAATCGCGGCCGGGCGCCCATGGCAGCGGCCAGACCCTTCCTTCATCGTCATCCTCGGGCTTGACCCGGGGATCCACGCCTCTCCATCGATCCAGCCCTCCAGGGCAATTTGCTCAAGCGCTTACCGCCTCGGTGACGTGTCGCCGACGACGGTTCGCGCCCGGCCGCGCCCACGTGGATCCCCGGGTCAAGCCCGGGGATGACGATGGGGAGACGGGGGAGCGCTGGCTCAGTCGACGAAGAAGCCTGCCCCCCATGGCAGCGGCCAGAGCCTTCCTTCACGGTCGTCCCCGGGCTTGACCCGGGGATCCACGCCTCTCCGTCGATCCGGCGCTCGGGGCTATTTTACGCAGGCGCCTGCCGCCGCGATGACGTGTCGCCGACAACGGTTCCCGCCTGGCCGCGCCCACGTGGATCCCCGGGTCAAGCCCGGGGATGACGATTGGGGGACGGGAAGGCGCTGGCTCAGTCAACGAAGAAGTCCGGGATCAGCGGGCGGCCGGGCTCGGTCGCGTATTGCTCGAAATCGGTGACGCCGGCCGCCTTCAACACCTCGTCGTCGATCAGGAACTTGCCGGTCTGCTCGCGCGACGGGCGGGTCAGCACGGCATAGGCGGCGTCGGCCATGATCTCGGGCTTGCGCGTGCAGGAATGGTCGAGCCCGGGGATCATCTTCAAGGCCGCGGTCAGGATGACCGTGCGCGGCCAGAGCGCGTTGACGGCGATGCCGTCGTCGCGGAATTCCTCGGCCATGCCGAGCACGCACAGGCTCATGCCGTATTTCGCGATCGAATAGGCGACATGGTTCTTGAACCAGCGCGGCTCGAGGCTCAGGGGCGGCGACAGGGTCAGCACATGCGGGTTCGACGATTTCTTCAGATACGGCAGACAGGCGCGGGTCGTCACGAACGTCCCGCGCGTGTTGATGCCCATCATCAGGTCGAAGCGCTTGGGCTCGGTCTCGAGCGTGCCGGTCAGATTGATGGCGCTCGCATTGTTGATGCAGATGTCGATGCCGCCGAAACTCTCGGCGGTCTTGGCGACGGCCGCCGCGACGGCGTTCTCGTCGCGGATGTCGACCTGCAGCGGCAGCGCTTTGCCGCCGGCCGCCTCGATCTCGGCCGCGGCGCTGTAGATCGTACCGGGCAGCTTCGGGTTCGGATCGGCGGTCTTGGCCGCGATCGCGATGTTGGCGCCGTCGCGCGCGGCCTTCAAGGCGATGGCGAGGCCGATGCCGCGGCTGCCGCCGGTGATGAACAGGGTCTTGCCCTTCAAGGATGCCATGATCGGTGCCTCCGTTACTTGCCGGTGAAGCGCGGCTGGCGCTTCTCGACGAAGGATGTGACGCCTTCCTTGAAATCGGCGCTGGCGGCGCAGCGGGCGAAGCTCTCGGCCTCGGCCTGCAGCTGGGTCTCGAGCGTGGTGTTCAGGGACTGCTGCAGCAGGCGCTTGGTGCCGGCATAGGCGAGGCTCGGGCCCGCGGCCAGGCGCTGGGCCAGCTTCTGGGTGGCGGCGGCGAGTTCGGCCGCTGGCACGACCCGGTTGACGAAGCCCAGGCGCTCGGCCGTGGCGGCGTCGAACCGGTCGCCCAAGAGCGCGATCTCCATCGCCTTCTTCATGCCGACGATGCGCGGCAGGCCGTAGGTCGAGCCGCCGTCCGGGCTGGTGCCGATCAGGATATAGGCGAGCGTGTAGTAGCTGTCGTCGGAGGCGACCGCGAGATCGCAGGCCATCAGCAGGCTCATGCCGAAGCCGGCGACCGCGCCATGGACCTGGGCCACGACCGGCTTCGGCATGCGGCGCATTGCCGTCACGATCGGATGGATCTTGAGCACGGTCTGCTCGAAGGTCGCGTGCTTGTCCTCCTGCGGCATGCTCATCTGCTGGGCGAACATCTTGACGTCGCCGCCGGCCATGAAGGCCGGGCCGTTGCTGTTGAGGATCACGACCTTGATCGCCGGGTCATGCTCGAGCTTGGGCAGGATCCGGTTCAGATCCTCGATCATGGCGCCGTTCAGCGAGTTATAGGCCTCGGGGCGGTTGAACGTGACGGTCGCGATCGGCCCGTCGATGGTCAGCAATACGGCTTCAGGCATGGTTCTCTCCCTTACATCTTGTGCTTAGTGGACGGTCGGCCGTTCGGCCGGGGCGCGGGGCGCGACGCTCAGGTCGCGCTCGGCGTCGAGCCAGGAGCGGATGCCGTCGGGCAGCGGCGGCGACGGGAAGGCGTAGCCGATCGCCGCCAGCATCTCGGTCATCGGCAGGGCGCGGGCGCCGTCGATGATGATCGCCTTAGCATAGCCGACGGCGCAGGCTTGGCCGTCGACCACGAACTGCTGCTCGATGAACACCCATTTCTCGTCCCAGCCGAGAACGCGGGTGACCATGTCGTAGCGCTGGAACGGCATCAGCGGCCGACGGTAGCGGATGGTGACGCTGCCCAGCACGGCGCTCCAGCGCCGCTTCAGCATGGTCCGGCCGAAGCCCGAGCGCAGGATCAGGTCGAGCCGCCCCAGATCCATGATCGTGAGGTACCGGCCGTTGTTCATGTGGATGTTGATGTCGAGGTCGTTCGGCCAGACCCGGAACGACACGATCGACCGGCCGAGCGGATCGATCTTGGGGCCGATGAGCCCCCAGACCAGGATGCGCAACAGCCGGAAGACGAGATTCATGCGATCGTCCTCGAAGAGAGAGGCGAGGCGATACCCTCACCCCGACCCTCTCCCGCAAGCGGGAGAGGGAGGGACCCGCGGAACGCGGGAGGGTGAGGGTCGCAGGAGCGGCGGATCAGAACGCCGCGTCTTCCAGTTCCATGATCGGCTTGGCGCCGGCCATGATCGCGGCCGCGTGGGCGTTGGTCTGCGGCAGGATGCGGGTGATGAAGAACCGTGCCGTCGCGATCTTGCCGCGATAGAACAGCCCGTCCTCGCCCTCGGCCTTCGGCAGCGAGACCTCGACCATCCGGGTCCACAGATACCCGACCGCGACCAGCGCGAAGAAGCGCAGGTACTCGGTCGCGGCGGCGCCGGCCTCGTCCGGGTTCGACATGCCCTTCTGGGCGATCAGACCGGTGATCTGCTGCAGACGCGCGAACGCCTTGGCGACCGGCAGGATGAATTCCTGCAGCTCGGGCTTCACCGACGCTTCCTTGATATAGGCGTCGACCGGGTGGAAGAACCGGCGCAGCAGGCGGCCCATGTGCATCGGCATCTTGCGGCCGACCAGGTCGAGCGCCTGGATGCCGTTGGTGCCTTCGTAGATCTGCGCGATGCGGGCGTCGCGGACCAGCTGCTCCATGCCCCATTCGCGGATGTAGCCATGGCCGCCGAACACCTGCATGCCGGTGTTGCAGCTCTCCGAGCCCATGTCGGTCAGGTACGACTTGATGATCGGCGTGATCAGCGACACGAGATCGTCGGCCGCCTCGCGCTCGGCCGGATCCGGATGGTGCTTCGCCTTGTCGATCTCCTTGCCGATCCAGACCGCGAGCGCCCGGCCGCCTTCGACCTGGCTCTTCATGGTCAGCAGCATCCGGCGTACGTCCGGGTGGACGAGGAGCGGGTCGGCCGGCTTGTCCGGGTACTTGGTGCCGGTCAGCGCGCGACCCTGCAGCCGGTCCTGGGCATAGGCCCGGGCCGACTGGTACGAGGTCTCGGCCACGCCCAGGCCCTGGATGCCGACGCCGAGGCGAGCGGTGTTCATCATGGTGAACATCGCCTTCAGGCCCTTGTGCGGCTCGCCGCACAGCCAGCCGGTCGCGCCGTCGAAGTTCATGACGCAGGTCGACGACGCCTTGATGCCCATCTTGTGCTCGATCGAGCCGCAGGCGAGGCTGTTGCGCTTCGGCCCGCCGGTGCCGTCGAGATGCTTCGGCACGATGAACAGGCTGATGCCGCGCACGCCCGGCGGCGCGTCGGGCAGCTTGGCCAGCACCAGATGGACGATATTGTCCGTCAGGTCATGCTCGCCGGCCGAGATGAAGATCTTCGTGCCGGTGATGGCGTAGGTGCCGTCGCCGTTCGGCTCCGCCTTGGTGCGGATCAGGCCCAGGTCCGTGCCGCAATGGGGCTCGGTCAGGTTCATGGTGCCGGCCCATTCGCCCGACGCCAGCTTCGGCAGGTACTTCTGCTTCAGCTCGTCCGAGGCATGGGCGGCGATGGCGTTGTAGGCGCCGCCCGAGAGGCCCGGATACATGCCGAACGACATGTTGGTCGAGCAGATCATTTCCTCGACCAGGAAGCTCAGTACATGCGGCAGGCCCTGGCCGCCGTATTCCGGATGGGCCGAGAGCGAGGTCCAGCCGCCCTCGCGGAACGCTTGATAGGCTTCCTTGAAGCCCTTGGGCGTCCGCACCACGCCATTCTCGAAGGTGCAGCCCTCTTCGTCGCCGGAGCGATTGATCGGGAACAGCACGTCCTCGCACAGCTTGGACGCTTCCTCGAGCACCGCGTCGAAGATCTCCGGCGTCGCGTCTTCGAGGCCCGGCCAGGTGCTGACCTCCTCGACGCCGAACAGCTCATGCAACACGAACTTGTAATCGCGCAGCGGGGCTTTGTAGGTCGCCATCTAACTGCTCCTCAATTCCGAAGCGGCTTGCCGGTCTCGAGCATGTGCTCGATCCGCGCCAGCGTGCCGGGGGTCTTGATCAGGGTCATGAACGCTTCGCGCTCGAGCTCGGTCAGGCGGTCTTCGTCGATCTCGTCGACCATGTCCGTGTCGCCGCCGGCGAGCACTCGGGCAAGTGCTGCCGAGACCACGACGTCATGCTTGGTGGCCTTGCCCTGGCGGTGGAAATCGGCGACCGCCAGGTTGAAGCCGGCCTCGGCCGTCGAGCCGGGCAGGCGCAGCTTCTGCATCTCCGGAACCTTGTAGTCCTTGGCCAGCGCCAGGACCTTGGCCTTGGCGTCGGCCAGGAGCCGGTCGGCGTTCATGGTGATGCCGTCGGTCGGCCTGAGGATGCCCAGATCCTTCGCCTGCTCGGCCGAGCGCGAGACCTTGGCGGTCGAGATCGTCTCGAACACCTGGGCCAGCGGCGGCATCGGGCCGCCCGGGCGCTTCTTGTTGGCGATGGCACGCAGCAGCAGTTCCTTGCAGCCGCCCCAGCCCGGGATGACGCCGACGCCGACCTCGACCAGGCCGATATAGAGCTCGGCATGGGCCTGGACCGCGTCGGAATGCAGGCAGATCTCGCAACCGCCACCCAAGGCCATGTTCTTCGGCGCCGCCACGACCGGGAAGGGCGCGAACTTCAGCGCCTTGTAGGTCGCCTGACCGGCGGCGACGCTCTCTTCGATGGTCGGCCACATGGCGATATTGGCCGCGAAGATGGCGAGGCCGAGATTGGCGCCGACCGAGAAGTTCGAGCCCTCATTATAGACGACTAGGCCCTTCATGCCCTTGCCGACGATGCCGATCGCCTTCTGGATCATGGCCATGATCTCGTGGTCGATCGAATTCATCTTGCTGGTGAATTCGAGGCAGGCGACGCCGTCGCCGATGTCCCAGAGGGCGGCAGAGCCGTTCTTGGCCAGCGGCTTCGAAGCGCGCTTGATGTCTTCGAGCAGCAGCACGCCGTCCGGCCGCGCGACCGGCTGATAAGCGCCCTCGACCGTCAGATATTCGAGCTTACCATTCTCGACCCGGTAGAAAGTCTTGCCGGCGGCGCGCTCCAGGAGCGCCGGAACCGGCTGGCCAGCCTGCTTCAGCGCGGCGATGACATGGTCGACGCCGATCCGGTCAATGAGCTCGAACGGACCGTATTTCCAGTTGTAGCCGAGCTTCATGCCGGCATCGAGCTCGGCGACGGTGTCGCAGATCTCCGGCACCAGCGAGGCGGCATAGGCGAGCGTGGCGCCGATCGCGGCCCGGGCGAAGGCGCCGCCGCGGTCGCCATGGCCCAGCACTTCGGCCGGGTGCTTCAGGCCGGCGCTTTCCAGGTCCGGCTTCTGCTGCGGCCGGTATTCGCCGGTCTTGAAATCGATCGCTTCCTTGCGCTTGCCGGCCTCGCGATTGATCCGATAGAAGCCGCCCTTGCCCTTGCGGCCGGTGAAGCCCTCTTCGATCATGCGCTTGAACAGTGCCGGCGCGCGATAGATCGCCTGGTACGGGTCGTTCGCCGGCAGAGTGGTCTGCAGCGACTTCGACACGTGCGGCATCAGGTCGAGGCCGACCAGGTCGATGAGCCCGAACACGCCGGTCTTGGGAATGCCGAACGGCTTGCCCATGACCGCGTCCGCTTCCTCGACGGTCAGGCCCAGGTCCATGGCGGCATTGACCGAGGCCTGGATCCAGAAGGTGCCGATGCGGTTGGCGATGAAGCCGGGCGTGTCCTTGCAATGGACGATGCCCTTGCCCAGCTTCTCGTCGCCGAACGCCTCGACGGCCGCGACCGCGTCCGCCCGCGTCTCCGGGCCGGCGACCAGCTCCAGGAGCCGCATGTAGCGCGGCGGATTGAAGAAGTGGGTCACCAGGAAATCCTGGGCGAAGCGCTTCGGCAGGCCCTGGGTCAGGATCTGCAGTGGGATGGTCGAGGTGTTGGACGACACGATCGAGCCGTCCTTGCGCACGGCCTCGACGCGGGCATAGAGGTCGCGCTTGACCTGCGGATCCTCGAGCACGGCCTCGATGATGAGGTCGCAATCCTTGAGCAGGTCGAGGTTGTCCTCGAGATTGCCCGTGGTGACGAGCTTGGCGTTGCGCGGATGCATGAAGGCGGCGGGATCGGCCTTCAGCAGCTTCTGGACCGCGCCCTCGGCGATCGCGTTGCGGTTCGCGGCACCCTTCGGAACGATGTCGAGCAGGACCACGGGAATGCCGGCATTGGCGATATGGGCGGCGATGCCGCTGCCCATGACGCCCGCGCCGAGAACGGCGGCTTTCTGGATGGACATGGAAATCCCCTTACGTTCTCTGACCGGGCCTTAGACCGCCTCGAGGATGGTGGCGATGCCCTGGCCGCCGCCGATGCACTGGGTCGAGAGCGCGTAGCGCTTGCCCTCGCGCTTCAGCAATGCCGCCGCCTTGCCGGTGATGCGCGCGCCGGTGGCGCCCAGCGGATGGCCGAGGGCGATGGCGCCGCCGTCGAGATTGACCTTGGCAACGTCGATGTCGAGGTCGCGGATGCAGCCCAGCGACTGCGAGGCGAAGGCCTCGTTGAGCTCGATCACGTCGATGTCGGCGATCTTGAGGCCGGCGCGGGCGAGCGCCTTCCTGGTCGCCGCGACCGGGCCGATGCCCATGATCTCCGGGTCGCAGCCGGCGACCGCGACGGAGCGGATGCGGGCCAGGATCTCGAGGTTATGGGTCTTGGCATATTCCTCGGTGCACACCAGCGTGGCCGACGCGCCGTCGGTCAGCGGCGAGGAGGTGCCGGCGGTGACCGTGCCCTTCTCGTCGAACGCCGGCTTCAGGCCGGCCAGGCCCTCAACGGTCGTCTCCGCGCGGATGCAGCCGTCCTTGGTGACGAGGCCGTTCGGCCCGCGGATCGGCACGATCTCGGCCTCGAGCTTGCCCGCGGCCTGGGCGGCGGCGGCCTTCTTGTGGCTCTCGACCGCGAAGGCTTCCTGCTCGGCGCGGCTGATGCCGTAGCGGCTGGCCACATTCTCGGCGGTCTGGCCCATCGACATGTAGGCGCCCGGATAGGCCTTGGCCAAATCGGCGTTCGGCATCGGGTTGAAGCCCATCATCGGTACGCGGGTCATGCTCTCGACGCCGGCGCAGATGAAGGCGTCGCCGGCGCCGAGCTGGATGGCGCCCGCCGCCATGTGGATCGACTGCATCGACGAGCCGCAGAAGCGGTTCACCGTCGCACCGGCGACCGAGATCGGCAGCTTGGCGAGGAAGCCGATGAGGCGCGCGACATTGAGGCCCTGCTCGCCTTCGGGGAAGGCGCAGCCGACGATCAAGTCCTCGATGGTCGAGGGATCGACCTTGGTGCGCTCGACCAGCGCGGCCACGACTTGGGCCGCCAGGTCGTCGCCGCGGACGCGGGTCAGATCGCCCTTCTTGGCGAAATGGAACGGCGACCGGGCGTAGCCCGCGATCACGACGGATTTCATGATGTCGGCAACTCCTCTGCGTTTTCTGTCCGGAGCTTGTTCGAACCGGATTTACGTTGGTTGATGGTGGCGACGAGCAGGGCTTCGAGATCGCGCAATTCCTGCAAGGTCATCTGCAGCTCGCCCAGCTGCTGTTCCAGCTCGGCGATGCGCGCCCGACCCTTCTGCAGGGTCTGCGTCATCTGCTCGATATGGTCGTGGTCGACGTAATAGAGGTCCAGGAGCTCGCGGATATCGCTCAAGGAAAAGCCCAGGCGCTTGCCGCGCAGGATCAGCTTCAACCGCGCCAGGTCGCGCGGGCTGTACACGCGATTGCCGCCGACGCGCTGGGGCGACAGCATGCCCTGGTCCTCGTAGAAGCGGATGGCGCGCGACGAGATGCCCAGATCGGCGGCGAGATCGCCGATCGAGTAGACCGCCCGGCCCGGCTCGTCTGGCGAGGCCTGGTCGGGGGTGAGAGGGCACTTGTCGTTCGTGCGCATCGGACCCTTGACGTTAACGTCAACTAGCTTCCGTTTACGTAAACTAGAACGCCCGTGGCGTCAAGCGGCTCTCGATGAATCGCCGGCACCGCGGGCGCCGGCTTTCTCTTCAATGACCTTGACGCAGGAAGATGACAGTAGGCCGATCGAAGACGAATGGAAATGCCTTCAGAAATTTGGAAGTAAATTGCGACCTGTTCGTTTTCTTGCGGCGGCAAATGGACGGGCGGAGTTCATGGGCGGGACTCGTGGCGGGCGTTCCCTCTTGCGCCGGTGGCTTGGCGGGCGCTCCGGACCGTCGTACTCTCGATGATGGCTGCCTAGAGACTGTTTGGAATAGGCAGCGCGGCTTTCGAACGTCCCGCCGATCGGACAGGGGTGAGAAATGCGCAATGGATCGTCGAAGAAATCCCGAGCTCTTCCGGCCGCTTTCAGAACCTTGGCCGTCGCATGCGGCCTGCTGGCACTGACCGGCACTGCTGAGCAGGCCCTCGCCCGGCAATATGGCGCCGGCGACATCAGCTACCTGATGAATCTCTGGAACACGAACCGCGCGGGTTACCTGGGCACCGTGCAGAACATCGACACGTTCTCCGCGCTCGGCACGGTCGACACCGTCTCGAAGACGGTCGACGGCAGCGGCTTCGACGTGGTCGTCACCGTCGGATTGAGCGCCGAGGTCTCATGCACGACCGGTGCCGCGGACCTGGTGAAGGGCGACCAGGTCACCGTCTCCGGCCGCATCGGGCGTGCGACGACGGCGCTCTCCCAGGCCACGATGAACCAGATCGGCGGGCCCGGCGGCAGCAGGGATTCGCTCGGGCTGCAATCCTGCATGGTCGAGAAGGTCAGCCCGCCGAAATAAGGCGGGCCGGGTCACGCGGCGGACGCCGCGCGGGCCGCTTCCTCGTCCTGCAGCGCCTTCTTCGACAGCTTGCCGACCTGGGTCTTGGGCAGGCTGTCGCGGAATTCGATCAGCTTCGGCATCTCGATCGGCGACAGCTTGTCCTTGAGGAAGGCCTTCAAGGTCGCCTCGTCGAGCTCGCAGTCGGGCTTGCGCACGACGAACGCCTTCACGGTCTGGCCGCGATAGGGATCGGTCACGCCGATGACGACGCACTCGGCGACATTCGGGTGATGGTAGATCGCCTCTTCGACGTTGCGCGGATAGACGTTGTAGCCGCCGGCGATGATCAGGTCCTTGATGCGGTCGACCAGGAAGATATAGCCGTCCTCGTCGATATAGCCGACATCGCCGGTACGCAGCCTTCCATCCTTCAGGACCTTGGCCGTCTCGTCCGGATTGTTCCAATAGCCGGCCATGACCTGCGGACCGCGCACGCAGACCTCGCCGCGCTCGCCCTGGGGCATCAGTTGGTCGGGATCGTCGAGCGAGACGATCTCGATGACGGTCTGCGGCATCGGCAGGCCGATAGAGCCGGCTTTGTTGAGGCCAGTCAAGGGGTTGGCAGTGACAACCGGCGAGGTCTCGCTGAGGCCGTAGCCCTCACACAGGGTCGCCCCGGTCAGCCGCTCGAACTCCGCCTTGACCTCGAGCGGCAGCGGCGCGCCGCCGGACAGGCAATAGCGGATCGACGACAGGTCGTACTTGGCGATGTCCTTGTGGTGGTTGATCGCGGTGTAGAGCGTCGGCACGCCCGGGAACATCGACGGCTTCTTGCGGTCGATCGTCTGCAGCAGCTGGTCGATGTCGAAGCGCGGCAGCAGGATGATCTCGCAGCCGCCGGCGATCGCCAACGTCTCGGCCACGGTCAGCGCGAACACGTGGAAGAACGGCAGGACCGCCATCACCTTCTCATGGCCGAGCCGCGCGCCTGGGAACCAGCGCAGGCATTGCTCGGCATTGGCGACGATGTTGGCGTGGGTCAGCATGGCGCCCTTGGGCGTGCCGGTCGTGCCGCCGGTATATTGCAGCAGGGCCACGTCATGCAGCGGATCGACTGCGACCGGAACCGGGCCGCCGTCGTTGGCGGCCAATGTGCGGAACGAGATGTGATGCTCGTCGCGCGGGAAGCGCGCGATCTCCGCCCGCTTCACCAGCGGATAGAGCAGGTTCTTCGGGAATGGCAGGATGTCCGCCATGGCGCAGACGATGATCTTCCGGAGCCCGGTCTGGCCCAGCATCCGGGCGAGCTTCGGATATGTCGCGACATGGTCGAGCGTGACCATGATCTCGGTCCCGGAATCCTGGATCTGATGCTTGATTTCGTGCTCGACATAGAGCGGGTTGAAATTGACGCAGGTGCCGCCGGCCTTGAGCACGGCGAACAGGAAGATCACGGAATAGGGCGTATTGGGCAGGAACAGCCCGACCCGGTCGCCCTTCTTCAGGCCCATGTCCTGCAGGCCGCGCGCCGTCCGGTCGACCAGCCGGCCGACCTCGGCATAGGTGAAGTGGCGATCGAGGAAATCGAGGCATGGCCGGTCGGCGTAGCGCGCGACCGAGCGGTCGAGCAGGCTCCAGACCGGGCCGAAGGCCAAGGTGTCCGACCAGGACACGTCCTTGGGATAGGCGGCGGGTACGACGTAATCGATCCCGTTGGGCTGCATCCGATGACATCCCACCTGAAGTGATCCGCCGCCGACGGCCCTCCGGGCCGGGCTCGGCGGTGCGGACCGGAGGACGATCGATGCGACCGTCCGTCCGATGTTAGAGATCCGGCACCCGATCGTCGAGACGCCGGCCCGAAGCCCGGGCCGGCGTCGATCTGGATCAGAACTTGACGGTGGCCGATACCGATACGAGATCCGCGGCCACGCTCGACTGGGCCGAGACGGTATCGAAGATCGGATTGATGTCCCGCTGCTTCACCGTCGAGCTGTCGATGAACAGATGGGCATAGGCGCCGCTGATCGCGATATTGCTGGTCAGCTGATAGGTGGCGCCGCCGGAGATCCAGTAGCGGTCGCCGTCGGGCAGGCGGAAATCGCGGTACTTGCTCTGGATCGGGGTCTGGTCATAGGCGGTGCCGGCGCGGACCGTCAGCCGGTCGTTGAGCGCGTAGTTGGCGCCGATCGAGACGAAGCTCGAGTCCTGATAGTTCTCCGGATCGATGACCGAGGGCTGCTTCGGGTTCTCGAAGTTGATCTCGAGCGTCTTGAAGCTGCTCCACTGGGTATACTGATAGGAGGCGTCGACCGCGAAGGCCGGCGTGAAGTGATGGGTGATGCCGACCCAGGCATTGCCGGGCAGGCTGAGGTCGCCCGAGGCGTTGGTCTTTTGCAGCGCGCCGCTGGTGGCGACCAGGGTCGCCAGGCTGGACGGAACGGTGAAGTCGGCGCGGCCGCTCAGCTTCTGATGGATGCCGGAGCGATAGGCGATGCCGATCGTGGTGTCGTCGCCCCAGGGGGTCAGCTGGACGCCGACATTGTAGCCGACGCCCCACGAGGTCGCGACCACGTCCGAGCGGCCGTCGGCGGTCTGCGACAGGGCCGGACCGAAACCGGTCGTGTGGAGCAGGGAGTCGATCTGGTTGCCGACGATGCCGCCGACGTCGAGTGCGTTGGTCAGCTTCGCCTTGACCTTCTCGACCGTGAAGCCGCCGCCGATCGAGATCCAGTTGTTGGCCTTGTAGGCGATGTTCGGGTTGATATCGAGCGACTCGATCTCGGACTCGAGCGCCTGGTAGCGCACGGCCGAGGTGCCGCTGTAGCTGGTGATCAGGCCGAACGGCACGGTGAGCGCCAGGCCGAGGCGCCAGTCGTTGTTCGGCGCCCACAGCGCATAGGCCGACGGGATGACTTTGGCCTGGGTCGGATCGCGCTCGTCGGCGTCGGTCAGGCTGGCGCCATAGATGTTATGGCCCTGGACGTTGCTCAGATGGCCCGACGGATCGATCAGCGTGGCGCCGGCGCCTTGCTGGATGCCGGTGAAGGCGGTCATGCCAGCAGGATTGTTGTAGATCGTCGACAGATCGTAGTTGCCGGACACCGCACCTGCGTAGGATTCACCGGTCCCGATCGCCGAATTTTCCCGAAGCGCGAAGCCGGAAGCGCTGGCGTCAGCAATAGTCCAGACCGTCGCGGCCGTACCGAGGGCGACCGCGAGTGCGGGTTTGGCAAATTTCATGGTGTCGTTTTCTCCCAACCAACTTCTTTTTTTCCGGCTCGCTTTTGGCCGGGACTTGGAAGCGCAATGCCCACAACCGCCAACGACCCGCCGGAACTTGATGCATCGCCTCCGGGCGCCGGCCGATGCCGGGGCAGACCCAGAAGGCAGCAGTTTTACGAACTTGCTGCGGGCACCCTAGAGGAAGAGGCCCGCGGTCGCCAATAGGCAGAAAAAAGTTTTTCCCGCATCGCGCGATTCGGAAACTGCGGCAAAAGCGCATATTTTTGAATACTTGCGATTTGTTCGCGAAAACTGCGGGCTAGCCTCGGCCAAACCCGCAGCAGCCACGCAAATTGGACGCGCCCGGCCGTTGGGTCTACTCTCCGCTCCGTCTGCCGAATGCCGGGGCCGCCCCGTGCGCACCGCCGACCGAAGAGGGGAGAGATGGTCGCATCATCACCGTCGCCGATTCCGCTCGCGACCGTGCCGAGCGAGGCCGAACGGATCTTCGCGCTGCAGCGCGCCGCCGTTGCCGAGCATGGCGCGCCGCCGCTGGCGGAGCGTATCGCGGCGCTCGATGCGCTCCGCGGCATGGTCAAGAAGCATCGCCGGGCGCTGGTCGAGAGCGTTTCCGCCGATTTCGGCAACCGCGCCGTCACCGAGACCGAACTGGGCGAGTTGATGCCGCTCACCAACGGCATCAAGCATGTGCGCCGCCATCTCGGGCGCTGGATGAAGCCGCAGCGCCGCCGGGTCGGCCTGGCGTTCCGGCCGGCTGCCGCGCGCGTCGCCTACCAGCCGCTGGGCGTCGTCGGCGTGCTGGCACCCTGGAACTACCCGCTGTTCCTGACGCTCGGGCCCTTGGTCGATGCGCTCGCCGCCGGCAACCGGGTCATGCTGAAGCCATCGGAGCTGACGCCGCGCACCGCGGAATTGCTCAAGACGCTCCTCGGCGAGCTGTTCCCCGAGGACCGGGTTGCGGTCGTGACCGGCGGGCCGGACGTGGCGGCGCAATTTTCCGCATTGGGCTTCGATCATCTGCTGTTCACCGGCTCGACCCGGATCGGCCGCCAGGTCATGGCCGCGGCGGCGGCGCACCTGACGCCGGTGACGCTCGAATTGGGCGGCAAGTCGCCGGTGGTGCTGTGCCGCGACTATCCGCTGAAGAAGGCGGCGCGGACGATCGCGATCGGCAAGTTCTTCAATGCCGGCCAGACCTGCGTCGCGCCCGACTATGTACTGGCACCGGCCGATCTGGTCGATGCGTTCGCGGACGCGCTGATCGAGGCGGCGGCCGAGCTCTATCCGACCATCGCCGGCAATGCCGATTACACCTCGATCATCACCGACCGGCACTATCAGCGCCTCGCCGGCATGATCGACGAGGCGCGCCAGGGCGGCGCCCGGGTGCTGCAGAAGGCCGACGGCGGGGCCGCGGCCGAGCGCAAGATTCCGCCGACGGTGCTGGTCGGCGCGCGCAGCGACGCGCTGGCATTGCGCGAGGAGATCTTCGGGCCGGTGCTGCCGATCATCCCCTATGACGATCTCGATCAGGCGATCCGGCTGATCAATGCCCGGCCGAAGCCGCTGGCGCTCTATTGCTTCTCGACCGACAGCGCCAAGGTCGAGGGCGTGCTCAAGCGCACGAGCTCCGGCGGCGCCACGGTCAACGGTACCATGCTCCACGTCGCCCAGGAGGACCTGCCGTTCGGCGGCGTCGGCGAAAGCGGCATGGGCGCCTATCACGGGCGCGACGGCTTCCAGCGCCTGTCCCACGCCCGCGCCGTGCTGGAGCTCAGTCGCTTCAACATGTCGGACCGCATCGCGGCGCCCTACGGCAAGCTCAGCCGCCTGGCGACGAGGCTGCTGCTCGGCAAGTGACCATGGATCTGCTCGACCCGGCCCGAACCGCGCTGATCGTGATCGACGTGCAGCAGGCGTTCGACGCGCTGGAGGCCGAGCTCCAGCGCAACAATCCCGAGGCGTTGGATCGGATCGTCGACCTGCTGACGCTGTTCCGCGCGGTCGGTGCGCCGATCTTCCATATCCGCCATGCCGGCCAGACATTGGCGAGCCGGTTCCATCCCGATCTTCCCGGCCATCGGGTCAAGGCGGAGGCGCGCGAGCGGCCGGGCGAGCCGGTGCTGACCAAGTCGGTCAACAGCAGCTTCATCGGCACCGACCTCGAGGCCAGGCTGCGCGCCGGCGGCATCCGCTCGCTCGTCATCGTCGGCGCGACCACGAACCATTGCGTCGAAACGACCGCGCGCATGGCCGGCAACCTCGGCTTCGACGCGAAGCTGGTGAGGGACGCGACCTGGACCTTCGAGCGCACCGGGCCCGACGGCGACCATCACACGGCGGAAGCGATCCACGCGATGACGCTCGCCAACCTCTCCGGCGAGTTCGCCGAGATCGTGACGGCCACAGGCATCGCCGGGCGGCTGCAAAAATCTGGCTTATAGCACCAGCGGCTTATCCATTCCGCCATGTCCACTGGTGTCTGTTTGGTATTCCGTCATCAAGTCAGTTGAGTTTGGGCTGCAGCGTCCTCTCCGAAGAGGGCTCAGGCGGAAGCGCGTGGATGCCCGGGTCAAGCCCGGGCATGACGGTGGGGGTATAGCGGCCGATGGCGGAGGGCCTTGCCTGCCGTCCGAGCCCGCGGCCCTGGATCCCCGCCTGCGCGCTAGGGGATATGCATATCTCTACTTCGTCTTTTAATTTCAATTGGTTGACTCAAAAACTCCGTCATGCCCGGGCTTGACCCGGGCATCCACGTGCCGCCGCTTGAACCCTGTTAAGACGTGAAATCGTCTTGCCCAACCACGTAGGCGCAAGCACTTGCTTGCGCCTGGATGGCCGGGTCAAGCCCAGCCATGGCGATGAAAAAGGCTAACTTTATGAAATTAAACAGAAAAATATGTATATAACCTAGCGCCTGCGCGGGGATGACGAAAGAGAAGAGAGTGCTGCCGTGCCTCACGCCGCGGTGAAGCCGCCGTCGATGGCGAATTCGGCGCCGGTGACGAAGCGGGCTTCGTCGGACGCCAGATAGAGCGCCATGGCGGCCACTTCCTCGGGCTGGCCGAAGCGGCCCATGGGCACGGTGCCGGCGAGGCCGGTGCGGAAACGCGCGGGATCGCGGACCGTCGCCACGATATTGTCCAGCATCGGCGTCTGGAAGAACACCGGGTGGATCGAGTTGCAGCGGATCTGGTCGCCCTTGCGGGCGAGCTCGATCGCGACGGTCTTGGTCAAGGCCCGGACCGCGCCCTTGCTGGCGCTGTAGGCCGCCATCATCGGCGCCGCGGTGATGCCGGCCACCGACGAGATATTGATGATCGCCCCGCCGCCGGAAGCGCGCAGATGGGGAATCCCGTGCTTGCAGCCGAGGAACGTGCCCTCGACATTGACCGAATTGACGAAGCGCCATTCCTCGAGGCTGGTCTCCTCGATCGACTTGGACGCGACGACGCCGGCATTGTTGACCAGCACGTCGAGCCGGCCCATGGCGCGGACGGCGGCGCCGAGCGCCACCGTCCATTGCGTCTCGTCGGTCACGTCGAGCGAGACGTAGAAGCCGCTGTCGATGGTGGCCGCCACGGCGCGGCCGGCGGCCTCGTCGCGGTCGGCCACGGCAACCTGCGCACCCTCGGCGGCGAAGGCCAGCGCCATGGCCTTGCCCAAACCCGAGGCGGCGCCGGTGATGAAGCAGCATTTGCCGGCGAGGCGCCGGCCGGTCGCCTGGATCCGGTCGCTCATGCGGTGGGCAGCCTGTAGTTGGCGAAATCCTCGCGCAGCTTGGTCTTCAACAGCTTGCCGGTCGCGGTGTGCGGCAGCTGGTCGACGATGGCGATGTCGTCCGGCAGCCACCATTTCGCGACCTTGCCGGCGAGGAAGTCCATCAGCGCCGGCTTGTCGATGGTGCGGTCCGGCTTGGGCACGACGATCAGCAACGGCCGCTCGTCCCAGCGCGGATGGGGCAGGCCGATCACGGCGGCCTCGGCCACGTCCGGATAGCCGACCGCGGCATTCTCGAGGTCGATCGAGCTGATCCATTCGCCGCCCGACTTGATCACGTCCTTGCTGCGGTCGGTGATGCGGACATAGCCGTCCGGGTCGATGGCGCAGACGTCGCCGGTCTTGAACCAGCCCTCGGCGTCGAACGCGTCGACCCCGGCCGCCTCGTCGTTGTAATAGCCGCGCACGATCCAGGGGCCGCGCACATAGAGGTTGCCGATCGCGACGCCGTCATGGGGCAGGCGCCGCCCGTCGGCGTCGGTGATCTTGAGGTCGACCATGAAGGACGGCCGGCCCTGGCTGCACTGCACGCGGGTGATTTCCTCGGAGGACGCGGTCGCGTGCTTCGCCTTCAGCGAGGCGACGGTGCCGAGCGGGCTCATCTCGGTCATGCCCCAGGCATGGATCGCGCGCACGCCGTGCTTCTTGGCGAACGCCTCGATCATGCTGGGCGGGGCGGCGGAGCCGCCGATGACGACCCGGTTGACGCTCGAGAAGCCCTTGCCGGTTTCCTCAGCATATTTGAGCGCGCCCAGCCAGATGGTCGGCACGCCGAGCGAGAAGGTGACCCGTTCCTGGTCGAAGAGCGTGCACAGGCTCTCGCCGTCGAGATGCTGGCCGGGCAGCACCAGCTTGGCGCCGGCGAGCGGGCTCGCATAGGGCACGCCCCAGGCGTTGACGTGGAACATCGGCACGACCGGCAGGATGCAGTCGGCGGCGCAGATGCCGAGCATGTCGGCGGCGCAGGCGCCGAACGCATGCAGCAAGGTCGAGCGATGGCTGTAGAGCGCGCCCTTGGGATTGCCAGTCGTGCCCGAGGTGTAGCAGAGCGAGGAGGCGCTCTGCTCGTCGAGCCGCGGCCAGTCGAACTCCGGCGTCTCCGCCTCGATCAGGTCCTCGTAGCACAGCACGCCGGGCAGGCTGGTCGCCGGCATCAGCGCCCGGGGCGCCATGACGACGTAATGCCGGACGGTGGCGAGCTCCGGCGCCAGCTTTTCCACGAGGCCGACGAAACTCGGCTCGATGAACAGGATCTGGTCGGCGGCGTGATTGATGATGTAGCGCAGTTGGTCGGGGAACAGGCGCGGATTGATCGTGTGCAGCACCCGGCCGCTGCCGGAGATGCCGTAATAGAGCTCGAAATGCCGGTGGCTGTTCCAGGCGAGCGTGCCGACGCGGTCGCCGGGCTGGGTGCCAAGGCGCTGGATCGCCTTGGCGATCTGCTTGGCGCGGGCCGCGGCCGCTGCGTAGGTGTAGCGGAAAATGCTGCGGTCCGCTTCGCGGGACACGATTTCCGTGTCCCCGTGAAACCGCGCCGCGTGCTCGATCAGCGTCGAGATCAGCAGCGGCTGGTCCATCATCATGCCCAGCATCATGCCTAGGTCCCCCTTGCGCTTCCCTGGCGGGCCGACCGGCATGCGCTGCGCCGATCTGTTCCCGTCCCCTATCGTTATCGAAAGCGCCGGTGGGTGGCAATCTTGGCGGGAACGTTACATCACGCCATTGGGCGGCAAGGTGCCGAGCAGGCTGGCCGCGGCGAGGACGGCGAGGCCCAGCGCCTGTTCCAGCACGACGACCCGGATGATGGTGGCGTAGCGGGCGCCCGGCATCAGCACGAGCCGGTTGGCGAGCGCCGCGGCGATCATGATCGCGACCAGCATCAGCTTCACCGCCAAGGTGCGGCCCCAGGCGGTGCCGAGGGACGGGATCGGCGAGCCGGCGATCATCGTGGCATTGAGGATGCCGGTCAGCAGGATGACGCCGACCATGAGAATGCCGACGGTCGAGAAACGATGCAGCGTGTCGATGCGGACGGCAGTCGCCGGGCGCTCGGCCAGCAGGCGGCCGAGCGGCAGCAGGCCGCCGAGCCAGGCGCCGGCCGCCAGCAGATGCAGCGCGTGGTTGCCCTGGTGCAGCACGCCGCTGAGGCCGGTATCCATCGCGGCGTGGCCGGTGAGGCCGAGGCTGCCCGTCAGCATGGCCGAGACCGCGATCATGAGCCCGTCCCGGGCCGGCCCGCGCGCCATGGTGACGATCGGCAGTAATGTCGCGGCAAGCAGCAGGCGCCACAGCCACAGCTTGCCGAAGCCGGTCTCGAACAGCACGGCGCTCAAGGTGTCGGCATCGGCGGCCGCCCCCCAGTCGCCGCCGAAATGCGCCGCCTCGACCAGCAGCCACACGATGCCGGAGGCGAGAGCGGCGATGCTCATCAGCGCCACCGGCCCACCCAGCTTCGGGCCGACCAGGATGCGGGCCGCGCCGCCGGCATAGAGGCCGAACAGCGCGGTTCCGAACAGACCGAATACCGCCCAGAAATGGACGAAGCGGACGATCAGCAGGACGGTATCCGGCGACATCAGGGCTGGACCGTGAAGTCGAACGCGCCCTGAGTCCGGTGGGTGTCGACCGAGACGACGGTCCAGACGACATGATAGCGGCCGGGGGCGAGCGGCGCCTCCGGATGCAGGATCAGCACCTTGGCATCGGCCGGGTCGGGCGCGGCCTTGGGGGCCGCGACCGGCTTGCCGTCCGGCGCCGAGAGCGTGATCGACGAGAAGTGCGGCTCGAGCGCCTCGGTGAAGGCCAGCCGGATTTCGGCCGGGGCCGCGACGGTGCTGCCAGCCGCGGGAGCCGCGGTCTCCAGCATGGCATGGGCGAAGGCGTGGCCGCTCACCGCCAGCAGGAGGCCGGCGGCGAAGGCGGCGGCATGGCTGCGTTTGATCATGACGATGGCTCCTTAGAAGATCGGCTTGCCGAGCGTGGTCGGGAACAGGTCGTCGAGATAGAAATGCAGCTGGGCGATCATGCCGGTGCGGGTGCCGCTCGCCTTGGTCGCCGGAATCAGCGCCTCGACGCCGATCTGGTACCAGGCACCCTCATAAACGAAGCCCGGCGCGATCGTGCCGGTCGTGGTCGCGCCATACCCCGTCGTGGCGGGCGTCGAATAGGAGAATTCGACCAGCGGAATCAAGTGATTGACGAACTCCGGCAGGCCATAGTCCTTCACCTGTGCATGCAGGTACTGCATGCTGTACTGGACCGAGAAGCCGGCGTTCCAGAAGTTCGGATTATGGCTGGGGCCGCCCGGACTTCTGGCGGTCGGCACGTCGGCGAACTGGTAGCCCAGTTCCCCGGTCACGGCCAGCGGGCGCAGCAAGCCCAGGCTCTCCGGCAGATCGCCGAAACCCTTGCCGGCATAGAGCGTCGGCTGGGTCCAGCCGGTCGAGTCCTCGCCGAGGCGGAGCGCGCCGGTGCCGCCCCATTCGCGCTGGATGCCGGCCGACATCAGGATCTCGTGCGGATCATTCTCGAAGAATTCGTATTTCAGCGTGGTGACCAGGTCGTTCCAGCCGTAGAGGCTGTCGGCGCCCTGCTGACGGATGACCGAATAGCCGTCGTTGATCGCGACGCCCAGGTGCTGGGTGATCGTCTTGTCCCATTCGAAGCCGTAGCCGTAGCTGCGGGTCTCCGGGCTGCCGCCGCTGCCGCTCTGCGGCTGATAGGTGAAGGTCGGCGCCGACAGCTCGTCGCTGACCGCCGGGTCGTCGATGGTGAGAGTGGCGGGGAAGATGCGGTCGCCGGCGATGCCGTGGGCATGGGCGACAGACGCCGGGACGGCGAGAGAAAGGGCGAGGCCGGTTCCCATGAGGAACGCGGCCGCGCGGATAGGGCGCGACATGGAATCATCCTTCGATCGGGTTTCTGGAGCCGGTCCCCGAGGGGCCGGCCGGAGGGTCAGAGACTCGCGATCGATGGAGGGGCGCGGGGCTGGTGGGCGCGGGCGACGAGCCGCAGCGGGCGCGTCGCGACGACGGCCGGGATGAACGCCAGCGCTTGAACGGCCGGCGCCGGCACGGCCGGCATGGCCGGGGGCACCAGGCCGCTGGCGTGATGGAAGGCCTGGCATGCCAGACAGTCGGCGCAATGCTGGTACGGCGCCTTGTCGTCGGCGGAACCGGGGGCGGTGCCGCCGCCATCGTCGTCGACGCACAGGATGTAGCCGCCGGGGAAGGGCGAGCCATCGGCCGGGAGCGCCAGGGCCGGCTGTGGCGGCAGCAGGATGAGGCTCTGGCACAGGAGCGCGAATAGCGCGAGCACGAGGCCGAGCGGCCGTATGCGACCACCCCCCGCCGTCCCCCGCCGATATCCGCGCCGTCGCGCCATCATGTACTTCCCACCCGCTGGCACCGGACCTTGCCACATTGGAAGCTTGCGCGCATCCGCGAGTTCGGCAGACGCATTGTCGCAGCAGGTCATGGCTGAAGACGCTGGGAAGCGGCGGTTATTCCCGTGGCCAGCGGAAATAACGGGCAAAGGGCCGCGCCGGGCGAGCGGATGCGGCGCATGGACAAGCCCGCTATGATCGGACATCGTCGGCGTGCCGTTTGAAGAACAAACGACTGTTTTCGGGGGAGGGGCGACATGACGCAATCGGCACGTTCAGCCGGCGATAGCGAGACGACGGAAGTCCGCGCGGCGCACCGCCTGCCCGAGGCCGAACTCGGCGCCTATCTCGATCGCACGCTCGCGACCGGCCCGATCGTCGAGATCCGGCAGATGTCGGTCGGCCAGTCGAACCCGACCTATCTCGTCGTCACGGCGGCCGGCGAATATGTCCTGCGCAAGCAGCCGCCGGGGCCGTTGCTGAAGTCGGCCCATGCCATCGACCGCGAATATCGCATCATGGACGCGCTGTCGCGGACCGACGTGCCGGTGCCGCGCATGCTGCATTACGCGACCGACGCCACGGTCATCGGCACACCCTTCTACGTCATGCAGCGCCTGGTCGGCCGGGTGTTCCGCTCCGCCGGCCTGCCCGAGGTGCCGGCCGGCGAACGGCGCGCCTATTACCACGCCATGGCCGAGGCGCTGGCCCGGCTGCACCAGGTCGACTGGGCGGCGCTCGGCCTCAGCGATTTCGGCAAGCCCGGCAATTACTACGCGCGCCAGATCGGCCGCTGGACCGAGCAGTGGGCCCATTCCAAGGTGCGCGAGAACCCGTCGATCGACGCGCTCGTCCAATGGCTGCCGGCCCATATCCCGCCGGGCGACGAAGCGGCGATCTCGCACGGCGATTTCAAGTTCGACAACCTGATGTTCCACCCGACCGAGCCGCGGGTGATCGCGATCCTCGATTGGGAATTGTCGACCCTCGGGCACCCGCTGGCCGATCTCGCCTTCAACTGCATCGCCTATCACATGCCGAAGGCGGCGCTGGGCGGCATCGCCAGCCTGGACCTCGAGGCCGAGGGCATCCCGAGCCTCGAGGAGCATGCCGCCGACTATTGCCGCATGGCCGGCCGGAGCGAGGGGCTGACGCCGTTCCACATGGCCTTCGCCATGTTCCGGCTGGCGGTCATCGCCGAGGGCGTGCTGGCCCGCGCCCGGCTCGGCAATGCCTCGAGCCCCGATGCCGAGCGGGTCGGCGCCATGGGCCAGGTGCTGTCCGACAAGGCCTGGTCGCTGGTGTCTTAGAGCAGGATTCGACGCCTGAAGAAGGAGGACATGATTCGCAAATTGATCCTGGGCCTGGCGCTGCTGGTCGGCGCCGGCATGCCATTGCTCGCGTCGCCGGCCCGTGCCGCGGGCGACGATATTACCGGCTGGTGGTTCGACGAGACGAAGCGGGCCGGCATCCTGATCCAGCCGTGCGGCCAGCAGCTGTGCGGCAAGATCGCCTGGCTGCGCGCGCCGCTCGACGACGCCGGCAAGGAGAAGCTCGACACGAAGAATTCCGACCCGAAGCTCAAGACGCGGCCGCTGTGCCAGCTGCCGATGATCGGCGGCTTCAACAAGGCCGGCGAGCGCGAGTGGGAGGACGGCTGGATCTACAATCCCGAGGACGGCGATACCTACAAATCGCGCATGGTCCTGCAGGACGACGGCGCGCTCAGGGTCCGCGGCTTCATCGGCGTGCCCTGGCTCGGCAAGAGCCAGATCTGGACCCGGCCGCCGGAGCCGCTCACGGAATGCAAGCCGGCTTGACCGGATGAGAACGGCGCGCCGGGGGCCGGCGCGCCGTACCGTTTAGCCGACCAGGACGATCTTGCCGGTCCGGCCCGGCCGCTCCGAATGGACGATCGCGGCATGGACGTCGGCCAGGTCGTATTCCGCCTCGACCGGCGGCACGAGCTGGCCGCTCGCGAGCAGCTTGGCGACCTCGCCCAAGGTCTTGGCGCGCGTCTCCCCGGTCGAGGTGCGGAACCAGTCGGTCAGCCAGAAGCCCTTGACCACCAGGCCGCGGAAGATCAGCCGGCCGGCATCGAGCGGTAGCGGCGCCATCGACAGCGCGCCATAGACGACCAGCGTGGCGCCGTAGCCGAGTGCCGCCACCAGCTTGGCACCGGTCTCGCCGGCGACCGCGTCGACCGCCTTGGTGATCGGCATCTTGCCGGCGATCTCGGCGAAGCGCGCCGCCATGTCCTCGTCCTCGGTCACGACGACATGCTCGGCACCGGCCGCCTTCAGCGCCGCGACGCCGCGCCGGCTGCGGATGACGTTGATCAGGTTGATGCCGTTGAGCTTCGCCAGCTGGATCATCAACTGGCCGAGGGTCGAGCCGGCGGCGGTCTGGACGACCCAGTCGCCGGCCTTCGCGTCGAGCACGTCAAACAGCAGCAGATGGGCGGTCAGCGGATTGGCCAGCAGCTGGCAGGCGATCCTGTCGGGCAGTCCCTCCGGCGTCGCCATCAGTGCCTGTTCCGGCACCAGAATCGCCTCCTGCCAGGTGCCTTCGATGCCGAGTGGGATGACCCGCTGGCCGACCTGCCAGTCCGTGACGCCCTCGCCGACGGCGTCGATCGTGCCGGCGGATTCATAGCCGGGGGTCGCCGGCAGCTTCGGGCGCCGGCCGTACTGGCCGCGCACGGTCAGCACGTCTGACGGGTTGATCGAGCGGGCGCCGAGCCGCACGCGCACTTGGCCCGGACCCGGCTCCGGCGTCGGCACCTCTTCGAGCGAAAGCACCTCGGACGGGTCGCCGAAGCGATGAAAGATCAGGCTGCGCATGAGGGCTCCTAGGGTGCTTGCGGGGAATCAGTGCTCTGGCGACGTCTCGTTGGTATCGGCCCCTTCGTCGACCAGGCGGCGGGCCTCCAGCACCCGGATCAGGAACTCGTCGCGGCGCCGGGCGAGCTCGTCGATCGTGCGGCCCGCGGCCTCGTCGTCGACGCCCTCGATGATCTTGCGCTGCAGATCCGGTGTCAGGGTCGGGTGGCCCAGGTGCGGCCACCAGCCGGTGATCGCCGGGGCCAGGTGATCCATGGTGTGGGTCATGCCGCCGGCGCCGCCGGCGAGGTGATGGGTCATGTGCGGCCCCATCAGCGCCCAGCGCAGGCCCGGGCCCTCGGTGATCGCGGCGTCGACGTCGGCGACGGTCGCGACCCCCTCCGCCACCAGATGAATCGCCTCGCGCCACAGCGCCGCCTGCAGCCGGTTCGCAAGATGGCCCGGCACTTCCTTGCGGATCTCGATCGGGTGCTTGCCGATCGACCGGTAGAAGTTCATGGCGGCGTCGATCGCCCAGCGCGCCGACTTCAAGCCGCCGACCACTTCGACCAGGGGCACGATATGGGGCGGATTGAACGGATGGCCGATCAGACAGCGTTCGGGATAGGTGCAGGCCTCCTGCAGGCGGCTGATCAGCAGCCCGGAAGAGGAGGAGGCGATGATGGTCTCGCGCGGCAGCGCCGCCGACAGGCGCCTGAGCAGGTCGAGCTTGACGTCGTAGCGTTCCGGCGCGCTTTCCTGCACGAAATCGGCGCCGTCGGCCGCGGCGATCGGATCGGTGAAGAAGCGCCACCGGTCGGGCGAGGCGCCGGGCGCCAGGCCCAGCCGTTCGAGCGCCACCCAGGCGTCGTCGATGATCCGGCGGGCGGCATCCGCCCCGTTCGGTGCCGGATCGGCGATCGTCACGTCCAGGCCGTGCGCCATGAAATAGGCGGCCCAGCTCGCCCCGATCGTGCCGCCGCCGATGCAGGCGACGCGCCGAATCTCGCGCTCGATATCCCCGGCCATGGCCGACCTTCCTCCCCGATGGCTCGATCCCGTCCCCCAATGATCGGAGGCTCGGGACCTCCTGTCAAATCGGGAGGGCAGGTTGCGTGCGCCCGGGGCCAAGGGCTAGCATCGCCAAACAAACAGACGGTCGGCCCGTCACGGAGCCGGCGCCGCCATCGATAATGTTCCGAGGAAACCCGCCCCATGCCGACCAGCCCCTCGCTTTTCGACCTTACCGGCAAGACCGCTCTCGTCACCGGCTCCTCGCGCGGCATCGGCCGCGCCATCGCGGTCGAGCTGGCCCGGCACGGCGCCCGCGTCACCATCTCAAGCCGCAAGATCGATGCCTGCCACGAGGTCGTGGCCGAGATCCAGGCCGAGGGCGGCACCGCGATCGCCATCGGCGCCAACATCGGCGACAAGGCTCAGCTCCAGGCGCTGGTCGATGGCACGGTCGCGGCCCATGGGCCGGTCGACATCCTGGTGTGCAACGCCGCGGTCAATCCCTATTACGGGCCGATCTCGGGCATCGCCGACGAGGGCTGGGACCGGATCATGAATGCCAACGTCCGCTCCAACCTGTGGCTCTGCCAGATGGTCGGCCCGGCCATGGCGGCACGGGGCGGCGGCTCGATCATCTTCCTGAGCTCGATTGCCGGCCTGCGCGGCTCGCCGGTGATCGGCGCCTATGGCGTCTCCAAGGCGGCCGACATGCATCTGGCGCGCAACCTGGCGCTCGAATGGGGCAAGCAAGGCGTGCGCGTCAACACCATCGCGCCCGGCCTGGTCAAGACCGACTTCGCCAAGGCGCTGTGGGACGATCCGGCGACCTTGAAGGGCGTGCTCGCCGCCTCGCCGCTCGGGCGGATCGGCGATCCGCGCGACATCGCCGGCGCCGCGGTGTTCCTGGCGTCCGAGGCCGGCCGCTTCGTCACCGGCGAGACCATCGTCGTCGACGGCGGCGCCACGATCGGCGGCACGCTCTGACGCTCGGGCGGCGCATGGCCTATATAGGGGTCTGATGGAATTGCATCCGCGTCGGATCGCAGGGGAACAAGATGGACGACAAGACGAAGCTCGAACTTGAGGCGGCGACGTTCCGCCGGCTGGTGGCGCATCTGCAGGAGCGCACCGATGTCCAGAACATCGACCTGATGAATCTGGCGGGGTTCTGCCGCAACTGCCTGTCGCGCTGGTATCGCGAGGCGGCCGAGGCCCGCGGGATCGACGTTCCCGACTCGGCGGCGCGCAAGATCGTCTACGGCATGCCCTATGACGAATGGAAGGCGAAGCACCAGCCCCAGGCGACGCCGGAGCAGAAGGCGGCATTCGACAAGCAGCATAAGCTGTAGCGTCAGGCCGGGCCCGCGCCCGGCGCGGGTGGACAGCGGATCGGCCGGCACCCTATATGAACGGCATGGATAACGTGCCATTCGCCAAGATGCATGGATTGGGCAACGATTTCGTCGTGATCGACGGACGCGTACGCCCGATCCGCGTGTCGGCGGCGGCGGCCCAGGCGATCGGCGATCGCCATACCGGCGTCGGGTTCGACCAGTTGATCGTGCTTGAACCGCCGCAGTCGGCCGATGCCGACGTGTTCATGCGCATCCTGAATTCCGACGGCAGCGAGGCCGGGGCCTGCGGCAACGCCACGCGCTGCGTCGTGTCGAAGGTGCTGGCCGAGAGCGGCCGCGACCGGATCGTGGTCGAAACCATCTCGGGCCTGCTGCCGGCGAAGCGGGCGGGCGGCGAGATCACCGTCGACATGGGCCCGGCCCGGCTCGAATGGCAGGACGTGCCGCTGGCTCAGGCGGCCGATACGCTCGCCGTGCCGATCGGGCTCAACGGGCTGGGCGACGCGGTCTGCTGCTCCATGGGCAACCCGCACGCGACCTTCTTCGTGCCCGATCTCGATGCCGTCGACATGGCGCGGCTCGGGCCGATCCTCGAACATCACCCGATTTTCCCCGAGCGGGCCAATATCGGCTTCGCCCAGATCCTGGCGCCCGGACGCATCCGCCTGCAGGTCTGGGAACGCGGCGCCGGCCTGACGCTCGCCTGCGGCAGCGGCGCCTGCGCCACGCTGGTCGCGGCCGCGCGGCGCGGCCTGACCGGACGCACGGCCGAGATCCTGGTCCGGCACGGGCGGCTCACCATCGAATGGCGCGCCGACGGCCATGTGCTGATGACCGGCCCGGTCGCCACCAGCTTCACCGGCACGCTCGACCCGGCGCTGTTCGCCGGACCGCTTTGATCCGCCCATGGCAGGGCTCGAGCTCCTGACCTTCGGCTGCCGGCTCAACATCTACGAGTCCGAGGTCATGCGGCGCCTCGCCGGCGAGGCCGGGCTCGCCGACGCCATCATCGTCAATAGCTGCGCCGTGACCGCCGAGGCCGAGCGCCAGACGCGCCAGGCGATCCGCCGCGCCCATCGCCGCCGGCCCGATGCTCCGATCATCGTCACCGGCTGCGCCGCCCAGCTCCACCCGGACCGTTTCGCCGCCATGCCCGAGGTGGCGCGCGTGCTCGGCAATGGCGAGAAGCTGACCGCCGCCGCCTGGGGCGCCGATGCCGCCCCGCTGCTGGTCGGCGATGTGCAGGCGCTGTCCGAGACGGCAGGCCATCTGATCGACGGCTTCGACGGCCATGCCCGCGCCTTCCTGCAGGTGCAGCAGGGCTGCGACCATCGCTGCACCTTCTGCATCATCCCGCTGGCGCGCGGGCCGAACCGCTCGGTCCCGATCGGCGAGATCGTGGCGCAGGCCCGCCGGCTGGTCGATGCCGGCTATCGCGAATTGGTGCTGACCGGCGTCGATCTCACCGCCTATGGCGGCGACCTGCCGGGCCGGCCGTCGCTCGGCCAGATGGTCCGGCGCCTGCTGGCGCTGGTGCCGGATCTGCCGCGGCTGCGGCTATCGTCGCTCGACCCGGTCGAGATCGACGACGAGCTCTGGCGCCTGGTCGCCGAGGAGCCGCGGCTGATGCCGCATCTGCACCTGTCGGTCCAGGCCGGCGATGATCTGGTGCTGAAGCGCATGAAGCGCCGCCATGGCCGCGCCGACGTGCTGGCGGTCGCGGCACGCGCCAAAGAGTTGCGCCCGGGCGTGGCGCTGGGCGCCGACCTGATCGCGGGCTTCCCGACCGAGACCGAGGAGGCGTTCCGGCGCACCCTCGACCTGGTCGACGAGGCGGGCCTGACCCATCTGCATGTGTTTCCCTATAGCGCCCGGGAAGAGACGCCCGCCGCGCGCATGCCGCCGGTGCCGGGCGACCAGATTCGCGACCGGGCGGCGCGGCTGCGGGCGAAGGGATCCGAGGTTCAGGCGGCTTTCCTCGCCCGCGCGGTCGGGACCGTCGCAGAGGCCTTGATGGAACGGGGCGGGATCGGCCATACCGCGCATTACGCGCCGCTCCGCCCCGACCGGCCGGTCGAGGTCGGCAGCTTGTTCCGGGCGCGGGTGACCGCGGTGGTTGGAGATCAGTTGGTGGGAGAAGTCGAGTGAGCGAAGGCGGCAGTTGGCTGCAACGGCTGAAGCGGGGCCTCGGCCGATCCTCGGCCCGGCTCGGCGAAGGCATCACCGGCATCTTCACGAAGCGGCGACTCGACGAGGAGACGCTGACCGAGCTCGAGGAATTGCTGATCCAGGCCGACATGGGCATGGCCATCGCCGACGAGGTGACCGGCCGACTGCGCAAGACGCGCTTCGGCCAAGAAGTGGCGCCGGAGGAGGTGCGCGCAGCACTCGCCGAGGTCATCGTCGAGCTGATCGAGCCGATCGCCAAGCCGCTCAAGATCGATCGCGCGCTGAAGCCGCATGTCGTGCTGGTGGTCGGTGTCAACGGCAGCGGCAAGACCACGACCATCGGCAAGCTCGCCAAGCAATATCGCGACGCAGGCCTGACCGTGCATCTGGCGGCCGGCGACACGTTCCGCGCCGCGGCGGTCGAGCAGCTCAAGATCTGGGCCGAGCGGACCGGCTGCCCGATCACCACCCGCCCGACCGGGGCCGACGCGGCCGGCCTGGCGCTCGATGCGCTCACTGCCGCCAAGGCCGAGGGCGCCGACGTGCTGCTGATCGACACCGCCGGCCGGCTGCAGAACCGCACCGACCTGATGGCCGAGCTGCAGAAGGTCGTGCGCGTCCTGAAGAAGGGCGACCCGGCCGCGCCGCACAGCGTGCTCCTGGTGCTTGACGCCACCGTCGGCCAGAACGCCCATGCCCAGGCCGAAATCTTCCGCGACGTGGTCGGCGTCACCGGCATCGTCATGACCAAGCTCGACGGCACGGCGCGCGGCGGCGTGCTGGTCAGCCTGGCCGAGCGCTACGGCATCCCGGTCCATGCAATCGGCGTCGGCGAAACGGCGGAGGACCTGCGCCCGTTCGAGGCCTCGGCCTTCGCGCGGAGCCTCGTCGGGCTGGAGCGCGAGTAGCCCGCGCCGGTTGCGGTCGCGCCAAGACAGCTTTTTAATCAGACTGTTACGCAAGATTTGTCGTCATGGCCGGGCTTGACCCGGCCATCCACGTCTTTCCCGAGGCACGGTGCCGAGTGGCGACGCGTGGATCCCCGGGTCATGCCCGGGGATGACTATTCTTGATATCCGCCGGGCCAGTCCTCGGGCGTAGGGAACGATCAGCTCGCCGCGGCGGCGATCGTCCTGCTCGGGCTTGCCGCCAGTCTCGTTCTTCCCCTCTTTGAGCGGTGCCGCCTTTGTCGTTCGCGGTCATGGCGATGGTCGGCGAGAATCATCGCGCGTGGCCGGGGATACTCCGGAATTCCATCCGTAAGAACATGAACTGGGTCGGCTGCCGACGTCGGGGCGGGCTCGAGCCTCAGGCGTAGAGATCGATCAGCTTGCCGCGGCGGCGATCGTCCTGCTCGGGCTTGCCGCCGGTCTCGTTCTTCGCCTCCTTGGCGGTGCCGCCCTTGTCGTTCGCGGTCACGGCGATGGCCGGGACCGGAAGCGTGGCACCCTGGGCGACCTGCACCTGGGCCGGCAGAACGGTCGGCTGCGGCAGCGGGGGAGGAACAGCGTTCGAGAGCGCGACCGACATCATAAAACCCTAAAGTAGGTTAACTATCATAGCACCACACAGGCGCGACGGAAAGTGGCGGAGCGCATCGCATTTTTATAAGACAGGTCGGTAGGTTGGCGGGCAAAATCGCACTGTTGCTTAACACTTTGGCAAGGCAGTCGGCGAGATACTGTATTGTCAGGTGAGGCAGATGAATTCGATTGAATGCAAGACAAATTACATGAGCCTGAAATCCTTGATGATCACGCGCGTTCCGGGATTGCCTTCTTCATCGGCCGTTCCGACAGGGGATACTAATGTCGAAGGTTGAGCGTGGCGACGTCGAGTATCTGTTCGAGCTGGCGCGCGACAAGACCGTCGCCGGGCGGCGGATGCTGGTCGCGACCATCGGTGACTTGTTCTTTTCGCAGCATGATATTCTGAGCGACCGCGAGCGGGCGCTGATGACGGAAATCCTGCGCCAGCTGATCCATGACGTCGAAGTGTCGGTGCGGCGCGCGCTTGCCGAACGGCTGTCCGAACAGCCGCTGGCGCCGCATGAGCTGGTGATCGCGCTGGCCAACGACGAGATCGAGGTCGCCCACCCGCTGCTGGTGAACAGCGACGTGCTGCAGGATCTCGAGCTGATCGAGATCATCCGCAACCGCACGCTCGAGCACCAGCTGGCCATCGGCATCCGCAAATCCCTGTCCGAGGATGTCGCCGACGCGCTGATCGCGACCGACAGCGTCGATGTCATCAAGACCCTGCTCGAGAATCACAACGCGCAGATCTCGCAGCGGACCATGGAATATCTGGTCGAGCAGTCGCAGCGCGTCGACACCTACCAGAATCCGCTGCTGCGCCGTCCGGACCTCGAGACGACGCTTGCCAAGCGCATGTACTGGTGGGTCTCGGCCGCGCTCAGGACCTACATCCTCGACCGCTACGAGGTCGATCCGGGCGAGCTGGACGAGACGATGGAATCGACCGTCAAGGCGCTGACCGAAGGCGAGGGCGAGGCCCGGCCCAAGGCGGTCGAACTCGCCGACGAGCTGGCGGACCGCCAGGAAATCACGCCGGCGCTGATCGTGAAGACGCTGCGCGAGGGCGAGGTTGCGCTGTTCGCGGCGCTCTTCGGCAAATACACCGGCATCCGCCTGCAGCTGGTGCAGCGCATGCTGTTCGAACCGGGCGGCGAGGGGCTGGCGATCGCCTGCAAGGGCAGCGGCATCGACAAATCCACCTTTGCGTCGATCTACGTGCTGACGCGCAAGGCGCGGGGCCGGGATACGGTCAACCATCTGGCCGACATGGCCGGTATCCTCGGTCTCTATGACCGGATCAAGGAGGATGCGGCGGGCATGCTGCTGAAGAAATGGCAGCGCGATCCGAACTTCCTGCGCGCGATCTGGCAGATCGAGCAGCCGCAACGCATGCCGACGCGGCATTGACGATCGGAGGAACGATGCGTCGTCTCTGCCGATCACCGGAAGAAGACCGCGGATGACGCCGCCGACGCCCATCGCACCGGCGTCGGGCGTGCTGAGCGCGCTCGATCCGCATTGCCGGCTCGTACTCGACGTGGTCGGTCTCGATTTTCTCGGCCGCGGCGGCCCGGCCCGCATCACCGATGCGTCGGGGCACGTGCTGTGGAGCAATCTGGCCTGGCGCGAGTTCGCCCAGCGCCTTTCCGGCGGCACCGACCTCAGCGTCCCGCTCTGGTCGATCGCCGAGGTCGCGGCGGGGCTCGCCTATGGCGCCACCCATCTGCGCGATGATGTGTTCGACACGCCCGGCGGGCCCGAGGCGGTCCGCTCGGAACATTGGGGTGCCTTCGATGCCGATGGCGCCCTGATCGGCATCGCAACCGTGATCGACGAGCCGTCGCTGAGCGGACGGCTGCGCCGGCAGGTCGGTGCCGCCCAGGAACGGCTCGACGACGTCACGCGGCTCGTCTCGGACTGGATCTGGGAAACCGGACCGGATCTGGCGTTGAGCGCGGTCTCGCCGCGGGTCAGCGAGCTCTTGGGCTATCATCCGCGCGAATTGACCGGCCGCAGCCTGCTCGAGCTGGGCCACTTCGTCGACGACCAGGGCGAGGACGCGCCGAGCCCATTCGATACGGAGCAGCCGCGGCCGTTCCGCGACCGGCCGTTCCTGATCCGCCATGCCAATGGCGCCGAACGCCATTGCCGGATGGCGGGGCTGCCGGTGTTCGATCCGGAGAGCGGGCGGTTCCTGGGCTATCGCGGCACCAGCCGAGACGTGACGGCCGAGGCGATGGCACTGGGCATGGTCGCCCAGTCCCGCACCCAGCTGACCCACGCGATCGACAGCATTTCCGAGGGCTTCGCGCTGTTCGACAGCGACGAGCGGCTGCTGCTGTGCAATCAGCGCTTCCTCGGCATGTATCCGCGCAGTGCGCGGCGCATCCATGCCGGCGTGCCGTTTCACGAGATCGTCAGGGCTGCGGTCTCCTGCGGCGACATCGTGCCGGGCGAGATGGCCGACCGGCTGTTGACCGCCACGCTGACCGAGCGGGCGAACGCCATGGACGCGATCGAGTTCGAACTGGCCGACGGCCGCTGGATCCGTGCGACCGACCGCCTGACCGCCGAAGGCTCGATCGTCGGCATCCGCACCGACATCACCGAGCTGAAGCACCGCGAGCGCGCGCTGTTCGAGGCGAAGGAGCTGGCCGAAGGCGCCAACCGGGCCAAGTCGGAATTCCTTGCCAACATCAGCCACGAGCTGCGCACACCCTTGAACGCGATCATCGGCTTTTCCGAGCTGATCATCGCCGAAACCCTGGGGCCGATCGCCAAGCCCTATCGCGAATACATGCAGGACGTGCTGAACAGCGGCCGCCACCTGCTCGAAGTGATCAACGACATTCTCGACCTCGCCAAGGCCGAGGCCGGCCGGCTCGATCTCTATGAAGAGCCGCTGGAGCTCAAGGACATCGTCGACGGCGTGACGCGCCTGATGCGCGAGCGCGCCATGCGCAACCGTCTGACCTTGACGGCTGAGGTTTCGCCAGAGCTGCCGCCGCTGCGTGCCGATCCGCGCAAGCTCCGGCAGATCCTGCTCAACCTGATCTCGAACGCGATCAAGTTCACACCGGCCGGCGGCTCGATCACCATTACGGCCGAGCGCGAGACGGGCAACGATGAGACCGACGAGGGCGATCTGCTGCTGTGCGTCAGCGACACCGGCATCGGCATCGCACCCGCGGATATTGCGACCGCGCTGAAGCCGTTCGGCCAGGTCGACGGCACCTTGAGCCGGAAATACGAGGGCACCGGGCTGGGCCTGCCGCTGACCCGCGCCATGGTCGAGCTGCATGGCGGCCGGATCTCGATCGACAGCGTCATCGACCAGGGCACCAGCGTCACCATCCGGCTGCCGGCAGCCCTGTTCGATCTGTAGTAGGCGGGGCGGCGCTCAAGCGTTTGGAGCGCCGCCCCGCGCGTCTCAGGGGGCGAGCGCCTTGACGCCCGGCAGCTCGCGGCCTTCGAGCCACTCCAGGAACGCGCCGCCGGCGGTCGAGACATAGCTCAGCTTGTCGATCACGCCGGCATGGGACATGGCGGAAACCGTGTCGCCGCCGCCGGCGACCGCCAGCAGCTTGCCGGCCGCGACCAGGCGCGCCACTTCCACCGCGATCGCATTGGTGCCGGCGTCGAACGGCGGGAATTCGAACGCGCCGACCGGGCCGTTCCAGACCAGGGTCTTGGCACCGGCGAGCTTGGCGGCGATGGTCGCGACCGTCTTCGGGCCGGCATCGAGGATCATCAGGTCGGCCGGCACCTGGCCGATCGGCACGGTCCGGGTTTCCTGGCCGACCGCGAGCTTGGCGGCGACGACTGCGTCCTCGGGCAGGACGATGGCGCAGCCGGCCTTGTCGGCGGCGGCAAAGATCGCCTTGGCGGTATCCAGCATGTCACGCTCGACCAGGGACTTGCCGACCTCGACGCCCTGGGCCAGCAGCATGGTGTTGGCCATGGCGCCGCCGATGATCAGCAGATCGACCTTGCCGACCAGCGAGTTCAGCAGGTCGAGCTTGGTCGAGACCTTGGAGCCGCCGACGATCGCGGCGACCGGCCGCTGCGGCGCCTCGAGCGCCGCCGACAGGGCCTCGAGCTCGGCCTGCATCAGCAGGCCCGCGGCCCGCGGCAGCAGGTGGGCCAACGCCTCGGTCGAGGCATGGGCGCGATGGGCGGCGGAAAAGGCGTCATTGACATAAAGGTCGCCGAGCTTGGCGAGCGCCGAGGCGAAGCCCGGATCGTTCACCTCCTCGCCGGGATGGAAGCGCAGGTTCTCGAGCAGCGCCACGTCGCCGTCCTTCAGCGCCGCGACCACGCCTCCGGCCACCGGACCGATGCAGTCGTCGGCAAAGGCGACCGGGCGGCCGCCCAGGGCCGCCGACAGCGGCGCCACCAGCTGGCGGAGCGAGGCTTCGGGCGTCGGCTTGCCCTTGGGCCGGCCGAAATGCGACAGCAGGACGACCCGCCCGCCGGCCTTGACCAGCGTCTCGATGGTCGGGACCAGCCGTTCGATGCGCGTGGCGTCGGAGACCTTGCCATCCTGCATCGGGACGTTGAGATCGACCCGCACGAGCACGCGCTTGCCCGCGACGTCGAGCTGATCCAGCGTCTTGTATGCGACCATGTTGCGCCTCTTCCCAGTCCGATGATTCCGATCGGCGCCGCCCTCGACGGCGCGCCGCGATGCCGTGCCATAGGGTGCCGGCCCGCCCGCTGTCAACGGTCGGCGACGGCTTCCGGTCCATGGCGCCGGTCGTTTTCAAGATCACACAGGAATGCTACGGTTGAGTCCCCGACAACGCGGGGCGGCGACAGGTACGGACATCTCATGAGCTATTCCCGGGGCGGCGGCGACGCGGTGCGGCTGACGGCGACCGTAAAATGGTTCAATCGTGCCAAGGGCTTCGGCTTCGTCACCGCGACCGACGGCAGCGGCGACCTGTTCCTGCCGGCGGCGGTCCTCAGCCATGCCGGCCATGATGAGATTGCCGAGGGTGCGACCCTGGTGTGCGATGCAGTCGAAGGGCCGCGCGGACGCGCCGTCGCCGCCATCCTGTCGATCGATGAGACGACTGCCGCGCCGCGCGCGCCGCGGGCCGGCGGCCATGATCGCGGCGGCTTCGACCGCGGGCCCACCGGCCCGACCGAAGAGCTCGACGGCACGGTCAAATGGTTCGACGAGGCGAAGGGCTTCGGCTTCATTTCGGCCAGCGACGGCGGCAAGGACGTGTTCGTCCATGGCTCCGTGCTGCGCCGCTGCGGCCTCGGCCCGCTCGAGACCGGGCAACTGGTCAAGATGCAGGTGAGGACCGCGGCGCGCGGTCGCGAGGCGACGAGCGTCACGCTGATCTGATCGCGCACACTGGACCGAGGTGCGTCCTTCAGACTAGGAACAGGCTCCCAACATCACGGAGGACGCGCCATGGGCGCCTTTGATTTCCATTTTACCGCGATCGACGGCACGCCGATGCCGCTCGCCGGCTTCGCGGGCAAGGTGCTGCTGGTGGTGAACGTCGCCTCCTTCTGCGGCCTGACCCCGCAGTATGAGGGGCTGGAGGCGCTGTCGAAGAAATATCGCGACCAGGGGTTGGTGGTGATCGGCGTGCCGGCCAATGACTTCGGCGCTCAGGAACCGGGCACCGAGGCCGAGATCCAGGAATTCTGCACGACCCGATTCGCCGTCGATTTCCCGATGACCACGAAGGAGCCGGTGGTCGGCCCGCAGGCCCATCCGTTCTATCGCTGGGCCGTCGCCGAATTGGGCGAGGATGCAGCGCCCAAGTGGAATTTCCACAAATACCTGGTCGGCCGCGACGGCACGGTCACCAGCTTTGGCTCGCGCACGACGCCCGACGCCCCGGAACTGACCGGCGTGATCGAGGCGGCGCTCAAGGCGTAGGGACCGCAGCATCGCGTCCCCGGATTGAAAACCGGGGACGCGATACTCATTCCGGCGCCACGATCGGCTCGCCGTAGAAGCGGCGCTTCGAGGCGGCGGAAACGCCGAAGGTGAATTCCAGCGTCAGGCGCGGCGTGCGGCGCGGGGCGGTGCCCATGTGGAAGCCGAACGGGTCCTCGGCGAAGCCGAAGCCGCTGGCGCCCTTCATCGACAGGACATTGCCGGCGCCATAGGCGGCGAAGACCTCGCCGGCCGACCGGCCGGCCAGCAGGGTCAGCTGATGCTTCCACGGCCGCAGGCGATGGCTGCTGCGGATATAGACATGCGGTCCGGCATCGCCGTCGACCGGCGTCAGGTAGAAGAAGAACTTCAGCGCCTGCCAATCGTCGAGATCGAAATGGAACCGGTCACGCGCCGCCGAATTCGCGGCCCGCGGCCCGACCGGGAAGTTCCACCACAGCCGCGTCGCCGCGACGCGCACCCGCGGGCCCAGATAGGCGGTGGCGACCGCGTGGAGCAACGGGTCCCGGCGCACGGCCGCGACGGCCGGGCAGCCCTCGATCCGCTCGAAATAATGGCCGGTCAGCAAGGGGCGGCCGAACCGCTGCTCGGCCGCGACATGATCCTGCGCCCAGAACTCCAGCCGCCGGTTCATGTTGCCGAAGCAGGGGGTGAGGGTGGCGAACTCGCGGATGGCGCGCACCACGTCGCCGGGCAGCGACAGGCCGGGGAAGATGCCGTCGGTCCGGATGGTCGCGAGGATGTCGGCAGGGGCGACCGCGCCGAAGAGCGTCGGCCCCGCGACGGACGCTGGCGACGGAACCGGCTGGCGCTTGCGATAGGCTGCGCGCACCGGCAGCACCCGGCCCAGCGCGAACCTGACGAGCCGTTCCGGATTGTCGATGGCATCGGCGACATAAGTCGGTATGCGGGTGGCAATCCGCCGAAGCCGCGCGAATGGTGCGCGAGGGGCAGGCGGTACCGCGTTGAAATATGCCCGGGGCCCAGTCATCGGTGCCCTTCAAAAACGTGGTTAACAGCAGTTAACCATAAAGTGTGCAGCAACTGCGTCGCAATGTCGCGAAGCCGGCGGCGGCTGCGTCCTTTTTGGGGCCTGGACTGGACCCGATCCATTTCAAGGGCTTGGCGGCTGACGATCGCTCAGGGTCCCTGGGATGCGAGCGGTTCGGCCTCCAGGTCGCTGCCCAGCGGGATGCTGCGGACGGTCAGCGGCTGGACGCGGCCGCGCACCATGATTTCCATCGCCGGGAAGCGGTGGAGGTCGGCGGCGGCATGGCGGGCGACGTCCTCCGAGACGATCAGCTGCACGCCATGGTCCTTGGTCATGGCCTCGAGCCGGCTCGCCGTATTGACCGCATCGCCGATCGCCGTCACCGACACGGTCTGGCCGAAGCCCATCTCGCCGACGATGGCCGGGCCGGCATGGATGCCGATGCCGATCCTGAGCGGGTCCGGCAGGTCGGCGCTCAGCACCTGGTTCAGATGCACCAGCCGGCCCGACATGGCCGCGGCCGCCGCCAGCGCCGCGCGGCTGCCGGCCTCGACGCCGCTCTCGACCCCGAACAGCGCCATGATGCCGTCGCCGATGAACTTGTCGACCCGGCCGCCGGCGCCCTCGATGGCGCGGCCCATCTCCTCGAAATAGCGATTGAGCAGGAACACCACGTCATAGGGCAGCTTGGCTTCGGCCAGCTCGGTGAAGGAGCGGATGTCGGCGAACAGGATCGCGATCTCGCGCTCGTTGCCGGTCATATGGCCGGATCTCAGCAGGCTGTCGCCCATGGTCACGGTCGGCGGCAGCAGCGGCGTCGCGATGAGGTCGCCCGACGGCCGCAGCTGGCAGGCGAGGCGGACATTGGGGGCGGCGGCGATCCGGTGCAGCACCTTCATTTCGGCGTCGGACAGCTCCGGCAGCACGCTCGCCGGGGCGACGACCCGGATGCGGCAGGTCGAGCAGCGGCCCCGGCCGCCGCAGACCGAGGCATGGGGAATGCGCGCCATGCGGCTCACTTCCAGCACGCTCATGCCGATCAGCGCCTCGACGCGGCGGCCGTTCGGATAGGTCACCCGGAAGGTGCCGCGGCGCCGTTCCCATTGCCGGCGCGCGAGGCGCAGCGCCAGCACCAGGAGCAGCAGGCCCAGCACCGTCCCGCGCATCCAGTGATGCACCCGGTCGAGATGGGCAGTGGCCTCGGGCGTCAGCGCATGATGGGCGAGCTGGCGGGCGAGCCACTCCGGATCCCTGGCCAGTTCGGCGACCTCGCGGCCGCCTTCGAGAAAACCCAGCAGCGCCAGGACCGGCACCAGTATGGCGACCGCGAACAGCAGGGCCTGCGCGTTCGGATACCAGGGCTTGAGGCGGAGCGAGTAGTTGAGCCCGATCGTGCCGTGGATCCAGGCCGCGATCAGCAGCACGACCTGCAGCATGCCGTTCGTCGGCTCGAGCGCATAGAGCCGCAGCAGCACGGCCTTATAGGTGTCGTCACCGTCGTAGAGACTGTAGGTGAGGCGGGTCCCGGCGATGTGCTGGGCCAAGAGGAACGGGATCAGGAACCCAAGGCACAGCTGGGCCGCCTCCATCGCCGGCATGCGCAGCGACCGCCGCCGATAGAGCGCCACCAGAGCCAGCGCGATGTGCAGCAGCAGCGCGCCGTAGAGCACGACCGTGCCGGGGATGCTTTCCCAGACATTCTCGACCGGGTCCAGCATCGCCTGCATCGTCGCGACCGAGATCAGGCCGAGCGAATGGTTGATCAGGTGGATCGTGACATAGGTGAACAGGACGAGGCCGCTATAGAGCCGCGCCCTGTTGATGACCAGCGGACTAAGCACCGAGGCGGACATCCTTCATACCAGGTGGCGCCGGATGGACTCGGCTCCCCGGCCTTTCATGCCAAGAAGTAGCACAGCACGCCCGGCGGCGGCCATCGGCCGGGCCCGTCGGCGCGGAATCCGCGCCGCCCGCGCCGGCGGCCGGCATCGCTCTTCGCGACTTTCCGTCACGTCGTCTGAATCCAAGCGAAAGGTTCCCAAGCCCGAAGCTTTCTGGTAACCCGGCAGCCACGGTCAAAGGGAGTGTCGAGCCGGTGACTCATCTCATTGAAATCCATGGTCTTGTCAAAAGATTCGGGCCGATCGAAGCGGTGAAGGGCATCAGCTTCACCGTCGACCGCGGCGAGGTGCTGGGCTTTCTCGGCCCGAACGGCGCCGGCAAGTCGACGACCATGAAAATGGCCGCGGGTTTCCTGACGCCGACCGAGGGCCAGGCGATCATCTGCGGCCACGATGTGGAGAAAGAGCCGCTCGCGGCCAAGCGCAAGCTCGGCTATCTGCCGGAAGGCGCGCCGGCCTATCCCGACATGACGCCGGCCGGCTTCCTCGGTTTCATCGCCCAGGTGCGCGGCTACCGCGGCAGCGAGGCGAAGCGCCGGGTCGAGGCCGCGGCCGAGCGGGTCGAGCTGGGCCGGGTCATGTACCAGCCGATCGAGACCCTGTCGAAGGGCTTCAAGCGCCGCGTCGGCCTGGCCCAGGCGCTGCTGCATGATCCCGAAGTGCTGATCCTGGACGAGCCGACCGACGGGCTCGATCCGAACCAGAAGCACCAGGTGCGCACCCTGATCCAGGGCATGGCCCGCGACAAGGCGATCATCATCTCGACCCATATCCTGGAGGAGGTCGACGCCGTCTGCACCCGCGCCATGGTGATCGCGCGGGGCACGGTGCTGGCCGACGGCACGCCGGCCGAGCTCGAGGCGCGCTCGCGCTACCACAATGCCGTGTTCGTGCGCGGCACGACCCCGCTGAACGGCGAGATCACGGGCGACCTCGCGGCCCTTCCCGGCGTCGGCGCCGTCGAGCCAGGCGGGCGGGCGGATGCGGCCGGTCTCTATGTGCTGGCGCAGGACGGCGCCGACGTGCTGCCCGCCGTCCGTGACGTGCTGGCCCGGCGTGGCATCGCCATCGCCGAACTGCGGCTCGAGCGGGGCCGCCTCGACGGGGTGTTCCGCGACATCACCGCCGCCAATAACTAGAAACGCGTTCGGGAGAATCCTGCCCATGGGCACCGTCGGTGTCGTGTTCCGCCGCGAGCTGGTCAGCTATTTCGCAACACCGCTCGCCTATGTCTTCATCGTGATCTTCCTGGTCATGGCCGGTGCCTTGACCTTCTACGTCGGCGGCTTCTTCGAGCGCGGCCAGGCGGATCTCCAGGTGTTCTTCAACTTCCATCCCTGGCTCTACCTGTTCCTGATCCCGGCGCTGTCGATGCGGCTCTGGGCGGAAGAGCGCAAGACCGGCACGATCGAGATGTTCCTGACCCTGCCGATCACGACGGCGGAGGCGGTGCTGGGCAAGTTCCTGGCCGCCTGGGTCTTCACCGGCATCGCGCTGGCGCTGACCTTTCCGTTCTGGATCACGGTCAATTACCTGGGCCAGCCCGACAATGGCGTGATTCTGGCGAGCTATATCGGCAGCTTCCTGATGGCCGGCGCGTTCCTGGCGATCGGCTCGGCGATCTCGGCCATCACCAAGAACCAGGTCATTGCCTTCGTGCTGAGCGCGGTCGCGTGCTTCCTGTTCACGGCCTCGGGCTCGCCCCTGGTGCTGGGGCCGGTTCAGGCCTGGGTCCCCGGCGGCCTGGTGCAGACGATCGCATCCATGAGTTTCCTGTCGCATTTCGCGGCGATCACGCGCGGCGTGGTCGATGCGCGCGACATCATCTTCTTCGGCTCGGTGATCGGCGTGTTCCTGTTCGCGAACACGATCCTCGTCGAGTTGAAGAAGGCGGATTGAGGAGGTCTTCCATGAGCCGTTCCGTTACCGGAATGACCCTGGCGGGGCTCGGCCTCGCCGCGGTTCTATTGGTCTCGGTCAATGCATTGTCGGGCCGGCTGCTCGGCGGCGACACGATCGACCTGACCGACCAGCATCTCTATACGCTGTCCGACGGCACCAAGGCCGTGCTGGCCAAGATCGACGAGCCGGTCACGCTCAAGCTGTTCTATTCCAAGCAGCTGGGCGAGCAGGTGCCGAGCTTCGGCGTCTATGCCCAGCGCGTGCGCGAGCTGCTGCAGGAATATGCCGCGCGCGCCCATGGCAAGATCGACCTGCAGATCCTTGATCCGCAACCCTATTCCGAAGTGGAGGATCAGGCGACCGCGGCCGGGCTGCAGGGCGTGCCGCTGGACGATGGCGGCGAGCAGGTCTATTTCGGCCTGGCCGGCTCCAACTCGACCGACGACAAGCAGACCATCGCGTTCTTCCAACCGGATCGCGAGCGCTTCCTCGAATATGACCTGACCAAGCTGATCCAACAGCTTGCGTTTCCGAAGAAAAAGGTCATCGGCCTGGTGTCGAGCCTGGCGCTCGACGGCGACCCGATGGCGCGCATGCAGGGGCAGCCGACCCAGAGCCAGGTCGTGCTCGACCAGCTGCGCCAGGGCTTCGACGTCCGCGATATCTCAACCGGCTTCGACAAGGTGCCGGACGACATCGATCTTTTGATGATCGTCCAGCCGCAGAAGCTGCCGGCCAAGACCGAATACGCCATCGACCAGTTCGTGATGAAGGGCGGCCATGCGCTGGTCTTCGCCGATCCGAACGCGGAATACACCCAGGCGCATCCGTCGATGATGAGCCCGTCGGCCGGCCCGTCCGCGGCCAGCTTCGATCGGCTCTTGAAGGCCTGGGGCGTCGAACTGGTGCCGGGCAAGGTGGTCGGCGACCGGCTGGCCGCGCGCCGGGTCAATGCCGGCACCGGGACCCATGTCCAGGCGGCCGAGTATCTGGCCTGGCTCAACCTCAAGGGCGACGCGATCAATCGCGACGATCCGGTGACCGGGCAGCTGGGCCAGCTCAACCTCGCCACCGCCGGCGCGCTGCAGCCGGTGGCTGGCGCCAAGACCAAGCTCGAATGGCTGGTCCGGTCGTCGGCGCAGTCGGAATTGATCGACACGTCGAAGGTCCAGGGCCTGCCCGACGTGCTGGGGCTGCTCTCCGGCTTCAAGGCGACCGGCGAGCGCTATACGCTCGCGGCGCGCGTCACCGGCCTGGCCGACACCGCCTTCCCGGACGGCAAGCCGGTCGACGAACCGGCCAAGGATGCGAAGCCGGGCGACGCGCCCAAACCCGATGCCACCAAACCCGACGCGCCGAAGTTCACGGCCGACCCGGCGGAGATCAAGACCGCCAAGGAGCCGATCGACGTCATCGTCGTCGCCGACGCCGATCTGCTCGACGACCGCTTCTGGGTCCAGGTCCAGGATTTCTTCGGGCAGCGCGCCGCGACGCCGACCGCCAATAACGCTGATTTCGTGCAGAACGCGGTCGACAGCCTGGCCGGCACCGGCGACCTGATCGGGCTGCGCTCGCGCGGCAGCGCCGTCCGGCCCTTCACCGTGGTCGACCAGCTGCAGCGCCAGGCCGAGGACAGCTATCGCGCCAAGGAAAAGGAGTTGCAGGACAAACTGCGCGAGACCCAAAACAAGCTGGTCGAGCTGCGCACGGCCAAGGCGAGCGACGGCAAGGACGTGCCGCTGACCGCCGAGCAGCAGAAATCGATCAACGACCTGTCGGCGACCATCATCGACACGCGCCAGCAGCTGCGCCAGGTGCAGTTGGCGCTGCGCCAGAACATCGACCGGCTGAAGGGCGTCCTGGTCGGGCTCGACGTGGCCCTGGTGCCGCTGGGGCTGGCGGTCCTGGCGCTGGTCATCGGCCTGGTGCGCGCCCAGCGGCGCAAGCGCCGCGCGCAAGCGGTTTGACGGGGGGAACGAGATGCGCCGCAACACACTCATCGCGCTCACGCTCGTCACCGTTCCGCTGTTCGCGGCGGCGGTGTTCGTGCCGGCGCCGGGCGGAACCCGGCTTGCCGGTGTCGCGACTGGCCCAGTGTTCCCGAGCCTCAAGGACTGGGTCGCCGGTGCCGCCACGCTGACGGTGACCGGCCCCGGCGGCAGCGTGACGCTCGCCCGCAAGGGACCGGCGCCCAAGGCCGGCGAAGTGCCGGCCGACGGCTGGGAGCTGGCCGACAAGGGCGGCTACCCGATCGACCCGGCCACGGTCCGCCCGATCCTCGCCGGGCTGCTTGAGCTCAAGACGGTCGAGCCCAAGACCGAACGGCCGAAGCTCTATGACCGGCTCGACCTCGGCAATCCCGGCGACAAGGGGTCCGAGGCGAAATCGGTGACGCTCGCCGACGGCAACGGCGCCGACATCGTCAAGCTGATCGTCGGCCGCCGGCGCTATGGCCTGACCGGCAACGACGACGGCATCTATATCCGCAAGCCTGAGGATGCGCGCAGTTGGCTGGCGTCGCCCGCGTTCGACCTGCCGGCGGATGCGCTGAGCTGGATCGACCGCAAGCTGGCCGACATCGATGCCGACCAGATCAAGCTCGTCAGCCTCTCGGCTGCGGCGCCGGGGTCGAAGCCGCTGACCTTCACGCGCGACAAGGCCGCCGACAAGCTCGCGGTCCAGGACCTGCCCAAGGATTTCAAGCTGAAGTCCGACAACCCGGGCAGCGACCTGACGGCGGCGTTCCGCTATCTCGACCTGACCGACGTCCGGCCGGCGGCCTCGGTGACCGCCGCACCCGCCGCCACGGCCCATGTCGAGACGTTCGACGGCATGGCGCTCGACGTGACGCTCGTCGACCAGGATGGCGCCACCTGGGTCAAATTCGCGGCCAAGGGCACCGGCGATGCGGTGAAGGCGGCGGACGAGATCGCCAAGCGCACCGGCGGCTGGGCCTACAAGATCCCGGATGCGCGGGTGAAGACGCTGGAGACCAGGCTCGCCGACCTGCAGGCGCCGCCGGCGGCCAAGGGGTCCTGACCCAGTACGACGGGGGAACCCGCGGGGAATGGCACCGTTGTTCTCCGTTCGGGCATGGTGAGTGGCGGAGAGCGTCTGCGATGCGCTACACCTCTCGCGAAAGTCCAGCGGAGGTGATCGGGTGGAGGAAGTAGAGGCCCCGGCGGACGGGCCCCAGGGTGTGGCGAGCTTGATGCGGCGGCTGATGGGGCCGACGATCGCGCTCATCGCCTGCGGCATCGTGCTGGCGCTGTTGCACGGCCTGTCCCACGGCATCGATTACCACAAGATGGTCAGTGCGCTTCGGCACACGCCCAACCGGCTGCTCATCTGGTCGGCCGCGGCGACCGCGCTCAGCTACGTGACCCTCATCGCGCGCGATGTCTGCGCGCTCCGCTATGTCGGCGCCCGCATTCCCGCGTCGGCGCTGCTGCTGGGCGCCTTCTGCGGCTCGGCGCTCGGCAATGCCGTGGGCTTCGGCGCGCTTACCGGCGGCGCCGTGCGCTACCGCGCCTACGGTGCCGTCGGCGTGCAGCCGGACCAGATCACGCGTATCATGCTGTTCATCACGGTGGGCTTCGCCATCGGCCTCGGCGCCTATGCGGCGGCGAGCGCCGTGCTGGCCGACCAGGCTATCGGCCATCTGCTGCATCTCGCGCCCGTCGGCCTTCACGCCGGCGGCATCGCGACCCTGGTCTCGATCGGGCTCATGGTGCTGTTCTGTGCCGTCCGGCGACAGCCGGTCCGGCTCGGGCGATGGCGGATCGAGATCCCGAGCGCAGGACTCACCTTTACGCAGATCCTGCTGACCGCGCTTGATCTCGCCGGTGCCGCCGCGGCGCTCTGGGTGCTGCTGCCGGTGCCTCCGCATGAGGCACGGATCGATTTCGCCACCTTCTCGGCGATCTATGCCGCGGCGACGGCGCTGGGCGTCATCAGTCACGTGCCGGGCGGCTTGGGCGTGTTCGAGGCGGTCGTGGTGTTCGCGCTCGGTAGCCGCGCCCATCCCGAACTCGAGACTGCGGCGCTGGCGGCGCTGCTGGCCTATCGGGCCGTCTATTTCCTGCTGCCGCTGATGCTGGCCGGCGTGCTGCTGGCGATGTACGAGCTGGCACGCCTCGCCGGCCGGGCGACCGGCACGACCGAGCGCGTGCTGCGCGGGGCCGGCCTGCTGGCGCCGATCTATCTCAGCGTCTTCACTTTCGCGGTCGGCATCATGCTGATCGTCTCGGGTGCCACGCCCGCCTTCGGCAAGCGCCTGGCCCTGCTGCAGGACCTGGTGCCGCTCTGGGCGGTAGAGATGTCGAACTTCTTCGGCAGCCTGGCGGGCGTGCTGCTGCTGTTCGTGGCGCGCGGGCTGTTCCATCGCCTGGATGGCGCCTGGTGGGTGGCGCTGCTGCTCGCCATCATCAATCTGGGCCTGTCGCTCGCCAAGGGCCTGGCCTGGGACGAGGCGGCGGTCATCGCCTTCTTCATCCTGATGCTGCTGGCCACGCGGCGCGAGTTCACCCGGCCGGCGTCGCTCTTGCGCCAGCCCTTCACCGCCGAATGGTTCGCCGGCATTGCCGTCGTGCTCGCCGGCTCGTCCTGGATCCTGTTCTTCGCCTTCCGCGACGTCGCCTATACCCATGAGCTCTGGTGGCATTTCGAGTTCGACGAGCAGGCGCCGCGGGCGCTTCGGGCGCTGCTCGGCATGGCGGTGCTGGCGCTCGTGCTCGGCACCGGGCAATTGCTGCGGACCGCCCCGGGCCGGGTGGCGCCGCCGAGCGCCGGCGAGCTCGATCAGGCCGAGAAGATCATCGGCGAGCAGGGGCGGAGCGAGGCGATGCTCGCCATGATGGGCGACAAGAGCTTCCTGTTCTCGGCCTCCGGCCGCAGCTTCCTCATGTATGCCAAGCGCGGGCGCAGTTGGGTGGCACTCTATGACCCGGTCGGCCCGCGCGAGGAATGGCCGGAGCTGATCTGGCGCTTCGTCGAGCTGGCCGACGAGCATGGCGGGCGTGCCGCCTTCTATCAGGTGCGCGCGGAAAGCCTGCCGCTCTACCTCGATGCGGGCCTGAAGCTCTTGAAGCTGGGCGAGGAGGCGATCGTGCCGCTCGCCGACTTCACGCTGCAGGGCGGTCGCTGGTCGGGCCTGCGCTATGCGCTGAAGCGCGGCGAGCGCGAAGGCCTCGCGATCGAGATGCTGGCGCCGGAAGAGGCCGAGCGCCGGATCGCGACGCTCACCCGCATCTCCGACGCCTGGCTCGCCAGCCGGCGCGCCAAGGAGAAGAGCTTTTCCGTCGCCGCGTTCGAGCCGAGCTTCATCGCCGCGCAATCGGTGGCGCTCCTGACCCAGGCCGGCGACCCGGTCGCCTTTGTCAGCCTGATGACGACCGATCGGCGCAAGGAGGCGACGGTCGGCATCATGCGCCATACGCCGGCGGCGTCGCCCTATGCCATGGAGTTCCTGTTCACCTGCCTCGCCCGGCATCTGCGCGAGGACGGGTTCGAGCGGCTGTGCCTCGGCATGGCGCCGCTCGCGGGCATCGGCCGCACGCCGCTATCGTCGCGCTGGCACCGGATCGCCGGGCTGGTCTGGGAGCATGGCGGCCGCGTCTATAATTTCCAGGGGCTCAGGACCTTCAAGAACAAGTTCCATCCGGACTGGGAGCCGCGCTATCTGGCGGCTTCCGGCGCGATCGGACCGTTCGTGGCGCTGGCCGACGTGGTGGCGCTGGCCGGGGGCGGCAGCAAGGCATGAGGACCGGCATGACGAAGGGGCGATGGGCGGGGCTGTGGGGTGCGGCGCTGGCGGCGGTCGCGGCCGTGCCGGCGCTCGCGGCGCCGGCGATCATCGATGGCGGCCGCTTCGGCAACGTGCGTCTCAGCGAGCCCGCGGGCGAGATGCGCGGCCTGGTCGTGCTGTTCGCCGACCATGGCGCCGCAAGCGCGGTCGACGATGGTGCCGCGGCCAAGCTCGCCGCCGCCGGGGCGCTGGTGGTCGAGGTCGATACCGACGCCTATCTCGCGACCCTGAATGCGCTCACCGACAATAAATGCCTGAACCTCGGCGGCGATATCGAGGGGCTGAGCCGGCAGCTGCAGCATGACCGGGCCTATGCGACCTACCGCTCGCCGATCCTGGCCGGCATCGGGCTGGGTGGTGCGCTTGCCGGCGTCGCACTGACTCAGGTGCCGTCGGCGACCTATGCCGGCGCGGTGGCGATCGATCCCGCTGTCGTGATCCCGACGAAGCGGGCGCTCTGCCCCGGGGCCGTCGGCCATGCGGTCGCGGGCGGCTTTCGCTATGGCCCGTTCAAGGATCCGCAGGGCTTCTGGTCGGTCGGGCTGACCGCGGCGGCGCCGCAGCCGGTGCGCGGCCATGTCGATCTGCTCACGGTCAAGGGCACGCCGATCAAGCAGCAGGACCTGGCCGACGGGACGGCGCCGGGGGATGCGCTGGCCGACCTGGTCGCAGCACAGCTCGCGACGGCGGATGCCGACCCGACCGGCCTCGGCGCGCTGCCGCTGGTGGAGATGCCGGTCGACCATCCGTCCGATGTGATGGCAATCGTGCTGTCCGGCGACGGCGGCTGGCGCGATCTCGACAAGTCGATTGCCGAGAACCTGCAGCATGATGGCGTGCCGACGGTCGGCTGGGATTCCTTGCGCTATTTCTGGAGCAAGAAGACGCCGGAGGAGACGGCCCACGCGCTCGCCCAGGTCATGAAGGCCTATATGGCCAAATGGCACGCGAGCAAGGTGGCGCTTGTGGGATATTCGTTCGGCGCCGACGTGCTGCCCTTCGCCTATAACCGCCTGCCGGCCGAGCTCCGTCCGCACGTGCTGTCGATGGCGCTCCTGGGCTTCGCCAACAATGCCGATTTCGAGATCACCATGGGCGGCTGGCTGGGGGCGGCGCCCAGCGACGATGCGCTGCCGATCCTGCCGGAGGTCGCCAAGGTGCCGCCGGCGCTGATCCAGTGCTTCTATGGCGCCGACGAGGACGACACGGTCTGCCCGGCGCTCGCCGCGAGCGGCGTCGAGCAGGTCAAGACGACCGGCGGGCACCATTTCGACGGGGACTATGCGGCGCTGGCCAAGCGCATCCTGGATGGCCTGCGCAAGCGCGCCGGCTGATCCGCGCCGCCCGTGCCTGGACGGCGCGGCCCGGCTCCACTACTCTCCGGGCGGTTTACCGGTTTCCCCGTGAGGTCCGATTTGATTTGCGATGCGACAGCGACATCGCCGTGCGTCGGCGTCTGCGAGCTGGACCCGGCGAGCGGGCTCTGCCGCGGCTGCTTGAGGACGCTCCAGGAAATCGCGCGCTGGGGCGGGCTCAGCGTCGGCGAACGGCGGCTGGTGAAATCGTCGCTCGCCGAGCGGCGCTGCGCCGTGGCGACCGGCCGGGCGCCGACCGCTTAAACGCCGATTACTCGCCGATGCCCAGATAACCGGCGCGGCCCGGCTGCGGCTCGGCATAGCAATCGACTTGGCCGAGGCTCGAATAGCAGTATTTTGCCTGCTTGTAGGGCTTGTCGGTGACCGGCTTGGGCGGGCAGTTCGTCGGCAGCTTGCCGACCGGCGGCGCGAACTGGTCGCAGGTGTCGACGGCAGGCTGGCAGCCGGCGACCAGGGCGCCGAACAGCATCAGGATGGAAATGCGAAATATGGGACGCATCGCTCTATGAAGCCTCGAAACGCGTTAACAGTCTCTTGCCGCCTGGCGGCAATCGTCATGCTGGCGGGCCTCGCCGCCTGCGCCAGCGGTGCCCGGAACTGGGCGAAGCCCGGGGTGAGCGACAGCCAGCGCTCGGCCGACTATGCTCAATGCCGGTCCGAGATGCGGGCCGTCAGCAAGCAGAGCAACGACATTGACCAGGACATCACCGCGACCCGCGGCGGCGACTGGCGCAAGGTCGGGCAATATAATTCCCAGCAGTCCCAGCTGGCCGGGGCCGATTCCGACTATGCCGCTCAGGTCATGCGCAGCTGCATGAAGGACAAGGGCTACCAGGCGCTCTGACGCGTCAGACCGCGGCGCGGATCGACTCGAACGCCTGCACGCGATTGCCCGGCAGCAGCACGGTGACCCTGGTGCCGGCGTTCGGCCGGCTGGCGATCTCGATCGTGCCGCCGTGCAGTTCGATGAAGCTGCGGGCGAGCGGCAGGCCCAGCCCGGTGCCGGCGTGGCGCCGCGACAGCGAGCTGTCGACCTGGACGAACGGATCGAAGATCCGGTCGAGATCGCCTTCGGCGATGCCGATGCCGCTGTCGGCCACGATCAGCTCCAGGCGCTCGTCGGGCCGGGAAACCGCGCTGACGCTGACCCGTCCGCCGGACGGCGTGAACTTGATCGCGTTGGAGACCAGGTTCAGCAGCACCTGCTTGAGCTTGGTCTCATCCGCCCAAAGCTCGATCTCCTGGTCGGCGAGATGGGTCTCGAGCGAGAGGCCGGCCTGCCGGGCGCGCTCGCGAAAGAACCGCTCGACGCCGGAAACCAGGGTCGAGACCGACATCCGGTCTTCGCGCAGCTCCATCTTGCCGGCCGAGGCCTTGGTCAGGTCCAGGATGTCGTTGATCACGTCCAGCAGAAAGCGCCCGCTCGCCCCGATGTCGGCGGCATAGTCGCGATAGCGGGCCCAGGCCGTCTCCCCGGTGCCGAACATCTCGCTCTGGATGATGTCGGCGAAGCCGATGACCGCATTGAGCGGCGTGCGCAGCTCGTGGCTCATGTTGGCCAGGAATTGCGATTTGGCGGCATCCGCACGGACCGCCTCGGTTCGCGCCGCCTCGAGCTCGGCGCCGCGCTGCCGCCCTTCGGCGACCTGCAGCTGCAGGATGTCGAGCACCGATCCCATGCCGATGAAACGGCCGTTATCCGCAATGATGAAGCCGCTCATCAGCGCCGACGGCTTGTCGCGCCCGATCCGTTCCGACAAGTCGCTGATGCTGGTGTCGGGGTCGACGATCAGCGGCGCCCGGTCCATCAGCAAGGCGACGGGCCGGCGCTCGTAGACGTCGCGCACCACCGGTCGGGCAAAGGTCGTGAGCAGGCTGTGCCGGTCGATCGAGCCGACGATCTTGCCGTCTTCGATGATGGCGAGACCTGGCAGCTTCTCGTCGGATGCCAGCAACGCATAGGCATCGCCGCAGGTCGCCGACGGCGGCAGGAACCGGTCGTGCAGGGTCAGCAGGTTGACCCGCCAGGGGGCGATGGCAGACAGCGAGGCGGCCATGACGATAAGGTTGTCCAATGCTCTTGCAGCGACGAACGCGGATAATATGCGCCAAAAGTTGATTATTTGCGAACCCTTACGCAGTTCGCGGCTCAGCGGCGATCTCGAAGGCGCGGCAACCCTGCGACGATCGGTCGCTTAGGCTTTCGTCTGCGTTCGCTGCGGTGCAGCGAATTAACGACCCATCTACAGTCTGCATGTCTGGGTGGCGATATTGCGGTTTTATTAAATGGTTAACTGCGCCACCTTCTCGCAAGCCGCAAATGTTGCGGTGCAACGTTCTGGCTTTCGGGAGTTTCCGTGATGCGCAACGCCTGGTTCGATCGGCCGTCGGCCGGCCGCAGGTTCGGCATGCGCCGCGCCGCCCTGGCCGCATGGGCCATCGTCTTCATGCTGTTCGCCCTGGTCGTGATCTTCCCTGGCGTTACGTCCGCCCATGGACCGGCGACGCCCGATCGGGCGATCGCCAGCCTGGTCGCCCGCGCGGCGCCGCCGGAGAGCGATTCCTGTCCCTGCGACGAATTCGATCCGCTCGCCACGACGGCTGCACCTTCGCTCTGTTGACGCTATAGTCGGGGAATGACGACCTTTCCCTTTGCCTGGAGCCATGCCACGGCTCCCATGCTGGCGGCGTTCCTCGCCTCTCTCGTCGAATTCGTCGAAGCGCTCACGATCGTGCTGGCGGTCGGCACCGTGCGCGGCTGGCGGCCGGCACTGACCGGGGCGGTCCTGGGCGTGGTGGCGCTCTCTCTGCTTGTCGTCATCCTCGGCCCGGCGCTGTCGCTCGTCCCGCTCCGGTATCTGCAGCTCGGCGTCGGCGTCCTGCTGCTGCTGTTCGGCGCGCGATGGCTGCGCAAGGCGATCCTGCGTGCGGCCGGCCGGCTGGCGCTGCATGACGAGACGCTTGCCTTCGCCAAGGAAACCGCGGCCATGCAAGGCGCCGCCGATTTCGCGGCGCTGATCACCGCGTTCAAGGCCGTGCTGCTCGAGGGCCTGGAAGTGGTCTTCATCGTCATCGCGGTCGGCGCCGCCGGCGGCCTCTTGGTGCCGGCCACGCTCGGCGCGGTGGCGGCGTTCCTGGTCGTGCTGGCGCTGGGCCTGGCGCTGCGCCGGCCGCTGGCGCGCGTGCCGGAAAACACCCTCAAATTCGCGGTCGGAACCATGATCCTGTCGTTCGGACTGTTCTGGACCGGCGAGGGGCTGGGCCTCGCCTGGCCGGGCGACGATTGGTCGATTCCCGCAATGATCGTTGCCTGGCTGGCGCTCGGTGCGCTGCTCGTGCAGATCGTCAAGCCGCGGCTGCGGCCGGCGGTGCGGTCATGAGGGCGATCGTCAAGGAACTGCTCGGCCTGTTCGTCGACGATGCCACGCTGGCGATCGGCCTCTTGGTCTGGGTCGCGATCGCCGGCTATGTCCTGCCGTCGCTGGCGCTCGGGATCTGGAGCGGCCCGATGCTGTTCCTCGGCGCGGCCTTCGTCCTGGTCGCGAGCCTGCGCAAGGTCGGGCGCTAGCGACACACTCGCCGGGGTGCCGACCTGCTTGGTCTCGGGCAGGCGCTCGGCTAGAATACCGTTGGTATTCAAACAAAGAGTGCGATGTCCCCGATCGATCCGATCCCCGAGCCGTTGCGGCTGGAATTGAGCGCCGTCGTGGTCGCCGTCACGGCGGACGAGCCGCGCGTGCTGGTGGTCGACGACGCGCTGCCGTCGGGGCCGCTGGAGCAGGATCACCGCACGCTCGAACTGGGCCTGCGCGCCTGGGTCGAGGCGCAGACGCACCAGCCGCTGGGCTATGTCGAGCAGCTCTACACCTTCGCCGACCGCGACCGCACGCCGGGCCACAGCGACCGGGTGATATCGCTCAGCTATCTGGGGCTGGCGCGCGAAGCCGGTGCGGCCGCGCCGCAGGCGTCGTGGCAGAACTGGTACCGCTATTTTCCGTGGGAGGATTGGCGCGGCGGGCCCAACCGGCTGGTGGCCGACCTGATCCTGCCGCGGCTCGCCGCCTGGGCCGAGGAGGCGAGCGAGACGGCGCTCCGCCGCCAGCGGCTGCAGCGCGCCGCGGTGACCTTCGGCGCCACCGAGCGCAGCTGGAACGAGGATCTGGTGCTGCAGCGCTTCGAGCTGCTCTATGAGGCCGGCCTGGTGCCGGAGGCGGCACGCACCCGCCCGATTCCCGCCGACCGGCTGGTGCCGGGCGAGCCGATGACCCATGACCATCGCCGCATCCTCGCCACCGGCATCGCGCGCCTGCGCGCCAAGATCAAATATCGCCCGGTCGTGTTCGAGCTGCTGCCGGCCGCCTTCACCCTGCTGCACCTGCAGCGCTCGGTCGAGGCGCTCGCTGGCCGCTGCCTGCACAAGCAGAATTTCCGCCGCCTGGTCGAGGCGCAGGGCCTGGTCGAGGAGACCGGCGAGATCGAGGTCGGCACCGGCGGCCGCCCGGCCAAGCTCGTGCGCTTCCGCCGCGAGATCCTGGCCGAACGCGCCGTCTCCGGGACCAAGCTGCCGCTGTCGCGCACCGCCTGAAGGCGGTCCGGTTCGAACCGCGCGCTTCATCGGTCAGGCCTCATAGAGCGGTTCCGGTCATTCATCTCACGGAGAGTTCGGCGGGTTCTCGAAGACAACGCTGTAGTGGTACGGCGGCACTTCGATCAGCTGGGTCAGCTTCAGGCCGCTCGTTTCCACGGGTTCGATGGTCTGGTCCGGCGAGAGTCTCAATTCGGTCTTCGGTCCGCGTGGCTCCCCGAGGATCGTCGTCTCCTCGCGCGGCCGTCGATGCCAGTTGATGATCGCAAAGCGACCGCCCGGCTTGAGCGCGGCCCGCACCGAGCGGGCCAGGCGCGGCCGGTCCGGTACGCCGTGGAAGGCGTTCGCCATGAAGACGAAGTCGACCGGTCTCTGGACCAGCTTGCCAAGCTCGTAAGCGTCGCCGCTTCGAAAATCGCAATTCGTCACGCCGTGTTCGGTCAGGCGGTGACGGGCCACTTCCAGGAGGCTGGGGTCGATGTCGATCGCGATGACGCGGCGCGCGACCTTGGCGATGGGCAGGGTGAACCAGCCGTCGCCGGAGCATAGATCGATCACCTCCATGCCAGGGCTCAGGGTCACCGCGGCGAGCACCCGTGCCGGGTCGGGCCAAAGCGCTTCCCACCATCCGGAGGTCGGCATCTCGGTGCCCTGGAAGAAGCCGGGAATGTCGCTTGGCATCGGATTGGCGTCTCTGTCGAGGGCTGTGGCGCGATGGTACGGCAAAGCGCGTCCCGGCACGACGATGATGGCGATGACGCCGAGTGTCAGCGTAAGTCGCTATCCGACCAAGGAGGGATGGTCTCGACCACGCTTCTGGCCCTGCTCGTCGTCTCGGCGATCTATGCGAATCGTCAAGGCAAAGCAGCCAAGCGGCCGCCGTGTCTAACGCGCGAGGCGGTTCAGTTGGTCGTCTTTCCCCGAGAGAGTTTCGATCAGCGGGCACCCCTGGTGCGGTTTCACGTCGCACTCGCGCACCGTGTCGGCGAGAACCCGTTCCATGGCGCGAAGATCCGCAATCCTCGCGCGGACGCCAGCAAGATGGGCGGCGGCGATGTCGCGGGCTTCGGCGCAAGCATCCGGGCCGCCGACCGCCAGGCCCAACAGCATGCGAACCTCATCCAGCGTGAAACCAAGCTCCCGTGCCCGGCGCACGAACGTCAGCAACCCGACATCTTCGGCATCGTAGCGGCGATAACGGCCGCGCCGTCGCGGCACAGGGAGCACGCCGACGCTCTCGTAATAGCGGATGGTCTCGATGCCGCAACCGATCCGGCGGGCGAGTTCGCCGATCGACAGATCATCCAACCGTGCCATGCGTCGGGCTCCGAAAAAAGGACTTGAGTCCGTAGTCGCTACAGATCGTAAAGTCACTCGATCAACCCGGCAAGGAAGGCCGAACATGACCGAAAGCAAACTCGGACTGCCCGTTCAGACGAGATCGTCCGGTGGTGGCGCCGTGGTGCTGACCCTCGGCGGCCTGGCCGCCGCCTTCGGCGTGGCGTCATGCTGCGGACTTCCCTTCCTCCTGGCGGGTGCAGGCCTCGGCACCGCCTGGCTCTATGGCGTCGCCCTCGTCGCGGCGCCACATCGACTACTTTTGATGACCGTGGCGGCGGTCTGCCTGGCGGGCGGCGCCATCCTTCTGGGGCGGCAGCGGCGGCAGGCCCTCTGCGCGCCCGGTTCGGTCTGCTCGAAGCCCGCCGTTCAAGGCCTTGTCGTCGTCGGCTTGTTGGTCGGCTCGGCGCTGCTCTATCTCGGCTACCGCTACGCTTGAGGGATGAAATGATTCTCGAATCCACCATCACATGCCCAGTGTGCGAGTTTGCCAAGACGGAGACGATGCCGACCGACGCGTGCCAGTTCTTCTACGAGTGCGTGGGCTGTGGAACGCTTCTCCGCCCCAAGCCGGGCGACTGCTGCGTCTTCTGCTCCTTCGGATCCATTCCGTGCCCGCCAATCCAGGAAGGCGGCAAACCAGGCTGTTGCTGAGAGACGGAATGTTTGAGCCAAGTCGGTAGAGTCGGATCATCGAGGCATGCGCGAACCGCGATCCCAGTCGCGGCGTTCCATCGGCAGGCCGACTCACGCAGCGGCTTCTTGCCCGGCGACATCTCGCCCATCGCGCCGGGTTCGTCGCAGCACCCGCAAAGCGCCAGCCAAGCTCGTGCGCTTTCGCCGCGAGATCCTGGCCGAGCGCGCCGTCTCCGGGATCAAGCTGCCGCTGTCGCGCACCGCCCGAAGGCGAAAAAATTGCCGCCTCGAGGGCGGCAATCTTCGTCAGGCAATGAAGTTTTCGCGCTGAATTCAGTTGGTACGTGTCGGCGTCGTACTCTGGGATCCCGTCGTGCCCTGGGATCCAGACGTGGAAGTTGGTTGGCCGTTCGAAGCTTGTTGGCTGCTGCCGGCCGGGGTGCTTTGGGCGCTCTTGTTGTACGAGCAAGCCATTGCCGTCGTCGCAGATAGGCACACGAGAACCGTAAACGCGATCGCGAGCTTCATGTCAGTCTCCTATCCAGTCTCCTGTCTATGGCTACTGATCCGTCAGCAGACGCACATTAGCACCAGCCGCGCCGGATGATGATTCCCGTGATCGTCGTGCGTCCATCGACCGCGCCCGGTCCGGTCTGCTCGAGGCCCGCCGTTTAAGGCCTCGTCGTCTCCCGCGTGGATCCCCGAGGCCGAGCCCCGGGGATGGCAAGGCTGGCGGTCAGGCCGTGCCGCCGGCGGCGAAGGGCAGGACGCGGAAGCGCTTGCCGGTGGCGGCGAACACCGCATTGGCGACGGCCGGGCCGACCGGTGCGACGCCGGGCTCGCCGACCCCGGTTGGAGCCTCGGGCGACGGCACGATATGGACCTCGACCTTCGGCATCTCGTCGATGCGCAGCACCTGGTAGCCGTCGAAATTCGACTGCTCGACGGCGCCGTCCTTGAGCGTGATCGCGCCATGCAGCACGGCGCCGAGGCCGAAGCCGATGCCGCCCTCCATCTGCGCGGTGATGACGTCCGGATTGATCGGGATGCCGCAATCGACGGCGCAGACGACCCGGTCGACCTTGACCTTGCCGTCGGGTGCCACCGTCACCTCGGCGACCTGCGCGACATAGGTACCGAACGCCTCGGCGACGGCGATGCCGCGGCCCTTGCCCTTGGGCAGCGGCTTGCCCCAGCCGGCCGCCTTGGCCGCCAGCTCCAGCACCGCCTTGTGGCGGGGGTGATGGGCCAGCAGCGCCTGGCGATAGGCGAACGGGTCCTTGCCGGCGGCGTGCGCGATCTCGTCGATGAACACTTCCGTCGCATAGGCCGTGTGCGAACTGCCGACGACGCGCCACCACAGCACCGGCACGCCGGTCTCGGTCGTCGTCAGCTCGACCGACAGGTTGGGGACGGCGTAGGGCAGGTTGGCCGCACCCTCGACCGAGGTGGCGTCGATGCCGTCCTTGACCATGACCGGGGCGAACGGGGTGCCGGCGATGATCGACTGGCCGACGATGCGATGCTGCCAGCCGACCAATTGGCCCTTGGCGTCCAGCGCCGCCTCCATCTTGTGGACGTAGATCGGGCGATAGCGGCCGCCCTGGATGTCGTCCTCGCGCGTCCATTGCAGCTTGACCGGCGTGCCGTTGGCACCCAGCGCCTTGGCGATCGACACCGCCTCGACGATGTAGTCCGACGCGGCATTGGCGCGCCGGCCGAAGCTGCCACCGGCCAAGAGCGTGTGGATCTTGACCTGCTCCGGCTTCAGGCCGGCGGTGGCGGCCGCATTGGCCTGGTCGATGGTCTGGAACTGGTCGCCGGCCCAGATCTCGCAGCCGTTGGCGTCGAGCTTGACCACGGCGTCGAGCGGCTCCATCGGCGCATGGGCGAGATAGGGGAACTCGTAGGAGGCGGAGACCGTCTTGGCGGCACCCTTGAGCGCCGCCGCCGCGTCGCCCTCCTTGCGCGCCGGCTTGCCCGGCTGATCGGCCAGCTTCCGGTATTCAGCCATGATCTCGGCCGAGCCGCGCTTTTCCGCCTTGCTGTCGTCCCATTCGACCTTGAGCGCGTCGCGGCCCTGCTTCGCCGCCCAGAAGCTCTTGGCGACGACGGCGACGCCGCGCGGCACCTGGACCACCTCGACCACGCCCGGCACCGCCTTGGTTGCGGTCGCGTCGAACGACTTGACCGTGGCGCCGAACAGCGGCGGCCGCTGCAGCAGGGCCACCAGCATCTCGGGGAAGGTCACGTCGATGGTGAACTGGGCGGTGCCGTTGGTCTTGGGCGGCACGTCGACGCGCGGCAGCTTGTGGCCGATCAGCTTGAAGTCCTTGGGCTGCTTCAGCTCGACCTTGGCCGGGACCGGCTGCGCTGCGGCCTTGTCGGCCAGCTCGCCGAACGTCGCCTGGCGCTTGCTGGGCGCGTGGTGCACCACGCCGCGCTCTACCGTCAGGCTTGCCGCCGGCACGTTCCATTCCGCCGCGGCGGCGGCGACCAGCATGGCACGGGCGCTGGCGCCGGCCTGGCGCAGCTGCATCCAGGAATTGGCCATGGCCGAGCTGCCGCCGGTGCCCTGAACCGGGCCGAAGGCGAGGTTGTTGTACTTGCTGGCGTCGGCCGGCGCCGATTCGACGCGGATCTGCGCCCAGTCGGCATCGAGCTCTTCGGCGAGGATGGTGGCGAGCCCGGTATAGGCGCCCTGGCCCAGCTCGACATGCTTGGCGATCACGGTGACGCTATTGTCCGGCGCGATCCGCACGAAGGCGTTGGGGGCGAAGTCCTTGGGCGTGTCGGCGAGCGCACGGCGCAGCGGGCCGGCCCAGTGGAAGCCGATGGTGAGGCCGGCGGCGGTCGCGGCGGCACCCTTGAGGAAGCCGCGCCGGCTGGCAGCGGGGACGGATGTTGAAATCTCGCCCATCGCTCAGCCCTCCATCGTGTGCGCGGCGGCGTGGATCGCGGCGCGGATGCGGGGATAGGTCGAACAGCGACAGATGTTGCCACTCATGGCGCCGTCGATGTCGGCGTCGCTCGGCTTCGGGTTCTGCTCCAGGAGCGCGGTCGCCGACATGATCTGGCCGGACTGGCAATAGCCGCATTGCGGCACCTGTAGGTCGACCCAGGCGGCCTGCACGGCCTTCGCGGCCTTGCTCTCGATGCCCTCGATCGTGGTGACGTGCTGGCCCTCGACCGCCGACAGCGGCGTCACGCAGGAGCGCGTGGCCTGGCCCTCGATATGGACGGTGCAGGCGCCGCATTGCGCCATGCCGCAGCCGAACTTGGTGCCGTGCAGGCCCGCGACCTCGCGGATGGCCCACAGCAGCGGCATGTCGGGATCGGCGTCGAGCGTAGTGGCCCTGCCGTTGAGCGTGAATGAAATCGCCATCGGATGGAGCTCTCGAATGGAGGCACGAGGGAAGGCGCAGGAAAGCGCACTCGTGCTGGAAGGGGTGACGTAGGAAATGGGCGGCTCTGCTGCCGGTTGCCAGACGTCGAGGCAGAAAAATCTTTGCGGCATGACCGCAATATTTCCTTGCGGTCGGACCGCACGGCTGTCCGGTTGAGTTTTCCCGTCATCAAGTCGGTCGGTTAGGTTTCGAAAATCGTCATCCCGGGGCCTGACCCGGGGATCCACGTGGGTGGGCCAAGCGGCGTCCTCTCCGAAGAGGGGGCAAGCGGAAGCGCGTGGATGCCCGGGTCATGCCCGGGCATGACGGTGGAGATACATCAGCCGATTGCGGAAGGCCTTGCCTGACGGGCAGGGGACGGCCGCGTCTTCCTTTTCCCGTCATCCCCGGGCCCTGACCCGGGGATCCACGTGGATGGGCCACCGCCATCTCGGAAGAGGGTGCAAGCGGCCGTGGTGGGATGCCGCACGTCACGGCGGCTTGACAGGTCGATTATGCTCATGATTAGCATAAGGGGTCGGAACGGTTCCGGCTTTTTTTCTCCCCTGAAATGCTCGGACTGAGCATAAAGGATTGCCCATGTCAGCTCTTGCCCTTCCCGATCGTCTCGCCCGCTTCATCCCGCCGATGGAATGGCCGTTCTTCGCCGAGGATATCGCGGCAATCCAACGGCTTAAGCGGGAGCGCAACGCCATCGTGCTGGCGCACAACTACCAGACGCCGGAGATCTTCCACGGCGTTGCCGACATCGTCGGCGACTCCCTGGCGCTGGCGCGCGAAGCGGTGACGGTCGAGGCCGACGTGATCGTGCTGGCCGGCGTGCATTTCATGGCCGAGACGGCGAAGCTCCTGAATCCGAGCCGGACCGTGCTGATCCCGGACGCGGAAGCCGGCTGCTCGCTCGCCGCCTCGATCACCGGGGCCGATGTGCGCCTGCTGCGCCAGCGCTATCCGGGCGTGCCGGTCGTGGCCTATGTCAACACCTCGGCCGAGGTGAAGGCCGAGGCCGACATCTGCTGCACCTCCGGCAACGCAGTGAAGGTGGTCGAGAGCCTGGGTGTGCCCCGGGTGATCATGCTGCCCGACCAGTACCTGGCGAAGAATGTCGCGGCCGAGACCGAGGTCGAGATCATCGCCTGGGCCGGCCAGTGCGAGGTGCATGAGCGCTTCAGCGCCGCCGACATCGCGACCCTGCGCGAGAGCCATCCGGGCGTCGTGGTGCTGGCCCATCCCGAATGCCCGCGCGAGGTGGTCGAGGCGGCGGATTTCGCCGGCTCGACCGCGGCCATGGTCGGATATGTCGGCACGCACCGGCCGGCGCGCGTGGCGCTCGTCACAGAATGCTCGATGGCCGACAATGTCTCGGTCGATTACCCGGACATCGAGTTCGTGCGGCCATGCAATCTCTGCCCCCATATGAAGCGGATCACGCTGCCGAAGATCCGCCGCGCGCTCGAGACCATGAGCCACGCCGTGACGATCCCGGAGGAGCTCGCCGACCGGGCGCGCCGGTCGGTCGAGCGCATGATCGCGATCGGATGAGATCATTATGACCATCGATACGCGTGAACTCGCCGGCCGGCCGGTCATCGTCGGCGCCGGGCTGGCGGGGCTCATCGCCGCGCTGACCATGGCCCCGCGCCCGGTCGTGGTCGTGACCAAGATGCCGCTCGGCACGGGCGCCGCCAGCTGCTGGGCGCTGGGCGGCCTCGCCGCGGCGGTGCTGCCGGGCGACGCGCCGGCGCTCCACGGCGCCGACACGATCGCGGCCGGCGCCGGCCTGTGCGACCCGGCCATCGTGGCACGGATCGTCGGCGCGGCGCCGGCGGCGGTCGAAACCCTGCTCCGCCTGGGCGTGCCGTTCGACCGCGATGCGCAAGGGCAATTGCTGGCCAGCCTGGAGGCGGCCCATGGCCGGGCCCGCGTGCTGCATATCGGCGGCGACACCTCCGGCCGCGAGATCATGAAGGCGATCGTCGCCGCGGTGCGGGCGACACCGTCGATCACCGTGCTCGAGGCCGAGGCCCATCGCCTGGTCGTGGGCTCGCGCGTCGAGGGCGTGGCGCTCGGCCGGGACGGCGAGGGCTTCGTGCTGCCGACCGGGCAAGTGTTGCTCGCGACCGGCGGCCTCGGCGGGCTGTGGCGGCACACGACCAATCCGCCCGGCGCCATCGGCCAGGGGCCGGCGCTGGCGGCGCGGGCGGGCGTGCCGCTGGTCGACCTGGAATTCATGCAGTTCCACCCGACGGCGGTCGATACCGGCGCCGATCCGATGCCGCTCGCCAGCGAGGCGCTGCGCGGCGACGGCGCCATCCTGGTCGACGAGACCGGGCGCCGCTTCATGGCCGATATCCCGCGGGCCGAGCTCGCCCCGCGCGACGTGGTCGCCCGCGCCGTCTGGGCCGAGCTCGAGGCCGGCCGCCGCGTGTTCCTCGACGGCACGGCCACGATCGGCGCGCGCTTCCCCAGCCGCTTCCCCGCGATCACCGCCGTCTGCCGCGCCGCCGGCATCGATCCCGCGACCATGCCGATCCCCATCCGCCCGGCCGCCCATTACCACATGGGCGGCATCATGACCGACGAGCAGGGACGGACCGGGCTCGACGGGCTGTGGGCTGCCGGCGAATGCGCGTCGACCGGCCTGCATGGCGCCAACCGGCTCGCCTCCAACTCGCTCCTGGAAGCGGTGGTGATGGGCGAGGCGGCGGCGCGCGACATGATGGCGGCCGAGACTGCGCCCCTGCCTGCCGCGAGCCCGGAGGTCGCCGTGCCGCCGCCCGACCCGGTCGGGCTCGCCGACGTCCGCCGGCTGCTCACCGCCCATGTCGGCGTGCTGCGCGACGCCGCCGGTCTGCGTCATGCGATCCTCGGCCTGGCGCCGATCGTCGAGCGCGGCAGCGCTGCGGCAACGCCGGCGCTGGCGGCACTGATGATGGCGGTGGCAGCACTCGACCGGACCGAGAGCCGCGGCGGCCATACGCGCACCGATCATCCCAAGGCGGTCGAGGCGCTCGCCCGCCGCCGCCCGCTCACTGCCGCCGAAGCGGCCCGGCGGCTCGCCGCCCTCCACGAACAAGGATATGCCGCATGAATGTTTCTCCCCTGCCGAGCCTGCTGATCGAGCCGCTCGTGCGCAACGCGCTGGTCGAGGACCTGGGCCGCGCCGGCGACATCACGACCGACGCGATCGTGCCGGCCGAGCTCGAGGCGCGGCTGGTGCTGAATGCGCGCCAGCCGGGCGTGGTCGCCGGGCTCGACTGCGCCCTCCTGGCCTTCCGGCTGGTCGACCCGCGCATAGAGGTCCGCGTCGCCCGCCCGGACGGCAGCCCGCTCGCCCGCGGCGACGTGATCGCCGAGGTCGCGGGCCCGGCGCGCGGCCTGCTGACGGCGGAGCGGGTGGCGCTCAATTTCCTCGGCCATCTCTCGGGCATCGCGTCGGCGACGGCGGCGATCACGGCGGCGATCCGCCCGCACAAGGCGCGCGTCACCTGCACGCGCAAGACCATGCCCGGCCTGCGCGCCGTGCAGAAATACGCGGTCCGCGTCGGCGGCGGCGCCAATCATCGCTTCGGGCTCGATGACGCCGTGCTGATCAAGGACAATCACATCGCCGTCGCCGGCGGCATCCGCCCGGCGGTCGAGCGCGCGCGCGCCGCGGTCGGCCATCTGGTCAAGATCGAGCTGGAGGTCGACAGCCTGGCCCAGCTCGACGAGGCGCTGGCGCTCGAGGTCGACGCGGTGCTGCTCGACAATATGGGGCCGGACCTGCTGCGCGACGCCGTGCAGCGCGTCGGCGGCCGGATGATCACCGAGGCGTCCGGCCGCATCAACGCCGAGACCGCGCCGGCGATGGCGGCGACCGGCGTCGACCTGCTGTCGATCGGCTGGCTGACCCACAGCGCCACCGTGCTCGACATCGGGCTGGATGCGGCCTGAGGGCTTGGAGCAAGATCCGGTCATGCGTGATCGGATCCTGCTCACACGTTTCAGAGTTCCGCGAAGCCACCGTCAACGACGACTTCCGAGCCGAGCATGTACCTGGACGCGTCACTCGCAAGGAACAGAACCGCAGTGGCGATTTCCCCGGGCTGGCCAAGACGGCCGATCGGGATCAGGCTCGCAGCGCCCGCAAGATAGTCGCGGAACTGCGCGTCGGTCTGACCCGGATGCTCGGACTGGCCGACGCCCCGGAGGATCGGGGTCTCGATCAGGCCCGGGCTGACCGCGTTGACGCGGATACGGCGATTGAGCAACTCGGCCGAAAAGGTGCGGGCGAACGAACGCACCGCAGCTTTGGAGGCCGAGAGCGCGGCGCGTCCCGGCACACCGACCTGGTTCAGCCAAGCCGTGTTCAGGATGATCGAGCCGCCTTCGCGCATGATCGGCTCAATCGCCTGGACGGAGAAGAACACCGACTTCACGTTCGTATCCATGAGGCGGTCGAACTGCTCCTCGGTGGTCGTCGCCAGCGGCGTGACATAGGCGATGCCGGCATTGGCGAAGAAGATGTCTAGGCCGCCGAAGGCTTCCTTGACGTCAGCCGCGACCTTCTCAAGGTCGTCGCGTGAGAGCACGTCGGCCTTGATGGTCAGGACGTCGCTGCCGATGGTCCGGCGGACGTTGGCGAAATCGGCCTCGTTGCGGCCGACGACGGCGACGCGGGCGCCATTTTCGCGGAAGAGCTTTGCCGTTGCGAGGCCAATTCCCGAGGTGCCGCCCGTGACGAGCGCGGTCTTTCCATTCAGCATTTTACTAGTCCCTCCTTGTCTTTCAGGCTTGCTTGAGGCGGTCCACGGCATCGAGCACGTGGCCGCTGTAAACCAGGGCAGCGCCAGCGTTGAGATTGACGGCGACGCCCAGCGCTTCTGCGATTTCCTCATCGGAGACGCCGAGCTTCACGGCCTCGGCCGAGTGGACGGCGATGCAACCGTCGCAGCGCGTTGTGACGGCAACCGCCAGGGCGATCAGCTCGCGGACCTTGGCATCGAGATGATTTGTCTTCGCGCCCGCGCTGCCGAGGAGTGACGCGCCGCGCAGCGTATCAGGCGTGCGCGACGCCAATTCCTTAAGACGCGTGTGAACGTCGTAGATTGTCTGTTTCCAATCGATCATCTGACTTTCTCTGTCGTTGTGGTCGGCAGCCTGCCAGCATCGGATCGGCACCCATCGACCTGCCGGTCGGATGGTTGCCGGCCCTGCTTGGGGGGCAAATTTGGCGGTTGCGATCTCGGACGGATGGCCACCGCCGGTCGTGCTTTCAGATGCGGGCCTCGAACCGGCCGGTCGCGGCGCTCTACGAGGCTCCGAACTCGGCTAGGCAGGGGGCGAATTGCCCACCTCCGGTCGTTACCAGCCGATTTCCATTAGGGTCGTTCCGTCCTCCGCTGACCGGGTGGTCAGGGGGCCGAGTGCATGTGGGGCTTGGGCGCTGAGCTCGGCACGGTGAACGGCATCGTCACCACCTGCCCGGGGAAGACGTTATGATTGGCGTCGACCAGCGCGATCGTCACTTTATGCTGACCGGGCGGCAGCCCCGCGATGTCCACGGTGTTGTTGTCACTCGCGTCGGCCCACCACCAGGGTAGGTCGTCGACAATGATATGCAGATGCCCAATACGCGGAGAGACCTGCAGCGCGCCGGGCCCGAACGCCTGCGCAATATGGAGATTCTCGACGCGGTACTGAGCCCAGAAGACACCCTGAGCCAGGCCCTCTGGAAGTGGGGGATCCACGATCAGCTTGGGCGCGGGCTCGTTCTCGATGGCGACGTATGGTGACGCGCCCCGGACCTCCCTCGCGCTCTGGGCGAAGGCGCTCGTGGCGAGCACGGTGCCAGCCGCGGCTGCGGCAAGCGTCTTGAGAAGGGTCATGGCACCGTCTCCTTTGATGAGCGAACGACGTCGACGCCGTTCGCACCTCGAAATTTGAGCGGTCGGCAAGCTGTCCACTAGCTGGCAAAATCAGGAATTACTGTGCACTGAACTGGACAACGGTCATGGATGCGATCGCGGTATTCGTGAAGGTCGTGGAGGCCGGTAGCTTCTCGGTCGCCGCGAGACGCTTGGGCATGCCCAAGACGACCGTCAGCGCCAAGGTGGCGGGACTGGAGAAGCGCCTCGGTGTCAGCCTAATCCAGCGCACCACCCGCAAACTGCGCATGACCGAAGCGGGCGAGACGTATTTTCATCATTGTGCCATCGCAATTCGCGAAGTGGAGCTGGGCGAAGCAGCGATCCAGTCGGCGAAGGGAAGACCGTCTGGTGTCCTCAAGGTCACGGCACCGGTGGATCTGGGACATATTCTTCTGCCGCGCATCGCAGAGGCCTACGCCGCAAAATATCCCGATGTGTCACTCGAGCTCATCTTCACGAACCGGGTCGTGGATCTGGTGGAAGAGGGTTTCGACCTTGCTATTCGCTGGGCTGGGTCGCTGAAGGACTCGTCGCTGATCGCACGACGCTTCATCGAGACAAGCTCGAACCTATGGGCGTCGCCGAAATACATGAAGGGGTTCGGAAAACCGACTCATCCGCGCGACCTGGCCGGTGCCGCGTTCTTGGCTCATCCCGTTCTGAAGGAAGTAACACTCACGAACGGGAAGTCTGACTTCGCGCTTCAGCTAAACGGGCGTGTTTACGCCGATGACTTGGAAGTGGTCACGGCGCTGATCGTGCTGGGGGCGGGTATCGCGTGGTTGCCGGACTTCCTGGTGCGCGATGCAGTGGAAGCCGGGAAGCTCGTGCCTGTCCTGTCGCAATGGCGCCCGAGGGAGCACAAGCTGTGGACATATTACTTCGTCTACACCGGTCGCCGATACGCACTGCCGAAATTGGAGGGCTTCATCCAAACGGCGCTGGAACTGGTTCAGCAGGATGGGTTCGCAGGTGCGCGTGTCGGAGGTTCGTAACCGATCTGGCTGTGGAGGCCATGAAGGCTGTTCATCCGGGGTAGGGTCGTAAGCGGGTCATCGTCCGAAAGCCTGATAGGGTCTCAGCCTTAAATCCCGCTCCCCATCCGCTCGACGCACAGCGTCTCGACCTCGACGAAGGCCTCGGCCAGGTCGCGGACCAGGTCGCGGGCGGCGTCGAGGTCGTTGGTCTCCTTGCCGGCGATCTCCAGCATCGAGGCGATGAGCGTCATGCGCTCGAAGCCCAGCATGTCGACCGAGCCCTTCAGGGCATGGGCCTCGCGGCCGATGCCCTTGAGGTCGCCCGAGGCGACATGGTCGGTCATGCGGCCGAGCCGCGAGCGGCTGTCGCGCAGGAAGACCGAGGTGATCGCCTGCGCCGCCTCGGCACCGACCTCGTCGATCAGCTTGTCCCAGGCCGACGGATTGGCGACCCGCAGATCGTCGGCGACCTGCTCGCCCTTCGGTCCGCCGTCCAGCGCCATGTGCGGCGCCATGGCGCGGGTGAGGTCGCTCCAGCGGAACGGCTTGGTCACCACCGACTGCATGCCGGCCTGCAGGCAGCGTTCGTGATCCTCGCGAAACGCATTGGCGGTCACGCCGATGATCGGGATGCGGCCGAGCGGGGCGGGCAGGCGGCGGATGAGTCGGGTCGCCTCCAGCCCGTCCATCTCGGGCATCTGCATGTCCATCAGCACGATGTCGTAGGGGATGGACTTGACGGCGGTGACCGCCTCCGCCCCGTTCGCGACCGTGTCGACGCGCAGGCCCAGCTTTTCCAGCATGGTGACGACGATGATCTGGTTGGTCGGGTTGTCCTCGGCGACCAGCACGCGGCCGCCGCGGGCGAATTGCGGCAGCTCCTCCTCCGCACCCTCGGCCGCGGCCGGCGCTTCAGTGACCGGATCGCCCTTCCTGAGCGGGATCCGGAACGAAAAGGTGCTGCCCCGGCCGACCTCGCTCTGGACCTCGATCATGCCGCCCATGCCGTCGACCAGCCGCTTGCAGATCGCCAGCCCCAGGCCGGTGCCGCCGAACCGGCGGGCGACCGAACTGTCGACCTGGCTGAATTCCTTGAACAGCGACGAACGCGCGTCGGGCGCGATGCCGATGCCGGTATCCTTGACCGAGCAGGAGACGATGGCGCGGCTCTCGCTTTCCGCGACCAGGCGCGCCTCGATCGTGACCGTGCCATGCTCGGTGAACTTGATCGCGTTGCCGGCCAGGTTGACCAGGATCTGCCGGAGCCGGCCGGGATCGCCGATCAGGTTCTGCGGCATCTGGGGATCGATCTTGGCCTTGAGCCGCAAGCCCTTGACGCCGGCGCGCGGCGAGGTGATGGCGAGCACGCTGTCGACGAGCTCGCGGAAGCGCACCGGCACCTGCTCGAACTCGAGCTTCGCCGCGTCCAGCTTCGAATAATCGAGAATGTCGTTGATGACCTGCAGCAGATGCTCGGCCGAGACGCGCAAGGTGTTGGCGTAGCGCCATTGCGCCGGGGTCAGCTCGGTATCGAGCAGCAGGCCGGTCATGCCGATCACGCCGTTGATCGGCGTGCGGATTTCGTGGCTGACCGTGGCCAGGAACGCGGCGCGCGCACTGTTCGCCTGCTCGGCATCGTCGCGCGCCTGCTTCAGCGCCGCCTCGGCCTCGCGCCGCTCGGTCACGTCGGTGAGCGTGCCGGTCAGGATCGGCTCGTTGTCGACGCCGTCCTGGCCGAAGAAGGCGAGCATCGAGCACCAGCGCGTGCTGCCGTTGGCGGTGCGATAGCGGAATTCCTGGGTGATCGTGCCGTGCGAGCCCGAGGACCCGAGCGAGACGATCGCCTGGAGCACGCGCCGGCGGTCCTCGCGCACGGCGGTGGCGAGCGCGCGGTGGCCAAGCGAGGCGGTGATCTCGTAGCCGGTGATGGTCATCCAGGCGCGGTTGAGAAAGCGCCAGCGGCCGTCGAGCCCGACCTGGAAGATCACCTCGTTCAGGCTGTCGAGCACGGAGCGGTAGCGGTTGCGGCTCGCCGCCAGGATCGCCTGCATCTGCCGCTCGCGATGCATCTCGGCCGTGGTCACGGTATAGGCCTGGCGCAGCTCCAGCTCGTCGACGATGACGGCGGCGAGCGTCTCCAGCATCCGGATCTCGGCCGGCAGCACGAGGCGGGCCGAGGGCGACAGGCCGGCCAGCGTGCCGACGATCTGGCCGTCGGCGAGGCGCAGGGACACGCCGGCATAGAAGCGCACGCCGAGCGGGCCGGCGACGGCGGGATGCCGGGCGAACACCATGTCGGCCGAGGCGTCGCCGACGGCCAGCACGCCGGCATGGGGTGTCGCCCGATCGAGGGTCAGGAGCGAGCGGACACCCTCGATCGCGTTGGTGCCGACGCAAGATTTGATCGTCGGCAAGCCGTCTTCGACCAGTTCCAGCACGGCGATCGGCACGCCCAGCAGGTCGCAGACCAGGCCGGTGATGCGGTCGAAGGCCGGTTCGGGCGGGGTCGGGAGCCGGGCGTGCCGATAGGTCAGGTCGAACGGGATGGCCGCGGCGTCCGATGGCTCCTCGGCGCTCATGACTGGGCGGGCGTCTTCGACTGCATCTTGCGATAGAGCGTCGACGGATTGACGCCGAGCGACGCCGCGGCGCGGGAGATATTGCCGCCGGCGGCGGCAATGGCGGCCTTGATCGTCTCACTCTCGGCCAGCGCCAGCGGCTTCAGCGTGCGCACGCGTCCGCTGGGCTTCTCCTGGGGCGGGAACTGCTCGCGCTTGCGGTAGAGCGTCGACGGGCTGATCTCCAGCCGCGCCGCCGCCTGCAGCACGTTGCCGCCGCACAGCTCGAGCGCCAGCTCGATCAGGTCCCGCTCGAGCTCGGCTAGCGAGAAGGACTGCGGGGCCAGGGGCTCGGCCACCACATGGCCGTTGACCAGCGCCGGCGGGCTGAGGCTGGGTGCCAAGGGTGCTGAGGTGGTGGTGCGGACCTGGGACAGCGGCGCCGGCAGCATCGACGGCAGTACCGTGTCGCCGTCGTTCAGCAGCACGATCTGGCGCACGACGTTCTGCAGCTGCCGCACGTTGCCGGGCCAGGCATAGTCGAGCAGGATCCGCTCGGTCTCCGGCGCGAAGCGCTGGAAAGCGCGGCCTTCCTCGCGCGTATATTCGGCAAGGAAGCGGCGCGCGATCAGCAGCACGTCATCGTCGCGCTCGCGGATCGGCGGCAGCAGCAGCGGCATGACGTAGAGGCGGTAATAGAGATCCTCGCGGAAGCGGCCGGCCTCGACCTCCTTCAGCGGATCGCGGTTGGTCGCGGAGATGAAACGGACATCGACCTTCTGGGTCTGGGTGCCGCCGACCTTCTGGAAGGTGCCAGTCTGGATGAAACGCAGCAGCTTGGCCTGCAGCCCGACGTCCATCTCGCAGATTTCGTCGAAGAACAGGGTGCCGCCGTCGGCGCGGCTGCCGGCGCCCTCGCGGTCGGTGACGGCGCCGGTGAAGGCGCCCTTCACATGGCCGAAGATCTCGCTCTCGATCAGGTCCTTGGGGAAGGCGGCGCAATTAAGCGCGATGAACGGCTTGTCGCGGCGCGGGCTGCGGCGATGGACCGCCTCGGCGGCCAGCTCCTTGCCCGTGCCGCTCTCGCCGGTGATGAACACCGGCGCCTTGGACTGGGCCGCGATGTCGACGATGCGATAGACGCCGCGCATGGCGAGCGAATTGCCGACGAAGCCGCAGAACTGATCGCTGTCGCCGGGCGTGTCGAGCGTGTCGACGATGCGGCGCAGGTTCATCCGCTCGAGCGCGTTGTCGAGCGTCACGAACAGGCGCTCCTGCGCGAACGGCTTGACCAGGAAATCCGAGGCGCCTTCGCGCATCGCCTCGACCGCGATGTTGATCGAGCCATGGGCGGTGATGACGACGACGGCGGTGTTGAGCCGGCGCTGGGTGATCCATTTCAGGATCTCCATGCCCGACATGTCCGGCAGCTCGATGTCGAGCAGCACGGCGGCATAGCTGTTCTCGGCCAGCGCCGCGAGCGCCGCGCCGCCGGTCTCGCAATGCTGCGCGTCATACGGGCCGCGCCGAAGATATTCGAGATAAACCCTGGCGATCGAAGGATTATCTTCGACCAGGAGCAGCGGATGCCGGCTGGTCACTTTCGTCCCCCAGATGCCCTGTCCAGCGTCTCTTCTACCATGTTCAATCGTAGCCGATTACACAGACCATGCTGTCGTCCGCCGTTCTTCCACCATTTCGCATGAGATGAGCGCGCAGCAACCCGTCGGCGATGACCGGCGGGGGGCGCGTCGCAAGGTCGACCAGGTCGCACTTGAGCGCCTCGAGCGCGGCCCGCGCCAGGTCGGGATCGGGCGACTCGACGAAGCCGTCGGTCACCAGCACGATCCGGTCGCCCGGCCTCAGCACGACCGACTTCGCCTCGTAGGTCTGGCCCGGGATGAGCCCGATCAGGCCGCCCTCGACCGGGAGTTCCTCGACGCCGTTCTGGGTCACCACGAGCGGACGGGGCTGGCCGGCATTCGAAACCACGACCGCGCCATCGCTGCCGAGCCAGCAGCCGAGCGCAGTCAGGGTGGCGCCTTCGAGCAGCCCTTCCTCGCACAGCAAATCCGACAGCTTGGCGATGAAATTGTCCGGCCCGACCTCGTGGCCCATGCCGAGTGCCGCGCCCTTGACGAAGCCGAGGTTGGCCATGGCCAGTGGCCAGGCACCGAGGCCGTGGCCCATGGCATCGCACATCAGCAGCTGGAAGCCGTCCGGCGTATGGCGATGCCAGATCAGGTCGCCGCCGGCGACGTTGACGTTGATCGAAGCCCCGGCCGAAATGCGGCGGGCGGCCAGCGTATAGGGCCCGACCCGCTCGGGCAGGGTCTGCGACGGGAAGCGCACGGTGCTCGCGGCGATCTCGGTCTGGCGCAGCGCGCGCAGCTGGTTCTGCCGCTTCAGCAGCCGTTCCAGCACCTGGAGCAGCCGCTTCTTGTCGAGCGGCTTGTAGAGCAGGTCGTCGATGCCGGCGTCGTTCGCCGCCGCCGAGGCGCCGGGGCTGCGGTCGCTGGTCAGGAACAGGAACGGCACCAGGCCCAGCTCCGGCTCGCGCGACAGGCGATCGCGGAACGACAGGCCGTCGTCGTCGGGCATATGGATGTCGGAGATGATGATGTCCGGGCGCTGCAGCTTCGCCTCGAGCTCGGCTTCCGCGGCGGTGGCGCAGGCGCAGACGGAATAGCCGCCCTTGAGGTAGGCCTCGATCGTCATGCGCTGGACCGGGTCGTCATCGACCACGAGAATGCGCGGAACGGCGGTTGCAGTCGGTTGCACGCAGCGCACCATGAAGCGGTTGACCCCGCCCTGGCCCGAAGACCGCCAGTTGCGGGGCACATAGAGATGTTGTGGAAACCGTGACGCCACGATGTAGAGCCCGCGACCGGATTCCTGCAAGGGGTCTGGTCGCCGGCCGGTGCGGTCCCGGAACGACGCGGCCTCGCGCAGCAGCGGCCGGCCGTCGTCGGTGACGACCAGGGTCCATTCCGTATCGTGCCGTTTCAGCTCGGTCTTGAGGCACGTGGCACCGTCGGCATGCTCGGCGACATTGATGCCGATTTCCGCCAGCGCCACGCCCAGGTCCTCGCCCATTTCCCGCCCGAACGGCAGGCGTGCCACGAAATCGTTGAACTCGCGGCGCAGGGTCCGCACCCCGGCGAGCGTCGGCAACGCTTCGCCGGTCCACAGTACCTCTTCGGCGTCCATTTTCACTTACCGCGCCCTGGCGCTTGGGGGACGGGCGAGCGGCAGAGGCACGGTCGTCGCAATCGGTCGCCTTTCTGCCTGCTCATGGTCGCTCCCTCGCGCTCGATCCGGTGGTGTCGCTGATACGGCACGACGCCGGTCGTTTCGCGCTCGCCCTGCAATTCTTCGACCACTCGCCGGGCGAATGCTAGGGGTTTGGTAACCATTGGTTCGTTGCCGCCGGGCGCGATAAAGCCGCCTAAACCTCGCAGCCTGCGAGAGATTTTCGCAAACTGGCTGTCAGGCTGCGTCGCAATCGCGGGGGCCGTCATTGACCGCGCCCGCCGACCATGACCGCGACCGTCTTCCACAGGATATGCAGATCGGTACGCAGCCAGCGCCAGAAATCCATGATCGACAGCCCGTAGGCATGGTCGAACAGCACCTTCGAGCGCACGTCGTCCAGGCTCTCGTCATAGCCCTGGTTGATCTGGGCGAGGCCGGTGATGCCGGGACGGATGCCGTAGGTGCGCTCGGCGAAGAACGGGATTGCGTCTTCCAGCCGATGGGTGATGCCCGGCCGCTCCGGCCGCGGGCCGACCAGCGACATGTCGCCCCTCATCACGTTCAACAGCTGGGGAATCTCGTCGAGCCGGGTCTTGCGCAGGAACCGGCCGACCGGCGTGATGCGCGGATCGTTCTTGGTCGCCCAGACCGGCCCGCTGCGCGCCTCGGCATCCACATACATGGTGCGGAACTTCAGCATCATGAACAGCTCGGTCCGGTCCGGCAGCGAGCGGCCGATGCGCAATTGCCGGAAGATGATCGGCCCGGGCGAGGTGAGGCGGATGGCGATCGCGACCGGCAGCGCGAAGACCAGGCCGATCGAGAGGCCGATCAGCGCGCCCATGATGTCGAACGCGCGCTTGGCGAAGCGCGTGCGCATGGTGATATGGGTCTCCATGCCCAGCGGATCGGCGTCGCCGATCCGCTGCCAGCGACCGGCTTCCAGCCCGAGCAGGTAGCGCGTGCCGCCGATGAGCGCCGCCCAATGGCCGGCGACCAGATAGTGAATCAGTTCGAGCGGCTTCGGCCAGCGCCGGCCGGGCCGGACCAGCTTCGGCACGGCCAGCGCATAGAACAGGATCTGTGCCGCGGCCAGCACGGCGAACGGCGCCGAACCGGCGAGGCCGAGCCAGAGCGAACCGGCGAGGGCGAGGACCATCAGGAAGGGCGACAGCGCCCGCAGCACCTTGCCGGACGCAAACGCGAAGGCGAGCGCGCCGTGGCGCGGATGCAGCACGCGAGCGAGGCGGATCATCTGCTGCATGTTGCCGGCGGCGATCCGGCGGCGGCGGCGCTGGTCCTGGGCCAGGCTCGCGACCTCGAGCTCGGTCGCGACGATGCGCGGCTCGTAGATGCCGCGGTAGCCCTGCGCCGCGATCGACATCGGCAGGATGAAATCGTCGTTGATCGTATCGTCGTCGAGCGGCTGGAACAGGCCGGCGCGGAAGAAATAGCCGGCGCCGTGGCACCCGACCAGCGCGCCCAGCGCCGCCTCGCGCCGCTTGACCTCGGTCTGGTAGCGCCAATAGGCCGCCTCGCCCTCGGTGCCGGTCGCGGCGAACCGATAGGTGCCGGCGACGATTCCGACGCGCGGGTCGGCGAAATGGGCGGCGGCGATGCGGAGCGCGTCGGCATTGAGCAGCGCCGAGGCATCGGTCAGGCAGACGATGTCGCCGAGCGGGCCGCCCAGCACGTCGTTCAGCACCGCGACCTTGCCGCGGTTCTCCGTGAAGTCGCGGATGTCGGCCTCGAGCACCGGGTCGAGCGCGGCCGCGGCATTCGCCACCCCGGCGGTCGCATCGCTGCAGCCGTCGCAGGCCACGATCACGTCGCGCCGGTCGGCCGGGTAATCGAGGGTCCGCAGGTTGTCGATCTTGGCGGCGATCACCGCCGCCTCGTTATAGGCCGGCACAACGATGGTGATCCGCGGCAGGACCTGGTCCGGGACTGCGGGCGGCACCGTCGCCGGGCGCCGGCCGGCACGCCGCAGGATCAGCGGATAGCCTGCATGGTGATAGACCAGCAGCGCGATCGCGGCGAGCGTCGCGCCGCCGATCAGCAGATCGAGAGCGGAGAGCGCGGCCATGGCGGGGTCAGAGGGCATAAAGCTGGTCGTAGCCGTGGGCCATCGCGGTGATATTTCGGAAGGCCACGACGAAGTCCCGCGGATCGATCTGGCACGGGATGCGGATGGCCTGGTCGAGTGCTGCGACCAGGCCGGGCTCGTCGCTCTCCGCGACCAGATAGCCGGTCGTTGGGCACAGCGCGTCGCGCACGCCGCCGACGTCGAGCGCTACCGCGCGTACGCCGGACGCCTGCGCCTCCAGGAGCGCAAGCGGCAGCCCCTCGTGGCGGGAGGCGAGGCAGAACACGTCGAGAGCCTGGTAGAAGCGCGGCATCTCATCGACCCGGCCCAGGAAATGGACCTTGCCGCCGAGCCCGAGCGCGGTCGCCTGGGCCTTGAGGTTGGCAAGCTCGCTGCCGCTGCCGGCGATGGCGAGCGCCGCCGGGCCGTCGAGCCGGGCGAAGGCCTCGATCAGCCGGTCGACGCCCTTGACCGGCTCCAGGCGGGCCGCGGTGCCGACGACTGGGCGATCGATCGGCAGGCCGAGCGCGAGGCGCGCCGCCTGCTGATCGCCCGGGGCGAAGCGGCCGGTGTCGATGCCGTTCCAGATCACCGTCGGCGCCGAGCCGGGGACGGCTCGGCGTAGCGCGTCGGCCACGATGTCGGCGTCGGCGGCAAGCGCGGGGCGGGCTAGCGTCAGCGCCAGCCGTTCGACCGCGCGCCGGCGGCGGCCGGCCAGATGCCAGGCGTCGTGCTCGGTATGGACGATATGCTTCACGCCGGCGAGCCGGGCGGCGAGGCCGCCATAGATCAGCGGACCGATATGATGGGTATGGACGACGTCGGCGCCCAGCCGGTCGAACAGGCGCTTCAGGTCGAGCACCAGCCCGGGCTTCACGCCGGGCGCTTTGGCCATGCCGTGCAGGCGCCCCGACAGCTCGCCGGCGCGCGGCCAGGCGGCGAGGATCGTCTCGGGCCGTCCCTCAAGGCTGACCACATGGACCTCGTCGGTCGAGGCACCCAGGCGCGCCAGGTCCAGTACGATGGTCTCGATTCCGCCCGGTTGCAGGTGCTGGACCACCTGCACGACTGTTCTCACGCCACGGCCCCCTGGGCGCGGCTTGCGGGCGGTCCGAGATCCACCCTGCCGTCGGCGGCGAAGCCGTCATCGAACAGCAGCGGGATGGTGCTCAGCACTGGCGCCCTGACCAGCCGCTCGAGCTGGGCGACCGAGCGGATCGAGCTGTCGAGCAGTTCGGCGATGAAGGCCATCGCGACGCCCAGGATGAGCGCGCCGAGGCAGCCGGCCAGGAAGAACAGCGCCAGCGGCAGGTTGACCGTGACCGGCAGGCCCGGCCGATCGATCACCTTGATCTGCTCGGGCAGCTCGAAATGGCCGAGATCGACGGTAAGCCGCGCGGTCTCGAAGCGCTTCAGCAGCGAATCATAGAGCTCGCGCTGGGTCTTGGCCTCGCGGTCGAGATCGTTCAGCTCGCGCTCGACGCCGCCGAACGCCTCGGTCTTCGCTTCCAGGTCGGCGACGTCCTTGGTGAGCGTGTCGATCTCGCGCCCCAGGCCCTTGACCTTGGCCTCGGCGGCCTGCAGGCTGGTCAGCTGCGAGATCAGCAGCGGCTGGGAGCCGCTGCCGGGCTGCGCGCCTGTGGCGCTCGGCGGCGGCAGGTCGGCCTGCATGGTCGACGCCCGGTTCCAGAGCTGGGTCAGGTCCTCGGTCGACAGCGATTGCGCCTGCTGGATCTGGCGCGCGCGCTCCTCCTGCAGCCGCTCCAGCTGATGGATGGCGCCCTGCACGGCGCTATGCTCGTCGGTGTAGCGGGCGCGCAGCATGGCGAGCTGGCCCGACACCTGGACGATCTGCTCCTCGATCTTGCCGACGATCGGGTTCGCCGACGCCAGGCGCTCGCGCAGGCTCTGCGACGTGGCCTCGGCGCCGGCCAGCTCCGTCTTGCGCTGCTGCAGCGTATCGCGCAGCTGCGACAGGCGCTGGATATTGGCGGCATGCAGTTCCGGCAGCTGATCGGAATGATGATTGCGGAAGTTGGCGAGCGCGGTCTCGGCCTTTTCCACGTCCGCCTTCTTCTCCTTAATCTTGTCCGACAGGAAGACCTCGGAATTGGCGACGGAGGACTGGCCCGGCGCGCGGATCGCCTCGATGAAGCGGATCGCGACGGCCTCGAGCGCCTGGGTCATCTGGTCCGGATCGCGCGAGCGCATCTTGAGCTCGACCAGATCCTTGCCGACCAGCCGGGCGCTCAGGGCGCGGGACAGTTGCTGCACCATCGCCTCGCGGTCGGCGTCGGTGCCGTTCTCCGGCACGAGCTTCAGGTTGTTGACCACGTCCCACAGGATGTGCCGGCTCTGCAGCAGGACGGTCAGGCCGTCCATGCGGTCCCTGAGGTTCGTCTGCACGGCCAGATCCTGCACGACCGGATTGTTCGCGATCTCCTGCACCAGGATGGTCATGCGCGTCTCGTAGATGCGCGGCGCCAGGATGCCGACGATCAGCCCCAGCAGCGGCAGCACGACGAGCGGCGCCACCACCAGATAGCGTCGCCGCCATCCCGCCAGCAGCACCGTGCTCAGCAGAGCCATGTCGAACTTAACGGGCAATCCCCTGATCTCCAAAATCGAGCCGCGCCGTATTGGGCGGCAGGTCGACGTCATAGCGCGTCTCGGTCACATGCAGGGTTGCAGGCAAATGTTGCGCCACAAAATGCGCGTGCCGATTCGCCGCGAACGCCGCCGCCACCGGCGACGGATCGTCGGACGGGCCGACGCTCAAAATCGCGTCCCGCTGCATGCCCGCGACCGCGGTGAGCTGCTCCAGATCGGCATTGGGGATCGTCAGCGTCCCGCCCCGGTCGAGCACGCGCAGCGTGATCGGATCGGGCGCCGATTTCTCGGACTTGCCGCGAGCCCTGGCCAGCATTTCGTCGACCGTCACGGGCTTCTGCGGGTTCTCCCGGGCGGCCTCCTGCTGCAGCATCAGCCGGTCGCTCGCCGGAATCAGCTGCGCCGGCGCCTGGCTGGCGCAGCCGGCAAGCGCGCTGGCGGCCAGCAGCAGGGCGAGGACGGATCGGACGTGGTTCGGCGAGCGGTGCAGCATCCCTCTCCCGGCAATTGGGCCGCGAACGACCTCAGCGATTGGCATCTTGCGGTTAGTCTATCGCAAATTGCGGGCGAATTGGACCAACTCGCTTCGCAATGCCACGAGATCGACCCGCGGCCGGTCGGTGCCCCGCCATTCGCCCGGCACCGCACGCCGGATCTTCTCCAAGAGCGCGCTGGCGTTCTTGTCCGTGGCGGCCAGCCCCTCGAGCCAAGCCATCCACCGGGCATCGTCCAGGCCGCGGGCCATGCGCAAGAGACCATCGTCGATGTCCGGTACCGCTAGGCAGGATTGCTCGGTGACCGGCAGCAGCATGACGTCGGCCTCGCGGCCGTCGGTCGGGTCGAACGGATCGGCAGTCGGGATGCGGCCATGCCACTGCAGATAGCCCGACGCGCTGGACCGCCACAGGAAGAAGCCGGCGGCCAGCTCCATGTTCGGCATGTTGTAGAGCCAGGGCACCGTGCCCTTGGCCCGGATATCCTTCAGCTCGTCGGCGTCGATGCCGAAGCCGGTATTGAGCAGCGCCACGTCGAACAGCGGCAGCAGCTTGCGGTCGTCCTTGTGGTTCAAATGCCCGGCGATCTTTGCGCCAGGCATAATGCCTCGCAAATTGCGACGAATATGCTCCAGATCTTCCGGCATGGAGCCGGGATTGCCCGGCTCGTCGGCGATCGACCACAGCGGCCCCGGCTCGCCGCGCTGGCGCAGCAGCTTGTCGAGCAGGCTCAAAGGGCCGCCGATCCCATCGATGCCGACGCCGGCGATCAGCCGCTTGATCGGGGCGTAGGCCAGCACGGGGCCGGTGAAGCCGGCGTCGCGCACCAGGGCCATCTGATTGGCGAACCGGGTCAGATGGTCGGCATCGGGCGTCACCAGCGCCGGCGAGACGCTGGTCAGGCCCAGCCGCACCATGAAATTGAGGTCGCATGACGCCGCGCGATCGCGGGCGGCGTCGGGAACGCCGAACCAATCGTCGTAGGGCGGGTCTTCCAGATAGACGCCGACGCCCTGCCGGGCCGCGGCCAATGTCACCGGCAGCACCTCGATCTCGAACGGCTGGGCGGAACTGCGGCCGTTCGCGCTGATGGTGACCGAGCCCTTGTAGATGCCGGGCGGCGCCTTCTCCGAGGCCTGGATCAGCATGTTGATCCGGCGCGGCAGGCCGGCGCGCAGTCCCATGGCCTCCATGTCGCCGCGCAGATGGTCGGCGGTCACCTCCAGGATCGTGCTCGACGGGTCGGGGCGGGTGTAGCGCCATTGGCCCCAGCGCATTTCGGTGAACAGCTCGCGATTGCCGAGGGTGGCAGCATGGACGGTCACGGTCGCCTGCTTCGCCTCGTCGGCGGTGAGCGCCATGAAATCGAGGCTGACGAGGCCGCCGCGCGCAACGGCCCGGCGCGGCACGACTTCGGCCTGGACCTCGGGTGGGCGCCAGCCGGGGCGGGCGATGCCGTCCGGTTGCAGTAGGCCGATCGAGAGGCCGGCCGGCACCGGGCCGCCCTTGTCGAGGCCCGCGACCGGCCAGCGCTCGAGGAACCGTTCGCGCCGGGCCGCCTGGACCGCCTGCAGCGCCTTGTAGCCATCGGATGCCGGCTCGACCAGCACCGCCGACAGGAAGGTCGCCTCGAGTCCGTCGCCGGATTGCTCGATCGTGATCCGGCCGTCGGTCACCGGCACGTTGATCGAGACGAGCCCGCCGCGGCGCCGGCCGAACAGCGCCCAGGGATCGCCGTCGGCGATCGCCTCGCCGTCGCGCCCGGCGAAATAGACGCTGTGGATCCATTGCGCCAGCGTCATGTGATAGTCGAGCGCCGTGTGGCCGTTCACCACGATCTTGCGATTAAGCTCGTGCGGCAGGTATTCCCATTCACCGACATCCTCGCTCCACAGCGTCACGGTCCAGTCGCCGTTCGGCCAGGGCACTTCGAACCTGTCGATCCCTCGCAGGCCGGTACCGATCAGCCCGTCGCCCGAGGGGCGGGTGATCGCGATCTGGGTCTTGCCGGTGAGGCGCGGATCATTGGCGACCATCGGCTCGAAGCCCGGGAACACCGCGCCGCCGCCCGGTCCCAGCTTCCAGCCACGGGCGCCCTCGGGCAGCGTGAAGGCGACCTCGGCCGAAACCTTGCCTAATTGCACCGCCGGCTGCCCGTCGCCGACGAACACGACCATGCGGCGGATGTCGGTGATGTCGATCTTGCGGCCCGATGGCGTCACCCATTGGCCCGGCAGCGAGCGGATCCGGAACGGGCCCGGCGCCACGACCCGCTCCTCGCCGAGCCGGCTGGCATAGCCGCTCGACTGTCCGTCGTCGACGCGGAGCACGACCACCACCGGCTGGCTCGAAGTGTTCTCGCCGACGATCGACAGCTCGACGTTTCGTTCGAGCTTGAGCGGCGGCGAGAAATCATGGAGCGACGGGGTACGGCCCTGGCCGAGCGGCAGCTCCTGGATGGCATCGGCCGCCCGGGCTTGGGCCAGCGGCAGCACCAGGGTGAGCGCCAGCAGCAGAATTCTCATCATAGCTCGTCGATCAAGGAAGCGACCTGGGCGGCCCGCGCCTCCCAGGTCTCGGAACGAACCCGCGCGCTGCGTTCGGCACGAAGCGCTTCCGGTTCGTGGGGGGCCTGGTCGATCGCGGCGGCGAAGCCCGCGGCGTCGGGCGCGATCGCGACCAGGTCGGCATAGGCGTCGAGGGCTGGAAACGGCGTCGAGACGACCGGCCGGCCGGTCGCCAGATATTCACGCAGCTTCAACGGGTTGCTCGCCCGGATCTGGGCATTGTCGAGAAACGGCAGCAGCGAGGCCTGCCAATGCTGGGCATAGCCCGGCAGGGCCGCATGGGGCCGGGGGCCGACGAGGCGGATGTTGGGCCGGGCCCTGAGCCGCTCGACCGGCACCCGCACCTCGCCGATCATCAGGAAGGTCCAGTGGGGCAGGCGGCGCGCCGCTTCCGCCAGCAGGTCCTGATCGAGCCAGGAGGACAGGCTGCCGTAGAAGCCCGCGACCGGCCCTTCCGGAAGGTCGTCGGCCCGCGGGGCGGGGGTCGCGAACAGCGCGACGTCGGCGCCATGGGGCAGCATCAGCGTCTTCGCCGCCGGGAATTTGGCGGCGAGTGCCGGCGAGGCCGCCAGGATGCGGTCGGCCCGCGCGGCGAGCTTGGCCTCGAGCCGGGTCACCGGGCCGTGGTCGACGCCGGCCAGATGGGCGAAGTCGTCGCCGCAATAATAGATCGTCGCCCGCTCGCCGAATGCGCCCAGCAGGTCGACGGCGGTCGGCAGGGAGGCCCAGAGCGCCGGCCGCACGATGCCGCGCGCCGCCATGACGCGCCGCACCTGGCGGCCGACCAGCCACCGGTTGATCCGCCCGGCGAGCGGGTTGCCCGGCCAGGGCACGGCCAGGGGGGCGACGACCGACAATGCCGCCGGCGTCGGCTCGGGCGTTGGCCCGCCGCCCCGGCCGTGGCCACGGAATGCTGCCAGCAGCTTGCCGACGGCGCGCTTCAGGTCCGCCAGGCCCAGGCGCGGGCGGCGCAGGCCGATCGAATTGACCCAGACGACGCGGCGGTCGGCGGCCAGACGCTTCACCAGATGCTGCGTGCTGCTCGGATGGCGTCCCCAATCCTCGCCGAAGACGATCAGGTCGGTGGTCATGGGGCGGGGGGCAGGGGGCTGGAGCCGGAGCCGGCGAGTGCGCGGACGACCCGGGCCGGCGCCCCGGCGGCCAGCACATGGGGCGGCAGATCCCCGGTCACGACCGATCCGGCAGCGACGATGGTGCCGCGCCCGATGGTGACGCCCGCCGACACGGTGACGTCGGTCGCGAGCCACACGTCGTCCTCCAGCACGATATCGCCGATCTGGTCGTCGGTATCGGCGAGGCCGGCGGCACGGGCGGCGGCGTCGAGCGGATGGCCCGGATAGCCGGCCAGGAAGGCGCGGCCGGCGATGCGCACATTGTCGCCGATCGTGACGCGCCGGCCGACGGCAATGGTCGTCTGCCAGCCGATGTCGACATTGCGCCCGACCGTCAGCACCGGATCCGCGCTCGACGGACGGCCGCTGAACGTGCTCTGGGCCGACATCCGGCAATCCGCCCCGAAGCGCAGCCGCAGGCGGCCGAGCACGAGCGGCATGCCGCCGTAGAGATAGAGGTTGGGCGCCGGCGCCTCGAGCCGCGACTGGAACAGCGGGGTCCAATAGAGTGCGCGAACGAGGTTGGCCCAGGTGCCCGTGACCATCAGGTGCAGGGCATAGAGCGGCTTGTGCACGACCGGCACGACCGGGACAGAGCCCCCGCGCAGCGCCTTGGCGAGACGCCACAGCCGCTGTGCCAGGCGGCTGTCGCCGCGCTTTGCCCAGGCCTTCAGTCCCACCAGCATCTACCGGCCCGTCTCAGGGGACGCGGGTTCCGCGCCGTCGCCGGTGCCGCCGGCCGCCATGCTCGCGGCAAAATGCGAGACCGACAGCGCCAGGGCCAGCAGAATATAGATCGGCCAGGTGAAGCCCTGGGTCAGGAAGCTGCCCGATACAATGAAGCTGGCCAGACCCGCCAGTACTGCCTGGGCGATGGCATAGGCCTCCAGGTTCATCCGGACCCCGGCATTGCGCATCCGGTCGAGCGCCCGCAGGCTGCCGAACGACCGGCGGACCGTGGCGACGACCAGCACCACGAACAGCGCCAGCCCGACGAAGCCGGTCTCGGCCAGCACGCCGAACCAGGTGCTGTGCACCGCCTTGGCGAAGCCTTCCCAATTCGAGGTGTAGAAGAAAAAATTGCCCGGGAAATTGTCGATGCCGACGCCGAACAGCGGATGGTCGCGGGCCATGCGGAAGGCCGCCTGCCAGGCATAGAGCCGGCCCGCGGCCGACTCGTCGATGCCGCCCTCGCCCGTGCCGCCGGATTGGCGGGCGGCGATGCCGGCGAGGGCGAACAGCGCCATGGCGCCCAGCCCGCCGATGCCGATGGTCAGGATGCGCGACTTGATGGTGCGGAGCGCGAAGACCGCGAACACGGCCGCAGCCCCCAGCAGGCCGCCGCGGCTCTTGGTGTCGAGGATGGCGACCAGAATGAGGATCGCGCTGACCAGGCCGAACAGGCGGTTCGTCCAGCTCATGCCCGGCGACAGCACATAGGCGACGGCGAAGGAAATCGGGAACAGCAGCACGAGCGAGAGATCGTTCGGATCGCCCAGCAGCGAGCCCATGTCGCGCCCGATCGTCACGCGCGTGCCCTCGACCAGGTTGGCCGGGTCGCCGGTGTTGTGGATTGCCACGAGCGAGACGGCGACGCCGGCCGCGACCAGCACCTTGCCGGCCAGCGCCAGTTCCCGCGGACTGCGCGCGAGCCAGGCGATCGCCGGCACCATGATCGCGATCTTGCTATAGGTGTCGATCCAATAGGCGAGGGAATTCGCGCGGTTGGTCGCGAACATCACGCTGATCGTCACATGGAGGAAGAACAGCGAGAAATAGGTAAGCTCGCGCGACCAATAGGGCTTGATCCGCCCCGCCGCGAGCTGGGTCCCGAGCACGACGACGCAGGCGATCGCCAAGGTCAGGGGCAGATGCAGCTCATAGAGCTGCGGGAACGCCTCGTGCAGGCGGAAGAACGACAGCGCGATGAAGGCGAGGCACAGGATATAGGGCTGCTTGATGACGAGCGTCGTGACGATCGGCGTCAGCGCCAGGCCGACGATCAGCAGCGGCGAGGGCAGGTAGAACCAGAGCAGGCCGGCGCCGATTGAGACGCCCAGGCCGATCGAAACCTGGCGGCGCATCGCACGCCGCATGCGCTCGCCGTTGGGCAGGTCGAGATCGTCCGGCAGGCCCCGGCCGTCGATCCGGTCGAGCGCCATCATGCAGCCCGCCGGAAGCGCGACGGCCAGGGGGCGAGGCCGAGCAGCAAGGCGACCGCCCCGGCGATCGCGCAGCCGACGACCAGGACCAGCCCGCCGCCGACCCAGCCGAGCCCCGCCGGCGTGAACCAAGCCGCGGCGGCGGCCAGGCCCGCATAGAGCATGAGCCGGGTCCAGGGCAGCGAAAGCGGCACCAGGCGCTGGCTGTCGATCAGGAACAGCACGAGCCGCGCCCCATAGGCGGTGACCGTCGCGATCACCGCGCCCATCACGCCCAAGGGCGGGATCAGCAGCAGGTAGGCCGCGAGCGCCACGCCGGCCGAGGCGAGGTTGATCACGGTCGGCCGCGACGTGCCGCGGCCGGTGAAGGAGCCGACGTTCAAGAGGTCGCCGGCATGCTGGGCGACCGCCGCGACCACCAGCCAGGGGACATAGCGGATGGCGCCATGGTAGGCGGGCGGCGTCATGAGGGTGACGAGCACCGGACCGCCGATCGCGGTGCCGAGGCCGATCCAGGTCAGGTAAGTGAGCCCGAACGTCACCGTACGCGCACTCCTCTCGCGGCCATCCGGCTCGCCCAGAACAACGATGCGGCGCGGGAACCACCACAGGCCGAACGGCTGAAATAGCAGAGGGGCGATTAACGCAATCTTTGCGGCGATGGCATATTCGGCGAGTGCCGCGACCGGCACGACCGGCGCCAGCAGCAGCCGGTCGAACGATCCGAGCACGAAGCCGCCGAGGCCGGCCAGCACCAGGGGCGAGCCATAGCGCAGCAGGATGCCGGCCGTCTGCGGATCGAGGCGCACGCCGGTGGCCCGGGCTTGCCGGGCCGCGAGGACGAGCGCCGTGGTTGCGGCGGCACCAAGGCCGGCCGCCATCACGCCCGGAACGCCCCAGCCGGCCTCGAGCGCCACGACGATGAGGGCTGCCTGCAGCAGCGAGCGCAGGCCGATCATGGCGAGATAGAAGCTCGCCCGGTCGGTCAGCCGCAGCCACGCGAGCGGCATCTGGATGGCACCGTCGAGCGCGACCGAGCCCAGCAGCAACCGAAGCGCCAGCGGGTCGACGGCCGGTCCCAGCAGGCGCTGGATCAGGCCGCTCATCCCCAGCAGCGCCAGGGCGGCGGCGGCGCCCAAAATCAGGGTCAGGCCGAACGCCGCCGCCGCGATCCGCCGTCGCGCCGGCTCGTCCCTGGCGTCGCCGATGAAGCGATAGAGCGCGTCGACCAGGCCGAAGCCCAGCACGACGGTCGCGACGTCGGCCAGGCTTTGCATAAGCTCGATCGAGCCATATTCGGTCGTCGACAGATGGCCGGTGACGAACGGCACCATGACAATGGCCAGGCCCCGCGCGAGCGCCACGGACAAGGCATAGAACAGCGCCTGTCCGAGCGGCCGGCCCGAAGCCATCAGGCGCCCTCGATCAGGCGCGACAGGGTTTCGGCCTGCCTTGTGTCGGTGAAGCGCTCCAGCACCCGGGCCCGCGCGCCCTGGCCGAGCGCTGCGCGCCGGGCGGGATCGAGCGCCAGGAACCGCTCGATCGCCACGAGCAGGCTCGGGCGGTCGCCCGGCTCGGCCAGGAAGCCCGAGGCCGCGTCGACCGTTTCCTTCAAGCCCATCTGCCGCGTCGCGATCACCGGCAGCCCCATTGCCATCGCCTCCTTGACGACCAGCGGGCCCGTGTCCTTGAGCCCGTCGGCAGCCGGGCGGAACGGCCCGACGAACGCCATATAGGCCGGCCCGTGCTCGGCAATCCAGCCGCTAGAGCGCGCGCCCTTGAAATCCACGGTCGCGCCCAGCCCCAGCCCGGCGGCCATCCGGGTCAATTCGTCCTTGAGCGGGCCGTCGCCGACGATGTCGAGGCCCGGCCGGCGCCCGGCCGGCAGTTGCGCCAGCGCCCACAGGAGATCGTCGATGCCCTTGCAGTCGATCAGGCGTCCGACGAACAGCAGCCGATGATTGGCCGCGATCTCGGGCTGCGGCCGGAACCGGTCGGCATCGACGCCGCAGGGCGCGTTGACGATGGCGGCGCCGGGGGCGATGGCCGCGAGGTCGGCGCGCATGTCCTCGCACACGGCCAGCACCGTATCGGCCGCGTTAAGCTTGGGCGCGAGGTCGATCGGGTGCTGGTAGACGTCATGGCCATGGCAGACGAAGCTGGCGCCGGCGCCGATCAGGCGGGCGGCGACGATCGCATGGGCGGTGCCGGCCTGGGCGAAATGGGCGTGAAGATGGGTGCAGCCGCGCGCGCGGGCCGCCGCCGCGATGCGGGCCGAGCTCCATAGCAGCGAGCGGCGCGGCAGGCCTTGCTGGTCGCGGGCGAAGCGCCAGGCGCGGGAGAGGCCGCGGCCGGCGCGGGCGACCAGGCGCGCGACCGCCGCGTGGGGGATCTCGTCGAGATGGAGCGCCATCGCGGCGATGTCGCCGCTGTCCGGCTGCCGCGGCCCATCGAGCCTGGTCATGACGATCGGCACCACCCGATGGCCACGCCGCATCATCGCGCGCATTTCCGTCAGGACGAAGGTTTCGGACAGAACCGGGAAATTGGCCAGCACATAGCCGATCGTCTTCATCGAGGCCCCTCAGAGGCGCATGAGGGAGTGCGCGCCGTGCCAAATCATTCATAACATGAAAGATCCGTGCGAAAGCTAGTGCCGGCCCGTCCCAGGCCGGCATGAGAGGGTTGAATGCAGCCTCGCCTGAGCGTCGTCGTCCCGACGCGCGATTGTCTCGACTATCTGCCCGCAGCGCTCGCCAGCCTGCGCGCGCAGGCGATCGCCGATCTGCAGATCGTGGTCGTCGACGACGGCTCGACCGACGGCACGGCCGCCTATCTGGCGGCCGAGGCCGCGGCCGATCCGCGCCTTACGGTCGTGACCCGGGGCGGCGGCGGTGTCGCCGCGGCGCGCAATGCCGGCATTGCCGCCGCGACCGCTCCGATCATCGGCTTCCTCGATGCCGACGATGTTTGGCGCCTCGGCGCCGTTGCCGACCGGCTGGCTGCGCACGAGGCCGATCCGGGCCTGGTCCTGAGCTTCGCCGACTATGAGCATGTGACGCCGGACGGGACCGGCCTCGGCACCTGCTTCGCGTTCTGGCCGCGCTTCAACCGCTTCGTCGGCGGCCGGCGGGGCATTCTGCCGCTCGGCAACCGTGCCCTGCCGCTGCTCTATGCGGAAAACGTCGTCGGCACCTCGACCGTGTTCGCCCGCCGGGCCGCCCTCGAGGCCGAGCAGGGTTTCTCGACCGAGTTCACCGCGGCCGAGGATTGGGAGCTGTGGCTCCGCCTGGCCCGGCGCGGCCGGGTCGCCTGTTCCACCATGATCGCCACGACCTATCTCGTGCGGCCCGGCTCGCTGTCGCGCGACCGGCCAGCGGTGATCCGCTGCATGAAGCAGGTTGCCGCCCGCTACGGCGCCGCGGCGGCGCTCCGGGCGCCGTCGGCGTGGCTCGCCTGCCGGTCGCGCATCGCCGCCGCCGAGGCCGAGCACGCGCGGATCGGCGGGCGCAAGCCGGTGGCGCTGGCCCAGCACCTGCTGGCGCTGGCGCTGGCGCCCTCGCGCCGCCTCGCCCGGGCGGCGGCCTTCGACGGTGCCCGGCTGCTCGGCCTCAGATAGCGGCGCCGGCCGCGCGATATTCCGCCAGCACCGCTTCGACGCCGCGGGCGACCGAGAAGCGCTCGGCGATGGTCGACCGGGCATGGCGGGAGAGTGCCGCGCGGGCCTCGTCCGGCAACCCGGTCCAGGCGGCGATCGCCGCGGCAAGGGCGTCGAGATCGCCGGCCGGCGCCAGGAAGCCGTTGGTTCCGGGGGCGATCAGGTCGGGCAGGCCGCCGACGGCGAAGGCTGCGACCGGCACGCCATGGGCCATGGCCTCGAGCGCCGCCAGCGGCAGGCCCTCGTGGCGCGACGGCATCACCAGCAGGCCGATCTCGGACCAATGGGGCGCCATCGGTACGACCCGGCCGCGGAATTCGACCTCGGCGTCGTGCCTCGCTTCCAGCTCGAACCGCATCGGCCCGTCGCCGTAGAGTGTGAGCCGCCGGCCCGGCAACTTCGCGGCGAGCGCGCAGAACAGGTCGGGACCCTTCTCGACGCTCAGCCGGCCGACGAAGCCGATCCGGTCGTGCCGGCCGGCCGGCGCCTCCTCCGGCACTTCGACAAAATTGGCGATCAGCGCGACCGGCGCCGGCAGGGTGCCGGCGATCGCCGCGGAGACCGCGATGCGCCGGCCGAGCCGCGCGGTCAAGCGGTCGAGCAGGACATAGAGGCGCAGCTTGCCGGTGCCCGGCTCGCCGGCATGGAAGGTCGAGACGACCGGCCGGCCGGCGATGCGCGCAGCCAGGCGCCCGAGGATGCCGGCCTTGTAGCCGTGGCTGTGCAGTATCGCCGGCCGGTGGCGGCGCAGCATCCGCGCGAGGCCGCGGAACCCGCCGGCGAGGCTCTCGTGGGCGATGCCGGCCTGGTCGAGCGCCATGCGCAACGGATGGGGGCCGTAATCCGCCCAGAACAGCACCCGCGGCGTGTGCGCCGCACGTTTCAGTCCGGCCGCCAGTTGCAGGACGTGGCTTTCGATCCCGCCCAGGTCGCGGCTGTCGAGCAGCAGCCAGATCTCAGGTCCGTTTGCGGGCGACAACTTTAGGCTTTTCTCTCATTCGGAAAGGTTGTTTGCAAAATGCAAGGCATTACGCGGTGACGTTGCAGCGGCGCTTTGCTGAAATTCCTGATTCGCGTAGATTTGCAGCCTCTTTGGTGGGCTGTTCGATGGTACGTTGTTTGCGGGAGCGGGGCGGAGCGGTGATCGTATCCGGTATGGAGCAGTTAATATGCAAGCAACTCACGTCGAGCCCAACACGGTGATGCTCACCTTGGAAGGGGAATTCGACGCGCTTGCGGTCGTCGATGCCCGCCCGATGCTCGAAAGCATCATTGCGAATAGCGGATCCAACGTGGTCATGGATTTTTCCGCGGTCGATTTCCTCGATTCCTCCGGCATCGGCTGCCTGGTGTTCGTGTTCAAGCGGCTCTATGCCGCCAAGCGCACCCTGACCCTGCAGGGGCTGCGGGACCAGCCTTTGCGGCTGATTCAGTCGCTGCGGATCGACAAGGCGATCCCGACGCGATCCGTCGGCGCCGCAGCCTGAGCTTGTCCATGGGAAGTCCTTTCCGCTCGGCCGCATGGGCGGTCGCGGCGTTCCTATGCCTGGCGGGTTGCAGCGAGGATTGGCCGAGCTACGGCCGCGGCGGCATCGCCGAACTGCGCCCGGTTCCGCTTCAACCCGAAGCCGCATCGCTCAATCTGCAATTAAGTTGCTTCAAGGCGCTGGTCGACCGATACAAGGCATCGGAGGCGGCGGCCTATGCCAACGCGACATTGCCGCGGGCCGAGGCCTTCGGGGCTCGCATCTCGCGCGAGATCGCGGGCGGCCTGTTGCCGGACGCACGCTATGACATGAACACGCTGAAGGTGATGGTGGGCGATCTCATGGAGGCCGCGGACCTGCCAACCGACAAGGTCGATCAATGCGCCGTTTCCTGACCAATCGTCCGTTGCGCGGCCTGCTCGCCCTTGTGCTCGTCGTGCTGGCGATGGCGGCGACCGCCGGCGCCTGGGCGCAGCAATCCCCGGACGGCGTGCCGCCGCTGCAGGCCCCGCCGACGGCGGCGCCAGCCGGCCCTTATCAGAATTATCAGCAGCCCCAGCGCCCGCCCGCGGCGCCGGGCGTGCTGCAAAGCTCCCAGGAAGCCTCGACCCCGGACACGCCGGTGCGGATCGGCGACGTGCTGTTCCTGTCGCTGCCGGGCGAGGACACGTTCAACAAGACCTTCCAGGTCGACCGGCGCGGCAATCTGCAACTGCCGGAAATCGGCCTGGTGCAGGTCGCCGGCCTGACCATCGCCCAAGCCCAGGTCAAGATCCGCGACCTGCTGGTCCGGGTGTTCCGCGACGTCTCGCGCTTCGAGGTAGCGCTCAAGGAACGCCGGCTGCTGGTCACCGTGCTGGGCTTCGCCCGCAGCCCGGGCCCGGTCGAACTATCGGGCGACGCCACCGTGCAGATGGCGATCAACATGGCCGGCGGCCTTGCCCAGGGCGCCCAGCTCGACCGCATGCAGGTGCGGCGCGGCAAGGAGGTCATGACCTTCGACTATAAGAAATACCTGGATTCCGGCGATTCGAGCCTGCTGTCGAAACTCGAGCCGCTCGACGAGATCTTCATCCCCGCCTCGCCGCTGACCGGCAACGTCCAGGTCGATTTCGATGCGCGGACGCTCGCTGCCGCCGGCGATGCCGGCGACGACCGCACCTCGGTCAAGGTGTTCGGCGAGGTCAACAGTACTGGATCCTTCGCCTTCAAGCCCGACGCAACGATCGTCGAATATCTGATGCGGGCCGGCGGCGTCACCCGCTATGCCACGACCGACGGCATCCGGGTCGTGACCCGCGGCAAGCCGCAGACCTTCAGCCTCAAGGACTATCTCGATTCCGGCGACAGGAAGCTGCTGCCCGACATCGGGCCCGGCACCACGATCTTCGTGCCCAAGGAGATCGAGGAGATCAAGGGCGGCATCAGCACCATCTATGTGATGGGCGAGGTCGCCAAGCCCGGCGCGTTCGAGATCAAGGCGGGGGTCGGCTTCCTCGACGTGCTGGCCAATGCCGGCGGTCCGACCCGCTATGCCGACACCAACGAGATCCGCGTGCTCAAGGCCAATGGCGGCGTCGAGAATTTCGATCTGCTCGCCTATACCGAATCCAAGGGCAAGCGGGTGGCGACGCCGAAGCTCGGGCCCGGCGATACGATCTTCGTGCCGGAAAAGCAGCAGGAAGAGGGCAGCAGCTGGCTGAAGAACTCGCCGGACAAGGTCGTCCGCATTATCGGCGCCATCAACAACCCCGGCCGCTACGAATGGTCGGACGAGATGACCATTCTCGACCTGATCGCCGAGGCCGGCGGTCCGGGCGACCGCGCCAATACCTCCCATATCGAGATCCTGCCCGGCACGAGCGAGCGCGGCGCCGAAAGCAAGGTGCAGATCTTCGACCTCGCCTCCCTAGTCGAGAAGGGCGGCCGGCTCGACCAGCTGCCGAAGCTGAAGCCGGGCTGGACGGTGAGCGTGCCGGCGCTGCCGGAAAATCCGAACGACAATCGCTCGTCCTGGCTGCAGCAGCCGGCGGAAACCTCGATCTATGTGCTGGGCGCGCTGCGCAATCCCGGGCGTTACGCCTTCAGCAAGAACATGCATTTCCTCGACATCCTGAGCGCCGCCGACGGCCCGGCGGCGACGGCGGACCTGGAAAACATCCGCATCACCCATCGTCGCGGCGGCAACGGCAAGCCCAGCATCACCAAGCTCGACCTCACCGCCTATTTCTCGAGCGGCGACGACCGCCTGCTGCCCGACGTCCAGCCCGGCGACGTGATCTATTTTCCGGACAAGAGCGCCGACTGGCTGACGCTCGGCAAGGAGGAGACCGTGCGGGTGCTGGGCTCGGTCGCCAAGCCCGGGCGCTACAAGTTCAACGACACCATGACCGTGCTCGATCTGCTGGCGGAGGCGGGCGGCCCGACCAATGATGCGTACCAGGAAAAGATCGTGGTGGTGAATTTCGCCCGCGGCCAGGACCAGGCCCAGACCTTCGACCTGGTGCATTTCGCCAAGACCGGCAATTTCCAGGAACTGCCGGTGCTGCGCGCCGGCGACACGGTCTATGTGCCGAATGCGACCCAGAGCGACTGGCAGCAGTTCATGAGCGGCGTGCGCGATACCGTGTCGCTGCTGTCGATCTTCGCCTTGATCGGACACATCTGAGATGACGCCGCTGCCGATCCATTACGCCGAAGTCCAGCGCATGTATGCCGCCACCATCGCCCGCGGCCTCAGGACCCTGGCGGTGACGGCGGCCGAGGCGGGCGAGGGCGTATCGACCATCGCCTATGCGCTGGCCCGGCGCGCAGCGGCCGCCGGCGAGCGCACGCTCCTGGTCGAGTTCAACATGTTCCGGCCATCTCTGGCCGCCCGGCTCGGCATCCAGGAAAAGGCTGTGTGGCAGTGCGACCCGGACTCTTCCTTTGCCGCGATGACCGACTTTCCCTCGATCCGCCTGTCGCTGCTGCCGGCGCCGCAGGGCCTGTCGAGCCACGATCTCATCCGCTTTTCCGACAAGCGCGCCATGGCCGAGCTGTTCGCCGCCTGGCGCACGCGGTTCGACGTGATCATCTGCGACTGTTCGGCGATCAACCGCACGAACAAGGGCAATATCGCGGCCTCGGCGATCTGCGAGGCGGGGGCGGCGGCCATCCTGACCGTGCTGGCGGGGCAGACGCCGGCGCGCCGGGTGACCGAGGCGGTTACCAGCCTGGCCGAGGCCGGCATCGCCGTCACCGGCACCATCCTCAACAAGCGCTTCGATCCCTCGCTCTACCAGGAACTGATGCGCGAGGCGAAGCGGATCGAGCCGCTATGGCCCGGCATCTCCAAGCGGCTCCGCCGATTCACCGAGAGGAACCGCAAGCTCCTGAGCTAAGCCGGTGGTGCGCGGTGCGGAGCCGCGCGAAAGGCCCCAGTGGGTCGCTGCCAGCGTGGCGATCAGGATCGCGACTTCGGTCGCGGTCTGTCCGATCGGCCCGTGGGCCAGCGCATAATTGGCGGGGCCCAGCCCCATGATGGTGAGGCGCGTCAGGTTGATGGTGATCACCGCGAGCGTGACCATCAGGGCCGCCCAGAGATCGCGCCGCTGGAAATACGGGCGCAGCCAGCGGGTCAGCACCAGCCAGGTCAGGAGCGCCAGCGAGATATTGGCGAAGGACGAGCAGGTCATGAGCACGGCCAGCACCATGCCCTGGTCGGTCTCGATCAGGTTGCCGGTCACCGTCACAGAATGGCCGAGCAGCCCGAGCGTGGTCCGGGTCAGCACCGCATCGACATGCAGCAGCCACGGCGACAGCATCTTCATCGCGGTCGCGACCCAGAGCTCGCGCGCACCGGCGGCGATGAAGATGATCACGCCGGCGCGATAATGGATGTCACGTGGCCGGCGCAGCAGCTCCGCGGCGCCGAGCGCCATGACCGCGAGTGCCGAGAAGCCGCTGCTCGGCACCAGCAAGGCGAGGCCGTAGGCCGGCAGCACCAGGCCATCCCAGCGATCGAGCGGGCGTTCCGCCGTGCCGCGCAGCCCGAGCACGATCGCCCCCAGCAGGCCCAGATAGACCGGCCAGCCGCTGCCGAGCCCGCCGGACAGGCCGCCGATCACGCCCCATTCGTCGATCGCCTCGACCGCCGGCCGGACGAGCGCGTTGGCGATGCCGATCGCGAGCAGCGCCACGACCAGCCGGTTGCGGCCGCGCACGCGAGAGGCTGGTATGACGGCGGCGCACTGCGACATGGATATCCCGACTGGAGCGGATTTGCGGGAAGCGAATGATACTCGTCCCTTGCCTCTCCTAGCATATCCGGTGCCAAGCGACCTATCGGATGCTCAATGGGAACGGAGCTTCGCTTCAAGTGTTCGACAGTTCACTTTCGGGCAAGCATTTCGCGTTCATGCTTCCCATATGGAGGTTGTCGGTATCAGGAGAGTCGGTCATGGGCTTCGTCGCGATCTTGGTCAGCGGAATCGGCCGCGTCTTGGGCTGGCTGGCGCCGGAGCCGTCGGGCTCGCTGCAGCCGATACCGGTCCGGGTGCGCGACCAGCGGCCGCGTCGCCGCCGCTGATCAGCTTCTGCCCGCCGGCGCACCCTTCCGCGCCGGTGCCGCTCCCTTGGTGACGGTCGGCTTGCCGCCGGCCGCTTTCGGCGGCGTCTTCGCACCGGCTTCTACATCCGCCAGCAGCGACTTGCAGTCGTTGTCCTCGCCCAAGCCCAACTGAATCGTCGGAATCAACGCGCCCAACGGCGTCAGCAGCACGCCCAGGATGCCGGCCGCGGCGCCCCGCTCGGCCAGCGCCGCCGGATCGGGCGCGATGCCCGGGCTTTTCAATGCTCCCTTGATGTCGATCGGCGCCGGCAGCGAGCCGACGCTGAAATGTTTCGGCTCGGTCGTCAGCTGGAAATCGACCTGCTCCTGCGCCAGGTCGACATGGCCCTTGCCGACCACGTTCGCCTCGGTGGTGTCGACCAGCATGGTCCGGGTCTGCAGATCGCCCTTGGCGAGGCCGGCGTCGAACACCATGCAGCGCACGGGCGCGCGTTCCGGTAGGCCCAGGAGCGACAGCACCGAATTGCCGAAGTCGAGCCCGGCCAGGTTGACCAGCAGGGCGCTGATGTCGCCACCGGTCATGAACAGCTTCACGTCGCCATTGCCCTGGCCCAGCATCGCGGCGAGCGAATTGCCGGTGGTGTCGATCTTCGCCTGGCCGCCGATCGTGCCGGCGCCCTGGAACAGCTTGGTCGATTGCATGACCCGCCCGACATCGACCTTGCGGAAATCCACGTCACCCACGGCATGGACCAGCGGACCCTCGCCATCGAGCGTCAGGTTGAGCGCGATCTGGCCCTGACCGACGGCGAAGCTGAGCGGCTGCAGCCGGATCCGGCCGTTTTCGATCGACATGTCGAACGCGACATTGTCTAGCGGCGTCGATTTGCTCTCGATCTGCTCGCCGCGATATCTGACCTCGATGTCGGCCGAGCGCAGCTTCGGTAGGTTGATCGGCGTGTCGGGCAGCAGCTTCGGGTTCGCTTCCTCGCGCGCCCGCTCGGCCTGGTGTGTGTCGTTCTTCGTGTCGGCCTTGCCGGGCGTGCTGCCGATGAAGCCGGCGAGATCGGCGAGCGCCACCTTGTGCGAGGCCAGGTTGCCGGTGACCAGCGGCACGGCGCCCTGGCGCATCTCGACGCCGATGTCGCCATTGAGATCGCTGCTGCCGACCGTGCCGGCGAATTGCCGGAACGTGATCTTGGACTGGCCGTAGTCGAGCTTGCCGGCCAGGTGATAGGCCGGCGTCGGCGCCAGCGGGATGCCGGTCAGCGGGTAGAGGTCGGCCAGGTCGCGACCCTTGAGATCGAGGTCGAGATTGGCGCCGCCCAGTTCCATCGGCCGCTCGACCGTGCCCTTGAGCGCGATGCGCGTGCCGCCGTTCACCGCCGTCAGGTCGACGGGGTAGGGCTTGGCCGGGTCACGCAGCGACAACAACGCGCCGCCGACGAAGCGGCCGTCGACCGGCTGGTTCGCATAGGTGCCCTTGGCGTCGACCACCAGGGTCGCCTCGCCGTTCGCCGGCTGGCGGGTCTCGATCTTCAGGGTGAAATCCGCCTGGGGCTTGGCGGTCAGCACATGGAAATTGCCGGCGCTGACGGTCAGCGCGCCGATGGTGGGCGGCGGCCCGGGCTTGGCTGGCTTGCCGCCGCCGGCGAAGCGCCAGTTCGCGGCACCCGCCGGATCCTTGGCCGCCGGGTCCTGGGCCAGGGTGAAGTCCGGGTGCTCGATCGCGATTTCCGGAACCAGGATCGGTCCGTGAAAGACGCTGCCGATGTCGATCCGGACCGACAGGCGGTCGATCTTGCCCATCTGTCGGTCGCCCGGAAAATTCTCAGGATTGGCGATCGTCACATTGTCGAGCACCAGGAGCGGCTGCCGGGCCAACCGGACGTCGAAGTGCCTGATGCCGACCGGGCGCCCGAGTGCGGCCGAGGCCTGGCTCTCGACCAGCGGCCTGAGCCAGTTCCAATCCCACAGGAGGACCAGGATCAGGATCAGCAGCAGCGGCGTGCCGAGCCCGATGGTCCAGAGCCGATAGCGCGATCTCGATGCCATACCTCGCCTCGCTTCGGAGCAGGACGCTCCGTCCTTGCGGCGCTTCAAGGTCCAACAACAGGCGAGGCGATATCTCGATCCATGGCCGGCCCGACGCGAGGCGCTGGCGCTCGCCAGTTCATTGAAGACAAATGGAAATGCGCGTAAAGGTGGTTATCCTCTGGGGGGAGGGCGGCGATGCAGCGGTTCCTGACGCATCTCAGCCAGTTCTGGGGCGTGGCGACGGTCGTCCGCTTCCCATTGCTGTTCGGCATCGTGTTCTTCATCGCCACGGTCTCCATCGGACAAGTCCGGGATCTGCTCTGGCTGATCGCGGAGCAGGGCTGGGGCTGGCCCGGCGGCTTCAGCCTGCTGGCTGCGGCGACGATCTATGCCGTGAACGTCTGGTACTGGGCCCGGCTGGCGCTCTACGCGCGCAACGTGCCCATGCAGGCCTTGACCCCCGTCGCCCGCTGGCTCGAGAACCAGCTGCCGCGCATCCTGGGGGCGACGACCTATCTGATGCTGGCCATCGCCTGCGCCAGCGCCATCGATAACCGGCGCCGGAGCGAGGCCCCGACGGCGACGACGCAGATGTGGGTGCTGGTCGGGGTCGAGCTGGCGCTGTGCGTGCTGTTCTATTTGCTCCTGGCCTCGCGCCGCCGGATCTGCCGGCTGCCGAGGAACTGGCAGAATGACCGGGACCGAAAGGTCCAGAAGCTGGCGGCCGGCGCGCTCGGGGCATCCTGGCGCCGGCCCCTGCCGTTTCGGGAATTGCCCGGCACGGCACGGCTGCTGATCCGGTGTTTCGTGCCGACGGTCGTGCTCGCCGTGCTTCTCTCGATCCTGGTGCCGGCCGGAACCGGCCGGTTCTGGGGCAACGCGCCGCTGGTGCTGATCTGGGGCGGGGGCTTCGTCGGCGTCGGCAGCGCGCTCGCCTATTTCGGCAGCGTCCATCGCTTGCCCTTCCTGGGCGGGCTGATGGCGCTTGCCCTGCTGTGGGGATATCTGGGCCTCGATGCCAACCACCGCATCCGGCTGATGCACAAGCCGGCGGAGGCCAGCGCGACGCCGCCGGTCCCGGTCGAGTCAGCCTTTGCCGCCTGGTTCAAGGACCGCGCGCCGGAGATCGCCGCGGCCTCGAAGGCACATCCCTACCCGGTGGTCATCGTGGCCGCGGCCGGCGGCGGCATCCGCGCGGCCTATTGGACGAGCTACGTCCTGGCCCGGCTCGAAGACGATGCGCCCGGCGCCCATCGGCATATCCTGGGCCTGTCCGGCGTCTCGGGCGGCAGCCTCGGCATCGCCGCCTTCGTCGCGGCGCTGGCTGAGGGGCCGAGCCAGACGCAAACCTATGCCGGTCGGGTCCGCGAATATTACGAGGCGGAATTTCTCTCCCCGCTGCTGACCGGCTTCCTCGTGCCCGATCTGGTCCAGCGGGTCCTGCCCCATCCCTTCGGGTTCCTGGATCGCGCCCGCAGCTTCGAGATCGGCCTGGCGACGGCGCCGGGCCGGATCGGCGACCAGATGGATCTGGCCCTGGCCAGCTACTATCCACCCGGCCAGCCATCGCCGCTGCCCTACCTGTTCTTCAACACGACCGAGGTTCAGACCGGCCTGCACGCGGTCGTCAGCCCGCTGCATCTCGATCCGGAGCTCTTCCCGCGCATGGTCGATCTTTCCTGCCTGAGCGCGCAGGCGCGGCTCGCCACCGCCGTCCATATGTCGGCCCGTTTCCCCTTCCTCAGCCCGGCCGGCCAATTGCCCTGGAAGAACGGCGTCGGTTGCATGCCCGAGCCAAAGCAAGGCTTCGACTACCTCTATGTCGATGGCGGCTATTTCGACAATTCCGGCACCTTGACGGCCGAGGGCATCGGTCAGGCCGCCCTGAGCGCGGTCGGCAAGGTGCCGGACGGCGGCAGCCTGAAGGACAAGATCGGCCTGATCTATCTCTATATCGCCAACGATCCGGCGATGACCGACCCGGCCGACGGGTCCGGCCCGCCGCCGCAGCCTGATGCGAAGCCTTCGACCCGGCTGCAGGACCTGATGGCGCCGCTCACGACCATGCTCAGCGTGCGCGATGAGCTTGGGTACGAGAATCTGAGCAGGGTCAGGGCGGACATCATTGCTCGCGCGGGCGACGATGTGGCCGCCGGCGATGTCGGTTTCCCGAAATTCCTGATGGTGCGCCTGCCGCCGACCGTGCCGAACGTGCCGCTCGGCTGGGTCCTGTCCAACCTGTCCAAGAGCGAGATCCGGGACAGCATAGACGGCTGCCGGGACGGGCAGCCGCAGAGCCCCGGGAACGGACGCCTGATCGCGGCCGACAAAGGCACCTGCGCCGACTGGAAGCAGCTGCATGACCTGCTGAAGTGACGGCATCGCCGGTTCCTTGCATCGGCGCCGGATTGGCGGCAGGGTCGCCGTCCTGATGTCAGACCCGAACCCAAGGACCGCCACGATGTCGCGCCCCGACCCGCAGGCTGAGGAACCCGTCGAGATCGAACGGAAGTTCCTGGTTGTCGGCCAGGGATGGCGCGAGGGCGCCCGCGTCGAGACGATTGCCCAGGGCTATCTGCCGACCACCGAGGACTGCTCCGTCCGCGTCCGGCTCCTGGGCGACCGGGCGTTCCTGACCATCAAGGGCCCGTCGCGCGACGGCGCGCGTGCCGAATTCGAATATCCGGTGCCGGTCGACCATGCGGCCTCGATGCTGCGGCAGTTCTGCGCCGGCCGGATGATCGCGAAGCGCCGGTACAGCCTGACCTGGGGCGACCGGGTCTGGACCGTCGACGAGTTCGAGGGCGCGCTCGCGGGCCTGCTGCTGGCCGAGGTCGAGCTCGATCATGTCGGCCAGGAGGTGGCACTGCCGCCCTGGCTCGGCCGCGAGGTGACCGACGATCCGCGCTACCTGAACAACGCGCTGGCGCTGGCGACGGCGCCGCCCGAGGCGTGAGGATGATCGACCGGCAGAGCCTTGCGGCGGACCCTGCGGCCGCCGAGGGGGCCTGGATCGTCGTCCTGCTCGGCGCCGCCAGCGGGGTGCTGCTCGCCGTCTGAACCGGAGCCGCGGAGCGATGATGGCTTCCGGGTGTTGTAGGGGCACGCGGCAGGTGCGGTCCCGCAGCCTGCCCCCGACCGTCCCCTTCCGCGCCAGGAGCAGATTGTGACCGAGATCGTCAAACGGACCATCCGCGAAGGCCTGCCGCTGCCGCGCGGCGCCACCTGGGATGGGAACGGCACTAATTTCTCCCTGTTCTCCGCCAATGCGACCAAGGTCGAGGTCTGCCTGTTCGACGGCAGCGGCCAGCACGAATTGCAGCGGATCGAGCTGCCAGAATTCACCGACGAGATCTGGCACGGCTATCTGCCGGACGTGGCGCCGGGGCAGCTCTATGGCTATCGCGTCCACGGTCCCTACCTGCCGGAGGAGGGGCATCGATTCAATCCGAACAAGCTGCTGCTCGACCCCTATGCCCGCGCCCATGCCGGGCAGCTCGTCTGGGACGACGCCTGCTTCGGCTACACCATCGGGCACGAGGACGGCGATCTGTCGTTCGACGAGCGCGACAGCGCCCCGTTCATGCCGAAATGCGTGGTCACGGACCCCGCGTTCGACTGGCGGGAAAGCGGCAGCCCGCTGGTGCCCTGGGACCGCACGATCTTCTACGAGACCCATGTGCGCGGCTACACCATGCGCCATCCGGCCGTGCCGGAACCCCTGCGCGGCACCTTCGCCGGCCTGGCGACGCCGGAGGTCATCCACCACATCAAGTCGCTGGGCGCGACCTCGGTCGAGCTGCTGCCGATCCATATGTTCGTCAACGACAGCCACCTGCTCGACAAGGGCCTGACGAACTACTGGGGCTATAATTCGCTGGGCTTCTTCGCCCCCGACCCGCGCTATGCCGCCGATCCCGCCCGCAGCGTGGCCGAGTTCAAGGACATGGTCTCCCGCCTGCACGATGCCGGGCTCGAGGTCATCCTGGACGTGGTCTACAACCACACGGCCGAGGGCAACGAGCGGGGGCCGACGCTGTCGTTCAAGGGCATCGACAACGCGTCCTACTATCGCCTGATGCCGGACGAGAAGCGCTTCTACATCAACGACACCGGCACCGGGAACACGCTCAACATCAGCCATGCGCGCGTCATCCAGATGGTGACCGACAGCCTGCGCTACTGGGTCAACGAGATGCATGTCGACGGCTTCCGCTTCGACCTCGGCACGATCTTGGCGCGCGAGCCGAACGGCTTCGACAATCAGAGCGGCTTCCTCAAGGCCTGCAGCCAGGATCCGATTCTGGGCGGGGTCAAGCTGGTCGCCGAGCCGTGGGATTGCGGTCCGGGCGGCTATCAGGTCGGGGGCTTTCCGCCGGGCTGGGCCGAATGGAACGACAAGTTCCGCGGCACGGCCCGCGATTTCTGGAAGGGCGAGGCGCCGGCCGCGGCCTTGACGCCGCGCCTCTGCGCGTCGGGCGACATCTTCAACCGCCAGGGCCGCAAGCCCTTGGCCAGCGTGAATTTCATCACCGCGCACGACGGCTTCACGCTCAACGACGTGGTCAGCTACAACGACAAGCACAACGAGGCGAACGGCGAGGACAACAACGACGGCAGCTCCGACAACCGCTCCTGGAACTGCGGGGCGGAAGGGCCGACCGACGATCCCGAGATCCTGGCGCTGCGCGACCGGCAGATCCGCAACCTGCTGGCGACGCTGCTGCTGGCCCACGGCACGCCCATGCTGCTCGCCGGCGACGAGTTCGGCCGGACCCAGCAGGGCAACAACAACGCCTATTGCCAGGACAACGAGCTCAGCTGGGTCGACTGGGACTTCGGCGACCGCGGGCAGGGGCTGATCGATTTCGTAGCGAAGCTGACGGCGCTCCGCCGCAACTTCCCGATCCTGCGCCGCCAGCGCTTCCTGACCGGCACCATGAACGAGGAGTTGGGCGTCAAGGACGTGACCTGGATCAATGCCTCGGGCTCGGAGATGTCGGACGAGGACTGGGCCGACGAGACGATGCGCTGCTTCGGCATGCTGATGGACGGGCGGGCCCAGCCGACCGGCGTGCGCAAGCGCGGCGACGACCGCACCCTGCTCGTCATCTTCAACAGCCACTACGACCTGGTGAATTTCACCCTGCCTGAATCGGCGGGGCACGCGACCTGGACCCTGCTGGTCGATACCAACCTGCCCGACCAGCCGGGCGAGCAGGAATTCGCCACCGGCCAGACCTATGCCGTGACCGGGCGCTCGGTGCTGGTATTCGCGCTCGATTCGGACGAGCACACGCCGTAGGGGCGAAGCGCAGGCAGATTACCTAGCCTCGCTCAGCCGCCGCTGCCGTAAGGCCGGGTGATCACTTCGAGGTAATGGCCGTCCGGATCGTGAAAATAGACGCCACGCCCGCCGTCGTTATGGTTGATCTCGCCGGGCCGGCTACCCCTCGGATCGGCCGAGTATTCGAGGCCGCGATCCTTGATGCGGCTGAAGATTGCGTCGAAATCAGCTTCGCTGACCAGGAAGGCGTAGTGCTGCGGCCGGATCGGGCCCTCCGCGTCGGCAAAGTCGAGCGAGACGCCATTGTCCAGCTCGACGACGTCGAAGTGGCCGAAGCGGGTCGGCGCTGGCCGTCCCAGCGTCTCGGCCAGGAACTTGGCTGAGGCGCTCTGGTTCGAGCACCAGACGATGGTGTGATTGAGCTGAGCGACCATAACATGGGCTCCGGCCACAGGGGATTAGACTGATTTGAGCGCGGTGGCGGTCCGTTTCAATCGCAACTGCTCGTGCGTGATGTTCCAATATGTGCCGGCTCAGGTCGGGTCCCACCGTCCCCAGATAGGCCGCGTTGGGTGGAAAGGCGATCTTCCGCTTTCGGGCGTTGACTCGGTGATACCGGACATTCGTCCCAAATCGTTCGGTCTGTCACGACGACCATGTCTCTCACAAGGCGGGACACGATCGGCAGAAAGAACCGGATCGGCAGCACCATCCTCGCAGGTAGCCGTGCCTCCGACACAAATCGACAATTTCACCGGAGGCAGAATGGCTTTGCAGAACGAGCCGTCTCGTCGCGGGAAGACGGTATCGACCGATCTGTCGCCGGCACCTAACCGAGCGGGCGTTCCGGACCGGCGCATTCAGATTAAATAAACTCGATTAATTATCGTTTGACAGAAAATATTTTCCAGAATACCCAGGGACCACAACCTTGGAGCCGTCCGATGGGGATTCTTCTGACTATGACGTCGAGCCTGGGCCAAGCCGATCGGCCGATACACCGCCGCATCCAGGCGCGCAGCCGGATCTTCGCGAGTGTGTTCACGGGGCTTTTGTGGCTGGTGACCGCCATCACGGCCCTGTTAGTGCTGGCGACGCTGTTCTACACCGGCCACAACGTGCTGGTGAATGCCGAGGGCGTAGACATCATCCTAGGAGCGGCACCTGTGGTGCCGGCGAACGCCGTGTCGCTGGGCCAGTTGGCGACCCGCCTGCGCATCGGCAGCGTTTTCGCGCTCATCGTGCAATTCGGGCCGGCGATCCTGGTGCTGGCCAACCTGCGCGGGCTGTTCCGTCTCTATGCTGCCGGCACCGTTTTCGCTTGGGAAAATTCCAATCATATCAAGCGGATCGGCCGATGGTTGGTGGCCTATGCCGTAGCACCTTTTGTCAGCGTCCAACTGCTGATCCTGGCCGATTGCGCGGTCGATCGGACCTGGTTCCACATGGTCGAGGTCCAGGCGCTAGTGCTGGGCGGTATTCTCCTGGTCATCGCCCAGGTGATGGAGGCCGGACGCGAGATCGAGCAGGACCGGGACGGATTCGTCTGATGGCGATCATCGTCCGTCTCGACGTCATGATGGCGAAGCGCAAGGTCCGCTCCAACGCGCTCGCCCGCGCCATCGGTCTGACTGAGGCCAACCTGTCGCTACTGAAATCCGGAAAGGTCAAGGGCATCCGCTTCTCGACGCTCGAAGCGATCTGCGCCTACCTCGACTGCCAGCCGGGCGACATCTTGGAATATCAGCCGGGCGAGGCCGAAGCCGGCCTCAGTCGAACCGGCTGACCTCACCTAGTCCATTCGAGCCTTGTTATCAGGCGTTGCCGCCATCGCGGTTCAGCGGGGAGGATGCTTTGGCTAAACAGATGCAAAAACTGGCCTTGATAACCGGTTTCGTTTGTCTTTCTGCCTGCTCGTCTACCGAAAAGCCGGTGACCGGCATGATCACGGCGCCGCCGACTTTTTCGCAGACCACCGTACCGATGATCGTCGAAGGCGATCAGCTTCTGGTCGAGCTGGACGCCATTCGCCCGGATGGCGGCACGCGCAAGCTTCTGGCGAACGTCAATATGGGACATTCCCATCCGGGGTTGCAGGAGCATGTCTACAAGGAATTGGCCATCGACCAGGGCCGCGCCTTTTCCTTCCGCATAGGCGGAATTCCCATCTCGGTGGATTCTCACGCGGTTGAATCGCTGGATGATGCCGAGCCACCCGATCGCCAGGTCGGCCCGTTCTTTTTCCCGCAGAAGGTCGAAGCGTGGCTGCAAGCCGGCGTGCTGGAGCAGTTCGATCTTGTGTTGGACTACGCGAACAAGACCATGACTCTGGCCCAGCCGGGTTCGCTTCCGCCCGAAGGGACTGCCGTTCCCGTTCGTCTCAACAAGGATACCGGCCTGGTCACGGCCGATTTCCTGGTGGAGGGTCGGGCCTATCCGATCGTGATCGATGGCGGAGGCGGCTATTCCTGGATACGCCATAGCACGGCCAGCCAATGGCGGAATACCCATCCGGAGTGGCAACGCGCCGAAGGTGCCGTCGGACTCAGCAACTACAACATGCTGCCCTATGCCTTCGAGCAGGAAGGTACCGTTTTGCGCCTTCCCGAAGCCGCGATCGGGGATATGCCGTTGCAGAACGTCGGCATGCTCGGAGCCGGCCCAACGCTTGGTTGGCCGTGGGACAATCTGTTCGGCGAAGTCTTCTACGACATCTGGCAGAAAGGCGCTCCGGAACCCGTCATCGGTTGGCTTGGCGGCAATGTGCTCAAGCACTACCGCCTGACCATCGACTACCGTAACCAAATGTCTTACTGGCTCAAGGTCAGCGATATCGATCCGCATGAACTCGACCAGGTCGGCGTAACGCTGGTCTACAAGCACGGCGAATACCGGATCGGCAATATCGTAAAGCAGGCAGGCAAGGCGACGGTCGAAGGAATCGAGATCGGCGACAGGATCCTGGCGGTCGATGGCCAGTCGTCCCAAGGATGGTCGCGCGATCAAATTCTCGCAGCTCTTCATGGTCGTCCCGGTCAGCAACACAAACTATCCATCGACCGGGATGGCAAGAGCTTGGAGTTTTCACTGTCCGTTACTGGTTTTTGAATGTCCGCACGAGAAACGTGTAGCTTCCGGGGCTTTGCCGATCTGGTGGCGCATCGATGGGACGGCGAGAAAGCGGGCCCTAAAAGCTAAACCCGGGGGAGCGTGGCTCCCGGGCTTAAGGCGGCGCCCCGCGCCTGATCAGAGTGGCGGACTGAACAAGGTTCGCCGTACCGTCGAAGCCGGCCGTTAGAATTCGCACCAGGCCAGTTCCACCATCGGGAAACAACGAATTTCGAGCGGTCTGGTCCGTGCGAAGCGGTCGGTGTTTGTATCAGGGCAAATGTCTGCATACGGGTGTGGCTCGATTTCCGCCCGATGGCCTACGCGGGCCGTGACCTGCCGCGGGTTGCCAATGCGTCGACCTGGCCATCATGATCTCTGCAACAGGAACGGGAATACGGCCGCGCGTCCTGGCCTCCCGCGCCGCAATCCCGCCCTTGTGCAGAGCCCTAGTTAGGTAGAGCCTTCCCTTTCCCTGTCGTCTCCATCCCGGACGCGTCCTCGGGCTGGGCCGGGCTTGGGTTCGGCCGCAGAAGCGGGAGCGGGTGACATGAAATACATGATCAACTGGTGGGAGCGTCCGCAAGGCTCAGCCATCGAGTATGAGAATGCCCAGAAGCGGATCCTCGAGGTTTTTCGTCAGTGGGAGGCGCCCGAAAACTTCAAGATTGAGCTGTTCGTCGTGCGAGTGGGGGACTGGGGAGGTTACATGCTGGCGGACTGCGACGATCCGGTGACCGTGCACAAGATCTGTTCCATGCTACCGGCTTTCGAATTCCAGGCGAGACCCGTTATTCCGGTCGAGGACGCCGTGCGCGGCGAACTCGAAGTCATTGCCTGGCGCGATGGTCTGAGCCGAACCTGAGGCCGCCGCCGCCGCCACACCGCGTCGGCGAGCGTCCCCAGCACCGCGACGGGCGACTACCGGAGATGGATGTCGTACTATCCGGCCCTCGGCTGGCCAGGTGAGGATTCCCGTGATGCTTGCGAGCGCCGTCCCTATGGGCTTCCTCGCCGTCAGCGATTTCGCCCGGGCACGGGCCTTCTACGAAGGCGTCCTGGGCCTCGCGTTCGTCAGCCAGGACGACTTCGCCCTGGTGCTGCGCAGCGGACCGATTTTTGTCCGGCTCGCGGTTCCGCCCGAGCGCGTCACGGCGCCTTACACGGTCTTCGGCTGGCGGGTTGCCGATATCGATGCAGCCGTGGCCGTGCTCTCGGGCAAGGGCATGGCGTTCGAGCGCTATCCCTATTTCGGCGATAGCCAGAGCGCCGACGGCGTCTGGTCTGCACCCAGTGGCGACAAGGTCGCCTGGTTCAAGGATCCCGACGGTAATCTGCTGTCGCTGTCGCAGCATGTGAGTTGAGCGGCGTGACCGCAGTTCACCGGGGGCGCTTGGTAAAGGCGGCGACCAGTTCGACATGGTGCGACCAGGTGAATTGATCGACGACCCGGACGCTGTCGAGCCGATAGCCGCCATCGACCAGGATGCGGGCGTCGCGGGCGAAGGTGGCGGGGTTGCAGGAGACGCCGACGAGCAGCGGCGTCCGGCTCGAAGCCAGCGTCCTGACCTGCTCCTGCGCGCCGGCGCGCGGCGGGTCGAAGACGATGGCGTCGTAGCGATTGGCCTCGTCGCGGCGCAGCGGATGCAGGAACAGGTCCCGGCGGATGGCCTTGAGCGGCCTTGTCCCCTTCGCCTTGTCGAGGGCGCGGACGGCGGAGCCGACGCTCTCATAGGCATCGACCGGGCCGCGCTGCAGCATCGGGCCGGTGAAGGTGCCGCAGCCGGAAAAGAGATCGGCGAATTTCCCAGCGCGCGGCAGCAACTCCATGACGGCGGCCACCAGTGCGTCCTCGCCGGCCCGCGTCGGCTGCAGGAACGCGAGCGGCGGCAGGGTCACGTCGAGATCGCCGAAGCGGACCCGCGGCGGGCTGATTTCGATGATGACCAGCGCCGCATCATCCGAACCGGCGCGCCAGGAAATGCGGTTGACCTTCGCCTCCCGGGCGAACTGCGTGATGGCGTTGCGCGTCGGCACATCGGGTTTGCCAGTCTTGCCGACGGGGCCGGTGATGGCGATGTCGAACTGGCCGTTGATCGCCTGGATGAAGGCCGTGGCCGGCTTGCCTTCCTGCAGAATCTGCGCGAGCAGAGGCTTCAGCCGTTCGCGCAGGTCCATGACGGCGGGATCGGCGACCAGGCAGGAGGCGATATCGGTCACATGATGCGCGCGGCGCCGGTAGTGGCCCAGCGTGACCACGCCGCCTTTCTTGACGGCGGAGAAGTTGGCGCGGCGGCGGTCCCCGGCGGCGAGGAAGACCGGATCGCGCCAGATCCGCGGCTTCAAGCCTCTGCCGCGCAAGGCCTCGCGCACGATGTCGAGTTTCCAGTGCCGATAGAATTCATCCTTGGCATGTTGGAGCGTGCAGCCGCCGCAGACTTCGTAATTCGGGCAGGGCGCCTTGACGCGATGGGGCGAGGGCTTGACGAGTTTGAGCAGGTCGCCGCGCAACACGCCGTCGTCACCGCGGCCGATCCTGGCCTGGATCCTGTCGCCCGGCAGGGCGCGATCGACATAGACGGACCCGCCAGGCGAGCGGTGGATGCCGTCGCCTTTGGGGCCTAGTTCCTGGATCAGAATATCGCCGGGCATTCTCCTGGTAATAGCGGCGGAACGCGACTTCGGGGAGGGCTTCGATGGCATTACAGCAATGCCCGGCGATGGCCCCGCGCTAGCGCCCGTCGAGCGCCGACCAGAACGCCTCGGCTGCCGGGCTCTGCCGGGCCTTGGCGCGGTAGAGGCGGATCTCGACGGGTGCCGCCCAGGCCCCGTCGCCGGCGCGGACCAGCGTCCGCCGCGCCAGGTCGTCGGCGATCAGGCTCTCGGGCAGCCAGGCGATGCCGCGGCCGTCCGCCGCCATGGCCCTGAGCACCGTGGCGAGGTGCGAGGTGAAGACCGGATCAGGCGTCCGCGCGGCGTCGGCGCCGCCACGGGCCGCGGCGACGATGCGGCCGAGGGCGGAGTCGGGGCTGTAGGCCAGATGCGGCACGCTGGCATCGGTGGGGGCGTCGGTGGCGGCATCCGCGAGGGCGAACCTCGGCCGCCCGGCGTCGTCGGGGGCCGCGACCGGCAGCAGCACGTCGTCGCCGACCTGGATCGAGCGGAACTGGTCGGCATCGAGCGGTGCCGGCAGGGCAGGGTGGTGGTGGCAGAGCAGGAACTGCGCCTGCCCGGCCCGCATGATCTGCGCGCAGGCCCGCATGGTGTCCGACACCAGATGCACCGGCCCCAGCCGGGTGCGGGCCTCGAGCGAGCGCAGCCAGACCGGAAAGAAGGTCAGCGACAGCACATGGGTCGCGGCGAAGCGCAGGCTGGCGGCCGCGGTGGCCGACGCCTGGCGGATCTCCTCGCGCCCCTGCAGCAGCCGGCGCACCAGATCCTCGGCGAGCGGGCGGAAGCGGTCGCCGGCCGGGGTGAGCGTCACGCGATGGGTCGCCCGGTCGAACAGCGGTGCGCCGACCCAGTCCTCCAGCGCCCGGATGCGCCGGCTGAAGGCCGGCTGGGTCAGGTGCCGCGCCTCGGCCGCGCGATTGAAATTGCCGCTGTCGACGAGGGCCAGGAAGTCTTCGAGCCAGGAGAACTCCATCCGCGATGCCGATCAGACATTGAACGTTCCGAATGTGGCATTGGCCGCGAAGGCCCGTCCATCGCTATCCTCCGGCCTAGATTAACGCCCAGCCAGCCGGAGCGAAGCCATGCGCATCGTCGAGATCCGGGAGACGACCGCCTCGATCGCCTCCCCGATTGCCAATGCCTATATCGATTTCTCCAAGATGACCTGCTCGGTCGTGGCCGTGATCACCGACGTGATCCGCGACGGCAAGCCGGTCGTCGGCTACGGCTTCAATTCGAACGGCCGCTATGGCGCCGGCGGGCTGCTGCGCGAGCGCTTCCTGCCGCGGCTCAAGGAGGCGGCGCCCGACAGCCTCATCGACGAGGCGCGCGGCAATCTCGACCCGTTCAAGATCTGGAACACGATGATGGCCAACGAGAAGCCGGGCGGCCATGGCGAGCGCTCGGTCGCGGTCGGCACCGTCGACATGGCGGTCTGGGATGCGGTGGCCAAGATCGAGGGCAAGCCGCTCTACCGCGTGCTGGCGGATCGCTACCGCGGCGGCCAGGCCGACGACAAGGTCTGGGTCTATGCCGCCGGCGGCTATTACTACCCGGGCAAGGACCTGACCGCACTCCAGGACGAGATGCGCAGCTACCGCGACCGCGGCTACCGCGTGGTCAAGATGAAGATCGGTGCGGCACCGCTCGCCGAGGACCTGCGCCGCATCGAGGCGGTGCTCGAGATCGTCGGCGACGGCGCCAACCTGTGCGTCGACGCCAACGGCCGCTTCGACCTGGGCACCGCCGTGGCATATGCCGAGGCGCTGAAGCCCTATGGCCTGTTCTGGTACGAGGAGGCGGGCGACCCGCTCGATTACGCGCTGCAAGCGGAGCTCGCCAACCATTACGACCGGCCGATGGCGACCGGCGAGAACCTGTTCTCGCACCAGGACGCGCGCAACCTGATCCGCCACGGCGGCATGCGGCCGGACCGCGATTTCCTGCAGTTCGACTGCGCGCTCAGCTACGGCCTGGTCGAATATCTGCGCACGCTCGACATGCTCGGCCAGAACGGCTGGTCGACCCGCCGCGTCGTGCCCCATGGCGGCCACCAGATGTCGCTCAACATCGCCGCCGGCCTGCATCTGGGCGGCAATGAATCCTATCCCGACGTCTTCAAGCCCTTCGGCGGCTTCGCCGACGGCATCCGGGTCGAGGACGGCTATGTCGGCCTGCCCGAGGCACCGGGCGTGGGCTTCGAGACCAAGGCGGAGCTCTACGCGGTGATGAAGGCGCTCAGTTCATAGCGACCGGAGGAAGACCAGCAGTTCGCGCTTCTGCTGATCCGCAAGCCGACGGTAATTGCCGATGACGGCGTTCGCTTCGGACCCGCGGCTCGAATGGGCCAGGATCGCCATGTTGAGATCCGCGGTCCGGCCGTCGTGCAGGAAGAAGATCCGCTGGCCGATGCCCCAGAGCGGCGCCGTCCGGAACTCGCGGCCGGTGGCGTTGCCCTGGGTGATGCCGTCGGCCAGCCGGTCGCCCATGTCGTGGACGGCGAAATCGCTGTACGGCTGGTAGGTGGCATTGCTGTAGCCGGCATAGGGCGATGCCCCGGTCGTCTGGTTCTGGATATGGCAGCCCTGGCAGCCGGTCGACATGAACAGCTGCGCGCCCATCTGCGCGGTGGCGGTCAGGGGGATGGGCGTCGGGGCGGCCGATAGCCGGGCGAAGGCCGCGAAGTTCACGACATCCGACGAATAGTCCGAGGCCGGGCTGCCCGAGGAGCCGGTGACGCGCAGCACGGTGCCGTCCTCCGGCGTGACGTTGTACCGGCAGTTCGGGTTGGTCTCGCGCTCGTCGGGGAAATTCTCGTTGGTGACGCCCTGCTCGACGTTGTAGGCCTCGCCGGCGAAGACCATCAGCGACTTGTTCTGCGCCTTCCAGCCGAAGCGCGTGATCGTGCCGTCGTTGGCGCTCATGTTGAAATGGCCACCGATGCCCAGCGACTGCTGCAGGCCGGATCCGGCCGCCTTGGCGGCGACCAGGTTGCTGTCAGGCGTATCCTCGACCAGGCCCAGGCCGAAGACCGGCGTCGGAATGCGGAAGATCGCATTGTTCGCGGCGACGGCGCCGTTGAAGTCGGGCTGGACAATGGCGCAGCCCGGCGCGTCGCGGCGGCCGGAAATGACGAACAGGTCATGGACGCCGCCGTCGGGCGTGCCGTCCGGATTGCGCACGAAACGCACCTCGCGCACCGGCCCGTTCGGGGTGATGAACGACGGCACAGCGTTGCTGGCGCCGTCGAGCGTCGCCATCGCGATCTCCGGATTGACCAGCGGGCTCGACCCGCCCACTGCCGGAAAGGCGTGGCAGCCGGCGCAGCTGTTCAGGTTGAAGCGCGGACCCAGGCCGAATCCGGCCTCGCCCGGCATCGCGCCCGAGACGGAGTCGATCTCGTTGAACCGGGCGCGGGCAGCCAGGAAAAAACCGTTTTCGATCGGGTTGAGGCCGCTGAGCGGGCCGCCCGCGGCGGCCGGGCCGGTCCGCACGCCCGGATCCAATCCCTGCCATTCGCCGGCGGCCGCCTCGTCGGTCGCGGCGACCAGGCCGGTTGCAAGAATGGCGATCCTCAAGCTGTGGCTGCCGACCATTCTAAGACACTCCCCCGGCGGTGGCCGGAGATGTCACGATGAGATCCGGCGCGATCGCGAGCAGACGCCCGCAACATGACCTGAGAGCCCGTCTGAAGATGACGGTTTGGTAATCTTGCAGGTCGGAGCGGCCGGCCGGGGGACTTCTGGCGGGGGTGGCCATGAAGATACTGGTTGTCGAGGACCAACGGCGGATCGCCCGTTTCGTCTGTGCCGGCCTGCGCGAGGGCGGCTGTACGGTGGACCACTGCGACAATGGCGACGAGGGTTTCGCCCGGGCGCGGGAGACGCCCTTCGACGTCATCGTGCTCGACGTCATGCTGCCCGGCCGCGACGGGCTCTCGGTGCTCAAGGGATTGCGCGCGGCGGGGGACACGACCGCCGTCATCCTGCTGACGGCGCGCACCGAGCTCCACGACCGGATCGAGGGGCTGGATTCCGGCGCCGACGATTATCTGGCGAAGCCCTTCTATGTCGAGGAGCTGCTGGCGCGCATTCATGCCGTCGCCCGGCGCGCCACGGGCGAGCGGCAGAGCGTGCTGGCCGTGGGCGAGCTTCGGCTCGACCGAGTCCGCCGCGCGGTCACCTGGCGCGAGCGGCCGGTCGACCTGACCCGGCGCGAGTTCAATCTGCTGGAATATCTGATGCGATCGGCCGGCCGCGTGCTGACCCGGACCCAACTGCTCGAGCATGTCTGGGAATATGACTTCGATCCGACGACCAATCTGGTCGATGTCTGCGTGCAGCGTATCCGCAAGAAGCTGCATGGCGGCCAGTGCCTGGCCTCGCCGATAGAGAGCGTGCGCGGCGTTGGCTACCGCATGCGCAAGCCCGGCGCCGACGGGTGATGCTCCGCTCGCTCCGCCTTCGCCTGGCGTTCTGGGTCGCCGGGCTCGGCGCCGTGGCGCTCGGCAGCTATGGCGCCATGGCCTGGTGGTCGATCCATGATGCCGTCCGGGACCGGCTCGACACCCAGATCCCGAATGCTTTCGCCCATGTCGCACTCGACGATCTGACGCGGGCGGCTGCCACGGCCTTTCTGCTCGCCATGCCGGCGGCGATGGTGCTGCTGGCGATCGGCGCCTGGCTGATTTCACACCGGGCGCTGCGGCCGATCCGCCGGCTGGTCGATAGCGTCGAGCAGGTCACGGCCGCCGGCCTCGACCACCGGGTTCCGACCGGCCGCGAAACCCGCGAGATCGAACAGCTGATCGCGGCTTTCAACGCCATGCTCGAACGGCTCGAACGCAGCTTCACCCAGGCCTCGCGCTTCTCCGCGGATGCCGCCCACGAGCTGCGGACGCCGCTGACCATCCTGCAGGGCGAGATCGAGCGGGCGCTCAATCAGGCTGAGCCCGGTTCCTGCCTGCAGAACCTGCTCTCGGACCTGCTCGACGAAGTGCGGCGGCTCGAAGGCATCAGCCGCAAGCTGCTGCTGCTGGCCTCCGCCGATGCCGGCATGCTGGCGGTCGCGGTCCAGCCGTTTGCGCTGGGCGAGGCGCTCGAGGAGGTGATCGAGGACATCCAGACCCAGGGACCGGACCTTGCCCTCAGCCTCGCGATCGAGCCCGGGCTGGTGGTGGCGGCCGATCCGGGGCTGCTGCGCCAGGTGCTGCAGAACCTCGCCAGCAACGCCCTGAAATACAATCTGCCGCGCGGCTGGACCCGCATCGAGGCCTGCCGCCGGGCCGACATGGTCGAGCTCGACATGGCCAATGCCGCGGCCGGGATCCGCTCGACGGAAATCGGCCGGCTGTTCGATCGCTTCTACCGGGTCGACACGGCGCGCAACCGCCGGATCGACGGCCTCGGCCTCGGCCTCAGCCTCGCCCGCGAGATTGCCCGCGCGCACCGGGGCGATCTGGTGCTGGCCGAAGCCGCCTCCGACCATGTCCGCTTCCGCCTGACCATGCCAAGCCTTCAGCCGCGGTGACGATCGTGGCATCCTGGGTTCCAACAGGCCCGGAGGGTTCCATGAAGCGGCGCATCTTCCGCAGGTTGCGGAGCGGACTGGTGGTTTTCCTGCCTTTTGCCACCGCCGCTTCCGGCGCCTTTGCCGAAGGTGCGCAATATCCGACCCGGGCCGCGGCCGAGGAGCATTGTCCCGGCGAGGTCGTCGTCTGGGTCGATCTGCAGACGCGCATCTATTACTACCGCGGCCAGGACCGCTACGGCTCGACCAAGACTGGCGCCTACCTGTGCCAGCGCGACATCAAGGGCGCTGGCTTCCGGCCGAACCGGACCGGCCGCTAGGCCAGATCCGTTCACGCCGGACCGATGTGCAGATTTCATTCGACGGCATCCCACTCGGGCGCAAAGGGCGGCCGCACGAAGCGCTGGTCCTTCGGCAGGGCGGCGATGGCGGCGCGATCCTCGTCGTCGAGCCTGATGTCGAGCGCGGCGAGATTGGCCTTTTGGCTTTCGGGCCGTGCGGCCTTGGGGATGACGGCGACGCCCGACTGATCCAGCAGCCAGGCGATCGCGATCTGGGCGGCGTCAACCCCGTGTTTCTGCCCGATCGAGGCGAGCACGGGATCGATCGCCGCCCGTCCCTGGGCGAGTGGGGCATAGGCAGTTAGCGGCAGCCCGTGCCGCCGCAGATAAACGAGCAGCGCCGACTGCGACAGGAACGGATGATATTCGACCTGAACGCTGGCGATCGGCGCGCCGATCTCTTCGATGGCGCGGCGGAGCATCGGCAGGTTGAAGTTGCACACGCCGATCGCGCGCGCAAGCCCCTGCTCCCGCAAGGAAGTCAGTGCTTCCAGCGTCGCCGCCATGTCCATGTCCCTGGACGGCCAATGGACCATGTACAGGTCGATATGGTCGAGGCCCAGCTTCCGCAGGCTGGTTTCGAACGCCCGATGGAGCGCGTCGGGCACCAGTTGGTCGTGCCAGACCTTCGTCGTGACGAAGAGCTCGTTGCGGGCCACGCCCGAGGCGGCGATGGCGGCGCCGACCGCCGCCTCGTTCTCGTACATCGCGGCGGAGTCGATATGCCGGTAGCCGAGCGCGATCGCGTTCTCGACCGATGGCTGGGCGGCGGCGCCGGGCATGCGGAACGTACCGAAGCCGAGCCGGGGCATCGCGACGCCCTGCGTGGTGATGGTGTCCATGGTGGGTTCCTTTGTGGCTATTGTGCCGGCCTCAGATGGCGGCCTCGGCTGCGCCGACGAGCCGGGCGATGACGGTTTCAAGCGCGGTCGTGCCCTTCGTCGCCGACCGGCCCCGCTCCTGGAACTCGATCCAGCTCTCGTTGAAGCCGTCGAGCATGCGAATGCGCGGCAGCGGATTACGCGCGCCCTGGGCGCGGAACAGCGGCTCCCAGCTCTCGCGGGGCACGATCTCGACCCTGACGGCGTGGCCAAGCACGGCGGCAAAGGCCTGGGCGAGATCGTTCGGCGAGACGCGGGCGGGGCCTTCCAACTCGACGACGCGCGTGCCGTGCCAATCTTCCCGCAGCAGGGCGGCGGCGGCGGCGCCCACGTCCTCGGTCGCGACCATCGGCACGGGCTTGTCCGCCGGCTGCAGGAAGCTGTAGAGCACGCCTTCATCGCGTGCGGCAGCGACATCCCAGGCCGCATTTTCCATGAACCAGCCCGGCCTGAGGAACGTCACCGGCAGGCCGATGTCGCTCAGCGACTGCTCCATCAGGGTCCGCTGGGTCAGCAGATTCTCGTGCGGGGCGTCGGCACCGATGGTCGAGAGGCACACGACCTTGCCGGGACGCGCCTCGATCAGGGCGGCGCGCACGGCGTCGATGACGCGCCGGGCTTCGGGGAAGCCGGGCTCCGGATCGAACTCGGACGGCGGCAGGATGAAGACGCCGGCAGCACCCTTGAAGGCGGCCGCGAGGCTCGCCGCGTCGTCCATGTCGGCCACAGCGATCTCGCAGCCCTGGGCCTGCCATTCGGTCGCTTTTGCCGCGTCGCGCAGCACGGCGCGAACGTTCAGCTGGTCGGCGAGCAGGCCGCGCGCCAGGGCGCCGCCGACCTTGCCGGTGATTCCGGTGATGGCATACATCATAAGTCTCCAATCGGGTGGTGAGGACCGCGCCGGTTCAAGCGAGTCCGGCGTAGAGGCCGCGCTCGAACGCGCCATAGAGGGCGACGACCCGTTCGTCGTAGAACGGCAGGATCTGGGTGAAGAGGGCGCCGGTGACCTTGCGGACCGGATCGAGCCAGAAATAGCAGTTGAGCAGGCCGGCCCAGGAGATGCTGCCGGCGGCGCGCCCGTTCGGTCCCGGCTCGGTATTGATGTCGAAGGACAGGCCCCATTTGTGCGGCTGGCCCGGGAACTGGTCGAAGCTTTGGGAGTAGCCGGCTTGGGCCGACCGCATCTCGTGGACGTCGAGCGGACCGATCTGGTTCTGCATCATGCTGGCGACCGTTTCGGCCCGCAGGATCCGGCGGTGTTCGAGCGTGCCGCCGTTCAGCAGCGCCTGCAGAAACACGAGATAATCGCGCGGCGTGCTGAAGGCGCCGCCGCCGCCCATGAAGAACTCGGGCCGCTGCGGCATCTCGAACGGTGCCGGATCGAGGCCGCCGTCGGCACGGCGGCTGTGCAGTGTCGCGACGCGCTTTTTCTGCGCGCTCCCGATCAGGAAGCCGGAGTCCTTCATGCCGAGCGGCGCGAAAATATTCTCGCGGAAATAGACTTCGAGCGACTGATCCGCGACCGTTTCGACCAGCTTGCCGACCCAGTCCATGCTGATGCCGTATTCCCACCGTTCACCTGGGTCGAACTCGAGCGGGGCGGTGAAGGCGGCGTTCCGGCAGGTTGCGATGTCCGGCATGCCCGTCGCCTGCTCGTAGCGGGTCAGCGCCTCGCTCCAGATCGAATAGGTGTAGCCGGAGGTATGGGTGAGCAGGTGACGCACCTTGATTGCCCGCTTCGCCGGGCGCAGCCGCGGCATGCCGTCCGGGGAGAACCCTTCGAGGACCTGAGGTGCCGCGAGCTCGGGCAGATACTTGGCCGCATCGTCGTCGAGCCCCAGGCGACCCTGCTCGATCAGTTGCATGCAGGCCGTCGCCGTGAAGGCCTTGGTCATCGACAGGAGCCAGAACACCGTGTCGGCCTTCATCGGCGCGCCCGTCGCCGTGTTCGCCGTGCCGAAAGCGCCCTCGTAGATCAGTTCCCGCGGCGTGGCCGCGAGCGCTACGACGCCGGCGACGTCGTTCTTGGAGACGCCGGCAGCGAGGGCGGCGTCGATCGCCTTGAAGCGCCGCGACGAGGTGGCCGGTACTGCCCCGGCCGGCACGGGCCGGACAGTGTCGAGGGCCAGGATCGCCCCCAGCATGCCGCCGCGCTGAAGCAGCGTCCTGCGCGTCACCTCGTTCATGGGCTCGCTCCTTTTCAGACCCGCTTGGCCATCCCGACCTGCGGTGACACTGATGTAGGCAAAACCATGGTGTGATTGGAGCGCATTAAGATCAGCGTTATAGTGACTCCAAATCACTGTAACGGGGAGAGCATGGTGTTCGATACGCGATTGCTAACCGGCGTCGGCGTCATGGCGGCCGTCACCGAAGCGGGGAATTTCGCCCGTGCGGCCGAGATCCTCGGTCTCACGCCGTCGGGCGTGAGCCGAGCCGTCGCCCGGCTCGAGGCGCGGGTCGGCATTCGGCTGTTCGATCGCAATCCGCGCGACGTGTCCTTGACCGAGGAGGGACGACGCTTCCATGCGCGGGTGATGCCGCTGCTTGCTGATCTGGACGAGGCTGCTGCCGAGGCCGCGGGTGCTGCGGCAGAGGTGCGGGGCCGGCTGCGCGTGTCGGTCGACCCGTGGTTTGCCCGCATGGTGCTGGCGCCCGAGCTGCAACGTTTCCTGGCGCGCTATCCGCTGCTGTCGGTGGATTTCTCCACCAGCAACTACCGTGAGGAGATGATGACCGGCATGGACGTGGCGGTCCGTTTCGGTCCGCCCGACGCCTCGTCGCTCATCGCGCGCAAGCTTTTGGAAACCCGGGTGCTGACGGTCGCCGCACCGGCTTATCTGGCACGGCATGGCGAGCCGCGAACGCCCCATGATCTCGTCCATCACGAGGCGCTCCTGTTCCGCGATCCCCAGACCGGCCTGCCGTTCCCCTGGGAGTTCAAGCGGGGCGGCGAGGCCGTCGAGGTCAAGATCACGAGCCGGCTGATGATGGACGACCCGTCGGTCGCGGTTTCCGCATGCCTGGCGGGGCAAGGCTTCTTCCAGAGCCTCGCAATCGGCCTGGCGCCCTTCCTATCCCGCGGAGAGCTTGTGCAGGTCCTGCCCGATTGGTCGGAAGAGCTTTATCCGCTCTATGCCTATCATCCGTCGCGCCATCTCCCGCCGGCGAAGGTCAGGGCGTTCCTGGATTTCATCCAGGAGAGCGCCGTTTGAGTCTCCCGTTCACCGGGCACTCTTGGTTCGTCACTCTTCTTGCCGTGCGGTCCTTAAGCGTCAGGCGGCCATTTCTTTCCGTACGGATGGCAGAACAGATACCGCGACCAGGGCGAGTGGCCCGAAGCATGCTGCGAGCCAGAGCCACGCTCTCGTCGACCGACCTTTCCGTTTGGCAACTTTGTCGGACAGCCACATGGACGCAATGGTGATCGCGAAAAGGGCGGCAGCGGTCATGATGCTCAGTCTCCGCAGCGTTTCTCGCTAAGCATAGAAGAACGTCACGTCTCTGACGACGGCCTATCCAGGACATGTGCCGTGGCGAGTCACGTTCAAAACTTGATCGAGCCTCGATCCGCCTCACGCCTGCGGGATCATCGTGCGGATCTTTGCGGCGAAGGCCTCCATCGAGAATGGCTTGGTCATCACCTCCATCCCCGGCGCCAGGGTGTCGGAGCCGAACGCCACATTCTCGGCGTAGCCGGTGATGAACAGGATCTTGAGGTCCGGGCGTAGCTCCCGGGCGGCGTCGGCCAACTGGCGGCCATTCATGTAGCCGGGCAGCCCGACGTCGGTCACCAAGAGGTCGATCCGGGTCGGCGATTGCAGCACTTCGAGGCTGGTCGACGCCTCCTTCGCCTCGATCGCGGAATATCCCAGCGCCTCCAGCACGTCCTTGGCCAGCATGCGGACCGACGGCTCGTCATCGACGATCATGACGCATTCGCCGTCATTGGCGCGCGGCACGTCGATCGGCACCGCGGCCGGCTCCTCTTCCAATGCCGGCCCCTGGTAGCGGGGCATGTGGATCTTGACCGTCGTGCCGCGGCCGACCGTCGAGGCGATGACGACATTGCCGCCCGACTGCTTCACGAAGCCATAGACCATCGACAGGCCGAGGCCGGTGCCCTTGCCGATCGGCTTGGTGGTGAAGAAGGGATCGAAGGCGCGCGAGACGATTTCCGACGACATGCCGCTGCCGGTATCGGTGACGCAGATCGTCACGTAATCGCCGGGCAACAGCTCGCCGGCATAGATTTCCCGTTCCTCGAAGGTCGTGTTCGCCGTCTCGATGGTCAGGCACCCGCCGCCGATCATGGCGTCCCGCGCATTGATGCACAGGTTCAGCACGGCGTTTTCCAGCTGGTGCTGATCGCAGAGGGTGGTCCACAGGTCGGGGAAGGGGATCGCCTCGACCCGGATTGCCGGCCCGACGGTGCGCTGGATCAGGTCCTTCATGTCCGAGATCAGTTCGTTCGCCTGCGTCGGCCGCGGCTCCAGCATCTGCCGGCGCGAGAAGGCCAAGAGCCGCTGCGTCAGCGCCGTCGCCCGGTTGGCGGCGCCGATCGCCGTCTTCACATAGCGCTCCGCGCCGGCGAACCGCCCTTGCGCGAAACGATCCTTCAGTAATTCGAGGCTGCCGGCGATGCCGGTGAGCAGATTGTTGAAATCGTGGGCGAGGCCGCCGGTCAGCTGGCCGACCGCCTCCATCTTCTGGGCATGGCGCAGCTGCTCCTCGGCGGCCCGGCGCTCGGTCAGCTCCAGCGCCTCGACGATGACCGCGAGCACTCCGCCCGTGCCGTTGACGACTGGGCGCAGGGAAAAATCGAACGCGCGCGCACCGGTCGGCAGCTCGACGGTGACCTCCCGCCGAAAGGTCTTGCCGGCAACCACGTCGGGAAAGGCGGCCTTGATCTGTTCGGGCACGCCGGCCGTGCCAGTGAACCACGGCGTGTCCCAGAACGGCTTGCCGACGACGTCCTCGAGCCCGGCCTTGATGCCGGCGAGCGACACCGGATTGGCGTCGAGCACGATGCCTTCCGGCGTCACGAACCCCTGGTACTGGTAGCTGGATTCGAAGGCGGACCGCATCAGCGCTTCGGAGCGCTCGAGCGCCTCGGTCTGGGCCTTCTCGACGGTGACGTCCCGGCCGACGGCGCTGATCACGTCGTCGCTGGCGACCGCGGTCCAACTGATCCAGCGATAGCTGCCGTCCTTGTGCAGGTGCCGATTGTCGAAGCGCCGCAATGCCTTGCCGCCGGACAGGCGCAGCGCCCCCGCCCTGGTTCGCTCCTCGTCGTCGGGATGCACCAGCGTGATGAGATTCTTGCCGACCAGCTCCCGCTCGCGCCAGCCGAGCACCGTGGTCCATGCCGGGTTGACGGCGGTGATGACGCCGTCCAGCCGGGCGACGAGCATGATGTCGCCTGACAGGCGCCACAGGCGGTTGCGGTCGGCGGTCCGTTCGGCGACCTGCCGTTCCAGCGAGGCGGCGAGGTCGCGCAGCGCGTCCTCGGCGTGACGCCGTTGAATGGCCGCCCGGGTCCGGTCGGCGACGTTCCGGACGAAATCGAGTTCTTCGGCCGTCCATTTCCGGGGATGGACATCGTGCAAGTGAAAGACGGCGACGAAGATGCCATGTTCGAAGATCGGATAGTTGAGAACGGCGCGAATGCCGATCCGGGCCCAGGTCTCCCGGGACATGGCCGCACGCGGATCCTGCGTCACGTCTTCGAAGACGACGGGCTCACCGCGACCGAGATGCTCGATCATGGATCCGCAGCATATGAAGCGCTGCTCCCCGCTCAAGCTCGGTACGCCGGGCGCCGTCCAGTCCCGGTCCATGTCGATGGTGCCGGCGGAGGCATCGATCGTGCCGTATCCGGCGCGGCTGACCTGGAGCACGCGCCCCATGATTTCCGCGGCCACGAAGGCCATTTCGGTCGGATCGTGCAGATTGCGAAGGCGGTCGCCGAGTTCGAGCAGCGCCGCGTGGTGGGCGTCGTCCGTCGGAAGTCTCGGCGTGTCGGCTTGCATCGCGAACGCCTCCCAGCACCTGTCCCGTGTCGCCTCGCCTATGGGTTCATCGATCTTGGCAAACTTTGACGCGCCTGTCCCGCCGCCGGCACCGAAAGCCGAATAAAAGGCGGGCGGATGGGAGATCGTCGTAAATCGATGCGGAATTCTCGGGTCGAATCGACGTGCCGCTACCCAGCATCGTTCGAAAAGTTCCAAGATCACGGGAAGTACGGATCCGGATTGTTGCGCTCGGCTTGTCAGTGCATGATTTCACGGATCGTCCGTACGAGCGGCCGCATCTACCTTATAAACGGACTGGATTTCGAATCAATTACAGGATGACACAAAAATAATGAATCAATTCTTAGGCGAATCCGTGGCCAATACCCCGGCGGTACCGGCGCGAGACGCTGGGGATTGGCCGGGCCTGTTCAAGAAATGCCTAAGGGGCCGGTGAGGTTCCGGCGATCTCTGGCGTCGCGATTTGAATGCGATGCTGCAGGACGCGGTCCATTGCCTTCTTGACCGAGTCCCAGCGGGCCGCGTTCCTCAGCAGATAAGCACGCCTGATCTCCGAGGCCCTGACATGATCCCGCATGCGCGCTTCCGCGAGTTTGGCCCCGACTTGCGAACCTAGGCTGAACCTGTGACGCGTTTCCATGAAATGCCTCATCACTTTGCTGTTTCGGCAAGCGGAGCCCTGCAGCAATCAAGGTTGTCGAAGTAACATCTTAGGGTTGCGACTTATTTCTCGCAATCACGTGGCACTATTAAAATCGGATATTACTTATATGTCCCTAATTTCCATTCCATGATGGAACAATATTTTTGCCTAAGAGTCGAATCGGAATCGGCGTGATTCCGGTTTCGGCGGCTCGACAAGGCCGGTTGGGTGCGTGTTTGGAAAAAGCCGGAGGTGATGCGCCCGGCCGGGCGGACGCCGCTAATTGACCGAGATCAATGGCGGATGCGCCGCCACGTGCGATCATCCGTCCCACCCTCGGAAAGGGTCGGAGGTCGGCCATGGACCAGATTGACCATATCGCTCGAATGGATGCGCTCGAACGTCTGAGCGCACGACTCGACTGCCTCGATCCGCGCCGCGCGCTCGTCGACGGCATGCTGCGGCGGATGCTGCTGTCCCGGCGGATGGCGAGACGGTTGGCGATTGCCAAGCCGGAAAGCCCGTTGATGCGCGCCCTGCTCTGCGAGGCGGAGTTGGGTTGCCTGCAATGCACCACGCGCCGGCGGTGCGGCCAGTGGCTCGACGGCAATTCAGAGGACGAGGGTTATCGCGACTTCTGCCCGAATGCCGGGCTGTTCGCCGTCCTGCCGCGCCAGGCGGAGGCGGCACGCGTCCGCTAGCCGGTCCAGCCGGCGAGCGCCTCCTTGCCGAGCGCATAGCCGGCCTTTTCGTGATACTCGATCGACCGGGCGGAAAAGTCATAGTCCCGCGACGGCTGCTCGCCGGGTTCGGGTTGCCGGGCGATCCTGAGCGTCGTCATCGGTGCCGTCTCGGCCATCAGCTGGATATAGCGCGGGCGCTGCATCAGCCGTTCGGCGACGGCGGGCTCGACATCGCCGAGGATGTCGCGGACGAGCTGCTGGAAATCGAGCACGATCTCGCGCGTCTTGACGTCGTTGCGAATCCGCTCCGCGTAGAGGATCTCGTCCCGGCGCTTCAGCACCTCGATCAGGTTCGTAGGCAGGGCGCTCTTGTTCGCGAAGAGATCGACGATGACGACCCGCTTGCCCGCGGCGCCGCAGCGCTCGATCACGAGCTCGAGCGGCGAGTTGCTGACGATGCCGCCGTCCCAATAGTGCCGGCCGTCGACCGTCGTCCAGGGGAAGGCCGGCGGCAGGCTGCCGCTCGCCAGGATATGCTGCGGCGTCAAGGCCTGGGCATAGCTGTCGAAGATCTCGATCTGCGCGGTCTCGACATTGACGGCGCTAACCAGGAGCCGCACCGGGCTGCGCGCCAGCCCTTCGAAATCCACGTATTTCTGCAGGAGATCGAGGACCGGCGAGGTGTCGTAAAGGCTGGTCCAGTTCGCCGAGAGCGTGGCAAAGCTCGCGGGCGCCGATAGCCAGCGCGGGTGGAAGAATTTCGGCGAGCCGAGGCTCGCGGATTGCCAGGCGCCGAGCCCGCGCCGGAGCGCCTCGTCCGGCACCGGCGGCGTCAGGATGGCGAGCTCCCGCCAGAACGACTGGAGCGCCGCCGTCGGCTGGCGCGGATTGCCGGCGATGATCGCCCCGTTGAACGCCCCGATCGAGACGCCGGCGACGATATCCGGGAAGACGCGGGCCTCCTCCATCGCCTTCACGACGCCCGCCTCGAACGCGCCGAGCGCGCCGCCGCCCTGCAGGATCAGCACCGTCTGGGCCGGCAGCCGATCGAACGGGGCCGCCCTATTGCCGAGCGCCTGTTTGAGCTCGCAGAGATTCGTGCGGTAGCGGATCATCGCCTCGACCGCCTTGGTCTCGCTCGCCGGCCGGCCCATGGTGAACAGGCCGCGCGGCACGTCGTCCTTCAGGTAGAGCAGCGCGAAGGAGCCCTCGTCGAGCGCGCCGCGGCCGACATGCTCATCGGCGCTCCGGGGCGAGCCCAGGAACTCGAAGCTGAAATCGAACACGTCGCAGAAGAAATACGAGATGTCGTCATAGACCAGGTTCTGGCCCAGCATGTTGCGGGCCGCGAGCCGGCCCTGCTTGATCGCATTGTCCCAATGCTCGATTCGGCGGCGCCGGTTGAAGACGGGATCGAAGTAGTTCGCGACGTCGCCCGCGGCGAAGATGTCGGGGTCGCTCGTGCGCAGCTGCCGGTCGACGATGATGCCATTGTCGAGGACGAGGCCGCTCTTTTCGAGGAAGCCGGTCTCGGGCACGACGCCGACCGCGACGATCAGCAGGTCGCAGGGCAGCTCGCGCCCGGACCGGGTCACCACCTTCGAGACCCGTCCCTTGCCGACGATCTTCGTGATCGTCTCGTTGAGCAGCACGTCGACTTCGTTGCGATAGCAGTAGTCGTGAAAGAAGGCCGAGAGCGTGGGCGCCCTGAGGCGCGGAAACACGATGTCGCGGAATTCCACCACCGTGACGTGGATGCTCTTGCGGCGAAGCGCCGTCGCCACCTCGAGTGCCAGGAAGCTGCCGCCGACGATGACCGCGTTCTTGGCGGTGTCGGCCGCCGCGCGGATCGCAGCACTATCCGTGAGCGTGCGCAGGTTATGGATGCCGGCAAGATCCGCATTCGGCAGGTCGAGCCGAAGCGGCCGCGCGCCGGTCGCGATCAGCAGCTGGCCAAAGGCGATGTCGCCGTTGCGATCGGTCGTGACGATCTTGCGCTCGGGATCGACCGCGACGGCGCGCGTGCCGAGCATGGTCTCGATCGCCTGCTCCGCGTAGAAGGCGGCGTCATGCACGAGCACCCGGTCCTCGGGCCATTCGCCGCGCAGGAACTCCTTCGACAGCGGCGGCCGATGATAGGGCAGGGTCTCCTCGGCCGAGACGAGCAGAATGCTGCCCTTGGCACCTTCGAGCCGCAGCGTCTCGGCCGCGGTGGCATTCGCAAGACCGCCGCCGAGCAGAAGGAAATCGACCTCTTTCACGATCCCACCCGCCGGTTCGTTCCTCTCTCGGGCCGTATGATTCGCATATCCGCGGCCGAGGGGGAATAGCGGGCGGATCCTCCGGTCACGCGGCGTTCGGCCGCGCGCCGTTAGCGGCCGGTGCGCTGCCCTTCCGCTGGCCGAGGGACCGGAACCATGCGTGCGGTCTGCTCGTCCCAGAGCGACGCCCGCCAGGATCTCAACGCGTGCCACGGCTTCATGACGAAGGCCGTCTGCAAGGCCGGACTCGCGTCGTGGCAGGCCTCAAGCCGATAGTTCGGGATGCGGGGATTGAGATGATGGACGTGATGGAAGCCGATATTGCCGGTGATCCATTGCAGCAGGCGCGGCAGCTTGAGGTAGGAGCTCCCCTCGATCGCGGCCGAGACCGGGTGCCAGGCCGCCTGCCGCGCCCATAGCGCATCCTCGAAGCGGTGCTGGACGGAGAACAGCCAGACCCCGACGACCGCACCGAGGGCGAGCACCGGGATCTGGACGAGCAGGACGGACCGGAAGCCAAGGGCGAAGCCGAGCCCGATATAGAGGACCAGCAGTGCCACGGTCGTCAGGTGCACCGCCCATCGTTCCCGACGCCAGGTGCGCGGCGCATCGAACGGCAGGCGATAGAGCAGCAGGAAAATGACCGGCGGCAGCACGAGCCACGAGATGATCGGATGCTGCGTCAGCCGATAGAGCCAACGCTCCTTCGCCGACAGCGCCTGGTACTCCTCCACGGTGATGCAGCCGGCGTAGATGTCGGTGCTCGAAAGCCGACGGTCGAGATTGTTCCAGTCGCTATGGTGGCCAGCATGCTGGCGCCGCCACATCAGGTAGGGCGTGAACGTCACCAGGCTGCAGATCACGCCGACCGCATGGTTGGCCGCGCGCGACCGGAAGAACGACCCGTGACCGCAGTCGTGCTGGATGATGAAGATGCGGACGAGAAAGCCCGCGGCCGCGATACCGAGCACCACGGTCAATAGGGGCGAGACGGCGAGCGTCCGATACATGAGCGCGCAGGCGGCGAGAAACGGCAGGAAAGAGTTTGCCATCTGCCAAAGGCTATGACGCAGGACCGGCCTTTCGTAGGCGCGGGTGCTCCGGCGCAGTGCATCGCGCTCGTCGCCGGACGGGTGTTTCAGGGCCATAGTGCCTTCCGGGGTAGTCGTGCTTGGTTCAGGAGTACGCCCTTCCCCACGCGATCGAGGGAGACGGCAGCTGCGCTCGTCTCGGGATCGATCGTGACGACGCCGTCAACATCGGGCCTTGGGGGCGCCGGGGCAAGTGGATATCTCCAGCGCGTCAATCGGCCGGTGAATCGCGGGCCTCTCGGCTAGGGTCCTTTTCGAGGCCGAAGCCTCATGAGGGTGTCCGGGGTGGGCACCTCGCGGTGCGCAAGGGGCCTGTGGGCTGAAGACGAGCCTAATGCCGATGCGCCTTGAGCCGGTGGCGGTGAGCGGCCTGCTTTGCCCGGTTGCCGCAGATCGCCATGCTGCACCAGCGTCGCGCGTGGCCTCGCGTGTGGTCGGCAAACAGCAGCGTGCAGGCCGGTCCCTCGCACGCCTTCACGTGCGAAAAATCCTCCGTTGAGACGAGCCGGGCCAGCGCCTCGCCGATCGGCAGCAGCAGCGCCTCCGGCGAGCGCCACCGCCGCATGAGCCGCAGCGCCAGGGGCGTGCCACCATCCTCATGCGGCACGATCCGGCTGAAGGCCTCGTCGCGTTCCAATAGGCGGTTCAGCGGCTCCAGCTCACCCAGATCCTCCGCCGCCAAGGGGCTGCCCTTGTGCTGGCGTACGAAGCCCCTGAACCACTCGCGCAGGCTCCGCGCCTGATCCGCGACCGCATCGAGCTCACCTGGAAGGGCCTGCGCCCGGATGTCCCTGAGCGCCTCGGCGGGCACGAGCCGGGCCTGCTCCAGCCAGCCCAGCAACCCTTCTCCGTCATCAATCCAGTCGATAGTGGTGTCGATCGGCGTCGCGATCGAATTCAGGAAATCCAGCCCGAGTGCGTCGCCGACGAATATCGCAGAAGGCCGCCCGTCCATCACAACTCCTCTTCCGGCCCGCGCGGGGCACCCTCGGTGACCATGGCTCGTACATAACCCCTAAAAAGCATCTTGACAAGTTACGAACGCGATAGTAACTGTCTTGACGTCACCAAGATGGTTACGAACTGATCGAAACCCGCTAAACCCTTCCGGCAAGGAGAGTAGTGATGTCCTCGAATGGCGTAAGCGTTGTCCTCGTCCATGGCGCCTGGGCCGACGGCTCGAGCTGGGCGAAGATCATCGGGCCGCTGGCGGCCGACGGCCTCAAGGTGACCGCGGCGCCGCTGCCGCTGACATCGTTCCGCGACGATGTGGCGGCACTCGACCGGACGCTCGAGCGTGTAGCGGGGCCGGTCGTCCTGGTCGGCCACGCCTATGCCGGCGCCGTCATCGCCGCGACGCGGAGCGAGCAGGTGAAGGCGCTCGTCTACGTGGCGGCGCTGGCTCCGGACGAGGGTGAGACGGTCGCGGACGTGTTCTATCGCAGCGAGCCGCATCCGCATGCGCCCCAACTCGCGCCCGACGGCCATGGGCTGATCTATCTGCCGGAACCGGCCTTCGCCGCCGCCTTCGCGCCGAATGCCACTCGTGAGGAACTGAGCGTGCTGGCGGCCGTCCAGCGGCCGATCTCGCCGGCCTGCATCACCGTCGCGGTGCCGCGGCCGCTGTGGAAGGACCGCCCGACCTGGTTCCTGGTGGCCGAACAGGACCGTATGATCGTCGAGGGCAATCAGCGCTTCATGGCCGAGCGCATGCGCGCCCGGGTGCGCTCGCATGCCGTCGATCACACGCCGATCGTGACCGCCCCGGCCGTCGTTTTGGACGTGCTCCGCGAGGCGATCGCCGCGGTCAGGGCTGGGAGCCCCGCATAGTCCCAAGCTCGATCATAACCTTTAATATGTTATTTAACGGGTTACAATTCGACAAAAGGAGAAGTGCTATGACTGCCATCACCTATCGCACTGCCGACGTCGACGGCTTCAGCATCTTCTATCGCGAGGCGGGTTCGCCGGATGCCCCGAAGCTCCTGCTGCTTCACGGATTCCCGAGCGCCAGCCACATGTTCCGCGACCTCATCCCGCTGCTGGCCGATCGCTTCCACATCGTAGCCCCCGATCTGCCGGGCTT
>DATGEK010000015.1:0-34072 GCA_035310205.1 Aliidongia sp.
GATCTCGTCGACCTCGACGAACAGCGGCCAGGTCACGTCGTGGCGCATGGCCTCGAAGTTCGGGTTGTCGAGCAGGTGCGCGATGTTGTCCTTGCGGCCGGTGAAGTAATTGTCGACGCAGAGCACGTCGTGCCCCTGATCGATCAGGCGCTCGCACAGGTGCGAGCCGAGGAAGCCGGCACCGCCGGTGACCAGAACGCGCTTACGGGTCAGACTCATTTTGCTGGTCTCCGGGATGAAGGTTCTCGCTCAGGCCGGGAAGGCCGGCGCCCTGCCGATCGAGTGATAGGCGAAGCCCTCGCGCGTGATCAGGGCCGGGTCATAGATGTTGCGCAGGTCGACGACGACGCGGCCGGGCATCTGCTGGCGCACCCGCTCCCAATCGAGCGAACGGAACTCGTTCCACTCGGTGACCAGCACCAGGACGTCGGCCCCGTTCATCGTGTCATACGCGTCCTTGGCATACTCGATCATGCCGAGCTGCTTCTGCGCCTCGTGCATGCCCTCCGGGTCGAAGGCACGGATCTGGGCGCCCTTTTCGGCGAGCGCCGGCGCGATGACCAGGCTCGGACTGTCGCGCATGTCGTCGGTGTTGGGCTTGAACGTCAGGCCCAGGAGGGCGATGCGCTTGCCCGCGACCGAGCCGCCCAGGGCCGCGACGACGCGCTCGGCCATGTCGACCTTCCGCTGCTCGTTGACCTCGACCACGGTCTCGATGATGCGGATGGGCGCGCCCACGTCGCGCGCGGTCTTGACCAGCGCCAGGCAGTCCTTGGGGAAGCACGAGCCGCCGTAGCCGGGGCCGGCGTGGAGGAACTTCTTGCCAATGCGGTTGTCGAGGCCGATGCCCTTGGCGACATCCTGCACGTCGGCGCCGACCTGCTCGCACAGGTTGGCCATCTCGTTGATGAAGGTGATCTTGGTCGCGAGGAAGCAGTTGGCGGCGTACTTGATGACCTCGGCAGTCTCGAGCGCCGTGTAGAGGATCGGCTTCTCGATCAGCGACAGCGGGCGATAGAGCTCGCGCATCACCTCGCGGCCGCGGTCGGCGCCGTCGAGCGTGCCGATGACGACGCGGTCGGGCCGCATGAAATCCTCGATCGCCGAGCCTTCGCGCAGGAATTCCGGGTTCGAGACCACGTCGAAGTCGCGGCCCAGCTCCAGGTCAGGGCGCGCCTTGCGGACGATCTCGGCGACCTGGCGGCCGGTGCCGACGGGGACGGTCGACTTGGTGACGATGGCGGCATAGCCGTCGAGCGCGCGTGCCACTTCCTCGGCCGCCGCGAACACGTAGGAGAGGTCGGCATGGCCGTCGCCGCGCCGGGACGGCGTGCCGACCGCGATGAACACCGCGTCGACGCCCTTCACCGATGCCGCGAGATCGGTCGAGAACGACAGGCGCCCGGCGCGCACATTGTTGGCGACCAGCTGGTCGAGCCCGGGCTCGTAGATCGGCATTTCGCCGCGATTGATGCGCTCGATCTTGCCCGCGTCCTTGTCGACGCAGACTACGGAGGTACCGAACTCCGAGAAGCAAGCCCCAGAGACCAGGCCGACATAACCCGTCCCGATGACCGCAATGCGCATCTATAAACTCCTCGAACTGACGGGCCACCCGCGGCCTCGCCCTTGAAAATGAGCCCCCGTGCCGCGTCCCGGGGCGCCTGTGCCCCGGCCACGACATGCCCGATCGGCCGGCCCAACGCCAACGAAATTTTGCCGCCATCGCCGAAAGAGAGGCTTCGATGGCGACGACGGGTCGGCGGGGATCCGGTGGAAAACGGCGGGACCGGCAAAAAAATTCCGCAGTGCAGGCGCAACAATTTCGCACCGCATCAAAAGGGCTGGCGGCGGCAGCCAGGATCGTGAGAAAGAGCCTGTCCCGGCGTCACCGTTCGACGCCCCGGAAGAAACTCCTCGGCTGTCCCGTTGTTCGCAGGGACGCGGCTCACTTCCCCCTCCAGAGGATCGAACAGACTGATGGCGAAAAACATCCTGGTCACCGGCGGCGCCGGCTACATCGGCAGCCACACGGCCAAGGCCCTGGCACGCGCGGGCCATCGTCCGGTGACCTACGACAATCTGGTCTATGGCCACCGCCATGCGGTCAAGTGGGGTCCGTTCGTCGAGGGCGACATCGCCGATACCGCCAAGCTCGAACGGGTGATCCGCGACGAGGCGATCGACGCCGTCGTGCATTTCGCCGCCTTCGCCTATGTCGGCGAATCCGTGACCAAGCCCGAGGTTTATTTCCAGAACAACGTCGTTGGCTCGCTCTCGCTCCTGGACGCGATGCGCCATACCGGCGCGAAGCCGATCGTGTTCTCCTCGACCTGCGCCACCTACGGCATGCCCGACCGGATGCCGATCACCGAGGAGACGCTGCAGCGGCCGATCAATCCCTATGGCGAGACCAAGCTGATGATCGAGCGCGCGCTGGCCTGGTACGGGCCGGCCCATGACATCCGCTCGGTCTCGCTGCGCTATTTCAACGCCTGTGGTGCCGATCCCGAGGGCGAGATCGGCGAGGAGCATGATCCCGAGACCCATCTAATCCCGCTGATCCTCGATGCGGCCCTCGGCCGGCGGCCGGCGATCGATGTGTTCGGCACGGATTATCCGACACCGGACGGCACCGCCATCCGCGACTACATCCATGTCCAGGACCTGGCGGACGCCCATGTGAAGGCGCTGGCCTACCTGTTCGACGGCGGCGAGACGACCCAGGTCAACCTCGGCACCGGTACCGGCAATTCCGTGCGCGAGGTGATCGACGCGGTCGAGCGTGTGACCGGCCGCAAGGTCCCCCGGCGCGAGGTCGCGCGACGTGCCGGCGACCCGCCCGAGCTGGTCGCCGACCCGCGGAAGGCCAACCGCCTGCTCGGCTGGACGCCGACGCTCTCCGATATCGACAGCATCATCCGCACCGCCTGGGCCTGGCACACGCGGGTGGCGTGATCCGCCGCCCGTCGTTCCCGCCTGCGCGGGAATGACGGATTGGGAGCGGATCTGTTCGGTATTTGACAAGCCTGTGTCATGCAGGCTCTCTCTCATCGGCGCGGCAGCCCTCCAGGGGTGGGCCGGCGTCGGCGCACATTTGAATCAGGTCGGGACGAGAATGGCATTGGAAGAAGAAAACGTGATCGTCGGGGCAGCGGGCGAAGGTGCCGGGAAGCAGGCGCCGGGCACGTACGGGACGGCCGAGCCGGCCCCGGTCACGATCGATGTCGCGCCCCTCCCGGTGTCGGCGGCGGCCTATGAACCGGTGCGCGTCGAGGGCAAGTTCTTCTTCACCGGCCAGGAAAAGTTCTTCCTCAAGGGCGTCACCTACGGACCGTTCCCGGTCGGCGAGGACGGGACCCAGTTCCCGCCGGCGCCGCGGGTGCGCCAGGATTTCGCGCTCATGGTCGAGGCCGGCGTGAACACGCTCAGGGTCTTCACCGTGCCGCCGGTCTGGCTCCTGGACATTGCCGCCGACTTCGGCTTGCGCGTGCTGGCCGGCATCCCCTGGTCCCAGCACATCACCTTCCTCGACAGCGAGGCGACCAAGGCCGAGATCCGCCGCATGGTGATGGCCGGCGTGCGCTCGCTCGGGCGCCACCGGGCGCTGCTCGCCTACATGATCGGCAACGAGATCCCGCCGGACATGATCCGCTGGCATGGGCCGGACAAGGTGCGCGCCTTCCTGATCGACCTGGTCAACGAGGTGAAGGCCTATGACCCGACCGGCCTCGTCAGCTATGCGAATTTCCCATCGACCGAGTATCTGACGGTCGATTTCACCGATTTCCTGTGCTTCAACGTCTATCTGCACAATGAATCGGCGTTCCGGCGCTATATCGCACGCCTGCACAACCTGGCGGTCGACCGGCCGCTGGTGCTGACCGAGTTCGGCATGGACTCGATGCGCGAGGGCAAGGAACACCAGGCGGAGACGATCGGCTGGCAGGTCAGGACCGCGTTCGAGCTCGGCTGCGCCGGCACCTGCGTGTTCGCCTGGACCGACGAATGGTTCACCGGCGGCCATCTGATCGAGGACTGGGAATTCGGCATCGTCGACAAGGACCGGGCGAAGAAGCCGGCGTTCGAGACGGTGGCCGCCAACTACAAGGGCACGCTGCCGCCGGCGCTGCCGCATTATCCGCGCGTCTCGGTCGTGGTCTGCGCGTACAATGCCGACCGGACCATGGACCAGTGCCTGGCCTCGCTCGAGCATCTCAATTACCCGGATTACGAGGTCATCGTCGTCAATGACGGCTCGACCGACCGGACGCTCGAGATCTCGCAGCGCTACGACTATTGCAAGATCATCAGCCAGCCGAACAAGGGCCTGTCGGTCGCGCGCAACGTCGGCGCCGAGATGGCGACCGGCGAGATCGTCGCCTATACCGACAGCGACTGCGTCGCCGACAAGGACTGGCTGACCTACCTGGTCGCCAAGATGCAGCACAAGGGCCTGGCCGCGGTCGGCGGGCCGAATTTCCCGCCGCCCGAGGACGATCTGGTGCCGGCCGCCGTCGCGGTGTCGCCCGGCGGCCCGACCCATGTGCTGGTGTCGGACGAGGTGGCCGAGCATATCGCCGGCTGCAACATGGCGTTCAAGCGCGACGTGCTCTTGGAGCTGGGCGGCTTCGACCCGGTCTATCGCGCGGCCGGCGACGACGTCGACATCTGCTGGCGCTTCCAGAATGCCGGCTACACCATCGGCTTCGCGCCGGCGGCCGTGGTCTGGCATTTCCGGCGCAACACGGTCGAGGCCTACCTCAACCAGCAGAAGGGCTACGGCAAGGCCGAGGCGTTGGTCTATTCGAAGCATCCGCTGCGCTTCAACCTGTTCGGCCAGGCGAAGTGGCTGGGCCGCATCTACGGCGACCTCTCGGCCTCGCTGCTGCTGTCGCGCCGGCCGGTGATCTATTCGGGCGTGTTCGGCCGCGGCCTGTTCCAGACCATGTACGAGCCGCCTTCGTCCTTGGCGGCGTTCCTGCCGCTGACGTTCGAGTGGAACATCGTCGCCATCGCGCTCGCCCTCGTCGGGCTGGTCGTCGGCGGCTGGTGGCTGCTGCTCTGGGTCCCGCTGCTCACGACCTGGACCATGTGCGTGTCGGGTGCCTTGAAGGCGCCGATCGATCCGCGCTTCCGCAGCCTCAAGGCCCGGGCGCTCATCGCCTGCCTGATCTATCTGGGGCCGATCCTGCGCGGCTGGACCCGGGTCAAGTGGCGGGTCAAGGAATCGAACGCGGTCGACCAGCTGCCCGCGACGGCGGCCCAGGGACCGGCCCTGCAGCCGGCGCGGCTCGATTGGCGCAACCGCGCGCTGTTCCTCTCCTACTGGGGGCAGAATTACGAAGAGAAGGAAGTGCTGCTCGCCGGGCTCATGGAGTTCCTGCTGCCGCGGAAATATTTCCTGCAGATGGACGAGGGCTGGAGCGACTGGGACCTCAAGATCGCGCGCGGCCTGTGGAGCCGGGCCTTCGTCATGGTCGTGACCGAGAACCACGGCGGCGAGAAGCGGGCGATGCGCGTGCGCTGCACCATGCGGTTCTCGCGCCTCTCGTCCTTCGTGCTCCGGCTCTATGCCGGCGCCACCGCGGTGGCGCTGGTCGTCGGCGCGCCGGTGCCGGCGGCGATCATCGCGGTCGCGGGGCTCGTCAACTTCGCCTATATCGCCGACCAGACCTGGCGCTTCGGCAAGATCATGAACCGGGTCATCGACGAGGTCGCGCGCAAGGCCCAGCTCCTGCCGATGACCGGCCGCAAGGCCGGCTGACGCGGAAGCCGACGCCATGCAAGGGCTCGCCTGGAAGGTCTCGGGCTATGTGCGGCCTTATGCGCCGCTGCTCGCCATGGCGCTCGTCCAGGTTTTCGTGCTGCTGGGATTCGAGCTCCTGAAGCCCTGGCCGCTCAAGATCGTCATCGACAATGCGCTGGGCGGCAAGCCGGTCGAGTTCGGCCCGCTCGTCTGGCTGCTGCCCGGCATCGGCGGCTGGTCGCCGGACCGGCTGGTGGCCGGCGCGGTCGCGGCCCTGGTCGTGATCTATCTGCTCAGCGGTGCGCTGACCGTCGTCTACAACGCCATGGCGATCTGGCTCGGCCAGCGCATGGTGACCGACCTGCGCGCCCGGCTCTATGCCCATCTGCAGCGGCTGTCGCTCGCCTATCACAGCCGCCAGCGCGTCGGCGACCTGATGATGCGGGTCACCGCCGACAGCTATGCCGTGCAGACCATGATCATGAACGGCGCGCTGCCGATCCTGCAGGCGGTGGTGCTGCTGATCGGCATGATCTTCGTGCTGGCGCCGATCGATCCGGAGCTGACCCTGGTTTCGCTCACCATCGTGCCGCTGCTGTTCGTGCTGATCGGCCTGTTCAACCGCAAGATCGCCGATATCGCGACCGTGGCGCGCGACAACGACAGCCTGGTCTATTCGGTCGCCCACTGGGGGCTGGGCTCGATCAAGCTGGTGCAGGCCTTCACCAAGGAGGACGAGGAGCATCGCCGCTTCATGGACGTGAGCGGTGCCGCACTCCGCGCGCACCTGAAGCTCTATTCCTGGCAGACGCTCTATTCGGCCGTGATCGGCACGCTGATGGCGCTCGGCACGGCACTGGTCATCTATGTCGGCGCGCATGAAGTTTTGTCGGGCGCGCTTTCGGTCGGCACGCTCCTGGTGTTCACGACCTACCTGGCGCAGCTCTACGGCCCGGTCAACCAGATCACCCAGAGCTGGGGCCTGATCGCCGGCGCCCGCGTCGGCGCCCGGCGCTGTTTCGAGATCCTGGATACAGAGGCCGACCTCGCCGATGGCCCGCGCCAGTTCCCCGAGGCGGGGGCCGCCGGCCGCGTCGAATGGCGCGGCGTCGCCTTCCGCTATCGGGCCGAGCAATCGGTGCTGCGCGGCATCACGCTGTCGGTCGAGCCGGGCCAGACCGTGGCGCTGGTCGGGGCCACCGGTGCCGGCAAGTCGACGCTCCTCGGCCTGATTCCCCGCTTCTTCGATCCGAGCGAGGGCTCGATCCTGATCGACGGCGTCGATGCGCGTGGCTACGAGATCAAGTCGCTCCGGCGCCAGGTCGCCATGGTGCTGCAGCCGCCGCTCGTCTTTCCGCTGAGCGTGCGCGAGAACATCAGCTACGGCCGGCCCGAGGCGAGCCTGGACGAGGTGAAGCAGGCCGCGGCGCTCGCCGAGATCGACCGGCTGATCGAAAGCCTGCCGCAGGGCTACGACACGATCGTGGGCGAGGGCGGCGCCACCTTCTCCGAGGGCGAGAAGCAGCGCCTGACCATTGCCCGCGCGCTCCTGCGCGACGCGCCGATCCTGATCCTGGACGAGCCGACGTCGGCGCTCGATGCCGAGACCGAGGCGCTGGTCATGGCCGGCATCCGCCGGTTGACTCAGGGCCGCACGACCTTCGTCATCGCCCATCGCCTTTCGACCGTTCGCCGTGCGGATGTGATTCTCGTCCTCAAGGACGGAGTGATTGCGGAAGCGGGGCGTTTTGATGATCTGATGCAACGCAGCAACGGGCTGTTCCGGCAGCTCTACAACACTCAATTCGATCTCACCGAGGAGACGCAAGTTGGCGTCTAACAAGAAGACCGTCCTCGTCCTGCATCTTGCCGGACAGATCCCGATGGCGGGCATCGCCTGGCAGGCGCTGCACTATGTGCTGGGGCTGAGGCGCCTTGGCTATGACGTCTGGTACATCGAGGATTCGGGGGCGAACCCCTATGATCCGCGGCAATTCAGCATCGTCGAGGACTGCAGCTACAACGTCCAGTTCGTGAAGACGATGATGGAGCGGTTCGACCTGGGCGACCGCTGGGCCTATTGGGACGCGGCGAAGGACGTGGTCCACGGCATCTCCAAGGAGCGGCTGATGGCGCTCTATGGCGAAGCCTCGGCGCTGTTCAACCTGTGTGGTGCCACGCGGCTGCGCGAGGAGCACCTGAAATGCCCGGTCCGCATCTTCGTCGACACCGACCCGGTGTTCGAGCAGGCCAAGGTCGCCTCGGGCAATGCCGATTCGCTCGAGTATCTGGGCCTGCACACGCACCATTTCACCTATGGCGAAAACCTCGGCAATGAGGATTGCAAGGTGCCGATGGTCCGGTTCGACTGGAAGAAGACCCGGCCGCCGGTGCTGGTCGACCTGTGGGACGCAGGCTGCGTCGCCGCCGGGCCGTTCTACTCCTCGGTCGCGACCTGGGAAAACAAGGGCAAGGACATCGAGGTCGGCGGCGAGACCTACCGCTGGTCGAAGCACGTCAATTTTCTGAAATACCTCGACCTGCCGCGCGCCGTCATGCAGCCGTTCCGCCTCGCCATGACGCCGCCGACGCCGGACGTGGCCGAACGCGTCAAGGATGGCGGCTGGGACATCGTCGATCCGGTCCCGGTCTCGGCCGACATGCAGTCCTACCGCGACTTCGTCGTGACTTCGCGCGGTGAGTTCACGGTGGCCAAGGACATCTATGTCCGCCCGAACAGCGGCTGGTTCTCCGACCGCTCGGTCTGCTATCTCGCCGCCGGCCGGCCGGTCATCACCCAGGAGACCGGCTTCTCGAAATTCATCGAGACCGGCAAGGGCCTGTTCCCGTTTTCGTCGCTCGAAGAGGTGCGCGAGGCCGTCGCCCGCATCAATGCGGACTACGCCCAGCACTCGATCGGCGCGATCGAGGTCGCGAACGAGTTCTTCGACGCCCATACGGTGCTGTCGAAGATGGTTGCCGAAGTCGGGTTCTAAAGTCGGCTCGACCCTCACCCCGACCCTCTCCCGCAAGCGGGAGAGGGAGTTTTCTTTGCCCTCTACCGCTTGCGGGAGAGGGAGGGACCCGCGAAGCGGGAGGGTGAGGGTGGCGGGGACCTGAAGAACTCAGGCCGCGACGGTCTTGCAGCGCTCGGCGAGATCCAGGCACAGCCGGGCGAGCAGCGGCTCGCGCAGCAGCTTGGCGGCTTCGCGGCACGAGACCCATTTGACCTCGCGCCGGCCCTTTTCCGGGAAATCCTCGAGCGTCCGCGTCACCTTCATCAGATAGACCCAGACCTCGATCACGATCTCGCAGGCCGGAAGCCGCTTCGTCGCTCGATACATCCCGGCGGAGGTCGGTGCGACCTCGCCCAGGATGCCGGCCTCTTCGAAGGCTTCCTTGGCGGCATTGTCCGCGAAACTCAAGGCCGGCACGACCCGGCCTTTCGGAATGCCCCAGTGCTTGCCCTTCGACGTCGTCACCACCAGCACGCGCGGCTCGCCCCGGCGATCGAGCCGATAGGCCAGGATGCCGGACTCGAGCAAGGGTGGGCGGGCGGGCGATAGATCGAGCATGACTGGGTCCGCAGCGGCGCTCCGGGGGTTATGTAAACGTTTCCATACGAAGTATAGCGCCAATTCAATACCAATCGGTTAGCGAAGTTATCACTTCGCCGCCGATTGCACCGATGAACGGCTTCACAAGTCGAAATCTTCGGTTGCGGCGGCCCTGCCGGCGCCACAATGCGCGATCCGGGCAGGCCTTCACCGGGCAGGGAATCGGCAAGGGGAGGGGCGCCGGTCCTCTATCGGACCGCATGCCCATGGGACTCGCGGCGAAGCAGTGCGGGCTGCCTCGCCGGCCTGCCTTCAGATCGCCTTCAGCTGGAACTCGATGTCGTTGGCGATGCCCCACATCCAGCCCTTGTCGGCGGAGCCGACCAGCGCATAGCCGTGGCCTTGGTGGCGCCAGTACAGCAGGTTGACGCCGGCGCGCTTGTCGAAGGTCGGCGACATGTCGCCTCGGGTCGTGCTGGTCACCGTGATGGTGATCGGCCCTAGGCTCTTGTTGTCGGTCATGTAGAAGAACTGGAACGCCGGCTTGCCTTCGACCACCAGCTTGCGCGCGCCCTGGAACGCCAGGCCCCAGGGCTTCAGGTCGGGGATGCGCACATCCGTCGGCAAGCCCTTCTCGGTGCCGGCCGGGACGTCGAACACGGTGCTCTCGGCGCCGTTGGCGCTCGAAATCAGCAGGTTGTGATAGCCCGCGATATTGTCGAGCCAGCTGCTCGTGGCGGTCGAGGTCGGATGCACGCCGTCGATCGACACGTCGCCCGTGCCGGCCAGATAGCCGCCGCCGGCGCCGATCACCAGGAACGACAGCGACGCGGCCGTGACGAGGCCCAGGCCCCAGCGCCGGCTGGCGAAGCTTTTGCGCGCGGTGACGCTGGCGAGCTTCGCACCGAACGACAGGATGGTGGCGCTGGGCTTCTCCTCGTCCGCGGCCGGGCGGCCACGGGCGGCGGCGATCAGCCGTTCCGGTACCGGTTCACGCAGGATCTCGTCGAACGCGTCGCGGATCTGCGCCGCCGACTCGGTGAGGGCCAGCAGGCGGTTCCGCAGTTCCGGATCCCGCTCGAGCCATGACTCGACCTCGACGGCCGTGGTCTCGTCGACCTCGCCGTCCAGGTAAGCCACGAGCACTTCATCGCTGGGCCGCTGCATCATCGCCACTCCTCCGAAGACCCCCGCCCGCATCCAGCTGCGCCACCAGCGCGACCCTGGCCCGGGCGAGACGGCTCATGATGGTACCAACCGGAACCTGAGCGATCTCCGCTGCTTCCTTGTAACTCAACCCGTCGACCGTCACGAGCATCAACGCTTCCCGCTGCTCCGCCGGAAGCCGCGCCGCAGCGCGACGGACTTCCTCCAGAGCCAACCTCGCCTCGGCGCGCCTGACCGGTTCGTCGCTGCCGAGCCGGTCATCCTCGATCTCGCCATCCTCCTTGCGGACGTCGCGGGACCGGATCTGGTCGATCCAGATCGTCTGCACGATCCGGAACATCCAGCTGTCGAACCGCGTGCCCTCCTGGAACTGGTGCTGACGGGTCAGCGCCCGCTCGCAGGCAGCCTGCACGAGATCGTCCGCCTGGGTCGCATTGCCGGCCAGGCCGCGCGCGAAACGGCGGAGCCTGGGCAGCGATGCAACCAGCTGGTCGCTGAATGCCTCGGTCACGTCGACACCGCCGGAGCGATGGTCGTCTTGCAGGGATAACGGACCGGCATCGGCTTTATTCCATTCCGCCTGAATTTTCGCCCCATGATCCACGAGCGGCCGGACGGGATTTCGCACCGCCGACCTGATCCGAAGCCCATAGCACGGCCGCGGTCTGGGGAAAACACATTGCCGCCGCAACGAAAAATCGCCGTTGACGGCAAATCTTCCCAGAAATTTCGTCGGACGCCGTCGCGAAGTCTGGTACGAATGGCAGACCGGCGCTGCGGATATGCCAATATCCGAGCCGCCGGAAGGGTTTCGTTGGGCGCCCGGCGGCGATTGCCGACCTTGCCGGCGCTTCGGGTCCAGGCTTTCGCGAGAAGGCCGGTTCTTTTTCAGGGACGGAACGACGACCGATGAAAGTGGCCATCACAAAGGAAACCCGCGCGCATGAGAAGCGGGTAGCAGCCTCGCCGGAGACGGTGAAGAAGATGATCGCGCTCGGGCTCGAGGTGGTGATCGAGAAGGATGCCGGCACGGCCGCCGCCTTCACCGATGCCGCCTACGAGGCGGCCGGCGCCCGGATCGCGGCCGATGCCGCCGCCGCGACCGACGGTGCCGAGCTTGTGCTCAAGGTCCAGCGACCGCAACTGGCCGCCGAGGGGGTCGACGAGCTGGCGGGCCTCAAGCCCGGCACGGCGCTGGTCGCGATCCTCGGCGCCTTGCAGAACCGCGCCGACGTCGAGGCCTATGCCAAGGCCGGCATCACCACCTTCGCCATGGAGCTCATACCGCGCATCACGCGCGCGCAATCGATGGACGTGCTGTCGTCCCAGGCCAATCTCGCCGGCTACAAGGCCGTGGTCGAGGCCGCGACGGAATATGGCCACGCCTTTCCGATGATGATGACCGCGGCCGGCACCATCCCGCCGGCGCGGGTTACGGTCATGGGCGCCGGTGTGGCGGGCCTGCAGGCAATCGCGACCGCGCGGCGCCTAGGCGCGATCGTCTCGGCCTTCGATGTGCGCGCCGCCGCCAAGGAGCAGGTCGAGAGCCTGGGCGCGTCCTTCATCGAGGTCGATCCCGAGGCGGCCAAGGCGGCTGAGACGGCCGCCGGCTATGCCAAGGAGATGAGCGAGGATTACCAGCGCCGCCAGCGCGAGAAGATCCACGAGGTGCTGAAGAAGGCCGACCTGGTCATCTGCACGGCACTCATTCCCGGCAAGAAGGCGCCGGTGCTGGTGACCAAGGAGATGATCGCCGACATGAAGCCCGGCTCGGTCATCGTCGACCTGGCGATCGAGAACGGCGGCAATGCCGAGGGCGGCAAGCTCGGCAAGACCGTGACCACGCCCAACGGGGTGAAGCTGGTCGGCCATGCCAACATGCCGTCGCGCATCGCGGCCGACGCCTCGGCGCTCTATGCCAAGAACCTGCTGAATTTCCTGGCCCTCATCGTCGACAAGGAGACGAAGGGCCTGAAGATCGATCTCGCCGACGACATCGTCAAAGGCACGCTCGTGACCCGCGACGGCCAGATCGTCCATCCGGCGCTGGCGCCCGCCGAACCGGTTCCGAGCGAACCGGCTCCGGTCGAGCCCACGCCGAGCCAGCCCGCCGCCTGAGGAGCCCCGACATCATGGATCCGACCTCTCTGTCGCACCGCGCGACCGATCTTGCCGGCGATGCCTCGGCGCTATCGCACAATCTCGACGCGCTGGCCCAGCAGATCGCCGACCAGGCGCATGCCGCCGCCGCCCACGGCGGCAGTCCGTTCACGTTCTTCCTGACCGTGTTCGTGCTCGCCTGCTTCGTTGGCTATTACGTGGTCTGGCGGGTGACGCCGGCGCTGCATTCGCCGCTGATGAGCGTCACCAACGCCGTCTCGAGCGTCATCATCGTCGGTGCGCTGATCGCCGCCGGTCCGGCCGACTTCACCTTCTCCAAGGTGATGGGCTTCGTCGCCGTCGTGCTGGCCTCGGTCAACATCTTCGGCGGCTTCATCGTCACCCAGCGCATGCTGGCGATGTTCAAGAAGAAACAGAAGTAAGGAGGACGGCAAAGTGACCGAGAACCTTTCCGCCCTGCTCTATCTCGTCGCCTCCGTCTGCTTCATCATGGCCCTGAAGGGCCTGTCGAGCCCGGAGTCGAGTCGCCAAGGCAATTGGTTCGGCATCGCCGGCATGGTGATCGCCATCCTGACGACGCTCGCCTCGCCGCTGGTTGAAAGCTATTGGCTGATCGTCGTCGGCATCGCGATCGGCGGTGCCATCGGTGCCTATATCGCCCGCAAGATCCAGATGACGGCGCTGCCGCAGCTCGTCGCCGCATTCCATTCGCTGGTCGGTCTCGCGGCCGTCTGCGTCGCGGCCGCGGCCTTCTACGCGCCCAGCCGCTACGGCATCGTGGAGCCGTCGGGCGACATCCATACCGGCAGCCTGCTGGAAATGGGCCTCGGCACGGCGATCGGCGCCATCACCTTCACCGGCTCGATCATCGCGTTTGCCAAGCTGCAGGCGCTCATCACCGGCAAGCCGCTGGTGTTTACCGGCCAGCATATCCTGAACCTGGCGCTCGGCGTCGGCATCCTGGTGCTGCTGGGCCTGTTCATGGCGTCCTCGTCGGCGGCGGTGTTCTGGCTCCTGGTGCTGGTCTCGCTGGCGCTGGGCTTCCTCCTGATCCTGCCGATCGGCGGTGCCGACATGCCGGTCGTCATCTCGATGCTGAACAGCTACTCGGGCTGGGCCGCCTGCGGCATCGGCTTCACGCTGGCCAACAGCCTCTTGATCATCACCGGCGCGCTGGTCGGCTCCTCGGGCGCGATCCTGAGCTACATCATGTGCAAGGGCATGAACCGGTCGATCTTCAACGTCATCCTGGGCGGCTTCGGCACCGACGGCGGTGCCGCCGCGGCCGGCGGCGCCAAGGGCGACCAGGTGGTGAAGTCGGGTTCGGCCGAGGACGCGGCCTTCATCATGAAGAACGCGGCCAGCGTCATCGTCGTGCCGGGCTACGGCATGGCGGTCGCACAAGCCCAGCACGCGCTCAGGGAAATGGCCGACGTGCTGAAGAAGGAAGGCGTCACCGTCCGCTACGCGATCCATCCGGTCGCGGGCCGCATGCCGGGCCATATGAACGTGCTGCTGGCCGAGGCGAACGTGCCCTATGACGAGGTGCTGGAACTCGACGAGATCAACCGCGACTTCTCGTCGACCGACGTCGCCTTCGTCATCGGTGCCAATGACGTGACCAATCCCGCGGCCAAGACCGATCCGGCCTCGCCGATCTACGGCATGCCGATCCTGGACGTGGAAAAGGCCAAGACAGTGCTGTTCATCAAGCGCTCGATGGCGTCCGGCTATGCCGGCGTCGAGAACGAGCTGTTCTTCCGCCCGAACACCATGATGCTGTTCGGCGACGCGAAGAAGATGACCGAGGAGATCGTCAAGGCGCTCGAGGCCTGACGCAGCGTGACCTCACCCTCCCGCGTGCCGCGGGAGGGTGAGGTCGGCAGAGGCCGGAATCGAAATGGCAAAAACCCCGGCAGGGTCTCCCGCCGGGGTTTTCAAACTTCAGAGCGTCCCGCTAGAGGATGCCGTCCGGGCTCAATAGCCCTCGCGGTCCATGCGCTTGCGGAGCAGCTTGCGATGGCGACGAACGGCCTCGGCCTGCTCGCGCGCCCGCTTCTCGGACGGCTTTTCGTAATTCCGACGCAGCTTCATCTCGCGGAAAATGCCTTCCCGCTGCATCTTCTTCTTCAGCGCGCGCAGCGCTTGGTCGACATTGTTGTCGCGAACGAGGACTTGCACGGTTTACCGGCGCTCCATCGAGAGAATAAAACATTGGTCGCGGATGCGAGCTGCACCCCGATCGAGCGGCTTTAATAGCACCGGTGTCGGGCGAGGGAAAGAGGAGTCTTATCTGCGCCGAGGGCAGGGCGGACCAGCGGAGACTGCGGGGCAGGACGGGCGAAGGCCGCTATTGCATCGTTGGGACGGCCGAGACGCTCGCCGGATCGATGCCCATCTTTTTCAGGAAGTCGAACAGGTTGACGGCGAGCACGCTCGCCCCGACCGCGGGCATCGCCAGCCGGGCGACCAGGACGCGGCTGGCCGGCGCCTGGGCAGCCGAGTGATCGAAGCGCGAGGCCTCGAACGCGATGCGCAGGATGCCGTTGTGCAGGAAGAAGCCGGCGACGCCGTCGGCGAAGATGACCGGCGCTCCCGGCCACTCGACGAACTCCGGCGCCGGCGTCGGCGGTTCGCCGGTGGTGGTGGCGGCTGGCTTGGGCGCTGGGTCCGGCGGCTGGTCGGACGTCTTCTGGACCGCCACGCTGGGGGCGACCCGTCCGGGCTCGAGCCCCATCTTCTTCAGGAAATCGAACAGGCTGACGGCCAGTCCGCGCGCCCCTGCCGCCGGCATGGCGATGCGGGCCGCGACGAGCCGGGTGATCGGCCCAGGGCTGGACGAATGGTCGGCGCGCGACACCTCGAAAGCGAGGCGCAGCGTGCCGTTGTGCAGGAAGAAGCCGCAAACGCCATCGACGAAAATCTCTGGCGCATCAAGGGTATCGATCAGCTTCGGCGCTGGCTTGGCAGGGTCTTCGGACATGGGGCTCCGGCGGAGGAGAGACGATCTGCGGACCCTGCCGGATCGGCCGGGGCGGCGCAACAAGGACCGGTCGCGGAGGGCTTTACCCATGACCGACCGCCGCCCATACTCTGCAACATCATGAGCATCCTCAAGATCGCCCGCATGGGCCATCCCGTTCTGCGCCGCATGGCCGAACCGATCGCCGATCCGACCGCGCCCGACGTCGCGGACCTGGTACGCGATATGATCGAGACGCTGGACGATATCGGCGGCGTCGGCCTGGCAGCGCCCCAGGTCCATGTCTCGCGCCGGGTCATCATCTTCAAGGTGCCGATGGAGCGGACGAGCGATATCGCCGGCGACGGCCCGCAACCGCTGACCGCGCTGATCAATCCGACGATCGAGCCGCTCGGCGACGCGTTCAATCTCGGCTGGGAAGGCTGCCTGTCGATTCCTGGCCTGCGCGGCGCCGTGCCGCGATTCACCAACATCCGCTATTGCGGCTGGGCGCTCGACGGCACGCCGATCGACCGGACGGCGGCGGGATTCCATGCGCGCGTGGTGCAGCATGAGGTCGATCACCTGGACGGCGTGCTCTATCCGGAGCGCATGACCGACCTCAGCCTCCTGACGTTCGTCGAAGAGGGGATGAAGCATCCGATCGACTTGGCGGCCTATGCCCGGGGAGAGTTCGAATGAGTGCCAACGCCGAAATCACCGCTGCCAAGGACCGGCTGCTGGAAGCGACCTTGCCGAACGTGCTGTTCGACGGCTGGTCGCTGGCGGCGCTCAAGGCCGGCGCCCAGACGATCGCGCTGCCCGAGGCAGAAATCGCCGTGCTGTTCCCGGACGGCGGCGTCGAGGCGGGGCTCTGGCTCGACGATTGGGCCGACCGGCAGATGCTGAACGCGCTCGAGGCGATGGACCTGGGCGCGCTCAAGGTGCGCGAGCGGGTGGCCGCGGCGGTCCGGGCCCGGCTTACGGCGCTGGCCCCGCATCGCGAGGCGGTGCGGCGCGCGATCTCGCTCAAGGCCTCGCCCTGGGGCGCCGCCAAGGCGGCGGAGATCGTCTATCGCACGGTCGACGCGATCTGGTATGCGGCCGGCGACACCGCGACCGACTTCAATTTCTACACCAAGCGCGCCCTGCTCGCCGCCGCCTACGGCCCGACCGTGCTCTATTGGCTGAACGATTCGTCCGAGGACTCGGCCGACACCTTCGCCTTCCTCGACCGCCGGCTCGCCGACGTCATGAAGATCCCGAAGCTGACCGACGGGGTGAAACGCGCGGTGCGGCACCTGACCGGTCCGTTCGAGTTCCTGCGCCAGGCCCGGCGGTAGCGGATCCGCGTGGCTAGAACAGCCACGCGGCGGCACCGACCGCTTCCATGCTGACCGCGAGGCCGGCCAGCGCCAGGAACGTGATGCCCATCAGCACGGTCTCGATCCGGGTGCCGGCCAAGGGGGCGAGCGTGGCGTGGCGGGCGAGCGGCTGAACAACCGGGCGCAGCGCCGGCAGGATGCGGACACGCACCAGCTTGCGGGCCGGCGCCACGCGGACCGGGCGGACGACGGCGCGGGGGGCGAGGTTCAGGGCGGCATTGGCGTTCATGATCATTCTCCAGCAAGGCTTGACGAGAAGATCAGGAGCAATGACCGGGCCAGCCCGATGTTTTGTTTTAAATCAGATAGTTAGCTTGTAGGGCGATTGGCGTGTCCGGGCCGGATCGTCCGGATTCGGACGAAGCTCCGTCCGAATCCGGACAGTTGGCGGTCATCGCTCTGATGCCGGTGCCAAGGAAATATCCCTGGTTTGTCGCCCGCTTTTCCCGTCATGGCCGGGCTTGACCCGGCCATCTACGCGGTCGGGCTTGGCGCATACGTTCCCGGGGGCATGCCGTCGGCGCGGCGTGGATGCCCGGATCAAGTCCGGGCATGACGGCTCTTAAAATCTAACCCCGGGGAAACTAGTGGCGCGGCACCAGCCGGGTCACGTGGCCCATCTTGCGGCCGGGGCGGGCCTCGAGCTTGCCGTAGATGTGCAGCTTGGTCATCGGCTCGGCGACGGCCTCGCGCCAGCGCTCGATGTCGCCGCCGATCAGGTTCTTCATGACCGCGTCGGAATGGCGCTCGGTCGAGCCCAGGGGCAGGCCGGTGATGGCGCGGACCAACTGCTCGAACTGGCTGGCGTAGCAGGCGTCCATGGTCCAATGGCCGGAATTGTGCGGTCGGGGCGCCAGCTCGTTGACCAGAATCTCGTCGTCGTGGGTCACGAACATCTCGACCGCGAGCACGCCGACGACATTGAGCTTCTCGGCGATATGCCGGGCGATCGCCTCGGCGCGCATGGCGAGCTCGGGCGCGATGCGGGCGGGCGCGATCGTCGTGTCCAGCATATGGTTGGCGTGCTGGTTCTCGACCGCCGGATAATTGGCGAGCGAGCCGTTCGTGCCGCGCACGACCACGACCGAGATCTCGCACCGATAGTCGACGAAGGATTCCAGAATGGCGAGCCCGGCGCTGTCGGCGGCACCGGCGATCGCGGTCCAGGCCTGGACCGGGTTTATGTCGGGCGAGATCATGACCTGGCCCTTGCCGTCGTAGCCCATGCGCACGGTCTTCAGGACGGCGCGGTGGCCGAGGTCGCGGATCGCCCGGCCGAGCGCTTCCGGCCCGGTCACCTCGCGATATTGCGCGGTCGCGACGTCGATCGAGCGCAGGTAGTCCTTTTCCCGGAGCCGGTCCTGGGTGACGCGCAGCACGTCTAATCCCGGGCGGACCGGCGCGTGCGGCAGGATCGCGTCGAGGGCGGCGAGCGGGATGTTCTCGGTCTCGTAGGTCACGACGTCGACCGACGCGGCGAAGCGGGCGAGCGCCTCGCTATCGTCGAGGTCGGCGACCGTCACATGGGGCGTCACCTGCGTGCCCGGGCTGTTGTCCTCGGTCGAGAAGATATGGGTGGTGAAGCCGAGGCGGGCGGCCGCCTGGGCGGTCATCCGGCCGAGCTGGCCGCCGCCAAGAATACCGATGGTTGCGCCGGGAGCCAGCATCGAGGGCCCTGTTCCTGTCGTCAAAAGGGTCGGTCGGACATGATGTCCGGGCGTCAGTCCTTGGGAATCTCGGCGACCGCCTCGGTCTGGCGCTGGCGCCATTGGTCGAGGGCGTCGGCGATGGCCGGATTCTGCAGCGCCAGGATCGATGCGGCGAGGAGGGCGGCATTGATCGCCCCGGCCTTGCCGATCGCCAAGGTGCCGACCGGAATTCCCCCAGGCATCTGCACGATCGACAACAGACTGTCCATGCCTTTCAACGCATGGCTCTCCACCGGCACGCCCAGCACCGGCAGGGGCGTCATTGATGCGGCCATGCCCGGCAGATGGGCGGCACCGCCGGCGCCGGCGATGATGACCTTGAGGCCGCGCGCCTTGGCCCCCTTGGCATAGGCCACCAGGCGGTCCGGCGTGCGATGGGCCGAGACGATCCGCGTCTCGAAGGGCACGCCGAGTGCCGCCAGCGTTTCGCCGGCGTGCCGCAGGGTCTCCCAGTCGGACTGGCTGCCCATGATGACGCCGACTTGCGCCTGGGATGTGGTCATCGGCGCAAACTTTCCTTTTGGTTAAGCACTTCTTGACGAGGCCGCCATTATATTGGCGGAAAGCATTTGGGCAAGCGCACCGGATCGTGCATGCTAACGCCAGTCCCGAGGCGGATCGACGAGCTTCGAGGGCAAGTTACAAGAGCGAGACCATCGATGGGTCGAGGACATTTCGTTGAAGATCGCCGACCGTAAGCCGGGCAGGCGAGCCAGGGGATCGGTCAGCCCTTTCGTGGCGGGCAGCCCCATGCTGGCGCTCCAGGAACTGCTGTCGAAGGCGGGCATGGGTGACGGCCAGGTACCGGATCCGCTCAAGGATACGCTTACCGTCCTGCTGGACGAGGTCGGCCGCCTGAAGCGCGAGCTCGACAAGGCCAAGGCGCGCGCGGCGCATCTGGAAAAGCTGGCCGACGAAGACGCTTTGATGCCGGTCGCCAACCGCCGGGCCTTCATGCGCGAGCTGTCGCGGCTGGTGGCGCTTGCCCAGCGCTATGGCACTGCCTCTTCGGTCGTCTACATCGATCTCAATGGCATGAAGACGATCAATGATCGCTGGGGCCACAATGCCGGCGACGCGGCCTTGCTGCATGTCGCGCGCACCCTGATCGAGAACGTGCGTCATGCCGATGTGGTGGCGCGACTCGGCGGCGATGAATTCGGCGTGCTGCTGGTCAGGACCGGCCAGGAGGCGGCCGACGAGAAGGCGGAGGCCCTGGCGGAAGCGATCGAGGCTAACCCGCTGCTCTGGAACGGCGTCAGCATCCAGCTTTCGGCTGCGGCCGGCGCCTATTGCTTCGCCGGCGCCGAAGGCGTCGCCGCGGCGCTCGAGGCGGCCGACCGGGCGATGTACCGCGCCAAGCAGGTGCGCAAGACCGTCGACCAGGAATCCGGACAAGCGGCGGTCTGCTAGGGTCCGTCCGCGCCGGCGGAGAGGGTGGCATGGCTTTCACCTGGGCCGATCTTCGCAGCCTGATCCTGCAGTTCCCCGGCGTCGAGGAGGGCACCTCCTACGGCACGCCCGCCTTCAAGGTGCGCGGCAAGTTGCTGACCCGTCTCAACGAGGACGGCGTCTCGCTCGTGGTCAAGGTCGGCCTGGATGAACGCGCCCACCTGATGGCGATCGACCGCGATAATTTCTACATCACGCCGCATTACAAGGATTGGCCGGCCATGCTGGTGCGCCTCGACGGCGTGCCGATCGACATTCTGCGCCGGCTGCTGGAGGAAACCTGGCGAGCGGCGGCACCGAAGAAGCTGGTCAAGGAGTATGACGACGCGCGTTAACGGCGTTTTCGGCAAGAGTCTCGGAAGTCGGGCGGAACATTATGCCCGTCTGGCGTTTATCGATCAGCGCGAATGATCGCGGATAAACAAGGGCGATCCAATCGCCCTCGCTGATTGACCCGTCGCCCTGGGGGACGCCGCATCTTGGACCGAACTGTCGTCGATCCCCTGACCAGCGACGTGATCGCCGGCATCCCCATGGCCAACCCCGATGGGGTGATGATCCTGTCGCTGACGGGGACCTTGCTCTGGATGAATCCGGGCGGCCTGGCGCTGCACGGCTTCGCCACGGCCGATCGGGCCGGCGGCCGCGACTATGCCGCGCTCTGGCCGGCCGACGTGCAGGGCCCGATGCGCGAGGCCATCCGTGGAGCGGCCGAAGGACGAGTCACCCGGCTCGAGGGCGCTTGTCCCACCGCCGACGGAGCGCCCCGCTGGCTCGAAGCGCGGTTCGCGCCGCGTGGGCCCGGCCCGGCCGATCCGCCGCGCATCATCGGCCTCTGCCGCGACATCACCGAACGGAAGCGGGCGGAGATCCATCGCGCCGCCCTGGTCGAACTCGGCGACCGCATCCGCGACCTCGACGAACCCGCGGACCTGGCCTATGCCGCCGCCGAGATCCTCGGCCGCACCCTCGCGGTCAGCCGAGCCGGCTATGGCGCGATCGATCCGGTCGCCGAAACGATCACGATCGAGCGGGCCTGGAACGCCCCCGGCCTCGCCGGCCTGGCCGGTGTCCTGCATTTCCGCGAGTACGGCAGCTATATCGACGCGCTGAAGCGCGGCGAGACGGTCGTCTGCGCCGATGCGGCCCGGGACCCACGTACGGTCGCGGCCGTGGCGGCGCTGACCGCGATCGAGGCGCGGGCCTTCGTCAACATGCCGGTCAGCGAGCGGGGCGGCCCCGTCGCCCTGCTCTATCTGACCCAACAGACCCCGCGGGACTGGTGTGAAGACGAGCTCATGTTCCTGCGCGAGGTCGCGGAGCGCACCTGCGCGGCGGTGGCGCGGCGCCGGGCGGAGCGGGCCCTGCGCATCCTTGCCGCCTCGCTCGAGCGGCAGGTCGATCAGCGGACGGCCGCGCTCCAGGCCAGCGAGGCGCGGCTTCGGACCATCTTCGAGACGAGCTACCAATATCAGGGCCTGCTGATGCTCGACGGGACGCTGCTCGATGCCAACGCAACGTCGCTCGCGGGGATCGGCCTGACGCTGGACGACGTGATCGGCCAGCCTTTCTGGGAAACGCCCTGGTTCGCCGACACGCCGGGCCTGGCCGCAACGGTGCGGGACGCCGTCCGGCAGGTTGCCGCCGGCGAGACCTTGCGCCAGGAAATTCACGTGAACCTGCCGGTCGGCGGCTGGCGCTGGTTCGACTTCACCATGCGGCCGCTCCGCGACAAGGACGGTCGGGTCACCGCCATCGTCCCCGAGGCGGTCGAGACGACCCGGCGGCGCCGGATCGAGGAGCGGTTGCGCCAGGCGCAGAAGATGGAGGCGGTCGGTCAGCTCACCGGCGGCATCGCCCATGATTTCAATAATCTGCTGCAGGTCATCTCGGGCAACCTCGAACTGCTTGCCCTGACCGTCGCCGGCGAGGCGCGGGACGAGCGTCGCGTGGCGAACGCCCAGGTCGCGGTCGCCCGCGGCTCCAAGCTCGCCAGCCAGTTGCTGGCGTTCGCCAGGCGTCAGACGCTCGAACCGAAGGTCGTCAATATCGGTCGGCTGGTGGCCGGCCTGGATCGGATGCTGCGCCGCACGATGGGCGGCGCGGTCGAGATCCGGACCGTGATCGCTGGCGGCGTGGGCAATTGCCTGGTCGATCCGACCCAGATCGAAAACGCCGTGGTCAACCTGGCGATCAACGCCCGCGACGCGATGGGCGGCGCCGGCACGCTGACGGTCGAGGTCGGCAACGCCGCGCTCGACGATAGCTATGTCCAAGGCCATGACGACGTGGCCGTCGGCCGGTATGTCATGCTGGCGGTAACCGATAGCGGCCGCGGCATGTCGCCCGAGGTCATGGCACGGGTGTTCGAGCCGTTCTTCTCGACTAAGGCCGAGGGCGGCGGTTCGGGTCTCGGCCTGTCGATGGTCTACGGCTTCGTCAAGCAATCCGGCGGCCACGTGAAGCTCTACAGCGAGGTCGGGCAGGGGACCACGGTCAAGATCTACCTGCCGCGCGTCCGCCAGAGCGAGGAGCCCGTTGTCGCGACCAGTGCCGCACCGTTCGTCGGCGGGGCCGAGACCATCCTGGTCGCCGAGGACGACGAGCAGGTCCGCGCCACCGTGGTCGAACTGTTGAGCGGTCTCGGCTACCGGGTGCTGAAGGCGAAGGACGCGGAAAGCGCGCTCACCATGATCGAAAGCGGCCTCGCGATCGATCTGCTGTTTACCGACGTGGTGATGCCGGGACCGCTCAAGAGTCCCGATCTGGCGCGCAAGGCCCGCGAGCGGCTGCCGAGCCTCGCGGTGCTGTTCACCTCGGGCTACACCGAGAATGCCATCGTCCATGGCGGCCGGCTCGATGCCGGCGTCGAACTGCTGGCGAAGCCCTACACGCGGGATGCCTTGGCCCGCAAGGTCCGCCAGTTGCTGGGCAATCGGCTGGAGGCGTGACGAGGCCGGTCGGGAACGCCGCCCTCACCCGGCTCGCTTGCGCTCGCCACCCTCTCCCGCAAGCGGTAGAGGGTTGATTCTGTTCCCTCTACCGCTTGCGGGAGAGGGAAGGGGCCCGGCCCGCAAGGGTCGGGAAGGGTGAGGGCGCGGCCCGGCTTTCAGATCCGGGTCGCCATCCAGATCGCGAGCCGCGACCCGGCCTTGATCACGGCCGACAGCGCCTCATAGCCGGGGGCGGCTTCGGCGCCATGGGCGAGGCCGGTGTCGCGATGCTCGCGCTCGTCGGCCTGGAACTTCTGGATCGCGGCCTTCAGCTCCGGCTCGGCATCGCCCAGCGCCTCGACCTGCTCCTGATAATGCTCGTCGATCACTTCCTCGACCGCGACGGTGCAGGCCATGGCGGCGCGTTCGCCCATCAGCGCGGTCGCGGCGCCCAGCGCATAGCCCGCCACGTCCCAGAACGGTCCGAGCAGGGTCGGGCGGACCCGGCGCTCGACCAGCATCCGGTCGAAGGCGGCGCGATGCTCGCGCTCCTGGACCGCCATGTGCCGGATCGTCTCGCCGACCGGCCGCTTGCCGAGGATCGCCAACTGCCCCTCATAGATGCGGGCGGCACCATGCTCGCCGGCATGATCGACGCGCACCATGCGCTTCACCTGCTCGGCCGGCACGGGATCGCCCGGCAGCCAGCGCTTCAACGAGGGTTTGGCACTCATGCGGCATATCCTTCGATCCGGCGCCGGCGGCGGCGCGCATCCCAGGCGGCACCGACCATCGCCAGGCTGAGGATCGCATCCCAGCCGGCCAGCGAGATGCCGCCCAGGCTCCATTGGATATCATCGCAGCGTACGGTCGGCGCTGCCATGATTTCCGCGGTCAGCTCCTCGATCGTCTTCGCATGGTGGCTGTTGCCGCTGACCGTGCAGGCGTCGGGGCCGGCGATCCATTTCTGCTCGACCCCGACATGGTAGGAGGCGAGGCCGGCGGCACCCAGGAACAGGAGGCCGAACAGCGCCGGGGCGTAGCGCTCGACCTCCGGGCGGCGCAGCCCCAGGAACATGCCGGCGATCACGATCGCCGCATACCAGGGCCAGCGCTCGGCCAGGCACAGCTCGCACGCGACCAGGCCCACGACCAGCTGGAAGAACCACGCGCCGGCCAGCACGGCAACCGAGGTGACGAGCACGATGACGGGAAGGGGCGGGATGCGCATGGGTCGAGGGGCTCCGTCAGCTGCCGAAGTGCACGTATTTGACCAGGAACACGCCGCCGATCAGCAGCACGGCCGACACGGTGGTGACCAGCGTCAGGCGCTTTTCGATGAAGTGGCGTGCGGGCTCCCCCACGAAATAGAGGATCGCCGCCACCAGATAGAAACGGATGCTGCGCGATACCAGACACGCGATCGTGAACAGGCCCAGGTCGAATTGCGCGAGCCCGCTGGCAATCGTCACCAGCTTGAACGGGATCGGCGTCATGCCCTTCAGCACGATGATCTCGACGCCGTATTGCAGGAACTTGTCCTTCAAGGCCTCGAAGGTCTGCATCGCGCCGTAGAACCGCAGGATCTCCTCGCCGACGCTCGCGAACAGGTAAAACCCGATGGCGTAGCCGAGATAGGCGCCCAGCACCGAGCTCACGGTCGCGACCGTCGCGTACCAGAAGGCGCGGCGCCGCTCGGCCAGGATCATCGGGATCATCAGCACGTCGGGCGGCAGCGGAAAGAACGAGCTTTCGGCGAAGGAGATGCCGGCCATGACCCAGGTCGCATTCTTTTTGCCGGCCTGGCGCAGAAGCCAATCGTAGAGACGTCGAAGCATGCCGTTCCTTTTCCCAGCCCTTGCCGTCGCCCGAGCGGACGGCGGCCCGCGGCATCTAACAGGCTCGCGCCGCCGGACGCAACCGGCGGCCATGTCGCGGGGGGCGATCCCGCGCGCGAGATTGCCATCGCCAAACCGGTGCCCGCTCGGCTATAAGCCTGCTCCCCGGATGCAGGATGTTTTTGACAGGCTGCGCTTCGGGGCGGTAAAGACGAGACCGCGACGGCTGTTCCGGACGGGAACGGACTGTCGCCTCGGATGCGGGCGTGGTGGAACTGGTAGACGCGCCGGACTCAAAATCCGGTTCCGAGAGGAGTGTCGGTTCGATTCCGACCGCCCGCACCAACCCTTCAAATCGATGATGGCCGACGCCCCCACGGGGCGCCTTGCGGTCGAGACGCTGACCGCCCGCCGGTGCCGGTGGCCGCTTCCGATTGAGCGCGCATGGCTTTTGCGTCCTGTGATATGCCAAGGACTTAACTGGCCACCAATCGGCTAGGACACGAAACGGCAGGGGAACAGTCCGCATCATGATCGTCGTGCATCACCTCAACAACTCACGCTCCCAGCGGGTTCTATGGCTGCTCGAGGAGCTGGAGGTGCCCTACACGGTCCGGCGCTACGAGCGCGACCCGGCGACCATGCTGGCCCCGAAGGAGCTGCGGGCGGTCCATCCGCTCGGCAAGGCGCCAGTCATCACCGACGGCGATCTCACGGTCGCCGAGACCGGGGCGATCATCGAATACCTGCTCGACACCTATGGCGAAGGCCGACTGCGGCCGCCGCCCGGCCCAGACCGGCGGCGGTTCACCTATTGGCTGCACTATGCCGAAGGCTCGGCAATGCCGCCGCTGCTGCTCCGCCTGGTCGCAAGCCGCCTCGCCGGACCCCAGATGCCCTGGCTGCTCCGGCCGGTCGCCCGGAAGATTTCCCAGGGCCTGCAGGACAAGCTGATCAATCCGCAGCTTCGGCTGCATCTCGATTTCATGGAGCGGGAGCTGGCCGACAGGGACTGGTTCGCCGGCCCGGAATTCACGGCCGCAGACGTGCAGATGAGCTTCCCGCTCGAGGCCGCGGTGGCCCGCGGCGGCCTCGGCGCCGACCGCCCCCGGCTGATGGCGTGGCTCGACCGGATCCACGGCCGTCCGGCCTACCAGCAGGCCCTGGCGAGCGGCGGAGATTACGAGTTGCTGCGGTGAGCCGGATCGACGGCACGGCCCGCCGAGGGTAATCTGCGCCGCTCTGACTCGAACGGAGGTCCAGCATGCAGGTCAATCCCTATCTGTCCTTCGACGGCCGTTGCGCCGAGGCGCTCAAATTCTACGAGCGCTGTTTGGGTGCGCGGACCGAGTTCCAGATAACCTTTGGCGGCTCGCCCATGGCCGACCAGGTGCCGCCGGAATGGCACGACAAGATCATGCACGCGTCGATGTCGATCGGCGATCAGGTGCTGATGGGCTCCGATGCGCCGCCCGATCGCTACAAGGCGCCGCAAGGTATGACGGTTTCGCTCGGCATCGCCGACCCGGCCGAGGCGGATCGCGTTTTCGCGGGGCTGTCCGAAGGCGCCACCATTCAGATGCCCATCCAGGAGACCTTCTGGGCGCTCCGGTTCGGCATGCTGGTCGACCAATTCGGCATTCCCTGGATGGTCAACTGCGGCAAACCGATGTGATCGGATGACGGGGGCGCGGGTTGCTGCACCGTCGCGGCTCGATATCTGAATCCTGATGCGGCGATCGCCTAACACGCGATCGCCGTTACCTGCGAGGTAATTGGACGCAAGATCGAGGGCGGATAAGCTTCGGACCATGACGAATGCCCAAGCCTCGGCCGCCCGCCCGGTCGGCGACCATCTGCGCGAATGGCGGCAGCGCCGGCGCCTGAGCCAGCTGGATCTCGCCTGCGAGGCCGACATCTCGACCCGCCATCTGAGCTTCCTCGAAACCGGCCGTGCCAAGCCCAGCCGCGACATGGTCCTGCACCTGGCCGAGCAGCTCGACATCCCGTTGCGCGACCGCAACCTGCTGCTGATCGCCGCCGGCTATGCGCCGATCTTCGCCGAACGGCCACTCGACGATCCGGCGCTCCAGGCGGCGCGCCAGGCGGTCGATCTGGTACTGAACGGGCATGGAGATTATCCGGCGTTGGCGATCGATCGCCACTGGACCCAGGTCGCGGCCAATGCCGCCGTCGGCCGGCTGCTGGCGGGGGTCGATCCGGCGCAGCTTGCCGGGCCGGTCAATGTACTGCGGCTCAGCCTGCATCCTCGGGGCCTCGCGCCCCGCATCATCAATCTCAGGGAGTGGCGCGGCCATCTCCTCGGCCGCCTGCGCCGGCAGATCGAGCTCACCGCCGATCCGGTGCTGATCCGGCTCATCGACGAACTCGCGGCCTATCCGGTGCCCTACGGCCGGGCGCCGGCCAGGGAGCCGGACCACGCCGGCGTGGTCGTGCCGCTGCAACTGCAGACCGAGGCGGGGCCGCTGGCGCTGCTGAGCACGACGACGGTCTTCGGCACACCGGTCGACGTGACCCTCGCCGAACTCGCGATCGAGGCGTTCTATCCGGCCGATGCCGCGAGCGGCGAGCTGCTGCGCCGCATGGCCGCGGGCTGAAGCCAATCTTGGTTTGGACGGTGCGTGGCGATCCTTTATAGGATGTGCATGCCCAACCTTTCCGGTCGTTCGCGAAACCCCGCCCCATGAAGCTTGCCATCGTCGACCATGCGCTCGTCGACCTGAACGGCCATCACTATGAATATGACGGTGCGCTCGCGGCAGCAGGTCGCGCGCGCGACCTCGCGGTCACCGTGCTCTCGAACCGCAGCTATCGAGGGCCGACCGACGAGTTCGAGATCCTGCCCTGGTTCGGCCAGGGCTACTACGACCTGACCTCGGGCGGGTTGGCCCGGCGCCTGGCCTATCGGGGCCTGTCGGCCTTGCCGCACGGTCTCGCGCGCCCATTGCAGGACGGGGTGCGCATGGTGTGGAACCAGCGTCACCGGCGGCGCCGTACCGTGAAAGACAGTTTCGGGCGCGATTTTCTCGCCGCATGCGACCGGCTGCGGCTCGGCCCGGACGATCATGCCCTGATCCACACCATCGGCGTCGACGAGCTCGACGCCCTGGTCGAGACGCTCACCCAGACCGATCGCGCCTGGCCGTGGATCCATCTGCAGCTGGTGCGCCGGATCGAGGAGTTCGGCGCCGGCCGCCCGCGCGAGCGCAGGCCCGCCGCCGTGCTGGCCCGGCTCCATGCCAGCCATGCGGCGGCACGGGTACGGCTCTATTCGGATACCGAGGAATTGGCGGCGGCCTACAGTGTCATGACCGGCCAGTCAGTCGGCGTGTTGCCGATCGCGTTCCGCCACGACCTGATCCAGGCGGCGGTGGCCGCATCGCCGCCGCGTCCGGCCGACGCCCCGATCACCATCGGCTATCTCGGCAATGCCCGGCTGGAGAAAGGCTTCCAGCATCTGCCCGATCTGGTCGAGCAGGTGACCGTCCGGCTCGGTTGGGCCGGCAGGGTGCGGTTCCATTTCCAATCCCCGTACAATATCCCGGCCGGCGAGCCCGGCATCGGCTCCGCGCGTGCGCGGCTCGCCGCCTTCCCGGCCGACCTGGTGACGCTCGAGGATCGGGTGCTGACGACCGAGCAGTATTACCGGATGCTGGCCGGGATCGACGTGCTCGTGCTGCCCTATGACGGCGCGCGCTACGATATCCGCTCGTCCGGCATTCTGGTGCAGGCCCGTGTCGCCGGTACGCCGATGGTGGCGCCGCAGGGATCCTGGATCGCGCGCCAGGCGCCGGCGCCGGCCGGCGAGGCGTTCCGAGGGCCGGGCGACCTGGCCGATGCGCTCGGCCGGCTGCTCGAGCGCTATGAGGCGGCCCGCGCGGCCGCGGCGGCGGAAGCGTGCGTCTGGCGCCGGGAGCAATCGCCCGCCTGCTACCTGGATCAGCTGCTGGCGGCGGGGAGGGCATGATGGGCGACGGCCGCGGGCTGATCCTCGACCGCGACGGCGTGATCAACGTCGACATCAACTTCCTCCACCGGATCGAGGATGTGGTCTTCGTCGACGGGATCTTCGAGCTGGTCCGCGCGGCCAAGGCCGCGGGCTATGCCGTGGCGATCGCGACCAACCAGTCCGGCATCGGCCGCGGCCTCTATAGCGAGGCCGAGTTCCACGGGCTGATGCGCTGGATGGGTGATCGGTTCACAGCCGAGGGCGGCGGGATCGACGCGCTCTATTTCTGCCCACATCACCCGACCGAGGCGATCGGCGCCTATCGGCGCGATTGCCCGTGCCGCAAACCGAAGCCCGGCATGTTCCTGCAGGCGATCGCCGAACTCGGGCTCTACCCGAAGCACTCCTGGACCATCGGCGACAATTGGCGCGATGTCGAGGCGGGGGCGACGGCCGGGGTCGCGGGCCGTGTGCTGCTCGATCCGACCGGCGCGCCCGTTCATCAGGAGCGCGGCCATTGGGTCGCCCCCAGCCTGGCCGACGCCCAAGCGCTGATGGGGCTAACGTGAAGCCTCGCGTCCTGCTCTGGCAATGGCAGCGCCGCGGCGGGGGGCCGAAATATACTGCCGAGCTGGCCCGGGCGCTCGCTGCGCGCGGCCGGGTCGACGCGGCGCTGTCGGTCTCGCGCCAGGCCGAGATCATCGCGGATTACCGGGCGATCGGCGTGCCGATGCAGGAGATCGATACCTACCGCGGCGGCCGGGAGTTCGTGACGGCGACCCTGCGGCTGCCTGCGGTCCGTGCCGCCTTCCGCGGCTATCTCCGGCGCCAGCGGATCGAGGTCGTGGTGGCGACTATGTCCCATCTGTGGAACCCGATGATGGTCGACGTCGTCGCCCGGGCCGGCGCGCGCCTCGTGACCGTGGTGCATGACGCCGACTCCCACCCGGGCGACACCTATCCGTTCCGCCAGAGCATGATCGCCCGCGAGCTCAAGGCGAGCGACCGGGTCGTCACCCTCAGCGACCATGTCGCGGCCGGCGTCCGGGCGAATTTCGCCTATCCGGCCGAGCGCATGGCGGTCATCCCCCATGGCATATTTCGTTTCGATGCCGGATCGACCGGCGCGCAGCGCCGGTCCGAGGGCGAGCCGTTTCGCTTCCTGTTCTTCGGCCGCCTGCTGCCCTACAAGGGGCTGGACCTGCTGATGGCGGCGGTCGAGCGGATCGATCCTGGGGTGAATTTCGAGCTGGCGATCGTGGGCTCGGGCGATCTGGGCCCGCTGGCGGCGCGGGTCGCTGCCCATCCCCGCGTCCGGCTCGACTGCCGCTGGATTCCCGAGGAGGCGGTCGCCGGCATCTTCGCCGCGGCCGACGCGACGGTGGCGCCCTATCGCGAGGCGAGCCAGTCCGGTGTGCTGGCGGCCTCCTACGGCGCCGGCCTGCCGACGATCGTGACGCCGGTCGGCGGCCTCGCCGAACAGGTCACCCCGTTCGGCGCTGGCCTCGTCGCCGAGGATCTCTCCCCCGCTGCCTTCGCCGCCGCCATGACCCGGCTCGCGACCGATCCCGATCTGCATCGGCGGCTCAAGGCAAATGCCGTCGCGACGGCCGCGGGGCCGCTGTCCTGGGACCGGATCGCCCAGCAATTCGAGGATGTGATCCAGGGCTTGTAGGCAGGGGCCGCGGCGGCGCCCTCACCCGCCTCGCTGCCGCTCAGCACCCTCTCCCGCAAACCGCGGGAGAGGGAAGGGGCCCGGCCCGCAAGGGCTGGGAAGGGTGAGGGGCGTCCTACCGAACGTTTGCGGCGGTCTGGCCGAACAGCACCTTCTTCGCTTCCTCGCTCACCGTCGGCTGGGTCGAGATCGCCTTGCCCTTCTCATAGGCGACGACGGTCGCCGGCCGTTCCTTGATGGCGTGGAACCAGCGCTTCAGATGGGGGAAGTCGTCGAGGTTCTGGCCCTGGCGCTCATGCGGCACGATCCAGGGATAGGCCGCCATGTCGGCGATCGAATAGTCGCCGACGATGAAGTCCCGGTCGGCCAGCCGCTTGTTCAGCACGCCGTAGAGCCGGTTGGTCTCGTTGACGTAGCGATTGATCGCATACTCGATCTTCTCGGGCGCGTAGACCGCGAAGTGATGGTTCTGCCCGGCCATCGGCCCGAGCCCGCCCATCTGCCAGAACAGCCACTGCAGCGTGTCGTAGCGCTTGCGGGTGTCGGGGGACAGGAACTTGCCGGTCTTCTCCGCCAGATAGACCAGGATGGCGCCCGACTCGAACACCGTGATCGGCGCGCCGCCGTCCTTGGGCGCGGTATCGACGATCGCGGGCATGCGGTTGTTGGGGGCGATTGCGAGGAAATCCGGATTGAACTGCTCGCCGGTGCCGATGTTGACCGGCTTGATCTCGTAAGGAACGCCGGCTTCTTCGAGGAACAGCGTGATCTTGTGCCCGTTGGGCGTCGGCCAGTAGTGAAGTTCGATCATCTGGGGGCAGGCTCCCGGAAGGATTCTGGGGAAGGGATCGCGCGGAACGCGCAAGGTCTTCTTAGATGGGACGCCCGGCTGGCTTTGCCACTATTCGGCCGGCTGGCGCCGCGTCACGAGTTTGTGCGCTTCGCCGATCTGCCAGGTAATGAGGCCGGGCAGGAAGATGATCGCATCGCGGATGCGCCGCGCGATGGCGACGGCGAGCGCCGTGCCCGGGTCGAGCCCCAGCATCGAGCCCAGGACGATGAAGCCGCCCTCCTGCACCCCGACCGCGCCCGGCACCACGAAGGCGGCGGAGCTGATGGCTTGGGATAGCGATTCAAGCAGCACCGCGTCGTAGAGATCGACCGGGTGACCCATGAACTGCAGCGCCAGATAGATTTCGCCGGTGCCGAGGGTCCAGCCGATCAATTGCCAGCCGATCGAGCTCAGCACCCGGCCGGGGCGGCGGTAGACCAGGCGCAGCACCCGGTCGAGCCGGGCGGCATTGCCGACCAGATCGGCCCAGCGGTCGCCGAACAGTGCGCCGACCAGCTTGGCGCCCATGTTGACGATGCCCATGCGCTGGATCGCGACCAGGCCGGCGACCATCGGCAGGAAGGCGAGCAGGCCGAAGATCACACGCCAGACGACGGCGGTGTCTTCGATGTGCAGCAGCAGCAGCACCAGGCCGGCAACCGTGAACAGGAACTGGCTGACCAGCGTCAACGTGATGTCGCTGATCAGGCTGGCGGCGACGGGGGTCGGCCGGAAGCCCATGCGGGTCAGCACACGATAGGAGACGACTTCGCCGCCGATGCGCGCGACCGGCAGCAGCCCGTTCACCGACTCGCGCAGCCAGACCGAATAGGTCATCTGCAGGATCGACGGCGGCGGGCCCGCGACGAACAGCACGCGCCAGGCGATCGCCATGACGACCATGGGCACGATATGGAACAGGCTGGCCCAGACCAGCCCCATGCCGGCGGTGCTGAGGGCGGTCGTGACCGGATCGATGCCCTCGTAGACCAGGATGGCGGTCAGCAGCGCCACGCCGACGAGGCCGAATAGGCTGGCCCAGCGGATCATGCGGCGCTCCTTGCGACGCTGGCGGCGCTCCTTGCGGCGCTCATGCGGCGCTCCTGGCGCGGCCCGCGGCCGCGGGTGCCCGGGCCAGATCGGTGAAGCTGGTGCGCTCGATGCCATGGGCCGCGACCAGCCGCTTCACCTCGGGCGAGAGCAGGGCCGCCAGCTCATCGGCATGGCGATAGGTCGGCATGGTCCGGGCGAGCTTCGGTGAGAGCGACGTCGCCGGATGGAAATAGATCTCGCTGACGCCGTCGGGCAGATGCGGGATCAGGGCCGCGACGCGCGCCTCGGTCACCGCCCCGGACCAGGCGAGGCCAAACACCTGGTCGTTGGTCATCATGCCCTGGCGCTTCAGCATCGCCTTCAACTGCCCGGTCCAGGCCCGGAGTGCTGCTGCGCCGAGGCCGCCTGCGGCGGCTTGGCCGTCGGCGGCGGCGACGGGACCGGCCGGCTCGACCGGCAGGCGCACGGCCTTCAGCCCATAGTCGCGGCCGATCTCGACGATCAGCCGTGCCACGGTCGGATGCAGGTGGATGTGCTTGTGGGTATTGGCATGATCGAGCGGCAGCCCGGTGCGCCGGAACGCCTCGAACTGCGCGCGGATCTCGCGGGCAAGCTGGGCGCGCACGCCCGGCTTGAAGAAGAAGCGGAAGCCGGCCGAAACCATGTTGCTGGGGAAGCGGCCGGTGGCGTCGACCAGGTCGGGGATGTCGGCCGGGTCGGACACCGGCGTCGCCTCGACCAGGGCCACATGCAGGCCGACGCGCAAGGTAGGGCAGCGGCGGGCGATGGCCACGGCCGCCTCGGCCGCGTCCTCGCCGACCATCAGGCTGGCCGCGGCCAGCACGCCATCCCGGTGGGCGATCTCGATCGCCTCATTGACCGCCGGGTCGAGGCCGAAATCGTCCGCCGAGAAGATGACCCGCTTCATGCCGGGTGAGCCGAAGCGAGGCGTCAGCCCCGCTTCAGCCGGCGACCTGATGCCGCTCGCGCAGGAACTGGAAGAACTCGACGCCTTCGCGCAGGCGACGAACCAGCATCTGCGGGCTGCGGATCATCTCGTTCAGGATCGAAAGGATCTTGCTGCGGCGGAAATAGAACCGCCGGTACATGACCTCGACTGCCTCGAAGATCTCAGTGTGGCTCAGGTGCGGGTAATGCAGCGGCGCCATCTGCACGCCGTGCTCGTCGATCAGCTCGGCATGTTCGATGTCGAGCCACTTGTTCTCGACCGCCTGGTTGAACAGGAACGTGCCGGGATAGGGCGCCGCCAGCGACACCTGGATCGTATGCGGATTGATCTCGGTCGCGTACCGGATCGTCTCCTCGATCGTTTCCTTGGTCTCGCCCGGCAGGCCCATGATGAAGGTGCCGTGGATCTTGATGCCGAGCTTGTGGCAGTCGCTGGTGAACTTCTTCGCGACTTCGATCCGCATGCCCTTCTTGATGTTGTGCAGGATCTGCTGGTTGCCCGACTCGTAGCCGACCAGCAGCAGGCGCAGGCCGTTCTCCTTCAGGACCTTCAGGGTCTCGTAGGGCACGTTCGCCTTAGCATTGCACGACCAGGTCACGCCGAGCTTGCCGAGCTCGCGGGCGATCGCCTCGGCGCGCGGCAGGTCGTCGGTGAAGGTGTCGTCGTCGAAGAAGAATTCCTTGACCTGCGGGTAATGCT
>DATGEK010000016.1:0-62300 GCA_035310205.1 Aliidongia sp.
GTTGACGCAGAGATTGGAATGGGCACCGTAGCTCAAGCCCACCGACGCCGAGGCCCGGCTGATCTCCTCCATCGCGATCGTGTGCTCGAGATAGCCGAGACCGGCGCCGCCATATTCCTCCGGCACGGTGATGCCCAGCACGCCGAGGTCGCCGAACTTGCGCCACAGGTCCATCGGGAACTGGTTCGTCCGATCGATCTCGGCCGCCCGCGGCGCGATCTCCGCCGCCGCAAAGCTCAAGACACTCTCCCGGATCGCCTCCGCCGTCTCGCCCAAATCGAAGTTCAAGCCCGGCATCTGGTTCGACAGCATCGGGGAATCTCCCTCCGGCGCGCTTCCCGTCCGATTGACAGGAAATCGCTCCAGACAACAAATCGGAGCGATGGCCGATCAAGTATGATCGGCCATCGCTCTCGGGGGCCCCCTATTTAGCGCGCGCTCGCCACGCTGCCCAGTGACATCGGCGACGCGCGATCCGAAGCCGCTATTGCTGGAGGGGCGGTTGCGTGGCCGGCTGCTCAGGCGGTGGCGGCACCGGCGTCGGCACCGAATGACGGATGGTGCCGCCGATGGTCTGATCCGGCGACCGGGCGAATTGATCCGGCGTGTAATAGGTCAGGGTCGGCGTCGGCCCATCGGGCTGCCTGACCAGGCTGCCAGTGCGATAGACGGACGGCGCTGCCGGTGACGATGTATCGGCCGGCCCGGCGCAGGCAGCCAGCGTGCCGGCCACAGCAAGCAGACTCAAACCCAGCATACGCATGATAGACTCCTCAAGGACGATCGAGCCTCGGTCCGAAGCCACCTCAGATATGGGACAGGTTTGGCGCGGACGCCACGGTCAAAAGACAAGTGGGGCGGGAAATTCCTTCCCGCCCCACCCATCACATTGCCGTGAGCTACCGAGCAACCGGCTGGTCGGCCGCCTACTCCGCTGCCTGCGCCACCGCTTGCAGGTTCTGGCTGAGGATGGCCTTGACCACAAACACCATCACGCCGCCGATCGCCAGGCACCCGGCCAGGAACAGCATCGGGGCGATATCGCTGTGGGTCTGGTCCTTGATCCAGGGCACGACGGTCTGGGCGACGAAGCCGCCGAGATTGCCGACCGAGTTGACCACCGCGAAGCCGGCCGCCGCCGAGGCGCCCTTGAGGAAGGTCGACGGCAGCGACCAGAACACGGGCTGCGCCGAGAAGATACCGGCAGCGGCAACGCACAGCAGCGCGAACTGCACCGCGTGGTTCGAGACGAAGACGCTCGCCAGCAGGAAGATCGCGCCGACGAAGGCCGGACCGGCGATGTGCCAGCTCTGCTCGTTGACCTTGGCCGAATGACGCGGGACCCACCACAGCGCCCAGGCGACACAGATCCACGGAATGACGTTGAGGAAGCCGTTCACCGTATTGGTGACGCCGAAGCCCTTGACCACGGTCGGCAGCCAGTAGCTGAGCCCATAGGCGCCGAGCGGAAAGGCGACATAGGAGAGTGCGATCAGCAGGACCCGGTAGTCGAGCAACGCCAGCAGCAGGCTGCCGTGGGCGACCTTCGTCGACTTGCTGTCTTCGCTCCGCAGCACGGCCTTGATCCGCGCCTTGTCGTCCGGCGTCAGGAACTTGGCCGCGTCCGGCCCGTCGGGCAGGATGAACAGGGTCAGGATGCCCATCAGGATCGCCGGGGCGGCGGTAAACAGGAACACCCATTGCCAGCCGCGCAGGCCGAGCGTGCCGTCCGCATCGAGCAGCATGCCGCCGATCGGGGCGCCGATGGCGTTGGCGATGGCACTCCAGCCCATGAACAGGCCGACCAGCCGGCCGCGATATTCCCACGGCACCCAGATCGTCAGGATATAGAGCACGCCCGGAAAGAAGCCCGCTTCGCAGGCGCCCAGCAGGAAGCGCAGGATGTAGAACATCGTCGCGTTCTGGGTGAAGGCGAGCGCCAGCGTGACGCAGCCCCAGGACACCATGATGCGCGCGAACCAGAGCCGCGCGCCGACTTTGCTGAGGATGACGTTGCTCGGCACCTCAAAGAAGAAATAGCCGATGAAGAACAGCGACGCGCCCAGGCCGTAGACGGTCTCGCTGAGGCCGAGGTCGCCCACCATCTGCAGCTTCGCGAAGCTGACGTTCTGGCGGTCGATATAGGCGATCAGATACATGATGCCGAGAATCGGCATCAGATGTCGGGTCACCTTCCCGACGGTCTCCTTCGTTCGCGCATCTTCTGACATGTCTCGCCGTTTCCCCATGTTTGTCGTCGGTTGATCGACCCGCCGGCTCTTGGATGGCCGGTCGGATCCGGCCTTCAGCGGCCGCGTTCCAGCACCTGCTGGGCATCTTCCTCGGCATCGGCCAGCAGCCGATGCATGGCGGCGCGCGCACCGGCCTCGTCGCGCGCCAGCACCGCATCGAGCACCGCCTGGTGCAGCCCCATGGAATGGCCGAGCCCTCCCGGGCGGCCGAGCGCCAGGCGCGCCGTCGAGCGGATGACGGTGTCGATGACCGCGCCGAGCGAGCTCAGATAGCGATTGCCCGCCGCCTTGAGGATCGTCAGATGAAAATCGATGTCGACGTCGAGCGCGTCGGCGCCGGCGTCGGCTTGGGGCGCGAGCGCCGCGAACGCCGCCCGCATGGCCTTCGCCGCAGCCGGGTCATGGCGACGGGCGGCGAGCGCCGCCCCTTCGGGCTCGACCAGCCGGCGGATCTCGAACAGTTCGGTCAGGGTATCGGCGAACCCGTCGGATGCCGCCTGCCAGGTCAGCACCGCCGGATCGAGCAGGTTCCAATGCTCGCGCGCACGCACCACCGTGCCGGTCTTCGGCTTGGCGAGGACCAGCCCCTTGGCGGCCAGCACCTTGATCGCTTCGCGCAGCGTCGTGCGGCTGACGCCCAGTTGGCTGAGATAAACGGTTTCGGCCGGCAGCGTATCGCCGGGCATCAGTTCGCCGTTGAGGATCTTCTTGCCCAAGGTCTCGACGATGGCGCCGGGCAGGCCGGCCACGGGCGGCCGCTGCGCGGTCATCGCCTTCATTCCTCGAGTCTTCTTGCCGACATCGCTCGACAGCATGCCGCCCCCCTTTCCCGGACCCTCGACCGCCCATTGCGGTGGGGCCTGATTATTGGTTGGTTCACGTCGTATCATCGGAGTTTTGAATCGTCAATCGTCGGAGTAATGCCGCGCGACATTCAATGGCCCCAGGATCGACCCTAGGCCGAAGCGGGAAACACGCCAAGCGTGTCGGCGCACGACTTTGGCTGGCAATGGCGCACCGCCGTCGCCACCTATCTCCGCTCAGCCATCGAGGGAAGGAAACGGGAGCCATGAAGCTGTTCGTAACGGGGGCCAGCGGGTTCATCGGCGGCTCGGTCGCAGCACGGCTCGCCGGCGCCGGCCATGTGGTGCGCGGCCTGGTGCGCGATCCGGCCAAGCTCGACGCCGTGCGCCGGACCGGCATCGAGCCGGTGCTGGGCACGCTCGACGATGCCGCCCTGCTGACGCGCGAGGCCCAGGCGGCTGACGCCGTCATCAATGCCGCCAGCAGCGACGACCGGCAGGCGGTCGAAACCCTGGTCGCGGCCCTTGCCGGATCCGGCAAGGCGCTCATTCACACCAGCGGCAGCAGCATCGTCGCCGACGAGGCGATGGGCGAGCCGTCGGATCGCATCTTCGACGAGGACACGCCCTTCACCCCGGCGCCGGACAAGGCGGCCCGCGTGGCGCTCGACCGGTCCGTCCTGGCCGCGCCCGGCGTCCGCTCGGTCGTGCTGTGCAACAGCCTGATCTATGGCACCGGCCTCGGCGCCGAGCCCGAGAGCGCGCAATTGCCGCGGCTGGCGGCGCTGGCGCGCGAAACCGGCGTCGCTCGCCATATCGGCCGCGGGCTCAATATCTGGTCGACCGTCCATATCGCCGACGTGGCCGAGCTCTATCGGCTGGCGCTCGACAAGGCGCCCGCCGGCACCTTCTGCTTCGTCGAGCAAGGCGAAGCCTCGTTCCGCGCCATGGTCGGCGCGATCGCCGACCGGCTCGACCTCGGCCCGCCGCAGGCCTGGCCGGCCGAGGAAGCGGTCGCCAAGCTGGGGCGGCAGACCGCGGTGTTCTCGCTCGGATCGAACAGCCGGGTACGCGGCCGGCGCGCCCGCGCGCTCCTCGGCTGGGCTCCCGGCCGCGAGTCGGTGCTCGACTGGATCGGAGCGGCGCTGCCGAGGGCTTGAGAAAGCCGGCCGACCGCTCATTTACTCATACGAAATTCACTGACCGGAGAATTTAAGACCATGGAATATCGCCATCTCGGCGCCTCGGGCCTTCGTGTGCCCGCCCTCGCCTTCGGCACGGCGACCTTCGGCGGCTCGAATGACTTCTTCAGGGCCTGGGGCTCGACCGACGCGGTCGGCGCCTCTCGGCTGATCGACATCTGCCTCGACCATGGCGTCAGCCTGTTCGACAGCGCCGACGTCTATTCCCAAGGGGCCGCCGAGGAGATCCTGGGTGCAGCGATCAAGGGCAAGCGCGACCGGCTGCTGATCTCGACCAAGGCGACCTTCCCGTCGGGCGACGGCCCGAACGACTACGGCTCGTCACGCATCCATCTGGTCCAGGCGGTCGACAATGCGCTGAAGCGGCTCGGCACCGACCATATCGATCTGTTGCAGCTGCACGGCCAGGACAACAATACGCCGGTCGAGGAGACGCTCGCGACGCTCGACCAGCTCGTGCGCGCCGGCAAGGTCGGCTACATCGGCTGCTCGAACTTCGCCGGCTGGCACCTGATGAAGTCGCTGGCCGCCTCGGACCGCCACGGCTTTCCGCGCTATGTGGCACACCAGGCCTATTACTCGCTGCTCAACCGCGACTACGAGTGGGAACTGATGCAACTGGGCCTCGACCAGGGCGTCGGCGCCGTGGTGTGGAGCCCGCTCGGCTGGGGCAAGCTGACCGGCAAGATCCGCCGCGGCCAGCCGGCGCAGCCCGGCAGCCGCGCCCATGACATCGCCGGCACCGGCCCCGCCTATCCGGAGGAGCGGCTGTTCGCGATCGTCGACGCGCTGGACGAGGTCGCCGAAGAGGTCGGCAAGTCGATCCCGCAGGTGGCGCTCAACTGGCTGCTGCAGCGGCCGACCGTCTCGACCATCATCATCGGCGCGCGCAACGAGGAGCAACTGGTCCAGAACATCGGTGCCGTCGGCTGGAACCTGACGGCGGAACAGGTGGCAAAGCTCGACGCGGCGAGCGAGGCGACGCCGTCCTACCCGACCTGGCACCAGCGCGGCTTCCCGATGCTGGCCCGGCAGAGGGTCTGATTGATCCCCGCGGGGAACGTAACGGCCGAGCGCCCCTCACCCTCCCGCTGACGCGGGTCCCTCCCTCTCCCGCACACGCGGGAGAGGGTTGGGGTGAGGGTGGCTGGACGGTATGAACCGGTCAGCTTGCCGCCTGCGCCGCCTGCGTTTCCTCGGCGAGCGCGCTCGTCACCTGAGCATCGTAGACCGCGATGGCGCTCATGTTGACGAGGCCGCGTACCGTCGTCGACGGCGTCACGATATGGGCCGGCTTGCGCACGCCCAGCAGCGCCGGGCCGATCGCGAGGCCGTCGCCCAGCGCCTTCAGCAGGTTGAAGGCGATGTTGGCGGCATCGAGCGTCGGCAGGATCAGCAGGTTGGCCTGGCCCGACAGGCGCGAGTTCGGGAAGATGCGGTTGCGGTGTTCGACCGAGAAAGCCAGATCCGCCCGCATCTCGCCCTCGACCTCGAGGTCGGGTGCGCGTTCGCGGATCAGTTCGAGCGCCTTGCGCATCTTCACCGCCGAGGGCGCGTTCGAGCTGCCGAAGCTGGCGTGGGAGAGCAGCGCCACCTTGGGGTCGAAGCCGAAATGCTTCACCGTCGCCGCGGCATGCACCGTGATCCAGGCCAGATCCTCGGCGCAGGGATCATGGGCGACGAACGTGTCGGCCAGGAAGAACGTGCCCGTCGGCAGGATCAGGACCGAGAGCGCGAACGGCCGCTCGACGCCCGGCTGCAGCCCGACCACATCGACCACATGGTGCAGATGGCGGTGAAAGTCCCCGACCGCGCCGCAGATCAGCGCATCGGCCTCGCCGCGCTCGACCATCAGCGATGCGATCACCGTGTTGCGGGTACGAACCACATGGCGCGCGAAGTCGGGCGACACGCCCTTGCGCTCCATCAGCCCGTGATATTGCGTCCAGTAGCTGTGGAAGCGCGGATCGTCCTCGGGATCGCACAGCTCGAAATCCTTGTCGATCCGGATGTGCAGGCCGAGCCGTTCCAGACGCTTCTCGACCACTTCGCGCCGACCGATGACGATCGGCTTGGCGATGCCCTCGTCGAGCACGGTCTGCACCGCGCGCAGCACGCGCTCGTCCTCGCCTTCGGCATAGACCAGCCGGCGCGGATCCTCCTTCGCGCGCTCGAACACCGGCTTCATGACCAGGCCGGAGCGGAAGACGAATTGCGACAGGCGCTCGCGATAGGCGTCGAAATCGGTGATCGGCCGCGTCGCGACGCCGCTGTCCATCGCCGCCTTGGCCACGGCCGGGGCAAGCGTGGTGATGAGGCGCGGGTCGAACGGCTTGGGGATGAGATATTCGGGCCCGAAGGTCAGGTCCTGGTCGCCATAGGCAGCCGCGACCACGTCCGACGCCTCGGCCATGGCGAGGTCGGCCAGCGCCTCGACGCAGGCGATCTTCATCGCCTCGTTGATCGTCGTGGCGCCGACGTCGAGCGCGCCGCGGAAGATGTAGGGAAAGCAGAGGACGTTGTTGACCTGGTTCGGATAGTCCGACCGGCCGGTGCAGATGATCGCGTCCGGCCGGACCGCGCGCGCCTCCTCGGGCGAGATTTCCGGCGTCGGATTGGCAAGCGCCATGATGATCGGGCCGTCCGCCATCTGGGCCAGAAGTTCGGGCTTCAGCACCTTCGGCGCCGACAGGCCCAGGAACACGTCGGCGCCGCCGATCACGTCGGCGAGTGTGCGCGCGTTGGTCTCCTTGGCGTAGCGGTCCTTGCGAGGATCCATCTCCTCCTTGCGGCCGACCCAGACCACGCCGTAACGGTCCGTGACCCAGACGTTCTCGACCTTGAGCCCCATGTCGACCAGCAGGTCGAGGCAGGCGAGCGCCGCGGCACCCGCACCGGACGCCACCAGCTTGATGTCCTCGAGCTTCTTGCCGCGGAGCCGCAGCGCGTTGCGGATCGCGGCGGCGACGATGATGGCCGTGCCATGCTGGTCGTCGTGGAACACCGGGATCTTCATGCGCGCGCGCAGCTTGGCCTCGATCTCGAAGCACTCGGGCGCCTTGATGTCTTCCAGGTTGATGCCGCCGAACGTCGGTTCCAGCGCCGCGACCACGTCGACGAAGCGGTCCGGATCCAGCGCATCGACCTCGATGTCGAACACGTCGATGCCGGCGAACTTCTTGAACAGCACGCCCTTGCCTTCCATTACCGGCTTGGAGGCGAGCGGCCCGATGTTGCCGAGGCCGAGCACGGCCGTGCCGTTGGAGATGACGCCGACCAGGTTGCCGCGCGACGTCATGTTGGCGACTTCGGCCGGATCCTGGACGATCAGCATGCAGGCTTCAGCGACGCCGGGCGAATAGGCCAGCGCCAGATCGCGCTGGGTCGAGAGCGGCTTGGTCGCATGGACCCCGATCTTCCCCGGCGTCGGATAGCGGTGATAGTCCAGTGCGGCTTCGCGCAGATCTTCGGCCATCGGCTTTCTTCCCCCAGAATCTTATGGCGGAGCGGGCTCCGCTGCGGGGACAGGTAAGCCGATGCGCGTGCCCGTGCACAAGGGGCACGTCACGCGTATCAGATCAGATTTTCTCGAAAAGAGATGGTGCGGTCGAGAAGACTCGAACTTCCACAGGGTTTCCCCCACAGCGACCTCAACGCTGCGCGTCTACCAATTCCGCCACGACCGCACGTCGTATTCATATCCGCCCGAAGCATGGGCGGTCCGTTGAGGTTCGGGGTGGATAGCAAATCGGGATTACCATATCAAGCGATGGTTTCGAGCATCGTGACAGATCTGCCCTGCGGGGCCAGAGCGCACGAGGCGGATTGACAAGGTTCGGACGGACGGGCGGTTTTCTGGAATGAGCATGGAATGGCGGATCAGCGACGGCCTGGTCGATTATGAAACCGCGAGCCGGGAGATGGAGACGCGCGTCGCGGCGATCCGCGACGGCTCGGCTCCCGAGCAGGTCTGGCTGCTGGAGCACCCGCCCCTCTACACCGCCGGCACCAGCGCGCGCGACGAGGATCTGCTCGATGCCGCAGGATTGCCGGTCTATCGCACCGGCCGCGGCGGCCAGTTCACCTATCACGGGCCGGGCCAGCGCGTCGGCTATGTCATGCTCGATCTGAAGCGCCACGGCGGCGACATCCGGCGTTATGTCCATGACCTCGAGGAGTGGCTGATCCGCACCCTCGCCCGCTTTCAGGTCAAGGGCGAGCGGCGCGACGGCCGCGTCGGCATCTGGGTCGCCGAGCGCGACGGCAGCGAGAACAAGATCGCGGCCATCGGCGTGCGCGTGCGCCATTGGGTGACCTTCCACGGCGTGTCGCTCAACGTCGAGCCGGACCTGAAGAATTTCGACGGCATCGTCCCCTGCGGCATCCGCCAGCACGGCGTCACCTCGCTCGCGGCCCAGGGTATCCTGGTCTCGATGCCGGAAGTGGACGCGGCGATGCGGGCGGCATTCGGCGAGGTGTTTGGGGTGGTGGAGTAGGCCGGCCGGCTACAGGGATCAGTATCGAATCCGCCGATACGTCGTCGGGCTCGCGCCCAACACCTTTCGGAAGCGGCGGTTGAAGGTCGAGAGATCGCCGAAGCCCGCGTCGTAGGCGATGGCGGTCACCGGTTCGTCCGAGTGACGCAGGCGTAGGGCGGCGCGGCGGAGCCGTTCGCCCAGCACAAACTGGTACGGCGTCACGCCGGCGACCGCCCGGAAGGTCCTGAGGAAATGATAGGGGCTCATCGCCGCGTCGCGCGCGAGGGCGTCCAGGCTCGCCGGCGCCTCGGCCTGCGCCTCCAGGTGGCGTAGCGCCTCGCTCACGCGCCGTTCGTCGCGGCGGCTGGGTGCACGTGACGACCGCCGGACGCCGGCCAGGGTGCCCGCGACCGCACCGGCCAGCCGGAGCGCCAGTTCCTCCAGCGCCGCGGGATCACCGCCGGCCGCCTCGGCTGCCACGACCAGCGGGATCGTCGCGGGCGACGGCGGCAGCCGGGGCTCCCTGAACCAACTCCGGTGCGCGCCCGGTACGGCGGCCAGGAAATGCTCGAAATATTCCGGCTCGAAATGGAAGGCGACGCACCGGTCGCCGATGCCGTGCTCGTGCCCGCATTCGAAGCAGGCGCCGGCATTGCCGAGCACCAAGGCACCCGGGGCCAAAGTCGCCCGGCCTTGGCTCGTGCGGTATTGGAACGTCCCGCGCGTCACCGCGGCGATGCAGACGGCGCCGTGCCGTTCCTCGAACGGACGGTCGCCGGGTCCAGCGGTGCAGACGATGTCGCGCACGCTCCAGCCGGGCCCCGATGCCAGCGGACGGGCGATCGTGGTCATGGCGCTATCATAGCAATTTTTCCCAAGCGGCGGTGAGCTCCGGCGGCCTAGGAAAGGGTTCCCCTGCCGGAGGACCCAACCATGAGTGCCGCCTCGTTTCCACTCGCCGACCTGCTGCTCGCCAATGGCCCCGCCCCCGACCGCGCCGACAAGATGGGCCTCTACGGCTGGCTCATCGGCGCCTGGGAAATGGATGCCGTGCTGACCGCCGACGACGGCCAGCAGGCCACCGGCCACGGCCGGATCCGCTTCGCCTGGGTGCTCGAAGGCCGGGCGATCCAGGATGTCTGGATCCTGCCCGGCGTGTTCTACGGCACGACCCTGCGCGTCTACGACCCCGGCCTCGACGCCTGGCACATCCTGTGGAGCGATCCGGTCCGGCAATTCTATTCCCGCCAGATCGGCCGCGCCCGGGGGCCGGACATCGTGCAGCTCGGCACGACCGACGCCGGCGTGCCCGTGCGCTGGAGCTTCAGCGAGATCACGCCCAACTCGTTCCGCTGGCTGGGCGAACGCTCCCTCGACAGCGAGGCAACCTGGCAGACCCAAGCCGAGTTCCGGGCACGTCGGATCGGTGCGTAAGCACTGACAGTCCCTTGCCCGGCCCGCACCGCCGCGCCATCATGCCGGCCGCGGAAGGAGCATCGACGTGGAACTGGACGGGCTTGCGGCGCGCGTCGCCGAGCGGCTGATCGCACGGGGCGAGACCATCGCCATCTCCGAATCCTCGGCCGGCGGGTTGATCTCGGCGGCGCTGCTGGCCGTGCCCGGGGCTTCGGCCTATTTCCTCGGTGGCGCCGTGGTCTATACCGGTGTCGCGCGCCAAGCGCTGCTCGGCATCACGCCGGAGGACCTCGTCGGCATGCGACCGGCGTCGGAACCCTATGCCGCCCTGCTGGCGCGCACGGTCCGCACGAAGTTTTCAGCAAGCTGGGGGCTGGCCGAGACCGGCGCGACCGGTCCTGCGGGCAATCGCTACGGGGATGCCGCCGGCCATGCGTGCCTCGCGATCGATGGGCCGATCACCCAGACGCGCACGCTCGAGACCGGATCGCCGGACCGGGCCGCCAACATGCGCGCCTTCGCGGCGGCGGCGTTGCAGATGCTCGAGAGCGCCCTGACCTAAACCATATCGTTAGCAGACGCTGGGACCAGCGCTCACCCGCCGCGAGAGCCAATATTCGATCCGCTCGATCAGCTTGCCCGGGTCGAACGGCTTGACGATGAAATCATTGCCTCCGGCCTTGAGACCGGCGGTCACGTCCTCGGCGGTCTTGCGGGCGGTCAGGAACGCGATCGGCACCGTCCGGAGCGACGGGTTCGCGCGCAGTTGCCGGCAGGTATCGAACCCGTTCACGTACGGCATCTGGATATCGAGCAGGATTAGCCGCGGCATCATGCGGTCGGTGAGCGAGATGGCCTCGCGGCCGCGCCGGGCGCCGACGAAGCTGAAGCCGGCCGCCTCGACGATGCCCTGGATCAGCAACAGCGTTTCGGCCTGATCGTCGACGGCCATGACGATCTTGCTGCGGCGGTCGGTCGATGGCGCACTCATGCGCCCGCCCCGCGCTTGGCCTTCTGCCCGGTCGAGCGGGCGGCCAGATAGGCACCGAGGGCGTCGGCGCTGGGGCCGGCCGCCGCCTCGAACGCCTGCAGCAGGCGCGAGACCGCTGTGGCATCCGCCGCCCCGGCGGCGAGTTCCAGTTCGCCCGCGAGCCGCTGCAGTTCGCGCGCGCCGAGATTGCCGGATGTCCCCTTCAACACGTGGGACGCCCGTACCAGGGCCGGGAAATCGCCGGCGGCAGCCGAGGAGGCGAAGGCGGCGAGCTGGGGTGCTACCGAGGCCAGATAGCTGTCGACGATGACGGCAAACCGCGCGACGGGCATCATGGCCGCCAGCCGATCGAGATGGTCGGTATCGAGCCAGCCGCCATCCGGGCCCCCAACCGCTTCCTGCGCCGGCGATGCCCGGCCCGGGATCCAGCGCGCGAGGGTCGCCAGCAGCGCCACACGCTCGAACGGCTTCGAGACATAGTCGTTCATCCCGGCGGCGAGACAGGCCTCGCGGTCGCCCAGCATGGCGTTCGCCGTCAGGGCCACGATCGGCGTCCTGCCGGCGTCCCCCGGCATCTTGCGGATCTCACGGGCGGCCTGCAGTCCATCCACGGCCGGCATCTGCACGTCCATCAGCACCAGATCGTAAGTCCGCCGGCCAACCGCCTCGATCGCTTCGCGCCCGTCGCTCGCCAGGTCCACCCGGTAGCCGGCATCGGTCAGGATGGTCGCCGCGATCTCCTGATTGATCGCGTTATCCTCCGCGATCAGCACGTAGGGGCCCGCTGCCCGTCTTGCCGGCATCGCCGGGTCGCCGACGACGGCGTCCGCCGCGGCCGGGCGGGCGCCCAGCAGCCCGCCGATCGTGTCGATCAGCATCTGATGGCGCACCGGCTTGGTCAGGAACGCCTCGAAGCCGGCCGCCATGGCCCGGTCGGCCTTGAGCGGCGTGCCGACCGAGGAAATCAGCACGAGCCCAGGCTGCACCAGCGCCGTGTCGCGCCTGATCCGGCTGGCGAGCTCCGCGCCGTCCATGCCCGGCATCAGCTCGTCGACCAGCACGAGCTCGAAGCGCCTGCCGTCCGCCTCGGCCTCCGCCAACGCCGCCAGAGCCGCAGGCCCGTCGGCGACCTCGACCACATCGGCGCCGCACCCGGCCAGTTGCCGCGCCAGGATCAGCCGGTTGATCTCGAGATCATCGACGATCAGCAGGCGCCGGCCGGCGATATCCGCAGCCGGCGATGACGTCCGCGTCTTGACCGGCCCCCTCGCCGCCGCCAGCGGCAGCTCGAACCAGAACAGCGCCCCGCCGCCCGGATGGTCCTTGACGCCGATGGCGCCGCCCATCAGTTCGACCAACTGCTTGGAGATGCTGAGCCCGAGACCGGTGCCACCGAAGCGTCGGGTGATCGTCCCGTCGGCCTGGGCAAATTTCTCGAACAGCCGGGCCTTGGTCTGGTCGTCGAGCCCGATGCCCGTGTCCGCCACCTCGACCCGGATCCGATTGGGCGCACCGGCAGTGCGCACCTCGACCGAGACGAAACCGGCGGCGGTGAACTTGACCGCGTTGGACAGAAGATTGAGCAGGATCTGGCGCAGCCGCGTCGGATCACCCTGGAAGGCGCCGCCAGCGTTTTCCTCGACCAGCATGACCAGCTCGACCTGCTTGGCATGGGCCCGCGGCGCCATCAGCTCGACCACGTCCTCGACCAGCGTTTCCAGCTCGAAATCGATCGCTTCGAGTTCGAGCTTGCCGGCTTCGAGTTTCGACAGGTCGAGAATGTCGTTGATCACCGTCAGCAGCGCCTCGGCCGAGACGCGGACCGCGTCGGCGAACCGCCGCTGCTCGGCGGTCAGGGCCGTCGAGAGCAGGAGGTTGTTCATGCCGATCACGCCGTTCATCGGCGTGCGGATCTCGTGGCTCATGTTGGCGAGGAACTCGCTCTTGGCCAGGTTCGCCGCCTCGGCCGCCTCGCGCGCGGCACTGAGATCGACGGCCGCGGCGGCCAGCTCCACCGCCTGGCGCTCGGTCTGGAGGCGCCGGCGCTCCAGCTCGATCTCGCGGGATCGCCGCTCGGTGATGTCGCGCACCAGCACGACATAGCCGAGCCCGTTCTTCATCGGATTGCGGCGAACCTCGATCCAGTTGCCGTTCTTGAGCTGCATTTCATAGACGACCGGCGCCACCACCCGGATCTGCCGGATGTGCTGTTGGGCGATCCGCTCCGGATCGCCCGGGCCGAGATCGCCGCGCCGGGCCATGATCTGACGGATGCGCGCGCCCGGATCGGCCGCTGACAGCACGTCGTCACGATCGAGGCCCAGGATCTCGAAGAAGCGATCGTTGGCATTGAGCAGCTGGGTATCCCGATCGAGCACTTCGAGCCCGTCCGGGATCGTCATGAGCGTGGTTGCCAACACCTCGGCCTCGCGCGTCCGGGCACGAGACGCCGTGATGGCCTCGGTCACGTCGCGACCGGTGCCGCGATATCCGAGGAACCGCCCCTTGCGATCGTGATGGGGCTTGCCACTGACACAGATGAAGACTTCCCGTCCGTCGGGCACGGTCAGCTGGTAGACGAAATCGCGAAACGGGCGATGGGCGGCGATCGTATCCAGATGACGCTGGGTGCCCCCCGGCTCCAGTTCCGGGTTGAGCCTGACATAGGCGCGCCGGTCGCGGCCGATCGCGGCTTCCGGGTCGTCGCCCGTCCGCCGGAACCCCTCCGACATATAGGTGATGCGATGATCGGCATCGCATTCCCAGAACCAGTCGGTCGAGGCCTCGGCCCAGTCGGCGAAGCGCGCCTCGGCCGCGGCCCGCCGCTGCATCTGGCGATAGAGGAACCAGGCGAACAACAGGATTGCGGCATCGACAGCGAGCACGACGGCGGTCTGCTCGATCGTGTCCTGGCGCCAGGCCGCCATCCACTCACGCTCCGACAGGCCGACGACGACGACCAGCGGATAGGCCTCAAGCCGGCGATAGGCCTTGAAGCGCGTAATCCCGTCGTATCGGCCCTCGTTCATATATTCGCCGGCCGGCCCCTTCGGCAGTTCCTGCGAGAACACGGTTGCGCCGGCGTCGGTCCGCCCGACCAGCTCGGATCGGAACGGCTGCCGGATCAGCGCCACGCCGTCGAGCCGGATCAGCGAGATCGTGCCTTCGGTGCCGACATCGAAATTCTTGTAGAACTGCTGGAATTGGTCGCCATCGAGGGCGGCGGCCAGCACCCCCTGGAAACTGCCATCGGCACCGGAGAGCCGGCGGGCCATGATGATGGTCAACCTGCCGGAGGAGCGGCTGAAGATCGGGGCCGATATGAAGGTCCCGGCGTTCGGGGTGTCGCGCAGATGGATGAAATAGTCGCGATCCGAATTGTCGATATCTGTGCGGATTTCCGGCAGAGAGCTCTCCCGCCAATGCCCGTTCTGATCCATCAGCACCAGCTCGCGAACCTGCGGCGTGCGTTGGGCGCGGGTCACGAGGAGGGTGTGCAGACGATCGCGGAAGCCAGGCTCGCCACCCTCGTCCACGATCCGTTGCGAGAGGTTCGTCAGCACCAGATCCGCCGCCTGCAGCGTGCGCTCGGCGTGCTGCGCCAGCGCCAGCGCCAGGTTATGGCCGCTCGTGACCCCTTCGCCGCGCTGGACGTTCCGGGCCCGGAGGACGAGGGCGAGATCGAAGGCGAGAAGGAGGGCGCAGAGCAGGGCCGCGCACAGCAGGACGGATGCCGGGACCACAGCCCCGACCCGGTGTCCCTCCCACCTCGCATTTGGGCCCCGCGCGCGCATGGCTGCAACCCTAGCAGGTTCGACGTTGAACGTCCCTTAACGCTTGGTCGTAACCAATGCTCGCGCTGGCGGGGCGCGCGCAACGAAAAAAGCCGCATGCCACCGGGTAGGCGGCATGCGGCCTCTCATAGTCCTCTCGGGGCTCTATCCATATGGATTAGATCAGGATTCAGATATCAAGCCGACCCGGCTTGATATCATCCTGATCTAGAACCCGATCGTCCGGCTTCCGCTTCGGCTGACGCCGAATTAGTCGCCGAGCGAGATCGACAGTGCCTCGCGGCCCTTCGGGGTATCGACGACCTTCATCGAGACCGCCTGGCCTTCGACGAGGTGCGAGATGCCCGCCTGGGACAGGATGGAGATATGGACGAACACGTCCTTGCCGCCATCCTGGGTCGCGACGAAGCCGAAACCCTTTTCCGGGTTGAACCACTTGACGCTGCCGTCAAGCGTCACGGCCGAAGAGGCATCCGGCTGGAAGCGCGGCGGACGACCGCCGCCCATGCCGCCGCCGAACCCGCCGGGACGCGGCGCGCGGGGGGGCTGGGCCTGCGCCGTGCTCTCGTCGACTTCGACGACACGGGTGATCTGCATGCCCTTGGCGCCCTGGCCAACCTGGACCTTCAGCTTCGAAGCCGGTGCCACGGCCTCGTGACCGGCCGCCTGCAGCGCGCCGATATGCAGGAATGCGTCGCCCGACCCGTCGGCCAGCTCGGCAAAACCAAAACCCTTTTCAGGGTTGAACCACTTTACCGTCGCTTCGACCACCGGTCCCGCTGCGGGGGACTGATCGAACGATGACGGACCACCGAACGGGCGCGATGCCGGGCGTGTCGCCGGCCCGCGCGTATCGTAAGGCTGCGGCATATCATCATCGAACCCGCGCCGCCGCGGCTGCCGGAAATCCCTGCCCTTGCTCATGTCGCCTACTCATCTCCATTGTGGCGGGAGCCCTGCTCCGCGCCCATCTCCTGCAAGCGCAGTCTTCCTGACGCTGCCGAAGTTTACTACTTCGCGCCGACCGCGTCACCCCGGGCAGGGGCCTCGGCAGCCGTCTTTCAACGCGGCGGCACCTTGCACGTCGCGCGTTTAAATATTTACCACGGCTTTGAGACAATTGGGCGCGCTTTTATTGCTTGCCCCCCTCGCAATCGACGACGGCCCGGCCGTTGCGTTGCACGGGAAGCACACATGAGGCCCGAAAGCCGCCGAAAAACCAACGACTTGCGGGACCGCACCTCCAGTTCTCGGGGCCTGTGTCCCGCCTCCGATTTTCGGTTAGGCTCAGGGGATCCCCACCGACCGCCGCGAAAGGGACGAGCATTGCCGGAAATCGTCACCATCGGGCCCGGCCTCGCCTTGCATCCGGTCCAGCCGAACGAGATCCCGCTGCTCACGCAACTGCAGCGGGCCGCCTATGAGCCCTGGATCCCCGTCCTGGGCCTGGAACCGCTGCCTTATCGGGCCGACTACACCACCCTGCTCCGCGATCACGAAGCCTGGCTGGTCCGCACCGACGACGGCACCACGGCCGGTGCGCTGATCCTCTCGGTCCCGGCCGACCATCTGCTGATCTGGAGCGTGGCCGTGTCCGCCACCTTCGCCGGGCGTGGCATCGGCCGGGCACTGATCGACTTCGCCGAGGCGGAGGCGGCCCGGCGCAACCGGCGCGAAGTCCGGCTCTACACCAACGCGCTCATGGCGCGGAACCGCGCGCTCTATCGGCGGCTGGGATACCGGGAGACCGGGCACGAGACCATGCCCGACGGCCGGCACGTCATCCATATGGCGAAGAGCCTGGCCGGCTCCGGTCAGGGCTGAACCGCCCTCACCTCGCACCGCGTCGAGGCGCACAGACCGCACTTGAGCTTGCCGTTGAGGTTCGGCGGCACGGTATCCGCCCCGAACTTCATGGCGAGCAGCTTTGCCGGCACGATCTTCCGCCGCAGACAGCCCGTGCAAAGGACTTCGAGATCGATGTTCTTATCGGCGCACTGGCCGAGGGTCAGAAGTCTGGCCACCTCAAGATACTCCTGGAGCGCGAGCGGCTCATGGCGGCACCTGGAGATGGTGGACGCCGCACGCAGGAATAGTACCCGCTTTCGGTGCGCGGCACGTGGGCGAAAAGCACGGCCCTGCTGCGGCTGGCGACCGATCGGAAAAGCAGAAGGCCGGCCCTTGGGCGGGGCCGGCCTTCGCGTTGCTGGCTGCCTCTGCCTACTGGAACAGCTTCAGCGCATTCTCCAGGGTCTTCTCGACCCCCCACAGGAGCGGGATGCCGACGGCGACCCAGAGCACGACAAGACGAACGGCCATGGTTCTCTCCCTTCCTCAGGAATGTGCCGAAGCGGTTTCGCGGAAATGATGCCGTTCAGCAACCGCCCGCATGCCGAGGTTGGCGAGGAAGCCCACAAACAGCAGGCCGCACATGATGTACATGGTGAGCGAATAGGCTTCGGCCTTGGGCACCCCCGCCGCGATCTGGTCGTCGCGGATGAAGGTGAGCAGGACGGGTCCGAGCACGCCGGCGGCCGACCAGGCGGTCAGGAGCCGGCCGTGAATGGCACCCACATGCATCGTCCCGAAGACATCCCGCAGATAGGCAGGGATCGTCGCGAAGCCGCCGCCGTACATCGACAGGATAACAGCGCAGGCGGCGATGAACAGGACGATCGACCCCATGTGGCCAGTGGTCGGTACCATGGAGTACAGCGCAATGCCGAGTAGGAAGAAGATCATGTAGGTAAAGCGCCGGCCCAGATAGTCCGACATCGACGCCCAGAAGAAGCGCCCGAACATGTTGAAGATGCTGAGCAGCCCGACGAAGCCGCCGGCCGCAACGGGTGTCACGCCGAACATCTCCTGGATCATCGGCGAGGCCTGGCTCAAGACGGCGATGCCGGCGGTCACGTTCATGCAGAGCACGATCCAGAGCATGACGAATTGCGGCGTGCGCCAGGCGATGTCGACATGGACATTGGCGGTGGTGACGAGCTTGCGCGCAACGACCGGCGGGGTCCAGCCTTCGGGCCGCCAGCCATCAGCCGGCACGCGTGCCGCATAGACGCCCAGCATCATGAAGATGAAATAGAGCACGCCCATCGTAAGGAAGGTATCGAGCACGCCGTTCGACGTCGGCGTCTCGTAATATTTCATCAGATAGGTAGACAGCGGCGCCGCAATCAGCGCGCCGCCGCCGAAGCCCATGATCGCCATGCCGGTCGCCATGCCCGGCCGGTCCGGGAACCATTTGATCAGGGTCGAGACCGGCGAGATATAACCGATGCCGAGCCCGCAGCCGCCGAGCACGCCATAGCCGAGGTAGAGCAGCCAAAGCTGGTGCAGGTAGATGCCGAGAGAGGAGACGAAGAAGCCGCCGGAGAAGCAGAGGGCCGCGGTGAACATGGCCTTGCGCGGGCCGACCTGCTCGACCCAGCGTCCGAAGAAGGCAGCGGACAGGCCGAGGCAGACGATGGCGATCGAGAAGATTAGGACGATCTGTTTCAGGCTCCAATCGTCGGGCGCCGACTTGCTGATGCCGATGAGCCGGGTCAGCGGCAGGTTGAAGGTCGAAAAGGCGTAGGCCTGGCCGATCGACAGATGCACCGCCAGCGCCGCCGGGGGCACCAGGAACCGGTTGTAGCCTGGCGGCGCGATCGTATGCGCCCGATCCAAGAATGAACTCATCTTCCGTCACCTCTCCCTAAAAGTGCGCGACCCCGTGTCGGATTTCGCGTCGGTGTTGACCACCCTGCCGTTGTTCTTATGGTTTTGGTGGATTGCTGCGCGGTGGGGGCAAGCGCCGTACCGCCTCGGGGACCAGATCATTGAGACCGGCACCGCCATGGGCGACATGGTCCTTGATCGCGGCCAGCATGCGCGGTTCCCAGAAATGCTCCAAATGATCGGTGATGCCCGCCACCGCCTCGTCGTGCGGATAGGCGGAAAAATACGTGGCGATCTGATTCGCCATGCGAATCAGGCGGTCGGACTGCATGCGCTGGCCTCGTTGAGATCGATGATCCGTTCCGGATGGGCGTAGACCGAGACCGAATCGGCGCGGGCCAGCGCCACGACGCAGATGCCGCTGCGCATCGCGGCCTCGATCGCGAGCGCGGTCGGCGCCGAGATCGCCACCAGGGCCGAGATGCCCGTGGTCGCCGCCTTCTGCACCAGCTCGTAGCTCAGGCGGCTGGTCAGCACGGCGAAGCCCGGCGGCCGGTCGCCGGGCCGGCGCGCCATGGCGCCGATCATCTTGTCGAAGGCATTGTGGCGTCCGACATCCTCGGCCAGATGCAGGATCGCGCCGTCCGGCTCGGCCCAGGCCGCGGCATGCACGGCGCCCGCCAGCCGGTTGAGCCGCTGCAGCGGCGCCAGCCCGTCGAGCGCGCGGCGGATCGACGCGAGCGACAGCGCGGTCTGGTCGGCGAGCTCGGGCAGCGGCCGCATCGCGTCGGCCAGGCGCTCGACCCCGCACAGCCCGCAGCCGCTCCGTCCGGCCAGGGTGCGGCGCCGGTCCTTCAGGGCCGCGAACCGGCGCGCGGTGATCGTGAGCCGTACCTCGACCCCCTCGCCCGCCGGTGCGACCTCCAGATCCAGCAGTTCCTGCGGCGTCTCGATGATGCCTTCGCTCAAAGAGAAGCCCAGCGCAAAATCCTCGAGGTCGCCGGGGCTCGCCAGCATGACGGCATGGCTGACGCCGTTGTAGGTGAGCGCTACGGGCACTTCCTCGATCAACCGGGCCGTGAACGCTTCGGTCGCATCGGCCGAAAGGCGCCAGGCCGGGCGATGGACCACGCCCGGGCTTTCGATCGGCGCCGGCGGACTTGGCGGGGCGGCTGAACGCGGGAGTGCTGTCATCTCCGCGCTATTCCGCCGCCGCGGCCGGGTCGGCGATGCGCGTCGTCTCTTCGCGCAAGGCCGCGTAGCGGTCCTGCCAGTCGGAACGGTGGTTGACCCGCCGGACCTGCACCGCGGTGACCTTGTACTCGGGGCAGTTGGTCGCCCAGTCGGAGAAGTCGGTCGTCACGACATTGGCCGCCGTTTCCGGATTGTGGAACGTGGTATATACAACGCCCGCCTGAACGCGGTCCGTAATTTTCGCGCGTAGGCTGGTCTCGCCGGAGCGGCTGGCGAGCGCCACCCAGTCACCGTCGACGATGCCGCGATGCTCGGCGTCGAACGGGTGGATCTCCAGCAGGTCCTCCTCGTGCCAGACCACGTTCTCGGTCCGCCGCGTCTGCGCGCCGACGTTATATTGCGACAGGATGCGGCCGGTGGTCAGGATCAGCGGATAACGCGCCGTGCTGCGCTCCTCCGTCGGCACGAACTCGGTGATCGCGAACTTGCCCTTGCCGCGGACGAAGCCGCCGATATGCATGGTCGGCGTGCCCTCCGGCGCCTGGTCGTTGCACGGCCATTGCACGCTGCCCAGGCGCTCGATCTTCTCGAACGACACGCCCGCGAAGGTCGGGGTCAGCCGCGCGATCTCGTCCATGATCTCGGACGGATGCGTGTAGTCCATCCGATAGCCGAGCGCGTTCGACAGCAGCATCGTCGCTTCCCAGTCGGCATAGCCGGCCATCGGCGGCATCGCCTTCCTGACCATGCTGATGCGGCGTTCGGCATTGGTAAAGGTGCCGTCCTTTTCCAGGAACGACGAGCCCGGCAGGAAGACATGGGCGAAGCTTGCCGTCTCGTTCAGGAAGATATCCTGGATGACGACGCATTCCATGGCGGCGAGGCCCGCCGTCACGTGGGTGATATCCGGGTCGGACTGGGCGATGTCCTCGCCCTGGATGTAGAGCCCCTTGAACGTGCCATCGACCGCAGCGTCGAGCATGTTCGGGATGCGCAGGCCGGGCTCGCCGCGGAGCGCCACGTTCCAGACCGCCTCGAAGCTCTCGCGCACGGCATCGTCCGACACATGGCGATAGCCGGTGAACTCGTGCGGGAACGAGCCCATGTCGCACGAGCCCTGGACATTGTTCTGGCCGCGCAGCGGGTTCACGCCGACGCCCTCACGCCCGATGTTGCCAGTCACCATGGCCAGGTTCGCCATGCCCATGACCATGGTCGAACCCTGGCTATGCTCGGTGACGCCCAGGCCATAGTAGATCGCGGCATTGCCGCCGGTGGCATAGAGCCGGGCGGCGGCCCGCACGTCGGCCGCCGGCACGCCGGTAACCGCCTCGACCGCCTCGGGCGAATGCCGCGGATCGGCGATGAAGGCGCGCCAGCGCGCTGTGTCGGTCGGCTCGCAGCGTTCGGCGACGAAATCCTCCGCGACCAGACCCTCGGTCACGACGACATGGGCGAACGCATTGATCAGCGCCACGTTCGCGCCGGGCTTGAGCTGCAGGTGGAAATCGGCCTCGACATGGGGCGTGCGCACCAGGTCGATGCGGCGCGGGTCGGCCACGATCAGCCGCGCGCCTTCGCGCAGCCGCTTCTTCATGCGCGAGGCGAACACCGGATGGGCGTCGGTCGGGTTGGCACCGATCACCAGGATGACATCGGCGTGCATGACCGAATCGAAATCCTGGGTGCCAGCCGAGGTGCCGAACGTGGTCTTCAGGCCGTAGCCGGTCGGCGAATGGCAGACGCGGGCGCAGGTATCGACGTTATTGTTGCCGAAGCCGGCGCGCACCAGCTTCTGCACCAGATAGGTCTCTTCGTTGGTGCAGCGCGAGGAGGTGATGCCGCCGATCGAATCGCGGCCGTATTTCGCCTGGATGCGCTTGAACTCGGACGCGGCATGTCCGATCGCCTCCTCCCAGCTCACTTCCTGCCAGGGGTCGGTGATCTTGGCCCGGATCATCGGCTTCAGCACCCGCTCCTTATGAGTGGCGTAGCCCCAGGCGAAGCGGCCCTTGACGCAGGAATGACCGTGATTGGCGGCGCCGTCCTTCCAGGGCACCATGCGCACCACCTCGGTGCCGCGCATCTCGGCCTTGAAGCCGCAACCGACGCCGCAGTAGGCGCAGGTCGTGATCACGCTGTGCTCGGCCTGGCCCGCCTCGATGACCGAATTCTCCATGAGCGTCGCGGTCGGACAGGCCTGGACGCAGGCGCCGCACGAGACGCATTCGGACTCAAGGAAGTCCGTGCCGCCCGGCGATACGGCCGACGCAAAGCCGCGGCCGTCGATGGTGAGCGCGAAGGTGCCCTGCACCTCCTCGCACGCGCGAACGCAGCGCGAGCAGACGATGCATTTCGCCGGGTCGAAGGTGAAATAGGGGTTGGACGTGTCCTTCTCGGCCTTGAGATGGTTCTCGCCCTCGTAGCCGTAGCGGACGTCGCGCAAGCCGACGACCCCCGCCATGTCCTGCAGCTCGCAATCGCCGTTGGCGGCGCAGGTTAGGCAGTCGAGCGGATGGTCGGAGATATAGAGCTCCATCACCCCGCGCCTGAGCTTAGCGAGCCGGTCGGTCTGGGTCTTGACCTTCATGCCGGCCTCGACCGGCGTCGTGCAGGAGGCGGGCGTGCCGCGCCGGCCCTCGATCTCGACCAGGCACAGCCGGCACGAGCCGAACGGCTCCAGGCTGTCGGTCGCGCACAGCTTTGGCACCTTGGTGCCGAGCTCGGCCGCGGCCCGCATGACCGTGGTGCCGGCCGGCACGGTGACGCTCATGCCGTCGATCTCGAGCGTGACCAGCTCGGATGAGAGGCTGGGCGGCGTACCGTAATCGGTCTCGTGGACGAGGGACATGGGAAGCGGACTCCTATTCCGCGGCGCGCGCCGGAGGTGCGGCGGCCGGGCGGTCGAAATCATCGGGGAAATGCTGCAGCGCGCTCAGCACCGGATAGGGCGTGAGGCCGCCCAGCGCGCAGAGCGAGCCGTCGAGCATGAGCGTGCAGAGATCGTCGAGCAGCACCAGGTTCTTCGCCCGATCCTGCCCGGCGATGATCCGCTCGATCACTTCCTTGCCGCGGGTCGAGCCGATGCGGCAAGGGGTGCATTTGCCGCAGCTTTCCACGGCGCAGAATTCCATGGCGAAGCGCGCCTGCTCGGCCAGGTCGACCCGGTCGTCGAACACCACCACGCCGCCGTGGCCGACCATGCCCTTGGCCGCCGTGAACGCCTCGTAGTCGAGCGGCGTGTTAAGCAGCGCTTCGGGGAAATAGGCGCCCAAGGGGCCGCCGACCTGGACCGCGCGGAACGGCCGGCCGCTGGCCGTGCCCTGGCCGTAATCCTCGATCAGCTCGCGCAGGGTGATGCCGAAGGCGCGCTCGACCAGGCCGCCGCGCTTGACGTTGCCGGCGAGCTGGATCGGCAGGGTGCCGCGCGAGCGGCCCATGCCGAAGTCGCGGTAATATTGCCAGCCCTTCTCGAAGATGACGGGCACGGTCGCGAGCGAGACCAGGTTGTTGACGATGGTCGGCTTGCCGAACAGGCCCTCGATCGCCGGCAGCGGCGGCTTGAAGCGCACCAGCCCGCGCTTGCCCTCGAGGCTTTCCAGCAGCGAGGTCTCCTCGCCGCAGATATAGGCGCCGGCGCCGAGCCGGGCTTCGAGATGGAACGCCGGCCCGCGCCCCATGACCGCGGCACCGATCAGGCCGGCGGCCGTCGCCCGCTCGATCGCGGCCGAGAAGGTCTTGAACGCGTGGGGATATTCGGAGCGGATATAGACGAAGCCCTGCGTGGCCCCGACCGCGACACCGGCGATCGCCATACCCTCGATCAGCGCGTAGGGATCGCCCTCCATCAGCATGCGGTCGGCGAAGGTGCCGCTGTCGCCCTCGTCGGCATTGCACACGACATATTTCTGGTCGGCCGGCGCCTGCAGCACGGTGCGCCACTTGATGCCGGTCGGGAAGCCGGCACCGCCGCGACCGCGCAGGCCGGACTGGGTCACCTGCTCGACGATCTCGGCGCCGGTGAGGCCGAGCGCCGTCTCCAGCCCCTTCCAGCCGCCATGGGCACGGTAATCGTCGAGCGACAGCGGGTCGACGATACCGCAGCGCGCGAAGGTCAGGCGCTCCTGGCGCTTGAGGAAGTCGATCTCCTCGGTCGGCCCGAGCGCCAGCGAATGGGCGCCGCCCGCGAGGAAATCGGCGTCGAACAATCCGGCGACGTCGGCCGCCGCCACCGGCCCGTAGGCGATGCGGCCAGCCGGTGTCTCGACCTCGACCAGCGGCTCGAGCCAGAACAGTCCGCGCGAGCCGTTGCGCACCAGCTCGATCGCGATGCCGCGGGCGCCAGCTTCCCTGGCGACGGCCTGGGCCACCCGTTCGGCCCCGACCGAGAGCGCCGCGGCATCGATCGGCACGAAGACCCGGACGCTCATCGCCTCACCCCCGACCGGAATGCCGGCAACCCGTCGATCAGTTCATCGAAGCGCGCGGCATTGACCCGGCCGTGCAACTCGCCGTCGATCATCACCGCCGGTGACAGCGCGCAATTGCCCAGGCAATAAACCGGCTCGAGCGTCGCCCGGCGATCGGCCCGCGTCCCGCCCATGGCGACACCCAGCCGCGCTTCGGCATGCCGTTGCAGATCGCGGCAGCCCATCGACTGGCAGGCCTCGGCCCGGCACAGCTTGATCACATGGGCACCCGCCGGCGCGTCGCGGAAATCGTGGTAGAAGCTGATGACGCCGTGGATTTCGGCGCGCGACAGGTTGAGCGCGTCGGCGATCAACGGCACCGCCGCCGCATCGACATATCCGAACCGGTCTTGCAGCGCATGAAGGATCGGTAATGTGGCGCCCGGCAGATGTTTCAGACCGGCGATGACGTCCCGGGCGATATCCGGGTCGAAGGGCGCTGACTGCGCCATGCATGATCCTCCCAAGCGACCCGAGGGTCCCCGCAAACAACGAGTACCCCTAACTATTTGCGTCGCCTGGGAGAATGGTCCATTCGATTTTATCTATTCTGCGATAGCGAAAAGCCCACTGTGCAGATGCAGCAACCGCCGAGGAGGCGATGACTCAGTGGCCGAAGGGCCATTCGAAAAACGGCAGGAAGCCGTTCACCGACATGATGGCGCCAAAGGCGGCGAACAGGGCCGAGACCAGCAGCAGTTGGCGCGACGCGGTCAGGATGCTGGTCGAGGCGAGCACGATGGCAATTTGTAGCAGCGCCTCGGCGAATTCGAAGCTTTCGCCGCGCGCCTGGGCCAGGTCGCGGCGCGCCTCGGCCGCCTCGGCCTTGGCCATCAGTTCAGCCTTGCCGTCGGACGCCGGGTCGCTCTCGTAATGCTGGATCGCCTGCTTATAGGCGTCGATGCGCGCGCCGATCGCCTGGCGGGCGGCGTCGGGCAGCGCCGCGTCGGTCGCCTGCATCAGTTCCAGTTGGTCCTGCGCCAGCTTGGTCGAGGTCTCGCGGATGTTGCGCGCCTGATAGAAGTTCCAGGAGTCCGACCGCTCGATATTGGCATTGATCGCCGCCTTCATGGCGTTGCTGCCGCCGGTGCCGGTGATGGCGAGCAGCACGGCCAAGAGGCTGATGAACAGCCCGACGCGCTTGCGGAAGGTCGCGTCGCTGACCGGTCCGTGCTCGGCATGGGCGTGATGGTCGCCGGCCTCGGCGATATGGTCGGCAGCTTCTGTGGTTTCCATGGTCACTTCTATAAGTTGCTACGGCTGGTCATGGCGGGCGGCCAATGCACGGCCAGCTCCTGCCCGAGCGCCGGCGCCATCGCGAACAGCGCGCGGGCGAGCGGCTGGGCCGGCTGCCGGTCGGGCATGACGATCCCCATCACATAGGAGACTTCCGGCTCGATCAACTTGAGGGCGATGGTGCCGCCCGGCAAGCCCGGCATGTCGAGGAGCGTATGGGGCATGACACTCGACAATTTCCCGGCGCTGACATGCAGGCACAGCGTCACGATCGAATTGGTCTCGAGCGTCGGATGCGGCGTCTTGCCGACCGAGCGGAAGATCCGGTCGACGATGCGCCGGTTCTGCATGTCCGGGCTCAAGAGGCAGAGCGGCACCTCGGCCGCCTCGGTCCAACTGACGCTGTCGCGTCCGGCGAACGGCCCATCCTCGGGCGTCAGCAAAATGTAGTGCTCGCGATAGAGCGGCAGCGTCCGCACCCGGGCCAGGGGCTCGTTGTCCAGGTAGGTCAGCCCGACATCGAGCGCGAATTCGTCGAGCTGCTTCTGGATCTCGATCGAGGTCAGCGACAGGACCGAGACCGAGACGCGCGGATGGCTGACCGCAAACGGCCCGGTGATCCGCGAGACGATGGGCAAGGCCGAGGGCACCACGCCGATCCGCAAGTGCCCGGTCAGGCCCTGGCGCAGCTCCGACAGGTCCTGCCTAAGCGCATCGCAATCGGCGACGATGCGGCGGGCATAGTCCAACACGCGCTCGCCCTCGGGCGTGAAGCCGATGAAGCGGTTGCCGCGCTCGACGATCGGAACCTGCAGTTCCTCTTCGAGCTGGCGGATCGCCGCCGACAGGGTCGGCTGGCTGATATGGCTGCGCTCGGCCGCCAGACCGAAGTGCTTCTCGCGGGCGAGCGCCAGCAGATAGACCAGTTGCTTGATGACCATGGGCGAGACGCTACCTCAACCGCCCAGTTCCCGACAGGCCTCGATGAGCGCCGCCGCCGCCGCATCGATATCGGCCTCGCCGGTGCCGCGGCCGAGGCCGATGCGCAGGGCCGCGAGCGCCGCCTCCTCGTCGAGGCCGATCGCGCGCAGCACCGGCGACGGGACCCGTTCGGCCGAGGCGCAGGCCGCCCCGGTCGACAGCGCCACCCGGTCGCGGACGAGGGCAATAATCGTTTCGGCATCGAGATGACCGATGCGGAAGTTGATGTTCCCAGGCAAGCGCCGCGCCGGGTCGCCATGCAGATGGAGCGGAAGCCCGGCGGCGCGCAGCCGGTCGAGCAGGCGGTCGCGAAGCCGGGCCAGCCGCGCCGCTTCGCCGCCCATCTCGGCCAGGGCCAACGCTGCGGCGGCGCCGAAGCCGACGGCGAGCGGCGTCGGCACCGTGCCGGACCGCAATCCCTGCTCCTGCCCGCCGCCGAGGATCAGCGGCCGCATCATCGGCCGGACCGCGCGGTTGAGGACCAGCGCACCGATGCCCTTCGGTCCATAGAGCTTGTGGGCCGAGAGCGTCATGAGATCGACCGCGGCCATCGTGAGCGGAATCTTGCCGGCCGCCTGGGCGGCGTCGACATGGAACAGCGCGCCGGCGGCTCGCGCCAGCCGGCCGATCTCGTCGATCGGCTGCACCGTGCCGATCTCGTGATTGGCCGCCATGACGGTGACGAGGCCGGTCGCGGCCCCGAGCAGCCGCGCGACATCGTCCGGGTCGACCACCCCGGACGCGCCGACCTTGAGGAGGCGGACGGTGAAGCCGTCGGCCGCGAGCGCCTCGAGGCATGCCATCACGCAGGGATGCTCGAACGGCGACGCGATGATCTCCAGGCGCCCGGCCACCGCCAATGCCGGCGCCAGGCCGCGCAGCGCCAGATTGTTCGCCTCCGTCGCACCCGAGGTGAAGATGATCTCGCGCGGCTCGGCGCCGATCAGCGCCGCAACCTCGCGCCGCGCCGCTTCGACCGCTTCCTCCGCCGCCCAGCCATAGGCATGGTCGACGGAATGCGGATTGCCGAACTGCTGGGTGAACCAGGGCAGCATGCGCTCCAGCACGCGCGGATCGACCGGCGTCGTCGCGTGATGGTCGAGGTAGATCGGCAGTGTCATCGAGCCTCAGGCGCGGGCCGGCAGCGCCGCGCGCACGGCGGCCGAGCGGTCCCACAGGTTGGGCACGGCGGCATTGCTGTAGCCCGACACGAACGGCACCCGCTCGCCGCCCGGACGATAGACATGGCGCGCGACGGCGCCGATGTTGGCGCCATAGACATGGATGCTGATCGAGGTGCGGTCGCCATAGGCGTTCTCGACCTGGTGCACGTCGCCGATGGCGGGCGAGACGGCGGCGACCATGCCCGGATCGAGGCGGGTCGTGCGCGTGCGGTGCACGGCGGCCGGGTCCCAGTCATGGGACAGCTCGGCGCCGCGCAGCATGCCGATCAGGCCCCACACACAATGGTCGTGGATCGGCGTCGACTGGCCGGGGCCCCAGACGAAGCTGACGACGGAAAACCGCTCGAGCGGGTCGCAATGCAGCAGGTATTGCTGGTAGCGCTCCCGGTCGGGCACGGCGCATTCGTCGGGCAGCCAGTCGTCGGTCGAAACGAGATCCACCAGCAAGGCGCCGCCCCGGTCGAGCACACGCGGTTCCGCCGGCGCGGTCTCGATGAGGCGCGTGAAATCGGCGATGAAATTCCGCAGGCGCGCGATCCGCTCAACCATGCCGCGTCCTCCCCTCCGGGCATAGGTTAGACCGATCCGCCGGCAGCGCAAGCGGCGATAGAGTTTGACGCGCGAGCCGCCTATCCTGTCCCGGCTCGCCCGACCAAGGAGACGCGCCCATGTCGATCCGCAACCTGAACCGGATGTTTGCGCCCCGGTCGGTGGCATTGATCGGCGCCAGCGACCGGCCGCTGTCGGTCGGCGCCGTGGTCGCGCACAACCTGCTGCGCGGCGGCTTCGCCGGCCCTGTCATGCCGGTCAATCCGCGCCACGACGCGATCGAGAGCGTGCTGTGCTACCCGGACATCGCCCATCTGCCGGTGGTTCCCGACCTGGCGGTGATCGCCACGCCGCCGGCGGGCGTGCCGGCGCTGATCGGCGAGCTGGGCGCCCGCGGCTGTCGCGCCGCGATCGTGCTGAGCGCCGCGTTCGACCAGGGCCCCGACGGCCCCGCCCTGCGCCAAGCGCTGCTCGACGCGGCGAAGCCGCATCTCCTGCGCGTGGTCGGGCCTAATTGCCTCGGCCTCGCCGTGCCGGGCATCGGGCTCAATGCCACCTTCTCCCGCATCCCGCCGCTCAAGGGCGACGTCGCGTGCCTGACCCAGTCCGGCGCCATCGCGACCACGCTCATCGACTGGGCCGCCGGCCACGGCATCGGCTTCAGCCATATGGTCTCGCTGGGCGACATGGCCGACGTCGATGTCGGCGACATGCTGGATTACCTGGCGCATGACGGCCAGGTCCGCGCGATCCTGCTTTATGCCGAAGGCGTCACCAACGCGCGCAAGTTCATGTCGGCGGCGCGCGCCGCCGCCCGGACCAAGCCCGTGATCATCCTGAAGGCGGGACGCTATCTGGCGGGCGCCAGGACCGCCGCCTCCCATACCGGCGTCATGGCCGAGACGGATGCAGTCTATGACGCGGCGTTCCGCCGGGCCGGCATGTTGCGCGTCCATTCGCTCGACGAGATGTTCTCGGCACTCGAAACCCTGAGCCACGGGCGGCTGATGCCGGGCGAGCGACTGACGATCCTGACCAACGGCGGTGGGGTCGGCGTGCTGGCGGCCGATGCCCTGCTCGGCGTCGGCGGCCGGCTGGCGCAATTATCGCCCGCGACGCTTGCCGCCCTCGAGCGGATCCTGCCGCCGACCTGGTCGCGCGGCAATCCGGTCAATATCGTCGACGACGCAGACGGCGCCCGCTATGCCGCCGCGCTCGAAATCATCCTGGCCGACCCCGAAACCGACGCCTGCCTGGTGCTGAATTGCCCGCAGGCGGTGATTTCGACCGTCGAATCGGCCGAGGCGGTGATCGCCACGCTCCGCCGGCTCGACGCCAGGGCGCAGGCCAAGGTCATGATCAACTGGCTGGGCGAAGGGCCGGCGCGCGAGGCACGCGCCCGCTTTGCCGCGGCCGGGCTGCCCAGCTACGACACGCCCGAACGGGCGGTGTCCGGCTTCATGCATCTCAGGGAATTCCGGCGCAACCAGCAGCTGCTGGTGCGGGTGCCGCCGGCCGTGCCGGCGGATTTCTCGCCCGACCCGCCGCTGGCCCGGACCATCGTTGCGGCCGCGGCCGGACGGGAATGGCTCGACGAGGCGGATTCCAAGGCGCTGCTCGCCGCCTACGGCATTCCGGTCGCGACCGTCCGGCGCGTGGCCGAGGCCGACCAGGTCGCCGAGGCGGCGCGCGAGATCGGCCGGCCGGTCGCGGTCAAGATCATCTCGCCCGACATCGCCCACAAGTCCGACATGGGCGGGGTGGCGCTCGACCTGGCGACGCCCGAGGCCGCCGGCATCGCCGCCCATGCCATGCTGACCCGCATCCGCGCCGCCAAGCCCGAGCTGCGCATCGACGGCTTCGCCGTGCAGGAGATGGTGACGCGGCCGGACGCGCTCGAACTGATCATCGGCCTGGCCGCCGATCCGACTTTCGGTCCGGTCCTGCTGTTCGGGCGCGGCGGCACCGCGGTCGAGGTGATCGGCGACAAGGCGCTGGCGCTCGCTCCGCTCGACATGATGCTGGCCCGCGACCTCATCGGCTCGACCCGGGTCGCCCGGCGCCTGGCGGGCTTTCGCAACGTGCCGCCCGCCGATCTCGATGCGATCGCCTTGAGCCTGGTCAAGCTGTCGCAGCTGGCCGCCGACCTGCCCGAGATCGTCGAGGTCGACATCAATCCGCTGCTGGCTGATCCGGACGGGGTGGTGGCGCTCGATGCGCGCATCCGGCTGGGCCGGCGCCCACCCTTCGCCATCCTGCCCTATCCGTGCATGCTCGAACGGCGCATCACGCTCGGCGACGGCACGCCGCTGCTGATCCGGCCGGTCAAGCCCGAGGATGCGCCGGGCTTCGAACGGAATTTCATGCGGATGCGGCCGGAAGACATCCAGCATCGCTTCTTCGCCGCCATGAAGGCCCTGCCGGCGCAGTTGCTCGCGCGGCTGACCCAGATCGACTACGACCGGGAGATGGCGTTCGTGGCCGTGCCCCCGCCCGAGGCCGCCGAGGCCGATGAAGGCTATGGCGTGGTGCGCATGGCCGCCGATCCGGACAATGAGCGCGCCGAGTTCGCGGTCATCGTGCGCAGCGATTGGCAGGGGCGCGGTCTTGGCCGCCACCTGATGGCGCTGATCGTCGACTACGCCCGCGACCGCGGCCTCAGCGAGGTCTGGGGCACGATCCTGCGCGAGAATACCGGAATGATCGCGCTGGTCCGCAGCCTGGGCTTCGTCATCCACCCGGACGAGGACGATCCGAGCCTGGTGACCGCGCGGCTGGCGGTGCGGACGGGCGAGTGAGCGGGTCGCCCGTCCGATCGTTCGCCAGTGATCAGGGCGTCGGTGCGGCGGCGTAGATGCCGATGCAGCCGGCCAGGCAATCCGGGTCGTGCGGATTGGGCTTCAGCGGCACGAAGATATGGTTGGTGAGCGGATCGGCCGCGACCGAATGGGAGGATGACGAGGTCGGCACCGTGCCGACGACGCTGTTCGACGTCGTGCTGACGATCCCCAGCACGCCACCGGTCGGATTGCCGTTTGCCGCCGCATAGAAGTTGCGGTCGCCCGGATTGAACCAGACCTCGTCCGAGCCGCCGAAGCCGGTGAAGCGATCGACCAGGTCGCCGTTCGCCGCATTGACCACCAGCACCTCGGGTGGCGCCTTGTTGAGTACGGCGGCAGAACCGCAGCCGACGAACAGCGTATTGTTCGGGCCGAGCGTCAGGCCGGCGGGCTGGCACTTGTCGACCGGGAAACTTGCCAGCACCGAACCGCCGATCGGATCGATCACCACGATCGCCCCATTGTCCTTGTTGGCGCCGACCTGTGGGATCGAGGTGTAGAAAAAGCCGGTGTTGGGATTCCAGACCGTCTGCTCGATGCCGTTGGTCGCGGCGGCGAAGGGGATCTTCTTGACCACGTGCCGGTTGCCGCGGACGGTCGAGATCAGGCTGATGAACGGCGGCGAGTCCGCGTCGTTGGCGATGGCGATCAGATGGTCGCGCGGGTCGTAGGCCAGCTCGTCCGCGCGCTTCTTGCCGTGCGTCGCGACCACGTCGACGATCTGGTTGATATTGAGGTCGATGACCTTGACCGAACTGTCGCCGTCGCCGACCCAGGCCTCGTCGCCGATGACGACCACCCCGTCGGGACCGGCCAGATCGGTGCCCTTGGCCGCGTTGAAGCCGACGAACCCCGGGATCCGCCTGATGAACGTCCCCGTTGCGGCATTGAAGATATCGAGCCCGGCGTTGGACCGGTCAGCCAGGAAATAGGTCTCGGTCGTGGGGTCGACCCAACTGATGTCAAACTGGGTCAGCGGCTGGCCCGGCACCGCGATCGTGCCAATCCTTTCGTAGGATCCAGCCTGCGCCGCAGCGGCACAAATGGTCGACACCAGGCCCGCAAGCAGGATTCGCCCGACGGTTTTCATCGCTTCCTCCCGATAATTTTCGGTAAAGACGCGCGTTTTGTTGAAATTTCCGTCAGATGCCGAATTCTCCGACGCGCCTCAACTCAATCATCCCACGACTTTTTGAATCCCGACAATCTAGCGTCCGTGTCAAAAATGGGGCGTTGATGCAGCATGTCGGGGAATGTGCGGACCACCGCCGGCGGCGGTCCGCGTAGGCTCGATAGGCGGTCAGGCTGCCTTCTTGAAGGTCCAGACGAAGGCGGGCGGCACGTTGCGGATGACGCGGGCGACCCGGCGCGCATGCAGCAGGTGCTCGTGCGGCGGCAACGGCGCCGCGAAGCCGTAGGTGAACTGGATGAGCGGACGGCCGGGCGGCAGCACCGCGAAGCAGGCGTCGACCACCCGGCAGCGCGCCTGCTCCGGGAACAGCAGCAGCGGCAGGCCCGAGAGCACCGCCGCCACGCGGGTGATGCCGCGCTCGGCCAGCAGCGCCTGCAGGTTCTGCGCATCGCCGCACAGCACGGTAATGCCGGGGAAGCGTTTCGCCAGCAGGTCCGCCAGCCGCGAGTCGCGCTCGAGCACGATCAGGCGGTGCGACGGAATGCCCGCATCGAGAATGCCCCGCGTGATGCTGCCGGTGCCGCCGCCCAGTTCGACGATCGGGGCGGCGTCCTGGCGGGCTTCCATCGGGATCTGCCGGGCCATGGCATCGGCCAGCCGGCGGCTCGACGGCACGACGGCCCCCATCTGGCCAGGGGCCCTCAGCCATTGCAGGAAGAACAGAGTGGCCGAATTGCCGCGCTTCAAGCGGGTCGCGGCGGCCTGGAGGCGGTTGCGCCGGGAGGGGCTGAGCGAGGATTTATGGGTCGGCTTCAGGGTCGCGCGCTCCGTTTTCGTCTCCATCGTCAGAGAACCAAGTGAGATTGGGGGTTGTCGCCGTGCCCCAATCGGTTAGTTTGCCGCTCGCATAGGCAACTGGCGCCACTTTTTTAGGCATTGTCCTCAGACATAAAGCCACCGATCGCTTTACGCCTGTCGTTGTAATAGAGAAGTACGAAGAAGGCGAAGCCCAAGCGAAGCCCCGGTGTCGATCGGTGGAGGACCGATTGACGCAAGAGAGGCGCCAGGACCGAGCCGTCACCCGGGAGATATCCATGCCGCTCCATGCGGAAGCCGAAAAGCAGGCCCTTATCGATAAGGTTGCCACCACCGCTGCCAAGACCAAGAGCGGTGTGGACGAACGGTTCGTCCGAACGCTCTACAAGAACGTCCCCCCCGACGATATCCTGCCAAGACCGCCCGAGGCGCTGATCGCAGCCGCCCAGGCGCTGTGGCAATTCACGGCGGAGCGCAGGGCCGGCAAGGCCAAGATCCGCGTGCTGTCCCCGGTCGACAAGGAAAATGCCTGGACGTCGGGCCGGACCGTCGTGCAGATCGTCAACGACGATATGCCGTTCCTGGTCGACAGCGTAAGCGCCTGCCTGAGCGCGCTGGGACAGGTCGTCCATCTGGTCATCCATCCGGTCGTGCCGGTCGTCCGCGCCGCCGGCGGCAAGCTGATCGCCATCGATGAGAGCAGCCCGGACGCGCTGCGCGAATCGGTCATGCAGATCGAGATCCTCGGCCGCGCCGACGCGACGTTGCAGAAGAAGATCATTGCCGAACTCGAAGCGGTGCTGGGCGACGTGCGCGCCGCCGTGCTCGACTGGGAGGCGATGACCAAGAAGGTCAGCCAGATCGCCGACGACATTGGCAACGCTTCCCTGCCGGTGCCGGCGTCCGAGGCGGTCGAGGTCTCGGCCTTCCTCGCCTGGCTTGCCGACCGGAATTTCACCTTCCTCGGTTATCGCGAATATGCCTTCGACAAGGAAGGCCTGAAGGTCATCCCCCACGTCGGCCGCGGCCTGCTGCGCGACGATTCCTATCTCGTGTTCGACGGCTTGCGCAATTTCACGACACTGTCGCCGGACGTGCAGCAGTTCCTGCGCTCGCCCCAGCTCATGATGATCTCGAAGTCGAACCGGCGTTCGACCGTGCATCGTCCGGTGCAGCTCGACACGATCGGCATCAAGACGTTCAATGCCGAGGGCGACGTCATCGGCCAGAAGCTGCTGGTCGGCCTGTTCACCTCGGCGTCCTACTCCAAGCCGCCCCGGTCGATCCCGGTGCTGCGCCGCAAGGTCCAGCGCATGATCGAGCGCTCGGGCTTCGCGCCCGATAGCCACGACGGCAAGGCGCTGCAGCACATCCTCGACACGTTCCCGCGCGATGAGCTGTTCCAGACCACCGAGGCGGAGCTGTTTTCGACGGTGATCGGCATCCTGAACCTGCAGGAACGCCAGCGCATCGCCGCCTTCACCCGGCGCGACCCGTTCGAGCGCTTCGTCAGCTGCCTCGTCTATGTGCCGCGCGACCGCTACAACTCGACCGTCCGCCGGCGCATGTCGGAGATCCTCGAGACCGCGTTCAACGGCACGCTTGCCTCCGATGCGGTGCAGCTCGACGAGAGCGTGCTGGCGCGCATCCATTTCATCATCAACACCAACCCCGGCCAGGTGCCCGAGGTCGATCCGGCGGCGCTCGAGCGCCGGCTGGCCGAGGCCGGCCGCATCTGGGCCGACAAGCTGAGCGAGGCGCTCAACGCCACCTTCGGCGAGGACGACGCCCAGGCCCTGCTGCGCCGCTATGCCGACGCCTTCCCGACCAACTACACCGAGCGTTTCGTCGCCGCCTCGGCGGTCGAGGACATCAAGGAGATCGCGACCATCGAGGCCGGCGCGCCGATCGCGCTCGCCCTCTATCGCATCCCCGACGCCGCACCTTCGGAACTGCGGCTCAAAACCTTCTCGACCGGCAAGCCCATGCCGCTGTCGGACGTGCTGCCCATGCTCGAAAACCTGGGCATGAAGGTCATCACCGAGAACCCGTTCCGGGTGAAGCCGCGCGACGCCACCGCCAATTTCTGGGTCCAGGAGTTCGAACTGGTCACCCGCGGCCAGATGCCGGTCGATCTCGATGAAGTCGGCCCGCGCTTCGAGGAAGCCTTCCCGGCGGTCTACGGCGGCACGGTCGAGGATGACGGCTTCAACCGGCTGGTCGTGCTCGCCGGGCTCGCGGCCCGCGAGATCGTCGTGCTCCGCACCTACTGCAAGATCCTGCGCCAGGCCGGCTCGGCCTTCAGCCAGGCCTATATGGAAGATACGCTCGGCGCCCATCCGGCGATCGCGCACAAGCTCGTGCGCCTGTTCGAGGCGCAGTTCGATCCCGCGATCAAGGCCAAGGGCCGGGACGCGGCCGCCGACAAGCTGGCCGGCGAGATCGAGGCGGACCTCGACCGGGTGTCGAACCTGGACGAAGACCGCATCTTGCGCAGCTTCCTGCTACTGATCCGCAAGTCGCTCCGGACGAACTTCTATCAGCCGGGCGCTGACGGCCAGCCGAAGCCCTATCTCTCGATCAAGCTCGCCAGCCAGGAGATCGACCTGCTGCCGCAGCCGCGGCCGCTGGTCGAGATCTTCGTCTATAGCCCGCGCATGGAAGGCTGCCACCTCCGCGGCGGCAAGGTCGCGCGCGGCGGCATCCGCTGGTCCGACCGCAAGGAGGATTTCCGCACCGAGATCCTGGGCCTGATGAAGGCGCAGCAGGTCAAGAATTCGGTCATCGTGCCGGTCGGCTCCAAGGGCGGCTTCGTGGTGAAGCGGCCGGCGACCGGCGACCGCGAGGCGGTGATGGCCGAGGTCGTCGCCTGCTATAAGACGCTGATGTACGGCCTGCTCGACCTGACCGATACGATCGAGGGGCCGGGCATCGTCCCGCCCAAGAGCGTGGTCCGGCGCGACGGCGACGATCCCTATCTGGTCGTGGCCGCCGACAAGGGCACGGCGACCTTCTCCGACATCGCCAACGGCTGCGCCATCGAATACGGCTTCTGGCTGGGCGACGCCTTCGCGTCGGGCGGCTCGATCGGCTATGACCACAAGGCCATGGGCATCACCGCCCGCGGCGCGTGGGAAGCGGTGAAGCGGCATTTCCGCGAACTCGGCACCGACATCCAGACGACCGACTTCACCTGCGTCGGCGTCGGCGACATGGCGGGCGACGTGTTCGGCAACGGCATGCTGCTGTCGCAGCACACGCAGCTGATCGCCGCGTTCAACCACATGCACATCTTCATCGACCCGGCACCGGACGCGGCCAAGAGCTGGGCCGAGCGCAAGCGGCTGTTCGACCTGCCGCGCTCGACCTGGAACGACTACGACCGCAAGCTCCTGTCCAAGGGCGGCGCCATCTTCGAGCGCTCGGCCAAGTCGCTGACGCTCTCGGACGAGGCGAAGGCGCGGCTCGGCCTGAAATCGGCGACGATCACGCCGAACGACCTCATCCGCGTGCTGCTGAAGCTGCCGGTCGACCTGCTCTGGTTCGGCGGCATCGGCACCTACGTCAAGGCCTCGACCGAAACCCAGGCCGACGCCGGCGACCGGGCCAATGACGCGCTCCGCACCGACGGGCGCGAAATCGGCGGCAAGGTCGTGGGCGAAGGTGCCAACCTGGCCCTGACCCAGCGCGGACGCGTCGAATACGCGCTCGCCGGCGGCCGGCTCAACACCGACGCCATCGACAATTCGGCCGGCGTCGACACGTCGGACCATGAGGTCAACATCAAGATCGCGGCCGGCGCCATGCTCGGCTCCGGCAAGCTCAAGGCCGACAAGCGCAACGCCTTCCTCGCGACCATGACCGACGAGGTCGGCCAGCTGGTGCTGGAGGACAATTACCTGCAGACCCTGGCGCTTTCGATCGCCGAGGCCGAGGCACCGGCGCTGCTCGACGAGCACACCCGCCTGATGCGGTCGCTGGAACGGGCCGGCAAGCTCGATCGCGCGATCGAATATCTGCCGGACGACGAGGCGCTGGCCCAGCGCGCCGCGGCCAAGCGCGGCCTGACCCGGCCGGAACTGGCGGTCCTGCTGGCCTATGCCAAGAACGCCATCTATGCCGAGCTGCTGACGACCGACCTGCCCGACGAGCCGGAGCTGGAAGAGGAGTTGCTGGCCTACTTCCCGCAGCAGATGGTCCAGCTGTCCAAGGCCGACCTCAAGGCGCACCGGCTGCGGCGCGAGATCATCGCGACCGTCGTCACCAACGCCATGATCAACCGGCTCGGCCCGAGCTTCGTCAGCGAGATGCAGGCAAAGACCGGCCGCTCGGTCGAGGACGTGACGCGGGCCTATCGCATCACCCGCGTCGTGTTCGACCTGCCGAGCCTGTGGCGCTCGATCGAGGTGCTGGACAACGTCATCCCGGCGGCGACCCAGACCAAGCTGCTGCTGGCCGTGCGCACGGTCGCGGAGCAGTCGGCACGGTGGTTCCTGCAATCGGGCCAGAACCTGAGCGTGACCCCGCGCATCAAGGAGTTCGGGCCCGGCATCAAGGCGCTGTCGGCGAAGCTCGGCAGCCTGCTGCCGGAAGCCGAGCGGGCAGCCCTCCAGGACCGTGTCGCGGCCTATGTCGCCCAGGGCGTTCCGTCGGAACTGGCCGAGCGCGTGGTGGCGCTCGACAGCCTGTCGGCCGCCATGGACATCGTCCGGATCGACGAAGGCACCAAGCTCGACATGGTCGAGCTCGGCCGGCTCTATTTCGCGACCGGCGCCAAGCTCGGCCTGGGCGTGCTGCGCGACAAGGCCCATGCCTTGCCGGCGGCGACCCCCTGGCAGCGCCTGGCGATCGGCGCGCTGGTCGACGATTTCTCCGCCATGCAGCGTGAGACCGTCGGCCACGTGTTGGCCGAGAGCAACGGCCCGGTCGCCGGCCGGCTCGACGCCTGGGCCGGCCATCGGCCGGAAGCCATGGCCAAGGTCCAGGAGATGGTGGCCGAGGTATCGCGCATCTCGCCGCCCGACCTCGCCATGCTGACCGTGGTCGGCCGGCAGCTCCGGACGCTGACCATGTAAAGCAGGCTCGGTTCCGATCCAACGATGTTCCTCCACGACGGGGCGTCGTTGGATCGGGCCGAGTGTCACGGACGCGGCGTTTCACACGATCGATGGTTGCGCGATGTTCCGACGTAAAGACCTGTTCGACCCGGATATCTATCGATCGAACAATCTCGACCTGGCGCATCTGACGTCCGCGCACGCGCTCCGCGCCCATTTCGAGCAACATGGCCGTGCCGAGCCGCGCATCTTTGGGCGCACCGAGACGACCAGCCAATATCTGTCGATGAAATGGCTGCGCGGCCAGGGCATCGAGGTCGGCGCCGGGCGCTCCCCCACCCCGCTCTTCGGCGCGGCCACCGCCGTCAATGCCGACATCGACTCCGGCGAGGTGTTCGGCACCGCCGGCGTCAGCCACCGCTACTCGATCGACGACCCGGTTCCGCCGGCGCTCAAGGGTCGCTTCGATTTCGTGATCGCGTCCCACGTCCTCGAGCACGCGGACGGCATGATCCGGGCCGTGGAAAATCTGCTCGACCTCGCCCGCCCGGGCGGCCTCGTCTACATCACCGTCCCGGACATGCGGTTTCTGGTCGATGCCCAGTGGATGCCGTATTTCGACATGGCGCACCACCGGGAGGAATACGACACCCCCGGCAAATACGACGGCATGCATGACAAGCTTGCCCTCGACCATGTCAGGGCGAACATCACCACGATCGCGCCGGACGAGCAGCTGGTCAGCGGCGGCCAGGTTCGCGCCGCCGACATCTTCCGGATGCTGGAGCAAGGCGAAGGCGGTGAAAACCGCTTCATGCACCACAAGCACACGTATGATCCGGATGGCTGGAACGGCCTGTTCGTCGACATCCAGCGGTTTCTGGCGAAGCGCTTTTCAATCGCCGAAACCCGATATGGCATGGAACGGTATGACTGCCACTTCATCTTGCGGAACAACGGCAACTGATCCGGCCGGTCCGGCATGTCGGACCAGGGCGCAGGCGCTGCGCCCTACGCTGCCGCGCAAATCATGACACGGGCACAACCAGGAACCATTGTTGCGGCAGCTTGTTCACAGGGACGCGCCATCCCGGTAGGCACGCCTGCCAAGCCACAAAAAGGGGGTCCTCCATGACCGTTCGCCTGCCCTTGCTCGCCGCCACGCTGCTGCTGCCGCTTCTGGCCGGCGGCTGTGCCCCCGACGGTGCCGTCATGCTGGCGCCCGGCTTGTGCAATCCCGGCGGGTCGGCCGTGGTCTATGCCATGCCGAACCAGGCCGGCCAGGTCGACACGAGCCGCTATTCCACGGCCAACTGCAAGAAATAGCCGCTAAGGCGGCGCGGCCGCGATCCGATCCCGAGCGATCGGATACGCCTTACTGCATGGCCGCGTCGTAATCCTGTTTCCATTTGCCGGTCGCGATCGCCTGCCACATCCAGCCGTTGACCACGGCGCTCAGATCCTTGTCCTTGCGCATCAGATAGCCGTCGTCGAAATGGGTGAAGGGGGCAGCCACCGCGCCCGGGCATAGCACGCCCGGATGCAGCTTGGACTGCAGGTCGACCTCGACCCCGTCGGTCACCATCACGTCGGCCTGGTTGCCGACCAGCTGCTCGAAGATGGTCTTGTTGTCGGGCCAGACGATGATCTGCGCCTTGGTGAAATGCTCGTGGGCGAATTTGTCGTTGGTGCCGCCCGGGTTGGTCACGACCCGCGTCGCCGGCACGTCGATGGCCTCGAGCGTCGTGTACTTGTCCTTGTCGGCGCAGCGCACGATCGGCCGCTTGCCGTCGCTGACGTTCGGGATCGAGAAGTCGCCGACCGCGGCCCGGTCCGGATTGACGGTGATGCCGCCCAGCGCCACGTCGAACTTGCCGCCCTTGAAATCATCGAGCAGCGTCTTCCAGGTCGTCGGCACGAATTCCGGCCGGACACCCAGCGTCGCCGCCAGATCCTTCGCCATCTCGATGTCGGCGCCCACCAACTGGCCGTCGACCGTCTTGTAGCTGAACGGCTTGTAGTCGCCGGTCGTGCCGATCCGCAGCACGCCGGCCTTCTGAATCTGCCTCAGCACGCTGTCGTCGCCCGGCTTCTTGCCGACGCCGACGGCCGCCAGCACCGCCGCCAGGACCACCCCCGTCACCGCAAATTTCATGATTGCGCCCCCCGATATGCTCCGGTCTGGGGTGAGCCTAGCACGAAAGTAGAATTGGGCATGGCCCTTGACCTTGCCATGGTGGGAAACCCCATGTTCAGGCCGAAAGGAGTTCCCGATGCAGCTGTTCAACGTGACTGGTATGACCTGTGGCCATTGCGTCCGCGCCGTAAACGCGGCCATTACCCGGCACGACGCCCGTGCCGCCGTGCGGGTCGATCTGACGACCGGCCGGGTAGAGGTCGACAGCGATGCACCGCGCGCCGAGCTGGCCGCGGCGATCGCCGAAGAGGGCTATCAGGTCGCGCCCTGAAGCAGGCCCGCTAGCCGCGTAAGGCGGGCCCCTTTTGGGGGCCTAGCCGAGATCGTTGGCGAGACGCGCCTTGTGACCGAGATAGCCGCCGTGATGGCGCAGGCCATACTCCCGGCGCGTCACCCCTTTGAGTTCCATGAGCGTGAGTGCCAGCGAGTCGCCGATCGCCGCCATCGCCGCCATGCTGGCCGACGGCGTGAGGCCGAGCGGGCACGGCTCCTCGATCACGCCCATGTCGAGGACGACGTCGGACAGGCGCCGAAGCTCGCTCTCGGGATGCGAGGTGATGCAGATGACCCGCGCACTGGTCAGGTGCCGTGACAGCTCGACCAGCTCGACAATCTCGACCGTCTTGCCGCTGGTCGAGAAGGCGACGATGCAATCGCCCTCGGCGATCAGGCCCAGATCGCCGTGCGCCGCCTCGGCCGGATGGATGAACACGGCCGGCGTGCCGGTCGAGCTCAGGGTCGCGGCGAATTTCCGCGCCAGGAATCCGGCCTTGCCCATGCCGGTGGTAACGACCTTGCCGGTGCAGAGCCGCAGGGCCTCGATCGCCGTCTCGTAGGTCTCGTCGACCCGGATCGCCTTGATCGCCGCCGCTTCCCGATCGAGGACGTGCCGGACCTTGGCCTGAATATCGAACGTGCTCATCGCGCGCGGGACCCCTTAGTGGCGGAAGTGGCGCAGGCCGGTGAAGACCATGGCCAGCCCTTTCTCGTCGGCGGCCGCGATCACCTCGGGATCACGCTTGGAGCCGCCAGGCTGGATGATCGCCGTCGCACCGGCCTCGGCCGCCGCGAGCAGGCCGTCGGCGAACGGGAAGAAGGCATCCGAAGCCACCACGGAGCCGATCGCCGGGCTGCGCGCGTTCTTGTCGCCGCCTGCCGCGGCGACTCCGGCCTCGGCCGCCTTCCAGGCCGCGATGCGCGAGCTGTCGACCCGGCTCATCTGGCCGGCACCGATGCCGACCGTGGCACCGCCCTTGGCATAGACGATGGCGTTCGACTTCACATGCTTGGCGACACGGAAGGCGAACAGCAGGTCCGCCATCTCCGCCGCCGTCGGCGCGCGCTTGGTGACGACCTGCAGGGAGGATGCGGTGACGCGCCCGGCGTCGCGGTTCTGCATCAGGAAGCCGCCCGCGAGCGAGCGGAAGGTCATGCCCGCCGCCGCCGGATCGGGCATGCCGCCGGTCGCCAGCAGGCGGAGCTGGGTCTTGCGCGCCAGGATCTCGCGCGCCGCGTCATCGACCGCCGGCGCGATGATGACCTCGGCGAACAGCGAGGCAACCGCTTCGGCCGTCGCGGCGTCGAGCGGGCGGTTCAAGGCGATGATGCCGCCGAACGCGCTGACCGGGTCGCAGGCCAGCGCCTTCTTGTAGGCATCGAGCAGGTTGGAACCCATCGCGACGCCGCACGGATTGGCGTGCTTGATGATCGCCACGGCCGGCTCGGCGAATTCGGCAACCGCCTCGAACGCGGCATCCGTGTCGTTGAGGTTGTTGTAGCTGAGTTCCTTGCCCTGCAGCTGGGTCGCGGTCGCGACACCCGGCCGACTGTCCCGGGCGATGGCGTAGAAGGCCGCTTCCTGGTGCGGGTTCTCGCCGTAGCGCAGCACCTGCTTGCGCTCGCCTGCGATCGACAGGGTCGCGGGGAAGGTCTCGCCGCGCTCGCCCGCCATCCAGGCAGCGATGGCGGCGTCGTAGGCCGCCGTGCGGGCGAAGGCCATGCCCGCCAGCTTGCGCCGGGTTGCCAGCGTCGTGGCGCCGTCGTTCCCGGCCAGGTCGGCCAGCACGGTCTCGTAGTCGGCCGGGTCGGTGACCACGGTGACGAAATCATGGTTCTTGGCGGCGCCCCGGATCAGCGACGGGCCGCCGATGTCGATCTTCTCGATGCAATCTTCCCAGCCGGCGCCGCTCGCGACCGTCGCCTCGAACGGGTAGAGATTGGAGACGACCAGATCGATCTCGCCGATGTCATGCTTGGCCAGCGCATCGAGATGGGCCGCGAGATCGCGCCGCGCCAGGATGCCGCCGTGGATCGCCGGATGCAGCGTCTTGACGCGCCCGTCGAGCATTTCCGGGAAACCGGTGACGCTGGCCACGTCGGTGACGGCAAGGCCGGCATCGGAAAGCGCCTTGGACGAACCGCCGGTCGAGATCAGCGTGACCCCGCGCTCGGCGAGTGCCCTGGCGAAAGGCAGGAGGCCGGTCTTGTCGTAAACGGAGATCAGCGCCCGACGGATCGGGCGGTCGAATTGACTGGTCATGGGCGGGCGTCCGGGGTGTGTTACCAAACGAAGGCGGGACCATAGGGCCGCCGGCGCGCCCGATCAAGCAATGGCGCGACCGCTCAAAGCTGGGGTGCAGCCTTCGTATTGCGCCGGCCGAGTTCCCACAACAGTCCGCCCACGACGACGAACGCCAGCACCACCGCGACCCACGGCCACTCAAGGCCGAGCACCGCAAGCCCGATCAGCAGGAGATTGGCGGCGAGGATACGGAGCACGACCGCGCCATGGCCGAGACCGGCCTGCACGGCCCGCTGATAGAAATGTTCGCGATGGGCTCGCCAGATCCGTTCGAACCGCGCGGCGCGGTGCAGCAGCGTCACGGTGGCATCGACCAGATAGTAGAGCGGCAGGATCAGGGCCGGCGCCCACCGCCCCTCGCCCGCCATGCCGAGCAGCAGCCAGCCGGCGAGATAGCCGAGCGGGATCGAGCCGACATCGCCCAGGAACAGCTTGGCCGGGGCCCAGTTCCAGGCGAGGAACCCGAGCGCCACCGCGCCCAGCGCCAGGCCGAGCGGCAGGGCGCCGCTGTTCGGATCGGCCGATGCGAAGGCGACGAGCGCCGCGCCGAAGCCGATCGCCGCGGTCTGGCCCCCGGTGATGCCGTCGATCCCGTCCATGAAATTGAACAGGTTGACGAACCACAGCCAGATCAGCCCGGTCAGCGCATAGTCCAGCACCGGCGGCAGCAGCCCCTGGAACACATGGCCGGCGCCGTTCACGAAGAACAGGCCGATCACGATCGCCACGATCTGGGCGCCGAACCGCTGCAGCACCGGCAGGCCGCCGCGGTCATCGCGCCAGCACAGCGCCGCGAGCGCCAGCGCGATGGCAACGACGGCGAGGGTGCCGAGCGGCGCCATGCCGAGGATCGCGATCACGACCCAGGCCACGGCCAGCACCGGCACCAGCGCCAGGCCGCCGCCGCGCGGCGTCGGGTTGGTGTGGCTGGAACGGTGGTTCGGCTCGTCCAGGATTTGGCGGTGCCTGAGCCACCACAGCACCCCGCCAGTCGCAACCAGACTCACGACCAGGCAGAGAAGGGTGAGTTCGGTGACCAGCGTGAAAGACATGAACGAACCCGATCGAAAGCGAATATCTGGCGGTCTGGTAGCAGCGGCCCCGGCCAGTGGCAAGACACGCGGCGGTGCCAGGAAACAGGAACGGCCCCGTCTGGAGGACGGGGCCGTTCGCTCGCGAAACGCCTAGGCGCTCAAGCGGTCCGGATCAGACGGCCGGCAAAGAACCCGTCGATGCCGTCATATTCGGCCAGATGGCACGGCAGGGTGCGCACGTCGCCGTCGCTGGTCAGGATCTCGGCGAGACCGCCGACCTCATCGGCCGTGACCGGCTTGCGCTCGATCGGCAAGCCCTTGGCCAGCAGCTTCTCAATCTGCATCGGCCCCTCTTCGGGCTCGAGCGAGCAGGTGCAATAGACGAGCATGCCGCCCGGCTCCAGCATCTCGACCGCTGCGGTCAGCAGACGCTCCTGCACGGCCGCGAGGCGGGTGACGTCGTCGGGCGTCTTCAGATGCGGCACGTCGGGATGACGCCGGATGGCGCCGGTCGCGGTGCAGGGCGCATCGAGCAGCACGCCCCAGACCTTTTCGGCCGGCCGCCAGGTGACGGCATCGGCGCTGAAGGTCTCGACCTTGAGCGACAGGCGCGCGAGGTTGCTGACCATGCGCTCGAGCCGACGCGGCGAACGGTCGATCGCCGTCACATCGGCGCCGCCGGCAACCAGCTGCGCGGTCTTGCCGCCGGGGGCGGCGCAAAGATCGACCATCCGGCGGCCGGACACGTCGCCGAACAGCTTGGCCGGAACCGCGGCGGCCGCATCCTGGACCCACCAGGCGCCCTCGCTGTACCCGGGCAGATTGGCGATGGCACCACCGGCGGCGCGGCGTAGCGTGCCGGTCGGCAGCAGGGTCGCCTCCAGACGCTCGGCCCAGCCGGTGCGGTCGATCCGGGCGGTGATGTCGAGCGGCGCCTCGCGCAGATGCACCTCGGCGATCTTGCGGGCAGTGTCCTCGCCATAGGCATCCGACCAAGCCTGCCACAGCCATTTCGGCGTGTTGAGGCGCGGTGCGTCCTGCAGGCTGACGAGGCCGGGGCCGTCCTGGGACAGACGGCGCAGCACGGCGTTCACCAGCCCCTTGTGGGTCATGAAGCCGCGCGCGTCGGCCAGGTCGACTGTGGTCGCGACCGCGGCATGGGCCGGCGTGCGCAGGAACAGGAGCTGGGCGATGCCGAGCCGCAGCATGTCGTGCACCTGGGCAGCGCGCGGCGGCAGCGGTGTCGCAAGGCAATGATTAATGAGCGCGTCGATCTGGCCCAGGCGACGCAGGACCGTCGCAACCAAAAGTCGCGCGAAGGCCCGGTCGCGGACCGAAAGACTTGGCAGGTCGGGCGCCTCGTCGATGGCATCGTCAAGGGGCCGGCGCCGCCGAAGGACGGAGCCGAGCAAATCCACGGCGACGCCGCGGGCTGTGGGAACGGGTGTGGAGGTGAGCAAAGTACTTTCTGCCATCTTATCCTGAACGCGCCAAATCATGTGGCTAACAGCCATAGCGGGCAATAGTTCCGCCAAGGCCTGCAAATTGGAGTCTGCCGGCGGACCAGGAATGCTCCGGGAAAACCGCCCCGGCGCGATGCCCCGGCCGCGACCGCGCGGCAAACCTAAAGATTATCGCAAAAGTTGTATTTCCTGGAATTCGGCGGCGCGCCCGACGCCTTCGGTTGTCGCTCCCTCTTGGCGGAGCGGCGAGATGGCGACATATATGAGTTATGACCGACGATACCAAGCACCCCACGCCGACCAAGCCGGCAAAATCGATCGCCCCATCGACGACGCCCCCCGCCGAAGCCACTGATAAAACGACAGTCGCCGAGATCGGCGGCCCGGCCGGGCCCGAGCCGACCCGCTATGGCGACTGGGAACGCGGCGGTCGCTGCAGCGACTTCTGAGCGCACCGGCCGGACGCGCCGACCTCCATAAACATCATGGCTGAATTGCTCTGGGCGCATGCGTCGGGCTCGGGAGGACCGGGCGCCGCCCTTGCCCATGCGCGCGCCACGGCCTATCAAGCGCAGTGTCCCCCGCCCCGGAGCCTTGATGCTGCGCGTCCTGTTCGACGACGAGATCTTTTCGACTCAGTTCGAGGGCGGCGTCTCCCGTTATTTCACGGAATTGATCGAGGAATTGCCGCGCGCGGGCGTGACCCCGCTGCTGCCGTTCCGCCTGACCTGCAACCGGCATCTGATGCAGTCGCCGGCCTTTCCCGGCTGGCGGATGCCGCGCTTCGCGGGTTCGCGCACGCTGCTGCGCGGCTTGAACCGCCGGCTCAGCCTGGCCGCCCTCGATCGCGGCCGGTACGAGGTCTGGCACGCGAGCTGGTATGACGGCGCCGGCCTGCCCCATGTCAGGGCATTGCCGGACAAGCGGGTCGTGACGACGGTCTATGACATGACCCCGGAAATCATGCCCGAGGCGATTCCCGCCGGCATCGGCGATCCGCATGCCGGCAAGCGGGCCATGGCCGAGGCGGCCGACATGGTCGTGGCGATCTCGGCCGCGACCAAGGCCGATCTGCTGCGCTTCACCGCCACGCCGGCCGACCGGGTCCGGGTCATCCATCTGGGGGTGGGCGAAGGCATGCGCTGGGATCCGGGTGCTGCGCGCGCCCAGGGCCTGCCCGACCGCTTCCTGCTGTTCGTCGGCAAGCGCGCCGGCTACAAGAATTTCGCTGGCGTGGCGCCCGCTCTCGCCACTCTGCTTCGGCAGAATTCGGATCTCCATCTCATTTGCGTCGGCAGCGGACCGCTGTCCGAGGCCGAAGCGGCGCCGTTCGCGGCCATAGCCGGCCGGGTGCGGCAGATCCAGGCCGACGACCGCACGCTCGCCTGGTGCTATGCCCATGCGGCGGCTTTCGTGTTTCCGTCCCGCTACGAAGGCTTCGGCCTGCCGATCCTGGAAGCGTTCCTCAACCACTGCCCAACGGTCCTGGCCGAGCGCAGCTGCTTTCCCGAGATCGGCTGCGAAGCGGCGCTTTATTTCGATCCGGACCGGCCGGACGAGCTCGTCGACTTGCTCGGGCGGCTGATCGGCGACGAAGCCCAGCGGCGACGCCTGGGCGAGGCCGGTGCGCTACGCGTCCGCGACTTCACTTGGGCGCGGACCGCCCAGGCGCATGCCGCCCTTTACCGCGAGCTGACCTGAGTGCCCCACTCTCACGCCAAGCAGCGCAATCGCCGGATGCTCCTGTCCATGCTCGCCGGCTTCCCGGTCCGCATGCTGCAGATCCTGAGCGGCATCCTCATCGTTCCGCTCGCCTATCGCTACCTGGGCGCCGAGCGGTTCGGCCTCTGGTCGGCCGTCACCGCCCTCACCTCGATCCTGACGCTCGCGGATTTCGGCATCGGCAACGGTCTCATCACCACGATTTCGGCCGCGACCGGGCGGGAGGAGCCGGAGCGCATCCGGCGCGCGGTGTCGACCGCGATCCTGATCGTCGGCACGATCGCCGCAGCGCTGCTGGTGGCCTTAGCACTGCTGACCCTGCTCGGCGACTGGGCCCGCTGGCTCAACGTCGCCGGCACAAGCGCCGCCGGCGACGCCAGGCCCGCCGGCGCCCTCTGCGTCCTGTCGGCGCTGCTGCTGCTGCCGGTCAGCCTCGCCGCGAAGATCCGTACCGGCCTGCAGGAAGCCTTTCTCAACAGCGCCTGGGACGCGGCCGGCGTCCTGCTGTCGCTGGGCCTGTTCGTCGCGGCGATCCGGCTCGACGCCGGCATGGCGGCGCTCGCCATCGCGGTCGGCGCCGGCCCGGTCCTGGCCGCGCTCGGCAACGGCATCGGGCTGCTGCGCCGGCAAAGCCTGCGGCCGCGCTGGTCGGCGGTGGATTTCGAGGGTTTCGAGCCCGTTGCCCGCCTGGGCCTGCTCTATTTCGCGCTCGCCTGCGCCGCAGCGCTCGCGACCGCGGCCGACAATCTGATCGCGATCCGCCTGCTCGGCCCGGCCAGCGCCGGATCGGTCGGCATCGCCGCCAAGATCTTCGGCGCGGCCCAGGCCGTGGTCATCGTCGCGCTGATGCCGCTCTGGCCGGCGTTCGGCGAGGCCCTGGCGCGCGGCGACCATCGCTGGGCGCGGCACGCGCTCTGGCGTAGCGTCGGCCTGTCCTTCGGCATCAGCCTGCTGGGCGCCGGCGCGCTGCTCGCCATTGCCAACCCGGTCATCGGCCTCTGGCTTGGACAGGGCACGGTGCTGCCGGTTGGGCTGCTGGTCGCCAACGCGGTCTGGCTGGTGCTGCAGAGCGTCGGCAATGTCTTCGCCATGCTGCTCAACGGCGCCGGCGTGATCCGCTTCCAGATCGCCGTATCGCTCAGCTATGCCGCGGTCGCGGTGGCGCTCAAATTCTGGCTGGCCAGCCGGCTCGGCATCGCCGGCATCGTCTGGGCCACGGTTGCCAGCTACGCCCTGTTGCTGCTGCCGCTCTATGTGCGCTATGCGCTACGGTATCTCGACCGGGTGGCCGCCGCGGCCTGACGGTGCCGCTACGGCCACCCACCGAACGACCTACCGGTTCATCCGGTTCTCGACCAGCCCGTCGACGACGGCCGGATCGGCAAGCGTCGAGGTGTCGCCGAGCGAACCCTGCTCGTTGGCCGCGATCTTGCGCAGGATGCGGCGCATGATCTTGCCCGACCGTGTCTTCGGCAGCCCCGGCGCCCATTGGATGAGATCCGGCGAGGCAATCGGCCCGATCTCGCGCCGGACCCAGGCGACCAGCTCCTTGCGCAGTTCCTCCGTCGGCTCGATCCCGGCCATCAAGGTCACATAGGCGTAGATGCCCTGGCCCTTGACGTCGTGGGGATAGCCCACGACCGCGGCCTCGGCGACCTTGGCATGGGCGACGAGTGCGCTTTCGATCTCGGCCGTGCCGAGCCGATGGCCGGCGACATTGATCACGTCGTCGACGCGCCCGGTGATCCAATAATAGCCGTCCTCGTCGCGGCGGCAGCCGTCGCCGGTGAAATAGCGGCCAGGATACATGGCGAAGTAGGTTTCGATGAAGCGCGGATGGTCGCCGTAGATCGTGCGCATCTGGCCGGGCCAGCTGTCGCCGATGCACAGGTTGCCTTCGGTAGCACCATCGAGCACGGCGCCCTCGGCATCGACGATGACCGGCTTCACCCCGAAGAACGGCTTGGTCGCCGAACCGGGCTTGGTGGCGGTCGCGCCCGGCAGCGGCGAAATCAGGATGCCGCCGGTCTCGGTCTGCCACCAGGTATCGACGATCGGGCAGCGCCCGCCGCCGACATGCTCGTGATACCAGAGCCATGCTTCGGGATTGATCGGCTCGCCGACCGAGCCCAGCACGCGCAGCGACTTGCGGCTGGTCCGCTTCAGCGGCTCGAGCCCCTCGCGCATCAGCGCGCGGATCGCCGTCGGAGCCGTGTAGAAGATCGACACCTTGTGCTTGTCGACCACCTGCCAGAAGCGGGCGGCGTCCGGATAGTTCGGCACGCCCTCGAACATCAGGGTCGTGGCGCCGTTGGCGAGCGGTCCATAGAGAATATAGCTATGGCCGGTGACCCAGCCGACGTCGGCCGTGCACCAGTAGATCTCGCCGTCGCGATAATCGAAGATCTCGCGATGGGTCAGTGCGGCATAGACCAGGTAGCCGCCCGTGGTATGCAGCACGCCCTTGGGTTTGCCGGTCGAGCCCGAGGTATAGAGGATGAACAGCGGATCCTCGGCCCCCATCGGCTCCGGCGGGCAAACGGCCGACGCCGCAGCCATCGCGTCGTGATACCAGAGGTCGCGCGCGCCATCCCAATCGACCTTGCCGCCGGTGCGGCGCACGACCAGCACGGTCGAAACCTCCGGGCAGGACTTGAGCGCCACGTCGGCATTGGCCTTCAAAGGCACCTTGCGGCCGCCGCGCACGCCCTCGTCGGCGGTGATGAGCACGGACGAGGACGCGTCCTGGATGCGGCCGACGAGGCTATCCGGGGAAAAGCCGCCGAACACGACCGAATGGATGGCGCCCAGCCGCGCGCAGGCGAGCATGGCGAAGGCGGCCTCCGGGATCATCGGCAGATAGATCGTGACCCGGTCGCCCTTCTTGACCCCGCGACTCTTCAGCACATTCGCAAGCTTCGACACCTGCTCGTGCAGTTCGCGATAGGTGATGTTGCGTGATTCGCTCGGATCGTCGCCTTCCCAGATGATCGCGACCTGATCGCCGCGGGCTGCCAGATGGCGGTCGATGCAATTGGCCGACGCGTTCAGCACGCCGTCCTCGAACCATTTGATCGAGACGTCGCCCTTGAAATTGGTGTTCTTGACCTTGGTGAACGGCTTGATCCAGTCGACGATCCGGCCCTGTTCACCCCAGAATCCATCCGGGTCCTCGACCGACTGGCGATAGAGCCGGTCATAGGCGGCAGCATCGGTGGTCGTGGGACCGGCGAAGCCTTGCGGCACGGGAAACACGCTCTGATCGGACATGGTGGGCTACCTTCCTCCTCGGTCTTTACGCGACCATATATGGTCCGCGGCGGCCGTTTCCCGGTCCGCGTGGGGGCGGCCTTGCACCGTCCCCCATTGTGCCCGGTCGAGTATCGGGAGATTTTGCCCTCGAAACAAGATGTCCCACCGGCCCTTCCCCTTCCCCTTCTGAACAATCCGGAGTTCCCAAATGCTGCTGCAACACGCGACCTGGCTCGAGGCCGAGGCCTATCTGAAGCGCTCGAATGGCATCATCATGCCGATCGGCTCGACCGAGCAGCACGGGCCCAACGGCCTGATCGGGACCGATGCGCTCTGTGCCGAGGTGATCGCGCGCGGCGTCGGCGAGGCGGCGGACGCCTTCGTCGGCCCGACCATCGGCGTCGGCATGGCGGTTCACCATATGGATTTCGCAGGATCCATGACCTTGCGGCCGTCGACCTTGATCCAGGTCATTCACGACTACGTTCTGTCGCTGGCGCGGCACGGCTTCCGCCGCTTCTTCTTCCTGAACGGCCATGGCGGCAACATCGCCACCGTCAATGCGGCCTTCTACGAGATCTATGCCGCCGCCGAGGGCGTGCTGGGTCGCGCCGCGACCGACACGCCGCTGCAGTGCAAGCTGGTGAATTGGTGGGACAGCCCCCAGGCGGCAGCGCTCGCCCGCGAGCTGTTCGGCGCCGATGAGGGCAGCCATGCGACCGCGTCGGAAGTGGCGGTGACGCAATGGGCATTTCCGGAGACGATCAAGCGGGTCGTGCTCGACCCCCCGCGCGCGCCGGCGGGCCGCTTCTACGGTCCGGCCGACTTCCGCGCGCGCTTCCCCGACGGCCGCATCGGCTCGAACCCTGGCCTCGCCTCTCCAGAGAAGGGCAAGCAGCTTCATGACGCCGCCGTGCCGGATCTGGCGAACCTCTATCGGGAGTTCCTGGCCGCGGAGTGACCGCGGCTTCGAGGTTCTCCTTTGGGCATCCTGGGCGGCCGGCGGCCGCTCAGGCGATGCCCTGCCCGTCGCCCGGCCGGATGATGCCGGTGCCGTAGACGATCTCGTCGGCGGCCAGGGACTGCTGCAGAATCCAGGCCTCGGCTTCAGACCGGGAAGCGAACTCGCCGAGCCGCTGGTTGAGTGCGTTGCTACGAATCGCGTTGACCGCAAATCTTCCATCGGCCAGCGGGACGATGACCATTGCCACTTCATTGCCTTCAAACATCTCGAATTCTCCTTGAGGGAGCTCTGAGAAGGGATCAAGTGCGGTAAGGTCTATAGATCATATCACGTCTCGACGCGCTTGTTTTGCTTCGTGTCGCCATTCGGTCCGCAAAAGCAATATTTGATCGGCTAGAGCGGCCGGCGCGCGAGGACCATGGTCGAGGGCGCCGGACGCGTGTCGACCCGTTCGGTCGTCACCTGGACGAAGCCGGCGGTCGAAAGGGCGTGGCCCAGCTTGGCCGGGCTGAACTCGCCCGCATCCACCCTGCCGCCGTGCATGCCGAACAGCACGCGCCCGCCGGGTCGCAGCAGCCGTCGGACTGCGGCCAAGCCGCCCATCAGGTTGGGCCAATATTGGACGCAGTCGATCGCCATGATCGCGTCGAAACTGCCTGCCACGAACGGCGCGGCATCGATGCTGGCCAGTCGCAGATCGATATCGCCACGCTGGATGGCCGGGCGATTGCGCTGCTCCGCCATCGTCAGCATGAGCGCGGAATGATCGATGCCGGTGAGCTTGCCGATCTCGCGCACGCGGGACAGGCGCCGCAGCCCCTCGCCCGGGCCGACGCCGATCTCGAGCACCCGGTCGCCCGGGAACGGCACCAGGGCGTCGATCGCCGCAGCGTTCAAATCGGCATTGCGCCAGCGCATATAGAGGCCGGCTGCCCAACCGACGAGGCCGGTCGGACGTCCGGCCTGGCTATATCCGGCCCTGTCGTCCAAGCTCACAAGCGCCACCCAAGCAAGCAGCCATCAGGCGGGAATGCCTGCCATGGCACAGAGCATCGTCCATTCCGCGTCCCGCACCGGGACCACGGACAGGCGCGATTGCCGGACCAGCGCGAAGTCGGCCAGCCGCGGATCGGCCTTGATCTGGGCCAGCGTGACCGGCGTCGGCACCGCCATCAGCGGCTTGACGTCGACCATGACGAAGCGGCCGGTCTCGTCGCCCGGATCGGGATAGGCCGTCCGGGCGATCTCGACCACACCGACGATCTCCTTGCCCTCGTTCGAATGGTAGAAGAACGCGCGGTCGCCGACCTGCATCGCCTTGAGATTGTTGGCCGCCTGATAGTTGCGGACTCCATCCCAATGGGTCCGGCCATCCGCCACCATCTGCGACCAGGAATATTTGAACGGTTCGGATTTCACCAACCAGAAAGCCATGATGGATCAGGCCGCCGGCGGGTTGAGGAAGACGATTCGGTACGGCTGGACCGTGACCGAGGCGAACAGGCCGGCCTTGGCATAAGGGTCGTTGGCCGCGATCGCCTCGGCCGCCGCCTTGTCCGCCGCCTCGACCAGCAGGAAGCTGCCGGTCGGGGTCGCGCCGTCGTCGGCCAGGAACGGACCGGCCAGCACGAGCGTCGTCCCCAGCGACTTCAGAAACTCCACATGAAGCGGACGGGTGCCGGCCCGGATGCCGGTCGCATCGGTCCGATCGGTGCAATTGATGGCAAAGATCATGTGCGGAATCCTCGGGAGGATAGGGCCCGGCGTTGGGCCCGAACGGTTCGGGACAGGGGCTTCGAACCGCAACCTAGCCGATCGACTTAGGCCAAGCTAGACCGGACGGCGCCCCTCGGCGACCGTCGAGCCGCCGTCGTCCGACCGCCCCGGGCTCAAGGCATGAACGCGATCTGGACGCCTGTAAGGGCCTGCATCGCGCCGAGTGCGGAGAGATGCTGATAGTCGGTATAGTAAAGGTCCTGCCCGGCCGCGAACCGGCACCGGTCGGCGGTGCAGAAGGCCGGCTTGGGATCGACCACCTGGATCAAGGGATGGCCCGCCGCCACGCGGTCGATGATGCCGGCGGATGGGTCGACCTCGTTGGTGACGTCGGCGGTCGGCGCCTCGCCCGTATCGAGATCGGCGCCCGGCGAAAGAACCCGCGACAGTCGGCGTCGTAGAGGGATGAAATTAGCGATCATCCGGCGCAGCGGGTCGAAATCGAACAGGGGCACATCCTTGATCAGAACGACGTGCTTGCCGGCGCTTTCCAGCCGGGCAACGGCCGCGTCGAGGCCCGCCTCGAGATTCTTGCGACTCGCCGCGGGGGAAACCGACGAGGCCGCCTCGCCATCGCGGACGAAACGCTCGCCCAAGTCTTCGCTCTTGAAATTCGCGGACCAGAATCCGGTGATCAGAACAGTTTTGATCGTGGGATCGGCTTCGATGAGATCGACCGCCCGATGCGAAAAGGCCGCGCACTCTTCCCGATGGCCGGGATGGTTCGGCATGAAGCGCGAAATTCCGGCGAGTGCCGGGCAAGAGGATTTCGTCAGCTCGTCGAAGCGCATGCCCCGCTGGCCTGCGAGCTGGTGGAAGCCCTGCGACAGGGCCGCGGCATGGCTATCCCCCAGCATCGCGATGGCGGGCCGCGCATCCGCCTGCGGCGTGCAATAGTCCGACCGGTTGGGCAAGGCAACGCCGTAGCTGACCAGGCAGGGATCCTGGACGAGGCTGGCGCCTTCCGCCTCGATGACGCCCAGCGCGAGCGGGAACCGCTCGGGCCAGCCGCCGCTTTCGAGCAGGGCAACCGGCGGTACCAGGAAGACGACGATCGCCGCAGCGTAGCGCCAAAGCAGGATCCGTCGCGGGGCCGCGGACCGGCGGAACGGCTGCTCGATATAGCGCCAGGACAGGTAGCCGGCCAAGCCGGAGCAGACGCCGATCGCGGCGCCCGCCGCGGTGCCGAGACCATGGTCGGAGATGATCCGGGCGAACGCCAGCAGCGGCCAATGCCACAGATACCAGGAATAGGAAATGAGGCCGAGAAAGACGATCGGCCCGGCCGAGAGCAGTCGCTGGTTGACGACGCCACGGCGCGCCGCGATCAGCAGCACGGTGCCCAGCACCGGCAGCAGGGCGCCGTCGCCAGGGAAGCGGGTTTGGGGGCCATAGGCCAAAATCGCGACCAGGATGAGGCCGAGCCCGCAGATGCCGAGCACCTGCGACAGCGCTGGGTGATCGGTCCGCGCGACCGGTCCCCGACGGGCTTCGTAAGCCGCAAGCAGCGCGCCGGCGCCCAATTCCCACGCCCGGGCCGGCAGCAGGAAGAACGCTGCGTTCGGGTTATGGGCGACGCCCCAGACCGACGCGGCAAAGGAGCCGAGTGACAGCAGGAGCAGTGCCGAGCAGACCCGGCGCGGCACGAACCGCTCGATCGCCATCAGCACGATCGGGAAAAGCAGATAGAACTGCTCTTCGACGGCGAGCGACCAGGTCATCAGCAGCGGGTTGAGTTCGGCCGAGGGCGTGAAATAGTTGAGCTCGCGCCGGAACACGACATTCGAGACGGCAAGGACCGTCGCGATCGCGCCGTGGGCGAAGGAGCGTGTCTCTCCGGGCGACAGCAGCAACGAGGCGGCCACGTAGCAGAACAGCAGCATGCCCAGCAGGGCCGGCAGGATGCGCTTTGCCCGCCGCGCATAGAATCCCGCGAAGCTGAAGCGGGCAGCCACGACATCGCGATCGATGATTCCGCCGATCAGATAGCCCGAGATGACGAAGAAGACGTCGACGCCGACGAAACCGCCGCCGAAGAGAGGAATGCCGGCGTGATAGGCAACGACCGAAAAAACGGCAACCGCGCGCAGACCGTCGATATCGGCACGATAGGTATCCAGCCCGGGAGCGGGCCGGAGCGCCGGTGCGGCGGATGAAACCGGGTATTTGACGGACGTTCTCCGCTCGAATTTGGTGAAGGCGGGCTTAGCCTATCCAGCGCACGAATGTTCGGAAAGCGCTCGCGCGTTATCGATTTGGAGGCGAGTGTCTGCTGCCTCGACCACCTGGAGAACGTAGAATAGGAGAAACGGAGCGTCTATAGGCCTTCGGCCTTGAACGGCCGGGCGAGCAGGCCGGAGATCGCCGTGTCGATCGCCGCCCCCCGGTGCAGGATGGCGTCGACCGCCGACACGATCGGCATGTCGAGGCCGAGCCGGCCGGCGAGCCCGGCCACGGCGGCGGCCGAGGCCACGCCTTCGGCGACCGAGCGCCGCTCGCCCAGCACCTCGGCCAGGCTGCGGCCCTGGCCGAGCGCCGCGCCGAGCGAGCAGTTGCGCGACTGCATCGCAGTGCAGGTCAGGACCAGATCGCCCAACCCGGAGAGGCCCATCAGCGTCGCGGGCTGGCCGCCCTTGGCGGCGGCAAGACGCACCATCTCTGCCAGGCCCCGGGTGATGAGTGCCGCCCGCGCATTGTCGCCGAGGCCCCGTCCCGAAACGATGCCGCAGGCGATCGCCAGCACGTTCTTGACCGCGCCGCCGATCTCGCAGCCCATGGGGTCGTCGGAGAGATAGGGGCGGAAGGTGTGAGTCCCGAGCGCCTGGACCAGATCGGCGCCCAGAACCTGGTCCCGGGCCGCCAAGGTCACCGCGGTCGGCAGGCCGCGGGCAACCTCGATCGCGAAGGTCGGGCCCGACAGTACGGCGACGGGATTGCGCGGCAGAGTCTCGGCCAGCACCTCGCCCAAGGTGGCGCCCGTGCCCATCTCGACGCCCTTGGCGGCAATGACGAGCGGCGTCGTCTCGGGCAGCAGCGGCGCCAGGGCCGCGGCCGTGGCCCTGAGATACTGCGCCGGGACGACCAGCAGCAGCGCGTCCGCGCGCGCGATCCGGGCGAGGTCGCCCGTGGCCGCGATCGATGGATGCAGCGTCACGCCAGGCAGGAACGAGACGTTCTCGTGCCGCTGGGCGATCGCATCCACGACCTCCGGCTCGCGCGCCCAGAGCGTCACGCCGGCCCCGGCGCGCTGCACGGTCGCGGCCAGCGCCGTACCCCAGGCGCCGCCGCCTACCACGCCGATATCCTTGAAACGGCTCATGCCTTCACCCCGGCAAAGGCCGCCTTGGGCGCGCTGGCATCGAGCGGCCAGCGCGGCCGGGCGGCGAAATCGAGCGGATCGACCAGGCCGAGCCGCAGCCGCTCGAGCCCGGCCCAGGCGACCATGGCGCCATTGTCGGTGCAGAGCGCCGCCGGCGGTGCGGCGAGTTCGAGCCCGGCGCGCGCGGCGACCGCAGCCAGCGTCGCACGGATCGCGCCGTTCGCCGCGACCCCGCCGGCCACGACCAGATGCCGCCCCTCAGGATGCCGGTCGCGGAAGATCTCGACCGCACGCCGGCAGCGATCGCCCAGGCTGTCGGCGACCGCCTGCTGGAACGAGGCGGCAAGATCGTGGATTGCCTGGACGTCGCCCGGCGCCAGGCCCGCCTGCGCCTGGCGCACCGCGGTCTTGAGGCCGGAGAAGGAGAAGTCGCAGCCCGGCCGGCCGACCATGGGCCGCGGCAGCGGGAAGCGGCTAGCGTCGCCGGTCGCGGCGGCGCGCTCGACCGCCGGGCCGCCGGGATGGCCGAGCCCAAGCAGCTTCGCCGTCTTGTCGAACGCCTCACCGACCGCATCGTCGATCGTGGTGCCAAGCCGGACGTAGCACCCGACGCCCTCGACGATCAGCAATTGGCAATGGCCGCCGGAGATCAGCAGCAACAGGTAGGGAAACGGCACCGCGTCGGTCAGGCGCACGGTCAGCGCGTGGGCTTCCAGATGGTTGACCGCTATGAACGGCAGGCCGGTGACGAGCGACAGCGCCTTGGCCGTGGTCGCCCCGACCATGACTCCACCGATCAGGCCGGGCCCGGCGGTGGCGGCGATGCCGTCGAGATCGCCCAGCCCCAGGCCCGCCTCGGCCAGGGTCGCGCGGATGACATCGTCCAGATAGTCGAGATGCGCGCGCGCCGCGATCTCCGGCACCACCCCGCCATAAGGCGCGTGCTCGGCCAATTGGGCGCGCACGGTATGGGCGAGGATGCGGGCGCTGCCCGCGCCCTCCTCCGTGACCACGGCGGCGGCGGTTTCGTCGCAGCTCGTCTCGATGCCGAGAATTCTCATGCGCGGGATATACGCGCACGCCGCGCGCCGAACAACCGACTAGGGCTTTCTGCCTGTCACGCCGTCACACCGCCTGGGCCAAGGTGATGGTGGCATCGAACGTCGCCCCGCCACGGCGGACATGGACCTGCAGCTTCGTCCCGGCCGGGCGCGAGAACAGCCGCCTGAGCGCCCAATAGTCGAGATACTGCGCCTCCTTGTTCCCGATCCTTTCGATCAGGTCGCCGGTCCGGATGCCGGCGTCCGCAGCGCTGCCGCCGGGCAGGACGCTGAGGACGCGCAAGCCGAATGCCTCGGCCTTGACCGCCATCAGGCGGATCGAATCACCATCGTCGTAATGCGGCGTCCGTTCGAAATAGGCCTGCTTGCGGTGGTAGTCGAAGGTGACGTTGAAGCGTTCGAACACCCCCTCGCCGACATTGCCGGCGACGGCCGGATCGGCGAAGGCGCCGGCGCGCTGATGCGAGAGATAGACGACCGGGGCCGAGACATCGACCGACCCGAGCTTCAAGAGATGGGCGCGCGCAACCCCGGCGGTGACGGTGCCGCCGACGCCAGCGGCGACGATGGTGGTGAATTTCGGCGGGTATTTATTGACGATGCCGACGGCCTCGAGAAACGGCCGGTAGAGCGTCAGGGAATTGCCCTGGCCGGTATCGAGGGTGAAGCGGCCGGGAACCATGTCGATCACGCCGTCGGTCACCGGCACCCGGCCGTGGAAGCGGAACGGCACCATCTTGCCGTCGCCGCGATAGCTCCAGCCGGCTGGTTCGCTCAAGGTCAGCTGCTTCAGCTCGTGATCGAGCCTGACGATCAGCCGGTCGAACAGCTCGAAGCCGATCAGGCCGCGATAGGCCAGCTTCTCGCCGTTGAGGTCGAAATCGAGCGGCACCACGCGCAGCAGCTGATCGCGCAGCGTCAGGTCGCCGACCCCGAGTGCTGCGACCCGCGTCAGGCCGACATCGACCGGCTGCTCGCCGGCGCCGCGGCCGTGGAACGCGCCCGCGACCGGCAGGCCGAGCTCGCGGGCGAGACCGCTGTCGATGACGTCGCTGCTGCCGCTGTCGAGCGCGAAGCGGTAGGGTCCGTGGCCGTCGATCACGACGTCGACCAGGACCGCCGTGCCGATCGGCTCCAGCGGCATGACCGCCGGCCGGCCCTCGGCGAACACATAGTCGGGCGGCGGGGCCGGTGGCGGCGCGAACGGGTTCGGGCCTGCGGCCGGTTCGACCGACGCATGGTCGAGCCGGCTTGTCGCGTCGTAGCGCACCAGGCCGGTCGAGGTCTGGATGGTGTACGGCAGGGTAAGCGCGCCGGCGCGGCGCCAGTCGACCAGCCGCACCGTGATTGGCTCCGCGCTCTCGACCACCAGCTTCAAGGGCAGATGGCTCGTCCGTTCGAACCAGACCTCGATCGGCGTGACGCCGGGTGCTGCGAGACGAACCAGGTCGAAGCTCTTGCCGCCCTCGCTGCGGCTGCCGCGCCCCTCGGCCGACAGATTGAGGCGGTTGGGCAGCAGGAAGCCGAAGCTCGACCAGATCGCGTTGGCCCGCAGCAGGGCCAGGTCGTCGCCCTCGGCGAAATGGACGCGATGCGCCCAGTCGGCGCTCCAGCCGGTCCGGCCGTCCCATCCCTCGGCACCGGAGTCGGGCCCAAGCTTATAGCGGCTCGCCGTCCGGGCGCGCCCGGGCTCGGCCCACGCCTCGAGCGTGCCGGTGAGGCCGCCGGACGACAGCGTCAGGAAGCGATGCAGGATGGTCACCTGGTCCCAGGCGGCCCCGCCCGCCGCCTCGCGCGCCAGATCGATCAGCTGTTGCGGCGCCATTGCGGGGGCTTCCGCCGGCGGCTCGGCCCGGGCGGCAGCCACCTCTCCCAGAAACAGCCCGAGCGGCAGCAGCGCGACCGAGGCCCATCTCATCAAGCTGGACGCCATGACGCGTCGTTCCTCCCCGCTTTTCCAAGAGGATAGCGTAGGCAACCCGACCCGGACAGACCGTTCCGATCGGCCCATTTCGACCTGTTTCGTTTCCGGGTTGCCTCGCGCGTCAGGATTGCAGGCGACAAGGCCGGTCGGCGGCGATAAAGATTGAGGCATGACTGCCGACCATCCCCTGCTGCGCATCGGCACCCGCGGCAGCGCTCTTGCGCTTGCCCAGGCCGACATGGTGCGCACCCAGCTGATCCAAGCCCATCCCGAGCTGGCACCGCCCGGTGCCGTCGCGATCACGATCATCCGCACGACCGGCGATGCGGTCACCGACCGCACGCTCGCCGCCATCGGCGGCAAGGGCCTGTTCACCAAGGAGATCGAGGACGCGCTCCTCGACGACCGGATCGATCTCGCGGTCCATTCCATGAAGGATGTTGCGACCTGGCTGCCCGACGGCCTGGTCATCGACTGCTTCCTGGAGCGCGAGGATCCGCGCGACGCGTTCTTCTCGGAGCAGGCGCCCGGCCTCATGGCGCTGAAGCCCGGTGCGGTGGTCGGCACCGCCTCGCTCCGGCGCCAGGCGCAGATCCTGCGCCTCCGCCCCGATCTCACCATCGTCCCGATCCGCGGCAACGTCGACACGCGGCTGGCCAAGCTCCGGGCGGGCCAGGTCGACGCCACCCTGCTGGCGACGGCCGGGCTGAAGCGCCTGGGGCTTGCTGCCGGCATCACCCAGATCCTGCCGCCCGAACTGATGCTGCCGGCCGTGGCCCAAGGCGCCATCGGCATCGAGCGGCGCCAGGCCGACGAGCGGGTCGCGGCCTATCTGAAGCCGCTCGACCATGGACCGACCAAGGTGCGGGTCGCGGCCGAGCGGGCGTTGCTCGCCACGCTCGACGGCTCGTGCAAGACGCCGATCGCGGCGCTCGCCGAACTGGATGCGGCTGGCGCGCTCAAGCTGCGTAGCCTGATCGTCAGCCCGGACGGCACGGTCGCCCACGCAACCGAGCGGCAGGGCCTGCCGGCGGATGCCGAGGCCCTCGGTCGCGATGCCGGCGACGAGCTGCGCCGGCGCGCCGGCGCCGGCTTCTTCGACCTGCCCATTCCCGACGCCCCCGTCCGCTAACCGCAGCCCCAGGAGCAAGGCCCGCCGATGAAGCTGCTGGTGACCCGCCCTGCGCTCGACGCCGGTCCCCTTGCAGAATTGCTGACCGCGGCCGGCCATACGGTCCTGGTCGACCCGCTGCTGGAGATCCGCTTCCGCGACCGCGCGGTCCTCGACCTCGACGGCGTCACCGGGCTGCTGTTTACCAGCGGCAATGGCGCGCGCGCCTTCGCGGCCCTGTCGGAGCGGCGTGACATCCCGGCCTATACCGTCGGCGACCGGACAGCGACGCTCGCCCGGGACTGCGGCTTCGAGCGGGTCGAGAGCGCCGACGGCGATGTCGCAACCCTTGCCGAGCTCGTCCGCGCGCGCCGGGCGCCAGCGGACGGGACGCTGCTCCATGTCTCCGGCCACGAGACGGTCGGCGAGCTCGCCCAGCGTCTGGAGGCGGCCGGCTATGCCGTCCGCCGCGCAGTGCTCTATGACGCCGAACCCGCGGCCGACCTGGCGCCGGCGACCCGGACGGCGCTCGGCACCGGAACGCTGGATGGCGTGCTTCTGTTTTCTCCCAGGACGGCACGCCATTTCGCCGCCCTCACGCAGCTTTCCGGCCTGTCCGCGCGCGTCCATGGCCTCACGGCCTGGTGCCTCAGCCCGGCCGTCGCCGACGCGCTGGGCAACCTCAAGCTTGCGCAGATCCATGTCGCGGCGGAGCCTACCCAGGCGGCGCTGCTATCGCTCGTTTCGCCCGCCCCGTCTGGCGCCGCTCGCGGCCCGGCCGTTGCCGAGGTGCCGCGCCCCAAGGAGGACGTCGTGACCGACACCCCGCCCCGCAAGACACCGCCCGCGGACACGACGCCCCCGCAGAACAAGTCCGATGCCGGAAAGGCCGGCCGGATCGAACCAACCATCGCCGCGTCGCTGCCTGCCGACCCGGCGCCGCCGGAAGCGACCGAGGCCGAGGTGGCATATGTCGCCCCCTTCCCGTTCGAGATGCCCGATGCGGACGCGGCCGAGGCACCGCCGCCGTCGCCCGGCCCGGCCAAAGCGCGCAGCCGCCGGTCGCCGCTGGTCGTGGCCGGCATCCTCGTGCTGATCATCGTCGGCGCCGCGGCGCTGTTTGCGCCCCAGATTAAGGAAAAGCTGCAGGAATCGGGCTTCGGCGGCGGCAGCCCCGCACCGGCGCGCGAGGCCGCGACCGAGACGCCCGCGCCCGGCGGTCCGACGCTCCACGCCGGTGGGGTGGCCGACAATGCGCCGTCCGAAGCCCCGAGCGGCCCGCCTGTCATGATGCCGGCCCACGAGCCGCCCGGCGACGGCTCGCCCACGGCCGCGCCATCGAGTGCCGCGCCTGAAACCGCCCCGGAAACCAGCACGGCGGCATCGACGCCGAGCACGCCGGCGGCCGAGCCGACCACCGAATCGACGACGGCATCCGGCACGACCTCTGCCCCGGCGCCGGACGCTGGCCCGACCGTGCCGGGTAATGTTGCGGCGCGCCTCGATGCCGCCGAGGCCCGGCTCGATCGCCTGCTGGCGGCAGCGCCGCCCGCCGGTACCGTCGCCGGCCTGCAGCAGAGCGTTGCCGGCCTCGGCCAGCGCCTGGCCGGCCTCGAGGCGCGGCCGGCGGCCGATCCGGCGAGCGTGCAGGCCGTCGCGGCCGATCTGCGGCGCGTGAGCGCCAATCTCGCCGACGCGGCCAACCGCATCGCCCGGCTGGAACAGCAGATGCAGCAGCAGGCGGCTGCTCAACGCAACGAGAAGGCGACTGTGCTGGCGCTGGCCGAATTGAAAGACCGGCTGGCCGGCTCGGGCCCGTTCGACGGCCCGGTC
>DATGEK010000017.1:0-32731 GCA_035310205.1 Aliidongia sp.
TCAGCCAGCGATGATAGTTCGGCGACTTCGGATTGTAGGCGTCGGCGACATAGCCGTCCAACTGGGCCTGGTTGCTGCCCGTGAGCCAGATCGTGGCGGTCATCGGCGTCGTCGGATCGATCGGTCCCGCATCCTGGGCCGAGGCCAGCAGATCCTGTGTCGGCACCGCCGCGTCGGCCAGGGTCGGCAGCGCAGTGCTCATCAGAAGCATCGCTACAAGCGGGCGCACGAGCACCTTCCCGACCGGTGCGGAGACCGGCCGAAGCAAAGTACGGACACTCATTCCAATTAATCCTCTATGGGAATAGGAGAACGATTCACCGATGCCGACAACGCGCTTTGACGGCGCGCAATAACCACGTCTGCACGCGACGGGTTCGCACGCAGCAGCGCACACCGATCGCATGAGGTTTTCTTTGGATGGGATTTGATGATCATAGAAAGGACTACATTTTCCTGTAGTTTTTTATTTTTTGTTGCCTCCGACATGACGGGAGGCTTCAGATCGACTGATGCCCCCCGGCATGCACCGCCCGTTGTTCGAGCGATGTCGCTTTAATGACATTAGTATCGTTACAAACGAAACTACAAGTGGTTTTTAACGCAAAAAAGCACAATTTTCTGACATTCGCAGTCGCGGGCTCGAACGGGCGCCGCGGCGCCCGTGCGGAAAATCCGGCCGCCCCGCGCCACGCCGGCCGCAGGCTTCAATCACGCCCCATCATATCGTGCAGTTCCGGCGCGATGACCGGAGCGCATCCTCCGGCCTCGGCCGCGGTGGTGACGATGACGGCGCTGCCCGAGACCGATGTCACCGCAGGCACGGCGCGCCACCGTTGCGCTGCCCCCGCAAGGTCGAGCAGGGCGATGATGACGGCGGCCAGCACGAGGGCCGGATTGAGCCAGGCACAAGCTGCGTCGAGCGCTGCCATCCATCCCTTCATGCCGCCCTCCCCTGCGCGTGTTCCGATTCGATGACGCCCGCCCCGGTCAGGCGAGGCCCCGCCAGATGAGTTCGCCGCCCAGCACCAACAGGCCGGCGAAGAAGCACAGGCGAAAGGTCTCGGGCCGCACCCGTGCGCGGAGATACCCGCCCAGCGCCATGCCCGCGAGCGCCGGCACGAGCGCCAGGAACGAGGCACCAGAGACTCCCAAGGGCAGTGCGCCGTGCCAGGCGAGGCCCACAGCGAGCGCCAGCGTCGAGATGGTGAAGGACAGGCCGAGCGCCTGGACGAGGTCGTCCCGCTCCAGCCCGAGGGAGCCGAGATAGGGAACGGCGGGGACGACGAACACGCCGGTTGCGCCGGTGACCAGCCCCGTCGCCGCCCCGACCAGGGGGCCGGCCCAGGGCTCCGCCGCCGCCGGCACGCGCAGGCGGGGCTTGAGCAGCCCGGCGACGCCATAGAGCACCAGCGCGCCACCGAGGGCCGCCGTCGCGACCGGCCCGGCCGTGCCGGCGATCAGCCCCGACGCGGCGAGGGTGCCGGCGACGATCCCGACCATCATGCCCCAGAGGCGGCGCAGCAAACCACCGAAGCGCGGCCCGGCGAGAAGCTGCCAAACATTCGTCACGAGCGAAGGCACGAGCAGCAGCGCCGCCGCCTCGACGGGCGGCATCGCAAGGCCAAGCAGGCCCATGGCGACGGTCGGCAGGCCGAGGCCGGCGACGCCCTTGACCAGCCCGGCGAGAATGAAGGTGCCCGCGATGAGCAGGGCGTGGGGGAGAAGATCGGTCATGGCCGCGATGTAGCCCCGATTCCTCCCCCTCACAATGTGGGAGTGGTGTAGCCTGCCTCAGCCGGAGACGAAGGCAGCCGGCGCGGAGTACCGCCCATGCATTTTGACCTGATCGACCTGCGCCTGTTCCTCCATGTGGCCGAGGCGGGCAGCATCACGGCCGGTGCCGCGCGCTCCGGCCTGGCGCTGGCGTCGGCGAGCGCGCGGGTCCGGGGCATGGAGGAGCAGGCCGGCGTGCCGCTGCTGGAGCGCGGCCGCCGCGGCGTCGAGCCGACACCGGCCGGCCAGACGCTGCTGCATCACGCGCGGCTGGTGACGGGCCAGATGGAACGGATGCGCGGCGAGCTCGGCGAGTATGCCCGCGGGTTGAAAGGCCATGTCCGGCTGATGGCCAACACCGCGGCGGCGGCCGAGCATCTGCCCGAGATCCTCGCGCGCTTCCTTGCCGCCAATCCGAGCGTGGATGTCGACCTGGACGAGCGGCCGAGCCCCGAGGTCGCGCAGGCCGTCGCGGAGGGGCTGGCCGAGGTCGGTATCGCCGCCGACCACGCCAACCTCTCGGGTCTCGTCGCCATGCCTTTCCGCACCGACCGGCTCATGCTGGTCGTGCCCCGCGGGCACCCGCTCGCCGGCCGCGGGCGCATCGCCTTCGCCGAAGCCCTGGGCAACGAGCTGGTAGGTCTCTCGGGCGACAGCGCGCTCGGCGGGCATCTGGCGGAGCATGCGGCGCGCACGGGCGCGCTGATGCGAACGCGCGTGCGGGTGCGCGGGCTGGACGCGGCCTGCCGCATGGTGGCGCTCGGCGCCGGTGTCGCGGTCATCCCCGAAGCCGCGGCGCGACGGTGGCAGAAAGCGGGCGCGCTCGCCCTCGTGCCGCTCGAGGACCCCTGGGCCGAACGCCGCCTGGTCGTGGTCGTGCGGCGGCTCGACACCCTGCCGTCCCATGCGCGGCGCCTGGCGGAGCACCTCGCCGCAGGGTGAGCGCGACTGGGCCGATCGGAGCCGTCGACCGCAACCGCAAACAATTCGTTGCTGCCTACCCCGCCGCGTGTTCCCATGCACGGAATGGGTGAGGCAGTACAATGACCCGCTGTATCCCGTTCATGGCCTTGAGCCTCATCGCGTTGGCCATAGCTGATCCGGGATATTTCCCGGATCGGTTGATCAGGAGCGCATCAGCCAGCGAACAAACCAACACCTTGGGCTGGGTGGCTCAGGGTGAGGCGGCCGCATTGACTCGGGGAGGACCCGAGGTGGGTTCCGCAACCTTGTTGCTGCTCAATGCCGCCGATATTCCGCTCCAAATTCCGGAGCAGGAGAGTAGCGCGGTTATCACCGCCCTGATCGCCAGCCTCGGCGATGTCAGGAACGATACCGATGGCAGCCTGCGCGCCGCCGCCGCCCGGGCGCTCGGCGAGCTGGCCAAGGACAACAAGGCGAAGGGCACCGAGGCCATCACCGCCCTGATCGCCAGCCTCGGCGATGCCAGGAACGATCCCACTGGCACCGTGCGCGCCACCGCCGCCCAGGCGCTCGGCGGGCTGGCCAAGGACAACAAGGACAAGGGCGCCGAGACGATCACCGCCCTGATCGCCAGCCTCGGCGATGCCAGAAATGATTCCAATGGGACCGTGCGCGCCGCCGCCGCGTGGGCGCTCGGCGGGCTGGCCCAGGACAGCAAGGACAAGGGCACCGAAGCCATCACCGCCCTGATCGCCAGCCTCGGCGATGCCGGAAACGACCCCTCTGGCTTCGTGCGCGCCGCCGCGGCGTGGGCGCTCGGCGGGCTGGCCAAGGATAACAAGGACAAGGGCACCGAAGCCATCACCGCCCTGATCGCCAGCCTCGGCGATACCAGGCACGAACTCGGACCCATCGGGCGCGCCGCCGTCGCACAGGCACTCGGCGTGCTGGCCGCGGGCACCCACGACAAGAACACCGAGGCCATCATCGCCCTGATCGCCAGCCTCGGCGATGCCACGAACGATTTCAATGGCAACGCGCGCGCCGCCGCCGCCCAGGCACTCGGCGTGCTGGCCAAGAACAACAGGGAGAAGGGCACCGAGGCCGTCACCGCCCTGATCGCCAACCTCGGCGATACCAGGAATGACATGGGCGGCACCGCACGCGCCGCCGCCGCTCAGGCGCTTGCCGCGCTCGGCAAGGATAATGACGACAGGGTTACCGAGACCATCTCCGCCCTGATCGCCAAGCTCGGCGATGCCGGGATCGATGCCGATGGCACCCTCCCCGCGGCCGCCGCCGCGTGGACGCTCGGCGTGGTAGCCAAAGACAACAAGGCGAAGGGCACCGAGGTCATCACCGCCCTGATCGCCAGCCTCGGCAATACCGGGAGCGAGCCCGCCGGTACCGTGCGCGCCGCAGCCGCTCAGGCGCTCGGCGTGCTGGCCAAGGACAACAAGGCGAAGGGCACCGAAGCCATCGCCGCCCTGATCGTCAGCCTCGGCGATGCCAGGAACGACCTCGGGCCCACCGGGCGCGCCGCCACGGCCCAGGCGCTCGGCGTGCTGGCCGCGAGCAACCCCGACAAGAACACCGAGGCCATCACCGCCCTGATCGCCAGCCTCGGCGATACCAGGAATGACATGGGCGGCACCGCACGCGCCGCCGCCGCTCAGGCGCTCGGCATGCTGGCCAAGGACAGCAACGACAAGAACACCGAGGCCATCACCGCCCTGATCGCGAGCCTCCGCGATACCGGAAACGACCCCTCTGGCTTCGTGCGCGCCGCCGCTGCACAGGCGCTCGGCATGCTGGCCGGGGACAACAAGGCGAAGGGCACCGAGGCCATCACCACCCTGATCGCCAGCCTCGGCAATACCAGCAGCGTTTCCTACAGCACCGTGCGTGCGGCGGCCGCGCAGGCGCTCGGCGTGCTGGCTAAGGGCAACAACGACAAGCGCGCCGAGGCCGTCACCGCCCTGATCGCCAGCCTCAGTGATACTCGTGCCGATTTTTCGCACGACATCGTGCACCGTGCCGCCGCGAAGGCGCTGACCCAGATGCCCAATCCTTTAGGGGTTAATCAAATTGCCGAGTTCCTGGGTCGGGCGGCGGATCGGGCTCCGAGGGAGGACGTCAGTACGGAAGCAGAGTTTCATCTCCTGACCGGTGGCGATGGCACATTGGCCCTGTTATTGCCGGTATTGCGGCGCGCGCAGCGGTGGACGGCTGCCTACGACGCACCGGGCAAAACCCTGGACCTGTTTTTGACGATCTGGCCCGCGACCAAACCCTACAGGGAACTCCGGCAGCAGATTGCGTGGCACACCAAGCGCCTCGCCGACGGAATCTGCGCCGGCGGAGGGGCAGCCCACGACAAAGGCAGCAACTTGCGACCAGACTGGTTGGCCGACCTATGGACCGTTGCCGACAGAGTTTCGGTCGCGCGCTGCTTCCCCGGCAAGACACGCGAGGAAATCGCCGCATTGAGCGGATTGTTTCAGCTTCCGGACGCAGAATTTTCCGAAGGCCAAGAGCTGGACAAGCTGCTGAGGGACGACGACAGCCGCGATCTGATCGCGCAAGTCGTCCGGTGGAGTTTCGGTGTTCTCGCCGCCCACCTCGGGGTGTGGGTGGCCCTTCTGTGGCTCTACCCGCATCACAGCTGGGTGCAGGCAGTGTTCTTCTGGAACCCTACTGTGCGAAAGCTTTTCGGCTTGCATCTCACCTTGCTGATCCCGGTGGTCCCGCTCGCGCGCCGCCGCTTGCTGGCGCCGTTTCGGTCCGCACTCGGCCCGCAGTCTGCGTCGGCCAATGTGCTCTCGCTCCCGGATACGGCATGGTTTCCAGACGCGGAAGTCATCGAAGACAATACGCAGGAACGAGTCCCGGTTGCTCAAGCCTTACCGCGCCTAGGCGGCCTGACCGTCCTGGAAGGCAGTTCCGGTCTTGGCAAGACCGTGCATCTGGTGCGCCTCGCGCGGGCGTCATCACGGGTCGCCGCCTTCCTCAGGGCAGGCGAGGAAGGCGGCGATGTCATCAAGGCAATCGCTGCGCGGCTTCCCGCGGATGTCATGCGTGACGAAGCGTTCCTTCGGATGCTGATCCACGCCGGTGGGTTGGATATCTGCATCGATGGGCTGAACGAAGTATCGGCCGACGCGCGAGCAGCGGTAACGTCGTTTGCCCAGGCGGCGACGAAGGCCAATGTGCTGATCTCAACACAGCCCATCCGCTGGAACCGGCCTGCGGGCGCACGGCTGCTGCGCCTGCAGCCGCTGCGACCGGAGCAACGGCGGACATTTCTGGAATCGCGCGAACCCGCCCTGCCGCCGGGCTCGGCGCTGCGTGGCGAGCAGTTCACGGCCCGGGTGCATGCGCTCATTCAGGAGATGGAATCCACCACGCCGACGCTGATCGAGGAACGGTTGGCACGGGAGCGGGCACTCTCCAACCCGATGGACCTGACCACGATCGCCGTGATTCTGGCCAATGGCGGCACGCCAGACCTGCTGAACCTGCAAGAAACGGCCTACCTGCAGGCGGCCGCGCGATATGCGGCTGATAATCAAGGTGCGGAATTCCCGCTCACCGCCTTTAGCGAGCATGTCTATCAGCTTCGCTGCAAAGCCGTGGGCGGAGAGCGTGAACTCATCGTATTGCGCGATCCGCACTTTGCCGTCGAATGCGATGCGCTTGCCGATTACCGGCTTCTGCTGCGGGGAGAGGAGCCTAATGAGGACGGCAAAAATGCGCCGGCCTGGCGGTTCCGGCACGATAAGGTGTTGGATTTCTTCCTCTACATGGCGGTAACCAATCGCAATACCATGCACGAGCGAATTGCCGCGCATGTCGGTGATCCGCGCTTCGCCGGTGTCTATCTCCTGCTATCCCTGCGCGCACCGCTCGATCTCGCGAGAGAGATTCGCGACCGGCTCGCAGACCACGCGGCAGAGACGCGTGACCATTCACTTGCCGACGAGGTCTGGGGTATCGTGAGGCAGCGACTCGACACGGCCTCAACGCCGCCGGCGGAAGCGGAGTTGCAGAAATCGTGATTTCCGTATCGCCCGGACCAAGGCCGCCCATTTCTGCGCGATAAAACGCCCCCCGGGGCGTGCGCAATCCCCACCGCCATCCGCAGCGGCCCTACGCCATCCAGAATATTTTGAAGATCATGTTCGGGATCGCAACGGGCGGAGGATATTCTAACCACCCGGCCAGGAAGCGATCTTCAACTAGAGACTGGCGGAGGGAGCACATACCGCGGACTGCAGGCGTGCAACAGTCAGTAGTAGGCAGCGGCGTTGCCGAGGCCTTGGGCAGCGAGCTGGTGGGCCTGTCGGGCGACAGCGCGCGCGGCGGGCACCTGGCGGAGCATGCGGCGCGCACAGGCGCGCTGATGCGAACGCGCGTGCGGGTGCGCGGGCTGGACGCGGCCTACCGCATGGTGGCGCTCGGCTCCGGTATCGCGGTCATCCCCGAAGCCGCGGCGCGCCGGTGGGAGAAAGAAGGCGCGCTCGCCCTGGTGCCGCTCGAGGATCCCTGGGCCGAACGCCGCCTGGTCGCGGTCGTGCGGCGGCTCGACACCCTGCCCTCCCATGCGCGGCGCCTGGCGGAGCACCTGGCGGCAGGGTGAGCGCAGCTGAGCCAATCGGTGGTCCTAATTGCTGGAGGTGACCGCGTCGGAGTTCAAGGACTGCGAGCAACTCCGCTCCGACGGCGATGTCGTCGTTCTCCGACAAGACCCGGACCACCGCCCTCCTCCCCACGGTTTCGCGAAATCCATTGATAATGTTCTCTTTTTGTTCTATATTCGTTGTCGAGCCAAAAGAGCGGGATTAGGTAGCAGCTGCCACCGATTTGGCGACGCAATCCCGGGTATGATTCAGATCCCTTCCTTACAAGGATCTGACCATGGCCGTGAATGCCGTTCCCAAGGATATCTTGCTGAAGCGCGCCGTGCTGCTCGACCGAGCGGACGCGCTTGAGGGTGAAAAGCGGAAGCTGCTGGACGACATCGAGGCCCTGGACCGGGCGGCGCTGATCTTCGATCCGACCTACACGCCTCAGACCGTTGGAAAGCGTCCGAAGGCACAGGCAAGGAAGCCCTCCTCGATGCTGCCCGCCAGCGAACTCACCGCCATCATCGGGAAGCTCATCCGGTCGGCATCCGAGCCCATGACGACCTCGGCGATCGCGGCGGCCGTCGCCGATGCGAAAGGATTGGCGGCCGACGACAAGCGGAAGGCGGACGCACTCGTTCAGCGCGTCCGCACGATCCTGAACGGCCTGGAGCGGACTAAGGTCGTCGAGGGCATCCGAACCGACGGCGACAAGCGTGTGCTGTGGCGGGCGCCGCTGCGCCAGGTCGGCTGACGTCTACGGCACGACGACCATGAAGGCATCCTTCGGCGGATGGTTGCCCTGCCAGTAGCCGCATAGCCAGCGGCTCGTCCGATGTCCCATCGCCTTCGACAGCATTCCCCGCACGAGGGTGCGCATGTCGGTTCGGCGATGGTCCTCACGCCACGCCATCTCCGCCGCGTACCAGTCCAAATATTGGCTCGCAATGTGATGGAACGTGCCCCACTCGCCCCGTCGCACACGGCTGAAGAAGCTCTCGACTTGGTTGGTCGAGACGCCAGCCTCGCTCCGGTAGGCGAGGCTGTGATTGACGCGCTCGACCTCCTCGAAGACCGCCGCCACCTGATTGTAGGCGTGGTGCTCGTCGGCCACGACCAGGTGCGCATGTCTCGCGTAGCGTTGAAGCAGCGGCATGATGACGGCCGCGTCCTCCGTTTTCGTGATCGCCGTGACGATGCGGCCGTTGCGCTGGCGGATGGCGATGACGCACTTGCGCTTGCCGGTCTGGTTCTCGCGAAGGCGCCGGTCGATGCGGTCCTCGGCCCGGTTCTCTGGACGGATGTGGCCGCCGACATACATGCCGTCGACCTCGACGGTGCCTTCCAACATCAGCGAGGCGCGCTCGGCGGCGATCGCCTCACGGAGCTTCATCAGGTTGGCCCAAGCGGTCTTGTACTGGACGCCCAGCTCGCGAGCGACCTGGAGGGCAGCCTTGCCCTTCACGGCATGGGCCGAGAGCGCGATGGCCGCCAGCAGCAGGCGGAACCGCAGCTTCCGGTTCGCGAAGATCGTCCCGCTGGTCACGCTGAACTCGTGGCGGCAGCCCTGTGCCCGGCATTTGAAGCGACGGCGGCGCGTCTCCCAGGCGTCGGTGACACCGCATCGTGGGCAGTACGGGACGCCGTCTGTCTCAGGCCAGCGGGCTCGCAAGAACCACTTGTAGGCAGTCTCTTCGGGCATGCGGAAGACGCGATGCAGCGGCAGCGTCCGGCACTTCTTCGAGAGCAGGTAGTGCTGGGCCATGGCTCAGCACCCCGCCGGGCAGGTGCGGTCTGCGTGGCGGTATTTGACGGTCTCGCAGGCAGCCCCGGATGGCGACCAGGCGCGGCTGGAGGCTTTGGGCGAGGATGGCAGGCTGGAAGGTCATCACGCGGCTCCTGGCGCCATCAGCGGCGCTCAACGGAGTGTCTGTGGTTGGTGATGCCCGGCGGATCTGGCGAACGCGAACGGGCGACTGCGGCTTTACGGCCGCGCCGGTATCGAGAGGGTATGTGAGCCAGATCCGATCATGTCCGCATCGTATCAAAAATTTCGCGGAAAGTCGATCGCTAACCGGAAAAGGTCGTGCCCCAGCGGCTTCCCCCTTCTAGATATCTTGCGATGGCATGAGGGATTCTATCGGTTATGCTCGATGGAAGATGGTGTGACGCTAATCCAATCCCGCGCATAAGCATCCCGACAGCTATCGCAACTGGAAAGACGCGGCATGATCCGTATCAGGAAGTTTAGCCCTATCGATCGTGAATACCCGATTTTTGAGGTCACAGATCAGAACGATGTGGTGCTGTTCGATGTGGCAATGACGGATGACGGGGCGCTCGAAATTGGCTTTCACAATGGGATCGCTGGCCAGACGCTCCCGGTTTTGGAATTCAAAAGGCTGCTGAACGAGGCTATCGGGCTTGCATCCGACAAAAACATTCAGTGATTCACCGGACCATTCCGAAATTGTCAAGGTTAACCAATGAGTTATTGAGGTGGCGGTGGCAGCTGCTACCTAATCCCGCAAAAGAGCATGGAAACAGAGGGCATGGACGGGGAGAACTTTCAGGCAGCGCGGGGATATCGTCTCGACTCTCCCACCGATCCACAGGGAGTCTGTTGCGACGAGGACGGTCCCGCATTGGGTTCGTTTCGATTACTGACCAAGACCGCAGCCGGCTGGCAGCCGCATGCCGCTGGAGAACTGAACACTCTCCTCGATAAGATTTTCGGCGAGCCTGTAGACGGCGCCGCCTTACTGCCGGGACTTCGTGCCATTGCACGCGCACTCGACGAAGGCAATCTGGTCCGCGCCATGATCGGCACGCAACTTCTGCAACTGCCTGTCCTTAGCGAGGCCCAGGCTCGGCGGGCGATGGCCATGAAGCTAATGGCCAAAGCGTCGCCCGACGATTCGGAACATCCTGGTTGGCCTGCGGGGACCGAAGACGGGCGCGGTGGGGAATTTCGGCCGAAAAATGGTGAACTTCCCGGTAATGCAAAGAACATCGCAACGAATCGGCTGCGCCGACTCGTGCAGCGGCGCGCGATCCGAGCAGGCCTGCGGCGCCTGCTGAATTTCCGCCGGCTGGGACGTATCTCCGCGGAGATCGCGTCGAACGCGGTGCCCGGACTGGATGTCATCGGCGATGCCGCCATGGCCGTCGATATCGCCGACATGGTCGGGGAATTCGAAGCGTTGAAAGGCGACACGGATGCCGCGCTCGAATTCGCGTCCGGCGGCCCACGCGCTCTCGAAGAACTCCGCGTCAGCCCGCAAGACGAGTCGTTTTCTTCCTACGACGCTTTCAAGAAGGAAGATCTGGTCAAGCGTTTCGGTCCAGCCGGCGACGGTTACGAATATCACCATATCGTTGAGCAAGGGCAGGAGAGCGGAATTCCGATCAACGATATTCAATCGACCCGAAATATCGTCCGCATCCCGAGGCTCCTTCATGAGGAGATCAGCTCCGAATATGGACAACTCACATCCGCCAGCACCCAAACCGTACGCGAATCTTTGAGGAACGCATCCTTCGACGAGAAATGGGAAAAGGGGCTTGAGGTAATGCGGCGAGTTGGAATTCTTCGATAGGAGAAGGCACATGCCTCAGCACAACGACGAGAAATCGATTCATCAACTAGTCGAGCAGTTTAAGGCCGGTGCCATCCTCTACCATCAAGGCTTGGAGGATGAAAAACTTGCAGTCCAAAGACGAGGACAGAAAGCTGTCCTAAGCGCCATTCAGGAGTTGGACGCGTTCGGACCGGAAGGGCGCAACAACCTCATCCCCTTGTTGGATCACCCCGACCCAGGTGTCCGGGTCTATGCCGCCGGGACGCTCGTCAAGGTCATACCGGAGCGGGCGCTGGCCGTGCTCAAGGAAATCGATGACTTCGGCATGACCAGGGCACATATGACGGCTTTTCACATGCTTTGGAGCCACACGCATGGCGGTTTGAAGCTGTAAATCCGTTCGAGCCAGCGCCCCAAGCCCATTCCCCGCTGCCGCTTCCATGATGGAGTAGTGTGCGAAACCGGCCACCAAAACCAGGCACCCTTTCCAATTCGCCGGACGAGAATGGAGGCCGAGTTACGGCTGAGCTCCGCACAACAGCGCGGCCACTCGCAGAGAAGCGGCGATCAGCAGGGAAAGACTGGCGGAGGGAGCGGGACCCTTTGACATCACCCCATAAGGCCCGCACGAATGCTAGTTTTTCTAGGCTTCCCAAGGGCATGTGAGGGGTATAACGTGAGGGGTAACGTGTGGGGCATACTCCCTCCGCGACATTCCTGAGGCGCCCCTTATGCCCGTTGATAACCGTTACCTTGAGAAACGCCGACAGGGCTACTACTGCGTCGTTGAGGTGCCCCCTTCGGTGCGGCCCAAGCTCAACTGCAAGCGCCTGAAAAGGACGCTTCAGACCCGCGACATCAACGTTGCCCGCGCGAAGCGATGGGCGGTCGTCACGGAACTCAAGGCGATCATTGAAGCGGCCAAGCGGGGCGACCAGCCGTCATCGCTCAATGAAGAGGCTATGTCGTACCGAGAGTCCAATGAGGCGTGGGACGGCGATGGCGGGCCGGACGATCTCAATCCCGTCGAAGGGCTGATTGAAGAACGCGCCGAACAGATCGCAGCCAAGCACGGTAGCGAGGCGGCTGGCCAGTTCTCCACCATCGCCTTGGGCCTCGCGACCCCTCTTAAGCTGCACCTTGAGCTTTGGCTGAAGGAACGGAGCTATATCGAGAAGACCAAGGACGACCACAGGCGGGCCGTCGAGGCTTTGTTGGACCATGCGGGCGCCGGAGCCACGGTGGAAGGCATGACCAAGCGCAAGGCCGGGACATTCGTGACCACCTACCTAGCGGGCAAGGGCATCACCAATAAGACCATCAATAAGTACCTCTCGTCCCTATCGTCCTACTGGCGGTGGATGATGCGGCGCGGCTTGGCTGCCGAGAACCCGTGGCAGGGTCAGAGCGTGGAGAAGGAGAAGCGCACCAGGGAGGAGGACGAGCGGCCGTTTACCAAGGACGAGATGGTCAAGCTCTTTAAGTCCCCTCCAGACCTCGCCATGGCCGACTTGATGGCCATTGGTGCCTTATCGGGGATGCGGCTGGACGAGATCTGCGCACTTACGGTGGGGCGCTGTGCCAGCAACGTGTTCGACATTGTGAGATCGAAGACCCCCGCAGGCATCCGCAAGGTGCCCATTCATTCGGACCTGGTTCCAATCATCGAGCGGCGGAGAAAGGACAAGGCGACGGGCGAGTTCCTGTTCCCCGAGTTCAAGGCGGCGGGGGTGGACGGCCGACGATCAGACGCCATAAGCAAGCGGTTCGGGCGGTATCGCCAGGACGCGAAGGTCCACGATCTGCAAGAGGGGCGCCGACGCTCCCTGGTGAATTTCCATTCCTTCCGGCGCTGGTTCATTTCGATGGCCGAGACCGCAGGCCAGCCCTTCCCGACCATTGAGCTTGTCGTCGGCCACAAGCGCGAGGGCCAGAGCGCGGGCGTCTACTCGCAACCAGACTTTGACCTCAGGCGGATATGCGTGGAGGCGGTCAAGCTCCCCTTCCCGCTCGATACGCGGGCGGATAGGGAGTTCTCGCCGGTCAAGCCGGGCAGGAAGCGAGCGGCCCAAGTGGCGCCGGATGCAGGGAACGGCTAGGCGCCCACCAACCCTAGCCAGTTCCAGGACGCCGTAGAGGACTTCATGGGCTCCACGGTGGTCTTCGGGGACTATGCCAGCATGGGCGTTGGGGGCTCCGATTGGCATCAGGAAAAGACGCGGATTTCCAGGTAGTTAGTCTAAGGACTGACTAGTAGGAGAAACCAGGAAGGGCGCAGGTGCCCCCGCTTGGCGCGGCCTTCGACGGCGCCACGGAGAACTTGTTGATATTCAAGGGAAATTCCTAAACCCTGACCAGTAGGAGAAACCAAGAAGGTCGCAGGTGCCCCCGCTTGGCTTGGCCGGAAAATTTCGCCACAGAAATTCGTGGGGTCTGGCGCAACGGGGCGGTGTCGAATTTCCCCCATGGCCCTCCTCGCCAGCGCACGCGCGGACACAGATCGGGCGACCGGGCAGGCGTGGCGCGGACACAGCTCCCAAGCGCGCGCCTGCCATCCTTACGGGCACCCGTGGACCACGGCGAGGACCAAGGCTCATCGTCCGCCCCATCCGTGAACCGCCAAGCGAACGGCACCAGTCCCACCGCCGCATCGCTCGGTAGCCATTGACCGGCGACTCTGATAATCGTACACAATCTCCACAACGAACGTTGTCAAGGAAGTGTACGATGGTGGACTATGTGGCGTACTGCCGGGTGAGCACGGCGAAGCAAGGGCAGAGCGGCTTAGGCCTTGAGGCACAGGAGCAGGCAATCAATGCGTTCCTGCGCCCCGCTGACCGCCTCCTAGCGCCCGTCTATGTCGAGGTCGAGAGCGGCAAGAAGAACGACCGTCCCAAGCTGGCGGCAGCCCTGGCCCACTGCAAGCGCGCTGGGGCGACCCTCCTGATAGCCAAGCTCGATCGGCTGGCCCGCAACATGGCGTTCATTGCGAACCTTATGGAAGACGGCGTGCCCTTCGTGGCCTGTGATATGCCGACCGCCAATGAACTGACCGTGCATATCCTAGCTGCCGTGGCCCAGGCAGAGCGGAAGGCGATCAGCGCACGGACCAAGGCGGCGCTTGCGGCGGCAAAGGCCAGGGGGACGAAGCTAGGCGGCTACCGTGGTGGGCCTGTGCCGGACATCACGCAGCACCAGAGGGCCGGCGCGGACGCTGCTAGGGCGCTTTCAGGGGCCACTGCCCAGCGGCTTGAGCCGATCATTGCCGAGATCAAGGCTGATGGGTTCGTCAGCTTGCGGCAGATCGCGGCGGAGCTTAACCGAAGGGGCGTGCCAACGGCGCGCGGGGGGCAATGGGCGGCCCCCGCAGTAAGGAACCTCCTGCTAAGGCTGGCGGGTTGAGGGTTCAGGCCGAAAGGGCTTGGCCGTCCACTCAGACTTTCATGCCGTGCTGTCGGCAATAGTTGACGATCCATGGGCGATCATGCCGGTGACCATCCCGCCATAGGGCAGCGGCGTACCTTTCAGGTGTATGGCCGCTGTCATTTCTCTTGCGCTCGACCAGCCCAGCCAATTCTGCTTTCACATAGGCGGCGCAAACGATCCCCTCGTTATGCCCGTGCTCGTCCAAGAGCTTGCGGATCATGTCGCGCTGGCTGGGGAGCTTAGCGTCTCTCATGCCAGAAGTGGGCCACACATGCGGCAAGTTGTCAAAAGGGGTACTTGATGGGCTCCACATAAGGCCCATTAGCGGAGACCCCTGAGCGCCTGAGAGGATGCGGGCGGGCAAGCGTCTACCGGGTGCTCAAGGGGACGGATAAGGCTGCTTAGCCGTCACCCGTTGCCGGCACAGGGCCTACTAGTAGGGAAGTCGCGACACTGACCGCCCGTTGGGGAAAGCCGGTCGTGTAGGCCAGGGCAGCCGGTCCAATATGTGACTATTAGACAACCCTGAGACATGCGCCCCGCAGGGAGTCCGTAGAGGCCCCTGGAAGGCCCTTCCCGCTTTCCCGCCCTCTCAACCACCAGAGAGAGCGAGTAGGCCCTCCAGCGGAGTCCGTAGGGCATCTGGAGGCCACATAGCGCGGCTGGGGGATGTCTAAGGTTCGATTAGTAGAGAACCGGCGCCCACCTACGCGTCACCCCATGGAAGAAGCCTTTCGGCACTGCCGTGGTGCGAACGGTAGAGGCCAATGCGCCGGGCAATGAGGGGACCTGCGGGTCTAAACCCTTATTATAAGAGAAGCCACACAGCCACCCGAGAAGGCACTGGGCGGGCACCTAAGAGAACGAGGGTTTCCCAGGGGTTTTTCTAAGGGTGCACCTATTGGGGAAAGCGGTCGGGACGAGTGGTGGGCTCGAATGGCGGACCAATAGACAGGACGAGGCTGAGGGAGCTGTGGCGCAGCCGCTTGAAACCCGCACTAGTAGGGCAATTGCCCCGTAGCATACGGCAGGCCCTCACCAAGCGCCCAAAGGACGCCCAGACCCCCGATCCCGCTTTCCCGCCCACCCCCGCCAGAGCGCGTGCGCGAAGGTGAAGTGGACTCCACCGCGCAATCGGAGGCCAGCGCCAACACGACGGACTAAAAGAGAAGGCGGCCGGGGGCGGACGGTACGCTTGAATGGGGGACTTATAGACAAGTCGAGGCCGAGACGCCCCCTCCGACCGCGCGTGGCTGTGCATGCGTTCCACGTTGTTTTTTAGCCTTTGTAAGAAGCGGGTATGCCCCACGAACGGCCTCGTCAGTGACGCGACCGCATGGGCGCCCACTCCATCACCATCAGCCCGCACCCTGCGGCGCTCAACACATCAGGAAACCTATGTCTAACCGAACCGCAGCACGTGCGGGCATCGGCGGCACGATGTTGCGTTCGCGCAGCCTCGGCAGCCTTCTCGACGCCAATATCCCGACCCGCGAGCCCATCCTTGGGACGTGGCTGACCCAACGGCACCTCTCAATGCTCTATGCCCCGGCCGGTGTCGGGAAATCCATGGCGACCTTCTCAATTGCCCTTGCCGTTGCTGGCGGCGGGAAGTTCCTCGAATGGGCCACCCCAAAGCCACGCAAGGTCCTCTTGGTGGACGGCGAGATGGACGTGGCCGACCTCAAGGAGCGAGCGGCGTTGCTCCTCCAGGCGTTGCCCCAGGTGGACCTAGAGGCCGCCAGGGTGAACCTTGAGGTGTTCGCTCAGCAGGACCAGCACCCCGAGGCACAGTTCCCCGACCTCGCCACCCCCGAGGGACGAGCGGAGATCGTGAAGCGGGCCAAGGCTCACAAGGCGGAGTTGGTCATCCTCGATAACTTCTCGACCCTCGTCACCGTGGAGGACGAGAACGCCGCCAGCTCCTTCAATCCCGTGGTGGAGCTGATGCAGCGGCTCAAGAGTAACGGATGCGCGGTCATCCTCGTCCACCACGCCCGGAAGGGTGGAGGTAACGGGAAGGTCTCCGAGGGCAACTATCGGGGCACTTCGAAGATGGCCGTCATCTTCAATTCCATCATCGCCCTTAGTCACCCAGGCGGTATCGCCTCAAGGACCGGCACGGCCTTCGCGTGGCACTTCGAGAAGTTCCGAGGGATGCGCGACGGCACCGTGGGGGACTTCCAGGCGACCCTAACGGCGGGACCCGTGGGCGACGCCGCGTGGACCCACGAGGCCAGCACGGAGAACCTTGTGGTGGAACTGGTGGCGCTCGTTAGGTCGGTCCGGTGCCAGAACCGGGAGGAGCTTGCGGCGGCGCTCGGGGTCTCTACGGGGACCATAAGTGCACTCAAGTTGAAGGCGATTGGCCAAGGGTTGATCAGTGCCGCCGATTGGGACCAGTGCCTCCGTATGGCTCGCGAAGGGGCACCGGAAGAAACCTCAGAGGACTTTTGAGGTATCGGAGGGGGCTTCAGTCCTCCTCCAGGAAACAGGCCGTCAGCCGTCAGTGTCTTACTAGGGTTTGACGGGTTGACGGGCGCAGAAACCCTAGGCTTTTTGGCAGTCTCAAGAGCGCCCCGTCACACTCGATTTGACGGGATGGCCGCACCCGCCACGCCCATGCGGCGCTCGGCGAAACCACCCACCCACAATCAAAACTCAAGGACGCCCTCGGCAGAAACCGAGGCATGCGAAGGAACACACCCATGCATAAGATGAAAAGACCCCCAATCCACAAGCGTAGCGCCCTCGGTGCGCGTACGGTCCATGTGCCGCTGGCCAATAACGAGAGGTGCGCGGTGCTAGATGAAGAAGATTTCATCTGGCTAATTGCCAATGGACTGACGGGAAATTGGACATTCAATAACGCGAGCCCTGGATTTTCTTACGTTCGAGCACCTTGCGCAAAGACCGGTAATATTGTTACTGTTGCTCGCCTCATCATTGGGGCCGGTCGTGGGCAGGCCGTAAAGTATCGTGATGGGGATCGAATGAACCTCCGTCGCGCAAATCTCTATCTGAGTGCAGCGAAGCACGCGAAGCACGGTAATCCCTTCCTCGGTTTTGACGAGGACGCGGGTTTCTCTGAGTCGCAAACGGCGATGCATGTAATGCCGACTGGTACACCCACCTCGGCCAACCTGAGAGACACAAGACATGGACCACAGAGGACTCCTGCGGCTCGCTAGGGCACTCGATCAGCTTCGAGACCTTGACCGGATTACCACCGCTCTCGTCTTCGTCAACACCATCACGCGTCAGGGAGTTTGCTCCGCCGAACTGGCGGACGACTTGGGCCTTACGACTTCGGGCATATCCCGCAACCTAGCCAATCTCACAAGCCTCACATGGCGGAAGACGCCCGGCCTCGGCCTCATTACGCATGATTACGACCACATGGTTTCGTCCTCGCGTAAGCAAATTGAGCCCACCGAGAAAGGCGTCTTGCTGGCCGCTAAGCTGGACCGGATCATCCGGCCCTAGCGCAGCATCCCTAACCCGCCGTCGCTACCACTGCTCACGGCTTCTAGCGTCAGAGCTGAGCCTCTTCGGGCCTCGGCCAGAATAGTAGCGAGCCAAGTCGTGAACTGGTGAAATACCTGCCCGTCTTCCTCATATGAGAGCACTTCACATCTGGAATTACTGCGCACGTGGATAGATATATAGTATTGACATGAAATGGCTGATCAATAGGTTAGTGTTCGCACTTAATTTCCAGAACCATCTCTTGGAGCCAACCAATGCTTTCCGCGCTGATCCACCGCCTTGCCATCGTCGCTCGGCCGTTCGTCCCTGGGGACTTTTGCCCTTCGGGCATTGAGGGGCGGCCCGTCGGCTCTCCTTGGGCGGCCTACCAGACCCAACCGGGTCTCTATGGTGGGCGGACCCACCTCCTCCGCCTCGGGGAAACCACCCTGATATGGGACACCCCGGAGGTTTGCCGAGGGTTCGCCCACGAGCACGAGCGGAGGCGGATGCAGGTGTTGGCGGAGTAACCCCGACAGGCGCCCGGCCATTGCGCAGTTCAATAAATGAGGCCCCAGCGAGGCAACCCCTCCTGGGGCTTTTTATCGTCCTCGCCATGCACCGAAGCGGCACAAAGCAGGCCGAGGGGTTCCGCCTAAACCGGGAACAGGCGGTCTACCCACGCACCCAGGCGGGCACCCCAGCGGCCCGAGCGTTGGCCGCGTTGGTGGTTAAGGTATTGGGGAGGAACCTTCCGGGGACACCCAAGGCGATGGACTTCGAGACCGCCCAGTAGCTGCAACGGGCGCGGGCTGCGGTGGGGCGGTTGCAAAGGGGGCGTTATTACCTTCCCGCCACAGCTTTCTTGATCCGTCCTCGGTGCTCCGACTCAGTTCCTCGATGGCAGACCCATAGGTCGCCTGCGTCGGGCATGTCGAACGCCGCCACTGCACGAGCCATCACTTCATAGGCCTGGCCTGTCTTCTGCGCATCGTTCTTAGTGATCATGTCTCCGACTACTGGAGCAATATGAAAGGTCATATTCCCGTGAGGTGTCGTAGTCGCGTCGGCATGCACCTCGATGACCTTAAACGTAAACATGCCAAACTTCCCTGCTTAGACCAGACGGACTCGGACACGGGAATTGAGGTGCCATGGTATGCAATGCAAGAGGCGGGAGAATTTTTCGTAGCGGCTCGCGCTGTGCCGGACAAGGCGCGGATCTGCGCCAAAGCATTCGGCGCGCCATACACGCACGGCACTGTGAGGGGCATGACGTGTGGGGTAACGTGAGGGGTATGATGGGTAAAAACTACCCATAATCGATTGATTTATATGACTCTCGAAACACTGGCGGAGGGAGCGGGATTCGAACCCGCGATACGGTTTCCCGTATACACACTTTCCAGGCGTGCGCCTTCAACCACTCGGCCACCCCTCCGCATCGCATCGCCATGGTAGGGCAGATGCGAGGCGGCGGAAACTACCGAAGCGCGCGGCGGCGCGCAATCCCCTTGGCCGTGCGCCGGGCGAAACGCTGATCTTCGCGCCTTAGCTTGCGGTGGCGAATTTCCCGTCGCGCCCACGGCCCTGCTTCCAGTATGACAGTTTGAGGACAGGGGTAGCGCAGCCGGGGGATGGGATGGATATCGCAGATCGGGTCATGGCGCCGCCGACGCGGGTCGACGGCTATGCCAGGCGGGCGCTTGCGGCCTCGATGCTGGGCTATGCCATGGACGGCTTCGACCTGCTGATCCTGGGCTTCATGCTGAAGGCGATCTCGGCCGATCTGGGCTTGAGCGGCGCCGAGGCCGGCTCGCTCGTCACCTGGACCTTGGGCGGCGCCGTCGTGGGCGGCGTGCTGTTCGGCATGCTCAGCGACCATGTCGGCCGCATCCGCGTGCTGACCTGGACGATCCTGATCTTCGCGCTCTTCACCGGCCTGTGCGCGCTCGCCACCGGCTATCGCGACCTTCTGGTCTATCGCACCGTCGCGGGCCTGGGCCTGGGCGGCGAGTTCGGCATCGGCATGGCGCTGGCCGCGGAATCCTGGCCCAGCCACTTGCGCGCGCGGGCGTCCTCCTATGTCGGGCTCGGCTGGCAGGCGGGCGTGCTGCTGGCGGCGCTCGCCACACCGCTGCTGCTGCCCGTGATCGGCTGGCGCGGCATGTTCGCGCTCGGGCTCGCCCCGGCACTCGTCTCGTTCCTGGTACGGCGCGCGGTCGGCGAACCCCAGAGCTTCACCGCCCGCCGGCCTGCTGCCGGCTGGCTCGCGTCGCTCAAGCTCCTGGTCAAGGACCGGGCGACCGCAAAGCACAGCTTCGCGCTGTTCGTGCTCTGCTCGGTGCAGAACTTCGGCTATTTCGGCCTGATGATCTGGCTGCCGAGCTATCTCTCGACCCGGTTCGGCTATGGCCTGACCCAATCGGCGGTCTGGACCGGCGTCACCATCCTGGGCATGGCCTTGGGCATCCTGCTGTTCGGCGAGCTTGCGGACCGGATCGGCCGGCGCCCGGCCTTCCTCACCTACCAGGCCGGCGCCGTCGTGATGGTGCTGGTCTATTCCCAGCTGACCGACCCGACGGCGCTGCTCGTCGGCGGCGCGGTCATGGGCCTGTTCGTCAACGGCATGCTGGGTGGCTATGGCGCGCTGATGTCGGAGCTCTATCCGACCGCGGCGCGCGCGACCGCCCAGAACGTGCTGTTCAACCTCGGCCGCGCGGTCGGCGGCTTCGGCCCGCTCGTCGTCGGCAGCCTCGCCGCCGCCTATTCCTTCAGCGCCGCGATCGCGCTGCTCGCCACGATCTATGTGCTCGACATGGTCGTGACCGCCCTGCTGATCCCCGAGCGCCGGGGTGCGGCGCTCGACTAGGCGGTTAGTCCCGCCGCATGGTGGGACTAAACGCCAAGACGCTTAATCCTCCTCACCGAGCGTCGCCGCCACCGGCGAGCGCGGGTGGGTCGCGGCCGAATTGAGCCCGGTCCCGGTCGCGCGCATCACCGCCGAGGGCACGGCGAAATGGCTGGGATAGAGCTGGTCGGGCACGACCTGGACCGGCAGGTCGGCGCCGATCTGGCCGATCCATTCCGGGTCCATCGCGGCATCGACCAGCACGGTCTCGGTGCTGGCATCGAGCCGGGGCGTGGCGAAGGCACTGTCGAGCGACAGGCCGTAGTCGATCAGCATCGAGGCGAGCTGGGTCACCGCCGACAGGATCTTGCGGCCGCCGCAGGCGCCAAGTCCGACCCAGGGCACGCCGTCCCGCGTGATGATCGTCGGGCACATGTTGGCGAGCGGCCGTTGGCCGGGGGCGAGCGAGTTCGGGCGGCCGGGGCGCGGGTCGAACCAGTTGATCGCATTGTTCATCAGGATGCCGCTCGACGGCAGCACGATCCGCGCACCGAAGCGCGCCAGCAAGGTCACGGTCAGCGCCACCATGTTGCCGTCCCGGTCGACGACCGACAGATGGGTGGTGTTGCCGGCCGTGCCCGCGCCGAGCGTGTTGAGCCGGACCTCGTGCGCGTCGCGCAACGCCTCGGCATAGATGCGGAAGCTGGCGCCGTCGGGGCGCCCGAACGGCAGGCCCGGCAGGCGGCGGCCGATCTCGTCCAGCGCCTGGATCACCGTCGGCCCGCCGCTCAAGTGCCCGGCGAAATGCAGCCGCACGCCCTTGTAGTCATGGCTGAGCGGCTCGCGCAGCTCCGCCCGGTACTGGGCGAGGTCGGCCGCGGTGATGACGCTGCCGCCGGCCGCGAGGTCCGCCGCGATGTCGGCCGCCAGCTCGCCCTCGTAGAAATCGCGGCGGCCGGCGGCCGCGATGCGCTTCAGGCTCTGCGCCAGATGCCCGAGCGGCAGCGCACCGGCCGGCTGATCGGACGGCGCCGTCGCCGGCAAGCCGCCCGGCAGATAGGTCGCCGCCGCGACCGGATCCTTGGCCAGATCGGCGGCGGCCAGCGAGATCGCCAGGCTCGCATGCCAGTCGAGCGGCAGGCCCGCCTCGGCCAGGCGGATCGCCGGCGCCAGCACGTCGGCTAGGGTCTTGCGGCCCAGGCTCTCGACCGCCAGGCCCAGCCCGTCGACGGTGCCGGGCACGGTCGATGCCTCGTAGCCGCGATCGTTGCGGGCATCCTCGACCGCGGGCCAGCCGAAGATCGATCCCGCGGCATTGCCGCCCGCCAGCGGATAGCGCGCCGGATCGAGGCCGGCGGGCGCCACCGGGCCGAAATCGACGACCGTCACCTTGCCGGTCTTGGCCTCGGCCGCGACCATGAAGCCGACGCCGCCGATGCCGCTCATCCAGGGCTCGACCACGCCCAGCGCGAAGGCCGCCGCCGCCGCCGCGTCGACCGCATTGCCACCGGCACGCAGCAGCTCGACCCCGGCCGCCGCCGCAAGGGCATGCTGGCACGCGACCAGGCCGCCGCGGCTGGTCACGGCGGGCTTGGCGACCTGCCAGGTCTCATTCTGCCAAGAGGGATGCGTCACAAGATTCATGGGGGTCTCCCGTTTCGGGCCGATCTCATGTGTTGCGGCAAGGGCTTGGCGCCCGGCGTCGCCATCGACGGCGCCTGGTGGGCAGTATAGCATCGGCCCTGGCCACCGCCAGCGGGGGCACGGAGCCAATCCTCGATTCCCATATCAGGATACCACGACTTGCCATGCCGTTCCTGACCCCGCTCGAAGCCGAGGCATTCAGCCTCAGCCTGCGCGTCGGCGCCTGGAGCGCGGTCACGAGCCTGCCGCCGGCCGTCGCGATCGCCTGGCTGCTGGCGCGCGGCCGGTTCCGCGGCCGGACCCTGCTGAGCGTGATCATTCATCTGCCGCTGGTCCTGCCGCCGGTCGTGACCGGCTATGCGCTGTTGCTGCTGTTCGGCCGGCATGGGCCGATCGGCGCGTGGCTCGAAAGCTGGTTCGGCCTGGTCTTCGCCTTCCGCTGGACCGGGGCCGCACTGGCCGCGGCGGTCATGGGCTTTCCCCTGGTCGTGCGCGCCCTGCAGCTCTCGATCGAGGCGGTCGAGCCGGGGCTGGAGCAGGCGGCGGCGACGCTCGGCGCCCGGCCGATTGCCGTGTTCTTCACGGTCACCTTGCCGCTCATCGCGCCGGGCCTGCTCGCCGGCTTGCTGCTGGGTTTCGCCAAGAGCCTGGGCGAATTCGGCGCCACCATCACCTTCGTCTCGAACATTCCGGGCGAGACGCGCACCCTGCCGATCGCGATCTATACATTGCTGCAGGTGCCGGGCACGGATGCGGCCGTGCTGCGCTTGTCGCTGCTGTCGGTCGCGGTCTCGGTCGTGGCCGTGTTCGGCTCCGAGCTGGTGGCGCGGCGGCTCCGGCGGCGGGCGGCCGGCGCATGAGCCTCGCGGTCGAGATCAGCCTCGCCCGCCCCGGCTTCACGCTCGACGTCGCGTTCGACAGCCCTGGCGGGGTCACCGCGCTGTTCGGCCGCTCCGGCGCCGGCAAGAGCACGATCGCCGGCCTGCTCGCCGGCCTGGTCCGGCCGGATCGCGGCCGCATCCTGGTCGATGGCGAGGTGCTGGTCGACCGCGCCGTCGGCATCTTCGTGCCGCCCCATCGGCGCCGCATCGGCAGCGTGTTCCAGGACGGGCGGCTGTTCCCGCATCTGACCGTGCGGCAGAACCTGCTCTATGGCGCCTGGTTCGCCCGCCGCCATGCGAGCGGCAAGCCGCTCGACGACATCGTCGAACTGCTGGGCATCGAACGGCTGCTCGCCCGCCGCCCGGCGACGCTCTCGGGCGGCGAGAAGCAGCGGGTCGCGATCGGCCGCGCGCTGCTGATGGCGCCGCGCTTGCTCGTGCTCGACGAGCCGCTGGCCGCGCTCGACCAGGCGCGCAAGGACGAGATCCTGCCCTATCTCGAACGGCTCCGGGACGAGATGCGGCTGCCGATGGTCTATGTCAGCCACGCCCGCGACGAGGTCGTGCGCCTGGCCGACCGGCTGGTGGTGATCGAGGCGGGGCGCGTCGTCTCGGCCGGGCCGATCGGCGAGGTGACCAGCCGGTTCGACCCGGCCGCCGGCAGCGAGGCGGCAGCCGTGCTGGCGGTCACCGTCGGCGCGATCGACGCCGGCCATGGGCTGGCGACGCTCGATTTCCCGGGCGGCCGCCTGACCGTGCCGGCCGGCCGCCTGGTCGTCGGGCAAAGGCTGCGCCTGCAGATCCGCGCGCGCGACGTCGCGATCGCGACCGGCCGGCCCGAGGGCTTGAGCATCCTCAACATCCTGCCGGCGACGATCCTGGACATGGCCGCGGCCGGCCCGACCGCGGTCGGCCTCAGGCTCGATTGCGGCGGCACGGTCCTGGTCGCCGAGATCACGCGGCTGTCGGCCGAGGCGCTGGCGCTCGCCCCCGGCCGGCCGGTTCACGCGCTGATCAAGAGCGTCTCGTTCGACCGGCCGCCGGCGGATTGAAGGCGATCCCTGTCGTCGTTCTTGCGCGGGCGCTAGGGGATGTACATATCTTTTCGTTTAAGTTCAGATGGTTGACGTTTTTCATCGTCATGGCCGGGCTTGACCCGGCCATCCAGGCGCAAGCAAGCGCTTGCGCCCACGCGGTTGGGCAAGATGATTTCGCGTCCTAATAGGGCTCAAGCGGCGGCACGTGGATGCCCGGGTCAAGCCCGGGCATGACGGAATTCTTGAATCAACCGATTGAAATTAAAAAATGAAATAGAGATACGCACATCCCCTAGCGCGCAGGCGGGGATTGTCTCTGGCTTATGTGATTTTCTATTGGCGGAGCTAGGGTGCGGACCCGGGGTGGCCACCCCGGGGCACGCTCGGGGATGACGATTTTTGAAGCCTAACCAACGGACTTGATGGCCGTTTTTTTTGAACGGGAGCCTACCCGCGGTCTTCCGGCACCAGCGCCGCGACGTCCTCGCGCCCCTCGGCGCGCAGGCCCTCGGCGACACCGGTGCGGTCGGCGGCCGGGCGGTTCTGGCTCATCTTCCATTTGCCGTCGAGCTTGGTGATCGTCAGGCGGAAGCCGATGATGCCCTTCAGATGCGCCTTGATGAAGTCGGGCGGCGCATCGCTCACCGCCCAGGGCGCCGCGCGCGATCCCTCATGGCGGTTGGTCAGCCGGGTGACCACGTCCAGCAGTTGGTCGGAATCGTCGAAGAACTCGATCGTGCCATGGGCATGGACCGCGACATAGTTCCAGGTCGGCACGACCTTGCCGTGCTCGCGTTTGGTCGCGTACCAGTTGGGCGTCACATAGGCGTCCGGCCCGTGGAAGATCGCCAGCGCCTCGACGCCGTCGGCGACGCCGCGGCCTTGCGGATTGGGTTTGGCGAGATGGCCGATGAGCGTGCCGTACGGCCCCGTCTCGGCATCGAGCAGCATCGGCACATGGCTCGCGATCAACCCGTCGGCGCCGAGGCTGACCAGGGTCACGAGGCCGCTGCCGCGGATGAACTCATGCAGGACGGCGAGATCGGACTGCTTAAAATGCGACGGCAGGTACAAGGCGGCGGATCCGGTCGTAGGGGTTGGCGTCAGAACATGGCGATGATCCGCCCGGCCCGACAGAACCGCTTCACGATAGCACAAGGGACCAATTCCGCCGCGCCCGACGCTTGACAGCGCGCGTGCCACACCCTGCTCTGAGGCCGGCAGCGAGCGAAGGGGGCGGACATGCGCGTGGCGATAGCGGGGCTCGGACGGATGGGGCGGGCCTTTGCCGTCCGGATCGCGGCGGACGACGTGCCGGTGCGCGTGTGGAATCGCACGCCGGGACGCGCGGGCGATCTCCCCGGCACCACCGAGGCGGCGACGCCGGCGGCGCTGGTCGCGGACGCCGACATCATTCTTACCAGCCTGACCGACGATGCCGCGGTCGAGGCGGTCTATGCCGGACCGGACGGGCTCCTGTCCGGCCCGGCCGCGGGCCGCCTCGGTCCGGCCGCGGACCGATTGTTCATCGAGATGAGCACGATCCGTCCCGAGACGGTGCGACGGATCGCGGCCCTGGTCGAGGCGGCGGGCGGCCGGCTGATCGATGCGCCGGTCGCCGGCGGCCCGGCCGTGGTCGCGGCCGCGCAGAGCCTGGCCTTCGTCGGGGGCGCCCCGGGCGACGTCGAGCGGGCCCGGCCGGTGCTGGAGCGCTTCTGCCGCAAGATCGCCCATATGGGGCCGGTCGGCAGCGGCACGGTCATGAAGCTGGTCGCGAACCTGCCGATCGGCGTCTATTTCCAGGCGCTGGCCGAGGGGCTGGCGCTCGGCCGCAGCCATGGCCTGGGCCTCGAGGCCATGCTGGACGTGATGCTCGACAGCCCGGGCGCGCTTGCCGCGCTGCCCCGCAAGCTGCCGGCGATCCTCGGCCAGGGCGGCGACGTGCCGTTCGACATCGCCGGCGTGCGCAAGGACCTGCTGGCCATGACCGCCGCCTGCCATCAGGCCGGCGTGCCGACCCCGGCGGCGACCGGGGCGCTGAGCGCCTATGCCGGCGCCACCGCCGCCGGCTGGGGCGCGCGCGACTTCGCGACCATCATCCGCTTCTGGTCGGAGGCGGTGGCGGGCCTGGCGGAGAAGTAAAAAAGGCGACGGCCGCCCGACTCTCGAATCGGGCGGCCGTTCCCTCGCTTCGCGCTCTCGCTTCTTGGCCGGGCCTCACGGCCGGCACCGCCGTCGCGACCGACGAACGGCACCGGCCGATGCCCCCCGGCACCTCGTGATTGTTACGACTTGGGCTGCACCGCCGGGGTCGCGGGTGCCGCCGGGGTCTTGCTGTCGACCTTGCCGTCGACCTTGGCGTCGCCCTTGGTCTCGGTCTTGACCGGCGTCTTCACCGCTTCCTTGCTCGCCTTCTTGGCGCTATGGACCTTCTTCGCACCGGCCTCGGCCTTGGCGACCGGCTTCGCGTCGCTCTTGGTCTCCGGTGTGGTCACGGCGGCCTTGGTCTCGGTCTTCGCCTCGGGCGCCTTGGCCGTCGCATCCTGCTTCACATTGACCTTGGCAGGGGCTGCCGTGGTGCTCGTCGCGGCGCCGACCGAGGCGGCGGGCGTCGAGGGGCTGGCGGCGGGCGCGGTCACGCTGGTGCTGGTGCTGGGCGAAGAGATCGGCGCGGCGCTGACCGGGGCGGCGCTAGTGGGCGCTGCACTCGTCGGCGCAGAGGTCTGGGCGAAGGCGAAGGCCGGGGCCATCGCCAGCGCACCGGCAACGAGAAGGGTCCGCGGCAGGGTGGTGAGCTTGGCAACCATGATTGTGTTTCCGTCCTTCAGGGTCGTCTCGTGGGTGAGACGCCATGATAACGGGCCCTCCCGGCCGGATAGTCCGCGACGAAGCGGTGGTATTGTGATGGCGGAATTGTGGCGGTTTCGGACGGAATTAAGGCGAGGCGGCGTGTCTCGCCGAGGCGGCTTCCATACCCCTCGCGCAATGCGCCCCTGCCCCGGCGCGCTTGACTCCGCCACGCCCCTCCTCTATCCATCCGCCCCTGTTGCGGGCCCGAATTGGGTTCGCATCGGGATTCGTAGGCTCGCCCGACGCGTTCGGAGAGCTGACGCCAGTCCGCGAGTGTCGCGCACTGGCCTTTTTGTTTTGTCCGGATGGGGCGACGCGATTGTTCGATAGTCTGACCACACGGCTTGGCGATGTCTTCGACCGGCTCCGCAAGCGCGGCGCCCTGTCGGAGGCCGACGTCACGGCGGCGCTGCGCGAGGTGCGCGTGGCCCTGCTCGAGGCCGACGTGGCGCTGCCGGTCGTCAAGGACTTCGTCAACGCTGTCAAGGACAAGGCGATCGGCCAGGACGTCGTCCGCTCGGTCAGCCCCGGTCAGATGGTCATCAAGATCGTCCACGACCATCTGGTCGAGGTCCTGGGCTCCGACGCGGTCGAGCTGTCGCTCGCCTCGGTGCCGCCGGTGCCGGTGCTGATGGTCGGCCTGCAGGGTTCGGGCAAGACCACGACCTCGGCCAAGATCGCGCTCCGGTTCAAGAACCGCGACAAGAAGAAGGTGCTGATGGCGTCGCTCGACGTGCATCGCCCGGCCGCCCAGGAACAGCTGGCCATCCTCGGCCGCCAGACCGGCGTCGACACGCTGCCGATCGTCGCCGGCGAGAAGCCGGTGCAGATCGCCGAGCGCGCCATGAAGGTCGGCCGTCTCGAAGGCTATGACGTGGTCATGCTCGACACGGCCGGCCGCCTCCATATCGACGAGGCGCTGATGATGGAGGTCGCGGCCGTCCGCGACCTGGTCAAGCCGCACGAGACCCTGCTGGTCGCCGACGCCATGACCGGCCAGGATGCCGTCACCGTCGGCCGCGCCTTCAACGAGCGCATCGGGCTCACCGGCATCGTGCTGACCCGCATCGACGGCGACGCGCGCGGCGGTGCCGCGCTCTCCATGCGCGCCGTCACCGGCAAGCCGATCAAGCTGCTGGGCGTCGGCGAAAAGCTGGACGCGCTCGAGACCTTCCACCCCGACCGCATCGCCGGCCGCATCCTCGGCATGGGCGACGTGGTCAGCCTGGTCGAGAAGGCCGCCGAGACCATCGACCAGGAAGAGGCCGCGAAGCTCGCGGCCAAGATGGAAAAGGGCAACTTCGACCTCGACGATCTGGCGGCCCAGCTGAGGCAGCTGCGCAAGATGGGCGGGATGTCGGGAATGCTCGGCATGCTGCCCGGCATCGGCAAGATCAAGAAGCAGATTTCCGAGGCGAACATCGACGACAGGGTGATCAAGCGCCAGGAGGCGATCATCTCGTCGATGACCAAGGCCGAACGGAAGAATCCGAAGGTCCTGAACGCCTCGCGCCGTCGTCGCATCGCCGAGGGCTCCGGCACCTCGGTGCAGGACGTCAACAAGCTCCTGAAGCAGCATCAGGACATGGCGACGATGATGAAGAAGGTCCAAAAGCTCGGCAAGAAAGGCTTCATGCGCCAGGGACTGGCGGGCCTGATGCCGGGCGGTGGAGGCGGCGGCCCGTTCCGTCACTGACGGCGGCCGCCCCGAACGATCTCACCCAGGTACGAACTTAGGTTTTTGAAAGAGAAGGAACGCACATGAGCCTCAAGATCCGGCTGTCGCGCGGCGGCGCCAAGAAGCGGCCGTTCTACAGCATCGTCATCGCCGACGCGCGCAGCCCGCGCGACGGCCGTTTCATCGAGCGGGTCGGCACCTACAACCCGATGGTCGAGAAGGATCATCCGGAGCGCCTGGTGCTGAAGACCGAGCGTCTGAAGCATTGGCTGTCGGTCGGCGCCTCGCCGACGGACCGTGTCGAGCGCTTCCTGGCCGACGCCGACCTGATCGCCAAGAAGACCCGCACCGAGACGCCGTCCAAGTCGGCGCCGAAGGCGAAGGCCCAGGAGCGCGCCAAGCAGGCCGCTGCCAAGGCCGACGCCGCGGCGAACGCCTGAGGACTGAGGCTCTAGGCCCGACCCCATGTCCGCGAGCCCGAAGCTTCTCTGTATCGGCGTGATCACCGGTGCCCAAGGCATCCGGGGAGCCGTCCGCATCAAGAGCTTCACCGCCGATCCGCTCGACATCGACGCCTATGGCCCGGTGTCGGACGAGGCGGGGACAAGGGTGTTCGAGCTGAAGTCGGTCGGCCAGTCGAAGGGGGTCGTCGTCGCCACGCTCGCGGGCGTCACCGACCGCAACGCGGCCGAGGCCTTGAAGGGCCTGCGTCTCTTCGTCGATCGGGACCGGCTGCCGCCGGCCGAGGACGAGGAGTATTACCACGCCGATCTCCTGGGCCTCGCGGCCGAGCTGATCGGCGGCGAGCCGCTGGGCCGGATCACCGCCGTCTATGACTTCGGCGCCGGCGACGCGATCGAGGTGACGCAGACCGACGGCAGCGTGGTCATGGTGCCCTTCACCAAGGCCGCGGTGCCGACCGTCGATCTCGCGGGCGGCAAGGTCGTGATCGACCCGCCGGCCGGGCTGTTCGACAAGCCGGAACCGCCGCAACCGCTCGAGCGGCAGGCGGAACTGGCCGAGGCGGCCGCGGGAGAAGGCGGATGACCTGGCAGGCGGCCGTCCTGACCCTGTTCCCGGAGATGTTTCCGGGACCGCTCGGGCTCTCGCTCGCCGGCAAGGCGATGGAGCGTGGGCGCTGGTCCTTGAAGACGGTGGACATCCGGTCGTTCGCGACCGACGCCCACCGGACGGTCGACGACACGCCCTTCGGCGGCGGGCCGGGCATGGTGCTGAAGCCGGACGTGGTCGACGCCGCTCTGCGCGCGGAGACGACGCCGGGGCCGCGGATCTATCTCTCGCCCCGCGGGCGGGTGGTCGATCAGCGGCGGATTAGGGAATTGGTCGAAGGCCCGGGGGTCGTGCTGCTGTGCGGCCGGTTCGAAGGGCTCGATCAGCGGGTGATCGATGAGCATGCGCTCGAGGAATTGAGCCTCGGCGACTTCATCCTGTCCGGCGGCGAGCCGGCGGCGATCACCGTGCTCGACGCCTGCGTCCGGCTGCTGCCGGGCACGGTCGGGGCACCCGAGACGCTGGTCGAGGAAAGCTTCGAGGCGGGCCTGTTGGAATACCCCCACTACACCAGACCGCAGGTGTGGCGGGAGCGTGCGGTGCCGGACGTTCTGTTGTCGGGCAACCACGGCAAGATCAAGGCCTGGAGACAGGCTGCGGCAGAGGCGGCGACGAAGGGGCGACGGCCCGATCTGTGGGATCGGTACCAGGCCCGGACGACCGCCGGCCAGACGAATGCAAATGGGACTGAACGCGCGACCGGCCGACTTGCCGGCGCCATCGAGGAAGAGGTGTAGAAATGAACCTTCTGCAGACGATCGAGCAGGAGCAGGTCGAGAAGCTGGTCGCCGAGCGCGGCGTGCCGGACTTCCGCCCGGGTGACACGATCAAGGTCAGCGTCAAGGTCGTCGAAGGCGACCGCGAGCGCGTCCAGGCGTTCGAGGGCGTGTGCATCGCCCGCAAGAACGCCGGCATCAACTCGAACTTCACCCTGCGCAAGATCTCGTACGGTGAAGGCGTGGAGCGCGTGTTCCCGCTCTATTCGCCGCGCCTGACCGCGATCGAGGTGGTGCGCCAGGGCGACGTCCGCCGCGGCAAGCTCTATTACCTGCGCGGCCGCACCGGCAAGGCCGCCCGCATCACCGAGAAGGCCCGGGTGACCAAGGAAGCCGAATAAGCTTCCTCCTCGGACCGACGACCGGATCTCCCGCGCGAAGGCAGCTTCGCGCGGGTTTCGGCGTTGTTGGCGTCCCTCTACCGCATTTGCGGGAGAGGGAGGGGCCCCGGCCCGCAAGGGCTGGGTAGGGTGAGGGCACGCGGCCCGAAAACCGTTCGCGGGAAGGGCCCACCCTCATCCTAACCTTCTCCCGCCCGGGCGGGAGAAGGAGTGCTGCCGTCGCAATGTTTCCAAAAGCGCACCGTTGGCGGAACAAAAAATCCATTCCGCCCATGGATACGCAGGGTATCATCCGGCCTCTTTCAGCCCGTGATACCGAGGAAACCCGACCGTGGCGCAACCGCGTACGCTCTTCGACAAGATCTGGGACAGCCATCTGGTCCATCGCCAGGACGACGGCACCTGCCTCATCTACATCGATCGGCATCTCGTCCATGAGGTGACGAGCCCGCAGGCCTTCGAAGGGCTTCGCCTTGCCGGACGGACGGTCCGCCGGCCGGACGCGACGCTCGCGGTCGCCGATCACAATGTGCCGACGACCGACCGCGCCGCCGGGATCGCCGACCCGGAATCCCGGATCCAGGTCGAGACGCTGGCGAAGAACGCCGCCGCCACGGGCGTGTCCTATTTCGCCATGGACGACATCCGCCAGGGCATCGTCCATATCGTCGGGCCCGAGCAGGGCTTCACCCTGCCCGGCACGACCATCGTCTGCGGCGACAGCCACACCTCGACCCATGGCGCCTTCGGCGCGCTCGCGTTCGGCATCGGCACGTCCGAGGTCGAGCATGTGCTGGCGACCCAGACGCTGATCCAGCGTCCGGCCAAGAACATGCTGGTCGAGGTCGAAGGCGAGCTGCCGCCGGGTGCCACGGCCAAGGACATCGTGCTCCATATCATCGGCTTGATCGGCACGGCCGGCGGCACCGGCCATGTCATCGAATATGCCGGCTCGACCATCCGTGCGCTCGACATGGCCGGCCGCATGACCGTCTGCAACATGACGATCGAGGGCGGGGCGCGCGCCGGCCTGATCGCGCCGGACGAGACGACCTTCGCCTATCTCCAGGGCCGGCCGATGGCGCCCAAGGGCCTGGCCTGGGAACAGGCCGTCGCCTATTGGCGCACCCTGCCCTCCGATGCCGGCGCCCATTACGACAAGGTGGTGCGCATCGACGCCGCCGAGGTCATCCCGCAGGTCACCTGGGGCACCAGCCCCGAGGACGTGCTGCCGATCACCGGCCGCGTGCCCGATCCGGCGCGCGAGACCGACGAGGGCCGCCGCGCCGCCATGCAGCGCTCGCTCGACTACATGGGCCTGGTCCCGGGCACGCCGCTCGATCAGGTGCCGGTGCAGCGCGTGTTCATCGGCTCCTGCACCAACGGCCGCATCGAGGATCTGCGTGCCGCCGCCGCGGTCGCCCAGGGTCGCAAGGTCGCGGCGGGGGTGCAGGCGATGGTCGTGCCCGGCTCCGGCCTGGTCAAGCATCAGGCCGAGGAGGAGGGGCTCGACCAGGTGTTCCTCGCCGCCGGCTTCGAATGGCGCGAGCCCGGCTGTTCGATGTGCCTGGCGATGAACGCCGACAAGCTGGAGCCGGGCGAGCGCTGCGCCTCGACCTCGAACCGGAACTTCGAGGGCCGTCAGGGTTTCAAGGGGCGCACCCACCTGGTCTCGCCGGCGATGGCGGCGGCGGCGGCGATTGCCGGCCACTTCGTCGACGTGCGGTCGTTCGGGTAGTGGGAGGGGCGGCGCCTGCCCGCGCCTCCAAGCAAAAACGGCCCCGTCGCTGACGAGGCCGTTT
>DATGEK010000018.1:0-9727 GCA_035310205.1 Aliidongia sp.
CGGCTGATGGCCGAATCGATGGCACGCATGGACAAGGACATGGCCATCGCGCACAGCGGCGATCCCGATCGGGACTTCGCGATGATGATGGTGCCGCACCACCAGGGCGCGATCGACATGGCCCAGGCGGAGCTGCGCTACGGCCATAACGAACAGCTCCGGCGCATCGCCCAGGAAATCATCGTCGAGCAGCAGCAGGAGATCGCGGCGATGCGGCTGGCGCTGGGCCAGCCGTTGCCGCCGTCGGTGCCGTCGCCCGACCAACCCGCCCCTGCCATGTCGATGTCGTCCCCGATGACCATGCATAAGGATCACTGACCCGTGAAGCTCACGCTGCTTTCGGCCGCCCTTCTGGCGGCGACCACGCTCTCCCCGGCCTCAGCCGGCCAGGCGCCCGGCGCATCCTCCGACCCGGACGTGGCGATCAGCCACCACGACCGCGTCTATGCCGCCGAGCAATTCTCCAACACGGTTTCGGTCGTCGACCCGGTCGACAACAAGACCCTGGGCGTCATCAAGCTGGGCGATCCTTCGCCCGGCAATTTCAGCCCTCTCTACAAGGGCCAGGTCCTGGTCCATGGCATGGGCTATTCGCCCGACCACAAGACCCTGGCCGTCGTCTCGATCGGCTCGAACTCGGTCACGTTCATCGACACGGCGACCAATGTGGTGAAGCACGTGACCTATGTCGGCCGCTCGCCGCACGAGGCGTTCTTCACGCCCGACGGCAAGGAGGTCTGGGTCACCGTGCGCGGCGAGAACTACATCGCCGTGCTCGACGGCACGACCTATGAGGAAAAGACGCGGATCGTCACGCCCGCCGGCCCGGGCATGCAGATCTTCTCGCCCGACGGCAAGTACGGCTACATCTGCTCGTCCTTCAATCCCGAGACCGACGTGGTCACCGTCGCCGACCACCAGATCGTGGCCAGGGTCAAGCAGGACAGCCCGTTCTGCCCGGACCTCGCGGCGACGCCGGACGGCAACCAGGTCTGGTTCACCTTGAAGGACGTGGGCAAGGTCGAGGCCTTCAATGCCAAGCCGCCGTTCAACATCCTGACCTCGATCGAGACCGGGCCGATCACCAACCACGTCAACATCGTCCATAACGCCAACGGCACCTTCGCCTATGTCACCATCGGCGGCCTCAATCAGGTCAAGGTGTTCCGGACCGACGATTTCAGCCAAGTCGCGACCATCCCGGTCGGTCAGCTGCCGCACGGCATCTGGCCTTCGGGCGACGGCAGCCGGGTCTATGTCGGGCTGGAGAACGGCGACGCCTTCGCCGCGATCGACACGCTCACCAACAAGGTGATCGCGACCACGCCGATCGGCCAGGCGCCGCAGGCCGTCGTCTATGTGCCGAACGCCGTGCCCGAGGGCGACGGGCTGCAGAACCTGGTGCCGCTCGGCACCGCCGGCCAGGCCGCCCATCTGACGCTCGTGCCCACGGGCCAGGGCAAGGCCGCGGACGCGCCGACCAGCGTGTCGCTGTTCGACCAGGGCCTGACCCAGGTGCTGCAGGCATCGGCCACCGGCCTCGCCCCGAAGCAGCCCTATGTGCTGGCGCTCGCCACCAAGGCCGACGGCGGCGGCACGCTGCAGCCGCTGGCCGCCTTCATGACCAACCCGGCGGGAGCGGCGATCGTCAACGCGATCGGCCCGATCCGCCAGATCGTCCAGGGCGACGTCAAGGCCGAGCGGCGCTACCTGGTGATCGCCACCGGCACCGCCGCCCAGCCGGGCACGCCGGTGCAGATCCAGGCGCAATGACGGCCGGCCGCCCGGCGGAAAAGCGGTGCCGCGCCGGGCGGCCCTCGTTACAATGGCGCGATGGTGTTGCGATGCCAAAGGCGGGCAGGCCATGAAAGACATGATGCTGCTGGTCGAGCCTCTGATCCCGGCGCTGCGGCGCTATGCGCGGTCGCTGGTCCGCGACCGGGCCGCGGCCGACGATCTGGTGCAGGATTGCCTGGAGCGAGCGATCACCCGCTGGCACCAGCGGCGCGCCGACGGCGACGCCCGCACCTGGCTGTTCACCATCCTGCATAATCTGGCGATCAGCCGCCTGCGCCAGCTCGCCCGGCGCGGCCATCATGTCGGGCTCGACGAGGCCGACGAGAGCGCCACCGCGCGCCCGCCGAGCCAGGAGGACGGGCTCCGCCACCGCGAGGTGCTGCGGGCGCTCGAGACCTTGCCCGAGGAGCAGCGCAGCGTGCTGCTGCTGGTCTCGGTCGAGGACCTGTCCTATGCCGAGGCGGCGCGGGTGCTGGACATCCCGGTCGGAACCGTGATGTCGCGCCTGTCGCGGGCCCGGGAGAAACTATCGCGCGCGATGGCGTCGGAGGCAGCCGCCCCGGCCCCGCGTCCGACCTTGTGGAGAGTAAAATGACGACCGGCCGCCCGATCACCGAAGAGGATCTGCACGCCTATGTCGACCGGCGGCTCGATCCGGCGCGGCGGGCCGAGGTCGAGGAGTATCTGGACCGGCATCCGGCCGAGGCGACGCGGATCGCCGGCTACGCCGACCAGCGCGCCAACTTGCGCGCCGCCCTCGCCCCCTTCGCCGAGGAGCCGGTGCCGCCGCAGCTCAACCTTGCGAACCTGATCGAGCGGCGCCGTGCCCAGCCCTATTCGTCCTGGCGCATCGCGGCCGCGGCCGTGCTGCTGCTGACGGTCGGCGGCATCGGCGGCTGGATGCTGCCGCATGGCGCGGTACAGTCCGCCGCCGGAATCGCGTCGCTCGCCGAGGAGGCCGCCGACAGCTACACGGTCTATGCGGCTGACCACGTCCGCCCGGTCGAGCTCAAGGCAGCCGACCGCGGCGAGCTCGTCCAGTGGGTGTCCGAACGGTTGCGGCGCCCGGTCGCCGTGCCCGATCTCGCGGCGTCGGGCTATCGCTTCATGGGCGGCCGGCTGGTGCCGACGCCCCATGGCCCGGCCGCGCTGTTCCTCTACGACGACGACCACGGCACCCGGGTCGCCTTGCTGGCCCGGCCGATGGCGGTCGACCGCGACGCGCCCATGGCCGCCCATTCCGAGGGTGCCGTCCACGGCTTCGCCTGGTCCCGGGAAGGGCTGGGCTACAGCCTGGTCAGTGCCGCCGGCGCGCCGGACCTCTCCGCGGTCGCGACCGAGGCCCGGCAGCAGACGGAGAGCTGAGCAAAACGGCATTTTGCCGTCCTCGTAGTGCCTCCCCTCTGGCCGTCATGGCCAGGCTTGACCCGGCCATCCACGTCTTTCCCCGGGCATGGTGTCGAGTGGCGACGCGCGGATCCCCGGGTCAAGCCCGGGGGATGACGATTTTCGAAAGCGAATTAGGGCCGGCTCAGGTAGTCGAGCTTGCCGATCGCCAGGCCGTTGTGGCGGAGGATCCCGTAGGCCGTCACGACATGGAAGAAGAAGTTCGGCAGCGCCATGGCCTGGAGATAGGTGGCGCCGGTGAACTGCACCTCGCCGCTCCGCAGCTTCATGACGATCTCGCGCCCCTCCTGCCCGACGATCCGGGCAGGATCGACGCTCTTCAGGAACGCGACGGTCTTGGCGATGCGCTCCTGCAGCTCCGGGAACGTCGTCTCGGTATCCGGGAAGCTCGGGTTGTCGGTGCCGGAGAGGCGGGCGGCACAGGCCTTGGCCGCGTCGCTGGCCGCCTGGACCTGGCCGGCGAGCGAATACATGTCGGGCGCGAGGCGTGCGTTCACGAAGACGGACGGATCGATCTTGCGCTCTTCCGCATGGGCGATGGCCTTGTCGAGCAGTGAGGACAATTGGCCGAGCGCGCGCAGCATGACCGGGATCGAGGCGTCATAGAGAGTGAAGGCCATGAGTGAAGACTCCGAACGAGAAAGGGATCAGGCCCAGCTGCCGCCGAGCGCCTTATAGATGGCGACGATATCGGTGTTGGCACCGGTTTCGGCCGCGGTCAGCGCATCTTCCGCCTGGAGCTGGGTGCGCTGGGCGTCGAGCAGCACCAGGAAATCGGCCGTGCCCTCCTGGTAGCGGATGCGGGCGAGGTCGGCCGCCCGGCGCGAGGCCGTGACCTGGTCGGCCAGCTTGCCGATCTGCGCCTGCTGCTGGCGATAGGCTTCGAGCGCCGTTTCCAGATCCTCGATCGCGCGCAGCACAGTCTGGTCATAGGCGGCCAGCGTTGCGTCCGACCGGGCCTCCTGGGCGCGCAACCGCGCGTGGGCGCCACCCAGGTCGAGCGCCGGCCAGGTTACCGTCGGCGACACCGCATAGGCACCGGCACCATGGGTGAACAGCTTCGACACGTCGCCCGACAACAGGCCGATAAAGCCCGTCACCGTGATGCGCGGGAACAGGTCCGCGGTCGCGACGCCGACGCGGGCGGTCTCGGCCGCGAGCCGCCGTTCCGCCGCCTGCACGTCGGGCCGGCGCCGCAGGAAGCCGCTCGCATCGCCGATCGGCAGCGGCTTCACCAGCGGCTTCTGCGGGCTGTCGAGCGGTGCCAGCTCGGCATCGAGCGCGCCCGGCCGCTGGCCGACCAGCACGGCGAGGCGCGCGGATGCCCGCGTCTCGTCGGTCGTGAAGACCGGGATGGTGGCTTCGATCGCGGCGAGCCGGGCCTTGGCGCTTTCGATGTCGGTCGGGTCGCCGCGGCCGATCTCGACCCTGGTCTGGGTCAGTTTCAGGGTCTCGCGCTGGGTCTGGGCGTTGCGTTCCGCCACGGTGCGGCGCAGTTGGGCGCCGCGCAGCTCGAAGTAGTTGCGCGCGACCTCGGCCGCGACCGTGACCTGGGCGTCGCGCGCATCGGCCTCGGCGGCACCGGCATCGGCGTCCGCCGCCTCGACGCTGCGCTGGACATGGCCGAACAGATCGATCTCCCAGCCGGCATCGAAGCCGAGGTCGGCGCTCTGGACATTGACACGCTTGGTCCCGAAGCCCGGCACCTGCTCGTAGGAGCGGGTATAGCCGCCCGAGCTGGTGACGCGCGGGAACTGGTCGAGCCGCCGGTCATCGAAGAGCGCGCGCGATTCCCGCACCCGGTCGACGGCGGCGCGTAGGTCGAGGTTATCGGAAAGCGCCCGCTTCACCAGCGTGTCGAGCTCCGGATCCTCGAACGCGTGCCACCAGTCGGCGTCCGCGTCGGTCTTGGCGAAGGTCGCCGGATCGGCGTGCTGGACCGTGACCGGCGCCGTCTCCGGCACCTTGTAGTCCGGGCCGACGGCGCAGGCAGCCAGCAGCGAAACGCCGCCGAGCAGGGCCAAACGAAGAAAGGTCATGTCGTGCCTCAAGCCGGCAGATGGGTTGAAGGAACAGGTGCATCGTCCTGTTCGACGTGCTTGACGAGCGGCCGGCCGGAGAGGCGCCGGATCGTCCAGTAGAAGACCGGGGTCAGCGCCAGGCCGAACAGCGTGACGCCGAGCATGCCGGAGAACACCGCGATGCCCATGGCCCGGCGCATTTCCGAGCCGGCGCCTTCCGAGAACACGAGCGGCGCCACGCCCATGATGAAGGCGATCGAGGTCATCAGGATCGGGCGCAGGCGCAGGCGGCAGGCCTCGAGCACGGCGTGGAGCACCGTATCGCCCTCCATCTCCCGCTCGCGGGCGAACTCGACGATCAGGATCGCGTTCTTGCAGGCGAGGCCGACCAGCACGATCAGGCCGATCTGGGTGAAGATGTTGTTGTCGCCGTGGGTCAGCTGCACGCCGGCCAGCGCCGAGAACAGGCACATAGGCACGATCAGGATGACGACCAGCGGCAGCGACCAGCTTTCGTACTGTGCCACCAGCACGAGGAAGGCGAGCAGCACGCAGATTGGGAAGATATAGACCGCCGTGTTGCCGGCCAGGATCTGCTGGTAGGTGAGCTCGGTCCATTCGAAGCTCATGCCGTTCGGCAGCTCCTCGTGCGCGATCCGCTCGATCGCCGCCTGCGCCTGGCCGGTCGAATAGCCCGGCGCCGGACCGCCGTTGATCTCGGCCGTGAGGTCGCCGTTGTAGTGGTTGGTCGATTCCGGGCCGGTCGTCTCATGCACCGTGACGAACGCGCCCAGCGGGATCATCTGGTTCGCCTGGTTGCGCGTCTGCAGCTTCAGCACGTCCTCCGGCTGCAGGCGATAGCGCTGGTCCGCCTGGACGTTCACCTGGTAGGTGCGGCCGAACCGGTTGAAGTCGTTGACATAGAGCGAGCCCAGATAGACCTGCATCGTCTCGAACAGGTCGGTCAGTGACACGCCCTGGGCGCGCGCCTTCTCACGGTTGACGTCGGCGCGGAGCTTGGGCACGCCGATCTGGTAGCTGGAGAAGATGCCGGCGAGGCTCGGATCCTGGCGCGCCTTGGTAATCACGGCCTGCGTTGCCTTGAAGAGCGCGTCGGGTCCGAGGCCGGCATGGTCCTCGATCTGCATGCGGAAGCCGCCGATCGTGCCCAGGCCCTGCACCGATGGCGGCGGGAACACCAGGATCCGGCCTTCGGTGATGGCCGAGAACTTCTGGTTCAGGGTCCCGGCGAGCGCCGCCGCCGACAGCGACGGGTCGCGCCGCTTGTCGAAGCCGTCGAGCACAGCAAAGACGATGCCGGAGTTCGGGCTGTTGACGAAGCCGTTGATCGACAGGCCCGGGAACGAGACCGTGTGGGCGATGCCCGGCGTGTGCTTGGCGATGTCGTCCATCCGGCGGATCACCGCCTCGGTCCGGTCGAGCGAGGCCGCGTCGGGCAACTGCACGGCCGAGACGAGATAGAGCTTGTCCTGCTGCGGCACGAAGCCGGTCGGCGTGTAGAGGAAGCCGCAGACGGTCAGGCCCAAGAGGCCGACATAGATCACGAGTGCCGGGGCCGAGCGGCCGAGCAGGCGTGAGACGCCGCCGACATAGCCGGTCGAGCCGCGGGTAAATACCCGATTGAAGGGGCGGAAGAACCAGCCGAGGGCGGCGTCCAGGAACCGCTCGAACCGGTCCTTGGGCGCGTCGTGCGACTTCAGCAGCACGGCGGCCAGCGCCGGCGACAAGGTGAGCGAATTGAAGGCCGAGATCACCGTCGAGATCGCGATGGTGAGCGCGAACTGGCGGTAGAACAGGCCGGTGAGGCCGCTGATGAAGGCGGTCGGCACGAACACGGCGCAGAGCACGAGCGCCGTCGAGATGATCGGGCCGGTGACCTCGGTCATGGCCTTGCGTGCGGCCGCGGCCGGGGCGTAGCCCAGCGTGATGTTGCGCTCGACATTCTCGACCACGACGATCGCGTCGTCGACGACGATGCCGATGGCGAGCACCAAGCCGAACAAGGTCAGCGCATTGAGGCCGAAGCCCAGCACCAGCATGATGGCGAAGGTGCCGATGAGCGAGACCGGCACGGCGATCAGCGGGATGATCGAGGCGCGCCAGCCCTGCAGGAACACGACGACCACGAGCACGACCAGGATGATCGCCTCGAACAGGGTATGGACGACGGCATGGATCGATTCGGTCACGAAGCCGGTCGTGTCATAGGCGATGTCGTAGTCGACGCCCTGCGGGAAGTCCTTCTTCAAGCGCTCCATGGTCGCCTTGACCTCGGCGGCCATCTGCAGCGCATTGGAGCCGGGCCGCTGGAACACCGGGATCGCGACCGCCTGCTTGCCGTCCAGCAGCGAACGGAGCGCGTAGCTGTCGGAGCCCAATTCGATGCGCGCCACGTCGCGCAGGTGGCTGATCTCACCGTCGGCGCCGGCACGGATCACGATGTCGCCGAACTGCTCCTCGGTGGTGAGGCGGCCTTGCGTGTTGATCGAGATCTGGAAATCGGCCATGCCGTCGACCGGGGGGGCACCGATCTGGCCGGCGGCGACTTGCACATTCTGCTCACGCAAGGCCGCGACGATGTCGCCCGCGGTCATGCTGCGGGCGGCGAGCTTGTCCGGGTCGAGCCAGACCCGCATCGAATAGGGGCCCGAACCGAAGGTCTGCACGTCGCCCACGCCATAGGCGCGCGCCAGCGGATCCTTCACATGGAGCTGGGCATAGCTCGAGAGATAGAGCATGTCGTAGCGATTGTCGGGCGAGGTCAGATGCACGACCAGGATCAGGCTGGGCGAGGCCTTGGTCGTCGTGACGCCGACGCGCTGCACCTCCTGCGGCAGGCGCGCCAGCACCTGGGCCACCCGGTTCTGCACCAGGACCTGCGCCTTGTCGCCGTCGCTGCCGAGCGCGAAGGTGATGGTGAGCGTCATGACGCCGTCGGCGGTCGACTGCGACGACTGATAGAGCATGCCCTCGACGCCGTTGATCGCCTGTTCGAGCGGCGAGGCCACCGTCTCGGCGATGACCGACGGATCGGCGCCGGCATAGGTCGTCTTCACGATGACCGTCGGCGGCACCACTTCGGGATATTCGCCGATCGGCAGCTGGGGCAGCGCCACCAGGCCGGCGATGAAGATGACGAGCGAGAGCACAGCCGCGAAGCGCGGCCGGTTCACGAAGAATCGGGAGAAATTCATGGTCGCGCTTTCCGCGAAAGTGTGAAGGGGCGAGCGCGGCGCCGGTCCTGTGCGGACCCGGCGCCGACGGCCGGCCTATTGGGAGATGGCGGCGACCTGCGGGATGGGAGTCGCGACCGGATCGACCACGTCGCCCGGCCGGACCTTCTGCAGCCCGCTCACGACGACCGAATCACCGGGCTCGAGGCCGGAGCGGATGACGCGCAGCTCGCCGACGGCCGCACCCAGCGCCACCGGCCGGTACTGGACCGCGTGCTTGTCGTCGACGACCAGCACGAAGCGCCGGCCAAGATCGGTGCCGAGCGCCCGCTCCGGTGCCAGTGCCACCTTCTCGGTCGAGACGCTGAGCAGCCGGATGCGCGCGAACAGGCCCGGGGTCAGGCTGCCGTCCTCGTTCTCGAAGATGGCGCGGCCGTTGATCGTGCCGCTCTTCGCGTCGAGCGCATTGTCGAGGAACACCAGGTTGCCGCGGTGCGGGAAGCCGTCCTCGGTCATGAGTCCGAGCTCGACCGGCGCGCCGCGGTCGCGCTCGGCCGCGGCATATTTCAGGTAGGTCTGCTCGTCGGTGTTGAACGAGGCATAGATGCGGCCGTCGGAGACGACGGTGGTCAGCAGGTCCGAGGTCGTCACCAGGTTGCCGTGGGTGATGATCGCCTTCGACACGCGCCCGTCGATCGGCGAGATGACATGGGTGAATTCCAGATTGAGCTGGGCCGTCCTGAGCGCCGCCTGGGCGGCGGCGAGATCGGCCTTGGCCGACGCTGATTCGGCCGCGAGCCGGTCGGCGTCGCTGCGCGCGATCGCGTTCTGGGCGATCAGCCGCTGGCCCCGCTCGCCGTCGGCGATCGCCACGACGGAGCGCGCCTTGGCGCGCTCGACCTCAGCCGTCAGCCGGTCGACCTCGGCCTGGAACGGCCGCGGATCGATCTGGAACAGCACGTCGCCCTTCTTGACCTTGGCGCCGTCCTTGAAACGGACCTCGTCGATGAAGCCGCCGACACGCGGCCGGACGCCGACCGAATCGATCGCTTCGAGATGGCCGGTGACGTCGTCCCACTGGCGCAGGTCCCTGAAGACCACGCCGGTCACTTCGACCTTGGTCGGCGGCGGCGGCGCCGGCTGCGACTGGGCATCCTTGCCGCAGCCGGTGAGGAGCGCGGCGCTGAGTAGAACGGCGGAGGCTTGAGCGGCTGAACGGAGACGCATGGCGAGGTTCCTGGACGCCCCCTCAGACGAGGCGGGCAGAATGAATGGGGCGGCGACGCCGACCGGTCCGAGCTACGCCGA
>DATGEK010000019.1:0-3146 GCA_035310205.1 Aliidongia sp.
CGCCGAACGACCGCCCGCTGTGGGACGGCAAGCCCATGGCGCAAGGCACGCTGATGCTGATCGGCGACCAGGGCTTCGGCGACACGATCCAGTTCTGCCGCTACATTCCCGAGGTCGCCAAGCTCTGCCCGAACCTGATCATGGCCTGCAGCTCGGAAATGCGGCCGATCGTCATGCAGCAGGCCGGCATCACCAAATATTTCGACCGCTGGGAGCATATGCCGGCGTTCGAGGCCTATTGCCCGCTGTCGGGCCTGCCGCGGCTGTTCGGCACCAATCTCGCCAACATCCCGGCGCCGATCCCCTATGTGAAACCCGATCCGGCCAAGGTCGAGCATTGGCGTCGCCGGCTCGACATGCTGGTGCCCAAGGGCTATCGCCGCATCGGCCTGGTCTGGGCCGGCCGGCCGACCCACGGCAATGATTTCAACCGCTCCATGACGCTGGCCAAGCTCGGCGCCCTCGCCAAGCTCGACGGCGTGGCCCTCGTCTCGCTGCAGATGGGGCCGGCGCAGGCCGAGATCGGCCGCTATTTCGGCCGGGCGCCGCTCACCAACCTCGGCGCCGAGATCGGCGATTTCACCGACACGATGGCGATCCTCGACGGCATCGACCGGCTGGTTGCGGTCGATACCGGCGTCGCCCATCTGGCCGGCGCCATGGGCCGGCCGGTCTCGATCCTCGTGCCCTATGCGCCCGACTGGCGCTGGCTGCTCGGGTGCAGCGACACGCCCTGGTACCCGACCGTCTCGCTGCATCGCCAGGACGCGCCCGGCCAATGGGACGGCGCCATCGCCAAGATGATCCGGACAGTCCTGGAGGGCACGGCCGATGATCTGGCTGCCTGACCCTGATCTCCCCACTCTCGGCCGACGCATGACCAGTTCGGCCCCCGCGAGCTTGCGCCAAGCGGTGGACGTCGGCGCGACGGAATTGCCCAGCAACAGAAACGATCAAGAGGAACCTAAGGAAAAGCCCGCTAACGACACGGTTTTGTGTGCTCTCGACCAACCAAAACCATTCCAGCCTAGTTCGCAATGTCCGCATCCACCGCGCTCGTGCACGGGGCAAGAGTGTCGGTTTCCGTTGTGCCTCGACGAATAACAAACGGGGCTTCATCTGACAGGGGAAGTGTAATGCTTGTTTCGCGTTTTGCGATCGGTGCGGCGGCAGGTGCCGCGGTCGCTCTCTCTCTCGTCGCAGCCACGCCTGCGGGCGCCGCCAGCGCTACCATCCAGCAACTGCAGTCGAGTCAGCAGGTCAACTTCGAGCTGTTCCTGCCGCTGCAAAACACGGCCGTCCTTGACTCGCTGCTCCAAGCGCAGCAGACCCAGGGCTCGCCCAGCTACCACAAATGGCTGACGCCGCAGCAGTTCCACACGCAGTTCGGCCCGAGCGATGCGCAGGTCGCGCGCGTCAAGGCCACCCTCGCCGCGGCGGGCTTGACCGTGACCCAGACCCACTCGCGGAGCCTTGCCGTCCAGGGCAGCGCCAACGCGGTGCAGCAGCTGCTCGGCACCCGCCTCGCCAATGTGCCGAACGGCAACGGCGGCCAGCGCATCGCCGCCCAGGGCGGCATCGTGCTGCCGAAGGCGCTCGCCCAGGAAGGCGCCGTGGTCGTCCACTTCGCGCCGACCATCCGCATGCACACCCATGCGCACCGGGTGGCGATCGATGCCAAGACGCTGGCGGCGCCGCAGAGCCGCAAGGCGCAGAACGGCCCCTACTGGTACAACGACCTGAGGCAGGCCTACGACTACCCGTCGATTCAAAACTTCGACGGGACCGGCACCTCGGTGGCGATCGTCATGGCCTCCGACGTGCTCGACTCCGACATCAAGGCGGTGTTCGACCACGAGAACTGGAGCCAGACCATGAACTTCCCGGATCCGGGCCTGTACGAACACGCCGTGCTCCCCGGCGGCGCGCCGTTCGATCCCAACAACGGCGCCTCGGACGAGGCCTCGCTCGACGTGCAGCAGGTGCTGGGCGGCGCGCCGGGCGCCCACGTCACGCTCGTCGACACGCCCGACCTGTCCGACGCCTCGATCATCTCGGCCTATCTTACCATCGTCGAGTCCGATCAGTTCGACGTGGTCAGCTCGTCGTTCGGCGCCTGCGAGCTGTTCTATTCGCCCGCCTATAACGGCGGCCAGTCCTTCTACGGCGTCCTCGACGTCTATGACGAGCTGTTCAAGCAGGGCAATGCCCAGGGCATCACCTTCGTCGCCAGCTCGGGCGACAGCGGCGGGCTCGGCTGCGTCGATCTCGCCTATCTCAGTGGTCAGCAGGGCGGCAAATTCATCGCCGGCGTCGAGATGCCGGCCTCGAGCCCGCATGTCACCGCCGTCGGCGGCACCAACCTGATCACGACCACCCCGCCCAGCCCGCAGACGACACCCGCGACCCTGACCTCGAAATACGTCTCGGAGAACGCTAATGGCGATCCGGAATTGCCCTATGATCCCTATGGGTTCATTAACCACGGGCAGCCCGTCCTGGCCAGCGGCGGCTATTGGGGTGCCGGCGGCGGCATCAGCACGCATTTCCCGCGGCCGGCCTACCAGAGCCTGGTCGTGGGCTTCGAGGAGGTGAAGAGCGGCATGCGCACGCTGCCGGATATCGGCATGCAGGTCGGCGGCTGCCCGGCCGGCATCACCGCCTCGACCTGTGACGCCGACGGGTCGCGCAGTGCCGTGGTCATCAGCGTCGGCGGACAGTTCGTCGGCGTCATTGGCACCTCGGTCGCGGCCCCGGAGTTCGCCAGCGTCGTGGCCTTGGGCGTGCAGCGCTTCGGCACCCGGCTCGGCAACCTCAACAACTACATCTACAACACCGGCTATCTGCAGACGCTGAGCGGCAACGCCGCGCCGAACCTGCAGGTCTATCACCGCAACATCCCGGGCTTCGACGGGCTCTACAATGCGGACCCGACCAAGCAGCCCTATAACTTCATTACCGGCAACGGCACGCCGGACGTCCGCAAGTTCCTGCAGATGACCAACGTTCCGGCCGCAGGCAATCCGCAGACGACCAGCAACCCCTGAGATCCCACGGGCTCAAGGGCCGCGCCTGAACGGTTGGAAATGGCGGGGGCAACCCCGCCATTTCTTCTGAGGAATGTTCCTTACGGTTGAGGCATCGTC
>DATGEK010000020.1:0-11499 GCA_035310205.1 Aliidongia sp.
CATCGTCCTCCCGCCAGTAGCCGGCGGCCCGCTCGGCCCTCCGTTTCCCAAGGACCACCTCGGCCCGCAGCAGCGCATGAGATAGTTTCCCGAGGCTTGCGGGACTCAGCATGGGGAAGCCGGACGCGTCCGCGAAATCCCGGGCCTCGTCTTCGACATGCCGCAGGCGCCCGGCTGCTAGGTCGGCCTTGTGCTCCGCCGTTAACTCTTCAATACGTTCCGGCGGCAGCTTGGGGACCGCTGGGTCCATGCGGAACTCAGAGTCTACGGCGAGCCAATGGGCAAGCCAGTTGTTTGTGATTTCCTGCACCTGGGCCGCCGTCAGCTGCGCCTCGTTCTCGAATTGGCCGAGAAAAGCGTCAACCTCTACCGTCACGGCGGGGATGAGCCGCTTGGCGATTTTCACATCCTTGGTGCCCAAGGTGCGCTTGAGCATCGTTTTTCCGACTCGCCCCCGAAGCTCCGGAGGGACCGCACGGCGGAAATAGTACATGCCCGATTTGGGGTGGCGCCACAGATACGTCATTGCCGACACGATAGATGGACCCCGCAAATGTACCACTGCGAGGTCCGAAAAGTCGTTCTACATCATCAACCTAAGTCCACCCCTGGGTTTCCGAGGAGGGGTGGTGAGCCCGATGGGATTCGAACCCATGACACTTCGATTAAAAGTCGAATGCTCTACCGGCTGAGCTACGGGCTCGGTTGCCGGTTTCGTAGAGTTTCGCTGTAGTCCGGTCAACCCCAATTCAGAACAAAGCGGCAGTGCGCAGCGCGAGACGGAACGAGCGTGACACAAGGGGGTGTCACGCTCGTTTTGGCGCGCGCCGGTGCCTTATGGGGCTTCCAGGCGCCGGCGCGGGGTGGTGGCAGCTTCTCCCGAGATCGCCGGCTCACGCGGCGAAGGGCGAGACCAGCTTGGCGACGCGGGCGTGGGTCGTTTCGTCGGGGCGGAACCGCATGCGGACCACGCCGTCCCGCGCCTGCACCACGTGCCCGAGGAAGGGCTCGTCGCTCAATCCCAGCATCCGGATTTCCTCGCCTTCCTCCACCGCCATCCTGACCTTGATGGCCGCACCGCCCTGGGACAGGTTCAAGAGCCGCGCCGGGACGGCGTTGCCGTTCTGCGCCTGCCGCTCGAGCCGAACCGGCCGGTCGACGTTGATGCGGGGAAAGCGCCGGCGCTCGGCCTCATTCTTCGATTGCGGCGAGGGGGCGGCATGGCCATTTGTCCGCGCCGTCTTCGGCGGCGCATCGATAGCGGCAGGCTGGTACTGGGCGGTCGTCTCCGGGGTGGCCTGAACCGCGGCCGTCGCTCCATTTGTCGTTTGGGCCGTATGCGACAGCGTTTCCTTGAGCGTGTCCATGCCGAACTCGCCAAGCTTGCGGAGTTCGGCCGAATAATCGGTTGCCAGGGAATTGATGTAGTCGGTCTGCCACGCCACGGCTTCCGGGTAGCTACCGAGCTTCGCCGCGGCGCTGCCGATCTCGAGATTGCGGCTGATGCGCGACCGGCTGAACCGGATGATCTCGGTGTTCATGGCCAGCCAATGATCGAACAATCGGGCGCCGATCTGGGCGATCGGCAGGAACAGGGTCAGCGCGGTCGCCGGATTGAACGCTGTGGTCGCCCAGAAGTCGTTCTCGACTCCGTTCACGCGCTTCGTCTGAGAATCGGTCATGGCTCTCTCCTCCCCGATCGGGCGGATGCACAGAAGCGGCACGGAAAGCTCTTCCGTGCAGGAAAACCTTGCCCAGATGGGTATCCCAGTCGCCCGCTACAGGCCGGATCGAATGCTCTTGCGCGAACGGCACCACCCGCGGGCCTGCGCCGGTGGGCTTCACCAAGGCCGGTCGACGCCGCGCCTTGCCAGGCACGATGCACCACACGAACGCCATCCTCTCTGGCGCACGGCTTCCGGCTCAAAATTTGTCCTTAAAGACAATGCCACTCTAGGTTTTGTCGAGTGTCGTGTCAAAAGTTTTGTGCGAAAGTCCCCGGACTGTACGCGCTCGCCATTGAGCGGCAAATGGAGATTTCCGTCGTCGCATGGGTCGCCGGCGCAGTCATCGGACGGGCCCTAATCTTCCCCGGTAAGTCTTTCGACCAGCAGCGAGAACTCCCGGTCGGTCAGCAGCATCGGCTTGCCATCCACCTGGACTGTCCGCGTATCGATATTCACGACGAAGCCGCCCGATCGGATGACCTTGGCCGGCTCGCCACTGGCCCGGCGGATAATCGCGTGAATGCGCGCCAGCAGCTCTCTCTTGCGAAAGGGCTTGGTGAGGAAGTCGTCGGCCCCGAAAGTCAGGGCCTTGATCTTGTGGTCGAGGCCGTCCAGGCCCGAGACCATGAGGATCGGTGTCGTTATGCCGGCGGCCCGAAACCGCCGAAGGACGTCGAAGCCGTCCATGTCCGGCAGGTCGAGATCGAGCAGGACGATATCGCAGTCGCCGACATTGCTGCCGAGGCCGTCCTGGCCCGAGGCGACGATCTCGCAGGAAAAATTCTCCGTCTTCAGCATGAGCGCCATGCTGGAGGAGGTATTGGGATTGTCCTCGATGATCAGGGCCCGCATGGACGCCTCCTCGCAGCCGAGGTTCGACGGCTTGCTTCAGCCGCTTGCCATATTAGGCCTCGTGGCCGATTTCTTACAATCTCCGCGGGATGGATTCGTCTTGGGCGTGCGGATGCTGCCCCCGTTTCAGGCAGGCGGCCACAAATCTCGGATATCGAGCTCGGCCGCCAGCCTGGCGAGATCGGCCTGCGTATCCGCCGGCAATGCCAGGCCCCGGCCGCGGTTCAGCCCGTCGTTCCGGGCCTCGATCTCGCCCGGGTAGAAGATTTCGTCCGTGCCGTCGGCCAAGGGCGCGCCCTTGAGGCCGGCGATCATCTCCTCCATCCGCGTCTCGAAAGCGGCCAGCGGCTGGAACACCCGGACATCGAGCGCGATCAGCAGATGCCCGGCATTGCTGCGCCGCTCCGCCTGATACGGGCCGAATACCGCGGGGCCGAAGCCGCTGCCGGTCAGCACGCCCGACAGCATGTCCATGACGACCGAGATGGCATAGCCCTTGTGGCCGGCCATCGGCTGGATGATGCCAGCGAGCGCGGCTTCCGGGTCGGTCGTCGGCACGCCCCGGGCATCGACCGCCCAGCCGTCGGGGATGGCGATGCCCCGTTGCCGCGCCAGATAGATCTTGCCGCGCGCCACGGCCGTGTTCGCGATGTCCAGCACCAGCGGCGCATGCCGGCCCGCGGGCGCCGCCCAGGACCAGGGATTGTTGCCGACACTCTTCTGCCGGCCGCCCCAGGGCGCCATGGCCGGGCTGGCGTTGGTCGAGAGGAACATGATGCAGCCTTCGGGCGGCGCCATCAGCGTGAAATACATCGCGGTGCCGAAATGGTTCGAATTGCGCACTGCGACCGCGCCGATGCCATGGGCCTTGGCGCGCCGGATGACGTCGCGCGCCGCCAGCGCCGTCACCACCTGGCCCATGCCGTCATGGCCGTCGATGACGCCGACCGCGCCGACATCGACTACCCATTCGGGTGCGGCGATCGGCTTGGCGGTGCCGGCCTTGAGCCGCGCCACATACCAGGGCAGCCGCATCAGCCCGTGGGACTGGTGGCCCCAGAGGTCGGCCTGGACCAGCGTATCGGCGGTAAGCCGCGCATCCTCGGGCGGCATGCCGACCTTTTCGTAGGCGGCTGTGGCGAAGTCGCGCAGCCGGTCGGGCGACAGGCGGGCGGCGTCAGTCATGGCGGACCGAGGTGCGGAAGCCGACGCGCTGGTCCAGGTACCGGGCCTCGATCGTGACGGCGCCTTCGATATTGAACGGCTTGGTGACCGTGCCGGTCGAGACGATGGCGCCCTTGGGCAGGGTCATGCCGCGCTGCCGGGCGAGGGCGACGAAATCGACAAAGGCCTGGACCGGATCGGTCGCATCCTCGCCGGTGAGCGATCGTGCCCGCTCCTCGCCATCGACGAGCACGACCGCCGAGGCGGCCAGAGCGTCGAGCTCGGCGCCGTCCACCGGCGCGCCGATGACCAGCGCCTCGAAGGCGGCATTGTCGGCGGCGAAGCTGGGCCAGCCGACGGCGCGCCGGTCGACGAAGCGCGAGCGGACCAGCTCGAACGTGACGCGCGTCTCGCCGATCGCCGCCATCGGGTCGGTGACGGGATCCTCCGGCCGGATGTCCCGGCCCAGTACGTAGGCGATCTCGAATTCGATGGTGACCGGCGCGCGGTCGGGCAGCGCCACGACGTCGCCCGGCCGATGGCAGCGGGCGGCGAAGATCCGGCCGGCGATCGATCCCCCGGCACCGGTCTCGGCTCGCTGCCGGGGGTTGCCGACCCCGAGCTTCCAGCCGGCGACTTCCTGGCCCAGGCCGGCGACGAAGCGGTCCTGGATGTCGTAGCCCTCGGCGATGGTCGCGGGCCTGAGCTCGGCGGGCAGGGCCGTCGCCTGGCGGCCGCTCCGCCATAGGTCAGTCATCCAGGCGGCAGCGGCGTCGGCGGCGGCAAAGGTCATGCCCGGGGTTCCTTCGTTCGTCCTCCGTGGCGGAGGGGTCGAAGGAGCTTAAGCCTTCCAGCGGTTGGGCTGGAAGCCCAGCGGGTGCCGTTCCTGGATGCGGTAAAGCGGCACACCCTGGGCATCGAACAGCCCGGTATGGATCGGCTCGACCGCCTGCTCGTGGACCGTGATGCTCATCTCGGCTTCGTACAGGCTGTCCCCATAGGCGCGGGGACGGATCGCGACATATTTCTGGCTCAAGGGCGGCCTCTCGGATGACGGGACTGAAACGGCCACGAGACTTGCAGAATATGGTTAACGAACTCCCCAGCATGGGGCGCGGTAGCATAATGCTGCCCGTTTCTTGGGCAGTCGCATGCGAAGTGGAAACAGCATCGTCATGGTCGCACAGGCGGGAATCTCAAGCGGCTAATACATCAACATCGTCATGGCCGGGCTTGACCCGGCCATCCACGTCGTCAGGCGGCGTACCTTTGTCTGCAAGAGGGCACAGACGGCAGCGCGTGGATGCCCGGGTCAAGCCCGGGCATGACGAGAATCTACGTAACATGCGGATTTCAAACAACTAAAGAGGATGTGCAGACATTCTGGAGCCCGCTAAGTGCTGACGATGATAAAAACGGCGCTGCCATAGCCATCGCGGATACCGAAGATGCCGCTGACCGGCACCGTTCTTGCCTGGAAGATCGCGAGGATCAGGGACGAGGGGCATCGGGGCATGAGCGGGCGGCAGCGGATCGTTCGCGAGCGGCGGCAGTATAACCAGTGGGTCGCCAACCAGACGCTCGAGGATTACGCGCTGCGCTTCACGGCGAAGCGGGCGCGGCGCTGGTCGTCGTTCCGGGTCGCCAACACCGCGATCGGCGCGATCTCGTTCCTGGCGTGCGAGGCGATCGGCGGCAGCCTGACGCTCAACTACGGCTTCACCAACACGGCCGCCGCCATCCTGGCGATGGGGCTGCTGATCTTCGCGACCGGCCTGCCGATCTGCTACTACGCGATCCGCCATGGGGTCGATGTCGATCTGCTGACGCGCGGCGCCGGCTTCGGCTATATCGGCTCGACCATCACCTCGCTGATCTACGCGTCCTTCACCTTCATCCTGTTCGCGGTCGAGGCCGTGATCATGTCGGCGGCGCTGGAGATCTGCTTCGGTATCCCCCGGGCCGTGGGCTATGTGCTGGTCTCGGTCGTGGTCGTGCCGATCGTTGCCTACGGCATCCGGATGATCGGCCGCCTGCAGGTCTGGACCCAGCCGATCTGGCTGTTCTTCCAGGTCGTGCCCCTGGTGGTGATCGTCGTCGGCCATCCGGTCGAGGTCATGGACTGGACCGACTATCGCGGCCTGATCGGCGACGGCAGCGGCCGGTTCGACCTGCTGCTGTTCGGCATCGCGGCGTCGATCCTGCTGTCGCTCATCCCGCAGATCGGCGAGCAGGTCGACTATCTGCGCTTCCTGCCGAGCCGCCGCACCGGCAACCGGCTGGTCTGGTGGATGGCGCTCATCGCCGCCGGGCCCGGCTGGATCGTCATGGGGGCGGCCAAGCTGTTCGCCGGCTCGTTCCTGGCGGTGCTGGCCCTGCAGCACGGCGTGCCCTACCTCCACGCGACCGAGCCGGCCGAACTCTATCAGGTGGCCCTGCAATACCTGGCGCTGTCACCGAAGGCCGCGCTGATCCTGACCGGCATCTTCGTCGTCACCTGCCAGATGAAGATCAACGTCACCAACGCCTATGCCGGCTCGATCGCCTGGTCGAATTTCTTCTCGCGCCTGACCCACAGCCATCCCGGCCGGGTCGTGTGGGTGCTGTTCAACATCGCGCTGTCGCTGACGCTCATGAACCTCGGCATCTTCGGGGTGATCGAGCGGATCCTGGGGCTCTATTCGAATTTCGCCGTCGCCTGGCTGGGCGCCATCGTCGCCGACCTGGTCATCAACAAGCCGCTGGGGCTGAGCCCGCCAGGCATCGAGTTCAAGCGGGCCCATCTCTACGACATCAACCCGGTCGGCGTCGGCGCGATGCTGCTGGCGGTCGTCGCCTCGACCCTGGCGTTTTTCGGCAGCTTCGGGGCGACCGCCCAGGCCTTCGCGCCCTTCATCAGCCTGACGGTGGCGTTCGCCGCCGCCCCCGTGATCGCCTGGGCGACCGGCGGGCGCTATTACATCGCGCGCACGCCTCAGGCCGGGCTGGAACCAGGCGCCGAGGTCCGCTGCGCGATCTGCGAGAACGTGTTCGAACGCGAGGACATGGCCCATTGCCCCGCCTATGGCGGCCCGATCTGCTCGCTGTGCTGCACACTCGACGCGCGCTGCCACGACAGCTGCAAGGAGGGTGCCCGCTTCGTCGAGCAGATCATGGGCCTGCTGCGCTGGCTGCTGCCGCGGCACCTGGCGCTCGGGCTGCACTCGCGGGTCGGCCATTTCATCGGCGTGCTGTTCCTGTTCGCGCTCGTGATCGGTGGCGCGCTGACCTTCATCTACTACCTGGATGCCGCCGGGACACCCACCGACAAGGCGACCATCGCCGACACGCTGTGGCTGGTGTTCTTCAGCCTTCTGATCGTGTCGGGCGTCGCGGCCTGGCTGCTGGTTCTGGCGCATGAGAGCCGGCGCGCGGCCGAGGAGGAGTCCGACCGCCAGACCCATATGCTGATGCGCGAGATCGAGGCGCACGAGCGGACGGACGCCGAACTGCAGAAGGCGAAGGAGGTGGCCGAGGCCGCCAATTTCGCCAAGAGCCGCTATGTCATCGGCATCAGCCACGAGATCCGGGCGCCGTTGAACGCGATCTTCGGCTATGCCCAGCTGATGGAGCGGGACGGGGCGGCGGCACCCCTGCGGCGGAATGCGGTCCGTGTGATCCGGCGCAGCGCCGAGCACCTGTCCAACCTGATCGACGGGCTGCTCGACATCTCCAAGATCGAGGCCGGCCGCTTCATGCTCTATCGCGACCGGGTCCGGATCCATGAGTTCCTGGACCAGATCGTCGACATGTTCCGCCTGCAGGCCCAGGCGCAAGGCATCGCATTCTACTATGCGCCGCCGGATTGCTTGCCGGCCTATGTCTATACCGATGAGAAGCGGCTCCGGCAGATCCTGATCAACCTGCTGTCGAACGCGGTGAAATATACCGAGCGCGGCCATGCGGCGCTCCATATCTCCTACCGCAGCCAGGTCGCCGAGTTCGAGATCGAGGACAGCGGCATCGGCATTCCCGAGGCGGACATCCAGCGCATCTTCGAGCCGTTCGAGCGCGGCCAGATGCCCAACGCCCGCGCCGTGCCGGGCACGGGCCTCGGCCTTACCATCACCAAGCTGCTGACCGAGATGATGGGCGGCGCCATCTCCGTCGAAAGCACGCCCGGCAAGGGCAGCCTGTTCCGGGTCAAGCTGTTCCTGTCCGAGGCGACGGCGCCAGATGCCCTGCCGGCGCCCCAGGCACGGATCTCGGGCTATCGCGGCCGGCGGATCCGGGTGCTGATCGCCGACGACGACGCGGCGCATCTGGAACTGGTGCAGGAGCTGCTGACGCCCTTAGGCTTCCTGATGTTCACCACGTCCGACGGGCTCACCTGCCTGTCGCTCGCCGAGGAATGCCGGCCGGATCTGGTGCTGCTCGACATCTCGATGCCGGGGCTCGACGGCTGGAGCGTGGCGCGGCGCCTGCGCGCGGCCGGCCACCGCGACGCGCGCATCATCATGATCTCGGCCAATGTCGACGAGTTCCGCACCCGGCAGGAAGCGGAACCCGCCCATGACGACCATCTGATCAAGCCGGTCGACGTGCAGCGGCTGATCGACCGCATTCAGGGGCTGCTCGGGCTCGAATGGATCGAGCAGGGACAGGAGGCGCCGCCGCCGGCCCCGCCGCCGCCCGCGGCGGAAACGGTGCCGACGCGCCGCCACCTCGACGAGCTGCACCAGCTCGGCCGGATCGGCTATATCCGCGGCATCGAGGCGAAGCTGGACGAGATCGCCGCCGAGGACCAGGACCTCGCCGCCTTCACCGGCCGCCTGGGCGGTATCGTCCGGCGCTTCGATCTCAAGCAGTACATGATCATCCTCGAGGAGCTGCGCGCCGATGAGTGAGCTCGATATCCGGCGGGACATCGTCCTGGTCGTGGATGATTCGCCCGAGACGCTGAGCTTCCTGACCGATGCGCTGGACCGGGCGGGCCTGACCGTGCTGGTCGCGGTCGACGGCGCCGGCGCGCTCGAGCTCTTGGATCAGATCACGCCCGACCTCGTGCTGATGGACGCGATCATGCCGGGCATGGACGGGTTCGAATGCTGCCGGCGCCTAAAGCGGCTGAAGCATCTGGCCCATGTGCCCGTCATCTTCATGACGGGCCTCAGCGAGACCGAGCATGTCGTGAACGGGCTCGACGCCGGCGGTGTCGATTACGTCACCAAGCCGATCGTCGCCGAGGAACTGATGGCACGGATGCGCGTCCATCTGGCCAATGCGCGGCTGACGCTCAGCGCGCGGGCGGCACTTGACGCGACCGGCCGCTTTCTGCTGGCGATGGATCGCCGGGGCCGCCTGCTCTGGACGACGCCCCAGGCGGCCTCGCTACTGGCCGCGGCGTTCGACGGCTTCGATGCCGCGGATTTCGAGCTTGCTCCTGATCTGGCCGAACGGCTCGGCGATCCGCAGGGCGGCCGCATCGCCCTGCCGGCCGGGCGTCGGCGGCTGGAGCTGACCTATCTCAGCCGGACGGGGCCCGACGAGATCCTGCTGCGCCTGACCGAGGCGGAGGAGGGCGGTGACGAACGGTTCCTGAAGCAGCAGCTGGCGCTCACCGCGCGCGAGGCGGAGGTGCTGGTCTGGCTGGCCCGCGGCAAGCCCAACCGCGACATCAGCGAGATCCTGGGCATCAGCCCCCGGACGGTGAACAAGCACCTGGAGCAGATCTTCTCGAAGCTCGGCGTCGAGAACCGCGCATCCGCCACGGCGCTGGCCGTGCGGGCGCTCGGGCGGCGCGGCTGAGGCGGCCGTTGCCGCACCGCAATATACGTCAAACGCCCCATACCGCCGCTTGGCAACCCGGTCCTACCCTCTCGACTGGCCGAAAAGGCGAGGGCGCCCAAGTCCCATCCCTTTCGGCCGGGGTTTCACATCGGGCATCGGACGGGGCCTCCCCGGCGGATGCCAGACGATCGAAGGGGACGGGTCATGTATCTCATAACGAGGCGGGCGGCACTCGCGGGGGCCACCGCGCTCCTGACTGCGCTCGGCGTTGCCGGCCACGCGCGCGCCGCCGACGACACCATCAAGATCGGCGTGCTGCATTCGCTGTCGGGCACGATGGCGATCAGCGAGACCACGCTCAAGGACACCGTCTTGATGATGGTCGACGACCTGAACAAGAAGGGCGGCCTGCTCGGCAAGAAGGTCGAGGCGGTGGTGGTCGATCCGGCCTCGAACTGGCCGCTGTTCGCCGAAAAGGCGCGTGAGCTGATCTCGAAGGATCATGTGGCGGTCGTGTTCGGCTGCTGGACCTCGGTCAGCCGCAAGTCGGTGCTGCCGGTGTTCGAGGAATTGAACGGCCTCTTGTTCTATCCCGTCCAGTACGAGGGCGAGGAAAGCTCGAACAACGTGTTCTATACCGGTGCCGCGCCCAATCAGCAGGCGATCCCTGCGGTCGAATACCTGATGAGCAAGGAAGGCGGCGAGGTGAAGCGCTGGGTGCTGGAAGGCACCGACTATGTCTATCCGCGCACCACCAACAAGATCCTCGAGGCGTTCCTGAAGTCGAAGGGTGTGCCGGCCGAGGACATCAAGATCAACTACACGCCGTTCGGCTTCAGCGACTGGCAGACCGAAGTCGCCGACATCAAGAAGTTCGCGTCGGCCGGCAAGAAGACCGCCGTGGTCTCGACCGTCAATGGCGACGCCAACGTGCCGTTCTACAAGGAGTTGGCCAACGAGGGCATCAAGGCGACCGACATCCCGGTCGTGGCCTTCTCGGTCGGCGAGGAAGAGCTGGCCGGCATCGACACCAAGAACCTGGTCGGGCACCTGGCCGCCTGGAACTACTTCGAATCGGTCAAGAACTCGACCAACGAGGCCTTCATCAAGAAGTGGCACACGTTCATCAAGAACGACAAGCGCGTGACCAACGACCCGATGGAAGCGACCTACATCGGCTTCAAGATGTGGACCCAGGCCGTGCTGCAGGCCGGCACGACCGATGTCGACGCGGTGCGCGCGGCGATGTACGGCCAGAAGGTGCAGGCGCCGAGCGGCTTCACCGCGGTCATGAACACGAACCATCACCTGTCGAAGCCGGTCATGATCGGCGAGATCCAAGCGAATGGGCAGTTCGACATCGTCTGGCAGACCAAGGCGCCGATCAAGGCCGACGCCTGGAGCCCGTATCTGCCCGAGGACAAGGGCAAGGTCGCGGACTGGACCTTCCCCTGGGCCTGCGGCAACTGCACGGCGCCGAAATACGCCGCCTACGAGTAAGCGGCTGACCGGAACGAGGAACCGAAGCGCCGGACCGGGCGGCCCAAGCCGTCCGGTCCGGAGCGATCCCATCCCTTCGCTGGCGGAGTTCCCGGGCGTGTCGTTCATACGTGCGCTTATCATGATCGGATTGCTGCTGGTTCCGCTCACGGCGCGGGCCGCGGACGATGCCGATCTTGCCACGAGGCTGGCCGGGCTGGCCGGCGACGGCTTCGACGACAAGGCCGCTGCCATCGAGGCGCTGGGGGCGAGCGGCGATGCCCGCGCGGTCGCCATCCTGAAGGCGCTCGCCGATAGCAGGCTCGCCGTCACCGACGGCAAGCAAGTGCTGGTCGAAGGCGAGGGCGGACAATTCACCGATGCCGCCAGCGGGGCCGCCGTCAAGCCCGAGGCCGAGCCGGACCGGGTGCGGGTCAACAACCGGCTGCGCGGCCTGATCGATCAGGCCCTGTCGCGGCTCACATTGTTCAGTGCCGATCCCGGCGAG
>DATGEK010000021.1:0-32932 GCA_035310205.1 Aliidongia sp.
CGAGTAGTACCAGGTGCCTTCGGTCGTGTTGGCCTGGGTGATCGCGATGCCGAGCGCGCCCGGCGTGGTGCCGTCATGGGCGTCAGCGCCGTCGGTATCCGTCACGCCGCCGATAAGCGCGGAGACCAGCGTGCCGACGGCGCCGGCCGGCGCCGAGCCGTTCTCGGTCGCGGTCGCGACGGTCAGCGACGCATCCGGCGTCAGCACCGGCGAGTCGTTCGCCGCGTCGACCGTCACCGTGGTGGTGGCGAGCGTCCGGGTGGCGGCGGTCGTGCCGTCGACGACCGCGATCGTCGCCGTCCGGTCGCCGGTCACCGGCGTGTCGCTCGTGTCGTAGAACTTGACCGCGGCGAGTGCCGCTTGGAACTCCGCCGCCGTCGCACCATTGTGCGAGGTCAGCGTCAGCACGCCGCCCGAGAAGCTGCCGGCGATGTCGCCCATGGTCAGGCCGTCGTTCGCGAAGGCCAGCACGTCCTCGGCATTGCCGCCGCTGAGCGTGACCGTCGCCGACGTGATCGTGTCGCCCGTGGTCAGCACCAGGCCAGCATCGACGGTGACCGCGGCCCCCGCGGCCGGGGCATCGTTCGGCTCGGTATATGTCGCCGACTGCGTCGCGGTGATCGCCAGCGATAGCACCTGCTGGTTGGCCGAATAGGCCGAGGCCTGGGTGTTGATGCCGGTGCCGAACGCGCTGTCCGTCGGCAGGGTCGAGACCGAGCCGTTCGCCGCCCCGTCGAACCGGTCCCAGGCCCGATAGGTGAGCGCCGTGTCGACCTGGCCGTTGGCGCCGGCGGCCGGCGCGAAATAGATCATGGTGTTGGCATCGGCGACCAGGTGCAGCGCATTGCCGCCGTTGAGCGCCGTGCCGGTCGTGCCGACACCCGCGAACTCGGTCCAGTGCGCGCCGCCGTCGGTCGAATACCACCAGGTGCCGGCAGTCGTGTCGGCCTGGGTGATGGCGATGCCGAGCAGGCCCGGCGTCGCACCGTCATGGGCGCCCGCCCCGTCCGTGTCGCTCGCATGGCCGCCGATCAGCGACGAGACCAGGGTTCCGACCGTCGTGCCGTCGACCGGCGCGGACCCGCTGTTCTCGGTCGCCGTCGGGAAGCCATCCGACGGCACCGCCGTCAGCACCGGCGAGTCGTTCGCCGCCGTGATCGCGATCGTCGTGTGCGCGACGGTCACGTCGCTGCCGGCGGTGCTGTCGTGAGCGGCGATCGTGATGGTCCGGGTCGTGGTGATCGGCGTGTCGCTCGAGCCGTAGTACTTGACCGACTGCAGAGCGGCCTGCATCGCCGCGGCGGTGGCCCCGCTCGCAGACGTGAGCGTCAGGACGCCGGTCGCGCTGTCGTAGCTGCCCGTGATGTCGCCCATGGTCGGGCCGCCGTTCGCGAAGATCAGGCGGTCTTCGGGCCGGAAATTACCGATCGATACGGTCGCCGACGTGAACAGGTCGGTCGTCGCGGTCAGCACTGCGGTCGGGTCGACCACAATGGCACCGGTGGCGGTGTCCGGGCCGTTCGTCTCGATATAGGAGCCGCCGCCGACCGCCGTGATGGTCAGGGGCAGCGTCTCGGTCGCGGCCGAATAGGCCGAGGCCTGGGTGTTGATGCCGGTGCCGAACGCGCTGTCGGTCGGCAGGGCCGAGAGCGAGCCGTTCGCCGCGCCATCGAACCGGTCCCAGCCGCGGAAGGTCAGCGCGTTGGCGATCACGCCGTTGGCGTTGGTCACCGTCGGCTGGAAATAGATCATGTTCTGCCCGGCGCTGTCGCCCAGCAGATGCAGTGCGTTGGTGTTGGACACCGCAGTCATGCCGGTGCCGGCGAATTCGGTCCAGTGCGCGCCGCCGTCGGTCGAGAACCACCAGTTGCCTTCGCTCGTGTCGGCGCCGGTGATGGCAATGCCCAGGGCACCGATGCTGCCGCCGTGGGTCGCATTGGCGCCGTCCGTATCCGTGACGTTGCCGCCGCCGACGAGGGAGTCGATTGTGGTGCCGACAGTGCCGGCGGTCGGCGCGCCGAGCTGGTTCTCGGTCGCATTGCCGAGCGAGCCCGAAGTGTCGTGCAGCACTGGCGAGTCGTTGGCGGCGACGACGGTCACCGTGGTCGTGGCGATCGTGCGGGTGCTGCTGGTCGTGCCGTCGACGACCGCGATCGTCGCCGTGCGGCTGCCGGTCACCGGCGTGTCACTGGTGTCGTAGAACTTGACCGCGGCGAGCGCCGCCTGGAACTCCGCCGCCGTCGCCGTGTGGCTGGCCGAGGTCAGCGTCAGCACGCCGCCCGAGAAGCTGCCGGCGATGTCGCCCATGGTCAGGCCGTCGTTCGCGAAGGCCAGCACGTCCTCGGCATTGCCGCCGCTGAGCGTGACCGTCGCGGACGTGATCGTGTCGCCCGTGGTCAGCACCAGGCCGGCATCGACGGTGACCGCGGCCCCCGCGGCCGGGGCATCGTTCGGCTCGGTATATGTCGCCGACTGGTTGGCGGTGATCGCCAGCGACAGCACCTGCTGGTTGGCCGAATAGGCCGAGGCCTGGGTGTTGATACCGGTGCCGAACGCGCTGTCCGTCGGCAGGGTCGAGACCGAGCCGTTGGCCGCCCCGTCGAACCGGTCCCAGGCCCGATAGGTGAGCGCCGTGTCGACCGCACCGTTGGCACCGGCGGCCGGCGCGAAATAGATCATGGTGTTGGCGTCGGCGACCAGGTGCAGCGCATTGCCGCCGTTGAGCGCCGTGCCGGTCGTGCCCGTGCCGGCAAATTCGGTCCAGTGCGCGCCGCCATCGGTCGAATACCACCAGGTGCCGGCACTCGTGTCGGCCTGGGTGATGGCGATGCCGAGCAGGCCCGGTGTCGCACCGTCATGGGCGCCCGCCCCGTCCGTGTCGCTCACATGGCCGCCGATCAGCGACGAGACCAGGGTACCGACCGTCGTGCCGTCGACCGGCGCCGTCCCGCTGTTCTCGGTCGCCGTCGGGAAGCCATCCGACGGCACCACCGTCAGCACCGGCGAGTCGTTCGCCGCCGTGACCGCGACCGTGGCGAGAGTGCCCGAGATCCGGCTGCCGTCGGTGCCGGTGGTGGCGAAGGTTACGGTCCGCGTACCGGTCGAAGGCGTGTCGCTCGAGTCATAATACTGCACCGACCGCAGCGCCGCCTGCCACTGGGCGAGCGTGGCGCCGCCCGCGGAGGTCAGCGTCATGGTGCCGGCAGCGGCGTTGAACGCGCCTTGGATATCGCCGAAGTTGGTGGCGTTGGCCGTAAAGGTGAGCACGTCCTCGCCGGCCTGGTGATTGGCCGTGATCGTCAGCACGGCCTGGGTGAGGTTGGACGGGCTGGTCAGCGTCAAGCCGGGCGCCAGGGCGACGGCGGCGCCGGAGGCCGCTGTGTCGTTCGGATCCGTGAAACCGTCCACGACCGGCGTCGGCGCCAGATCGACCAGCACCTGGACCACGGCGCTGGTCTTGAGCCCGCCCGTACCCTGGTAGGCATTGCCGGCGGTGATGCCGGTCTCGGTATTGTGATCCGAGAGCTTGGCGTCGATCAGGATGCCGCCGGTGAGCTGGGTCGCAGAGCCGGCGTTGGCATAGGTGAGGTTGTTGAGGACCTCCTCTACCGTCGCGGCACTCGTGCCCGCGCCGAACGTCACGGCCAACGTGCCACCCGACAGGGTATAGGTGCCGATCGTGGTGCCGTTGAACTTGACCGCGCCGCCGCTGAGGAACAGGCCGCTGCTCGCCGTGCCGCCGCCGCCGAACAGGTCGTTGCCGTTGGCACCGCCATGTCGCGCCACGGTCAGCACCGTGCCGCTGTAATCGCCGAGGCCGTCGGCGACGAGCGTGTCGAGCTCGGTGTCGCTGACCGAGGACGAGCCGGTGCCGAGCACGACGGCGGGGCCGCCGATCGTGTAGGTCGGCACGGTGCCCGCCGGCGAGGTATTGCCCCAGGTGCTGAGCGTCGGCGCCGTGTCCGGCAGGCGATAGGCGAAATTATAGCCGGTGACCGGCGTGCTCGCGTTCGGCGTGACGCTCAGCGTCGAGTTGGCGGCCGAAAGGCCCGTCTCCGTATGATGGAAGGTGGCACTGCTGGTCGTGTCGTAGACCAGGGTTTCGCTGCCGATCGAGGTCGGCGTCGAGACCTTCTGGTTGAGGCCCGGCGCATCGGGCAGCAGGATGAAGAAATTGCCGCTGCCGTCCGTCGTGACCGACGAGTTGCCGCCGGTCCAGGCCCCCGACACGGTGACCCCCGCGAGCTCGCTGTCGGCGGTCGAATCGAGCCCCTGGTGCGCCGTGTTCAGCGGCGAACCCACGTCGTTCCAGACGTTGCCCTTGACCACGCCCAGGCCCAGGGTCACCTGCGCGTTGTAGTTGTTGAGCGAGGCCGGGGCCGTCGTGCCGTCGCGGCTGCCCGTGGCGAAGCCGGAAGCGCCGGTGGCGCTGCCCGCCAGGGTCTCGCCGCCGGTCGCCGCATTCGACAGGCTGGTATAGGTCACGGTCGCGGTCGTGTCGGCAACGCCCTGCGTCGCGTTCGTTACCACCTCGGTATAGGTGAAGGTCTCGGAACCACCCGCCGCCAGGCTGCCGGTGGCGTGCAGGTCGTGGGTGCCATTCCCGCTGGTAACGGTGAGACCGCCGCTGGCGGTCAGATTGCCGATCGTCCCGACATAGCCGGCGCCCGCGTCCGGATCGTCGAGCACCACGTTGTAGGCCGTGGCGTCGCCGGTGTTGGTGACCGTCTCGGTATAGGTGACGGTGGTGACGCCGCCGCTGGTGACGATCGAGGTCACGCCCTTGGTCAGCGTGACATGCGGCTCTTCCATCGTGACGGTCGCATTGGCCGACGCGGGCCCCTCGCCCGACATCTCGTTGCCGATGGCCGCGCTCGCGCCCAGGGTCGCATGGTCGACGTTCGACGCCTGGTTGGCCACGATCGCGTTGAACTGGACGATGGCGAAATCGGGCAGCGCGGAGCCTTCGTTATCGTTCACCCGGCCGAGGTCGAACGTGACGGAGCCGTCGGGGTTGACCGTGATCTGGCTGGCGGGCAGGGCGAACGTCGCCTTCGCCGTATTCGGGTTGAAGCTGCTTCCGCCGGCGGCACTGGCGGCACCGCCGAAATCGACGGTGGTGATGGAGCCGTCGGGGCTGACCAGCTCGATCGTGACCGAACCGTCGTTCTGGAACGTCATGCCGCTCGGCAGGTTCACGGTCAGCTGGAGGTCGTTCTGCTGTCCTTCGGGCAGCTGGACGCTCGCCGAGTATCGAATGATGTCGCCGACCGTCGCATCGACGCTGCTGACGGCACTGCCGTAGAGGCCTGTGCCGCCGCCGTTGGTGTTGTTCGCTTCGCCGATGATGCTCAGGCTGGGCGTGAGCTGCGCGACGGACATCGAGTTCGAGGCGCTGGCCGAATAGCTGTGGCCGGTGTCGACGGTCGACGGCAGCGAGTTGTAGCTGCCGTTGGCGGCGGGGCCGCCCGAGAGCGCCGTGCCGGTCGGCGTATCGACGACGATGCTCGTGCCGGCGCTCAGGTCGTTCCGGACCGTCGCCTCGAACGTGAATTTGGCGGTCGCGCCGGCCGCGAGACCCGGCAGGGTGATCTTCAGGATTTCACCGCTGCCGCCCGCGCCGTTGTCGGTGATCGTTCCGCCGCTTTGCGCGACGAGGTTGGTCAGGTTGGTCAGGTCCGCGGCCGTCGGCACTTCGACGTAGAACGTCAGGTCGTTGGCCGGCGCACCGCCGCTCGCGTTCGCCAGCGACACCGTGTAATCGAGCACCTCGCCGCTGAAGAGGTTCGTGACGGCGCCGCCGGTCCCATGGTCCTTGACGCTGATCGTCTCGGTCACGTTCGGGTTGAGCTCGGTCACCGTCGCCGACGTGCCGGCGATCGAGGTTCCGCCGTATTGCAACGAGGCGGCGTTGGTGAAGGTGGCACCATTGGTCGGAGTGTCGGTCGTGTTGATCTTCACCTGATAGGTGATGGTGATCGTGTCGGTGCCGTCGGCCAGCGAATTGGTGATCGCCGTGCCCAGGTGGAACGTCAGCGTCTGGCCGTTCTGGTCGACGGTGATGGCACCGCCCGACGCCGGGCCGCCGGTCAGCACGATGTGGCCGTCGTAGGTGATGGTCGGCGTGCCGACGAAGGTCGTGCCGGCCGGCAGCACGTCCGTGAGCGTCACGTCGCCGCCATTGTTGGTGGTGGCGCCCTCGGGAACGGTCAGCACCAGCTGGTAGGTGATGGTCTCGCCCAGCACCACGTTCGGCAGGGCCACCGGCTCGCCGGAGGCGGTATCGTTGCCGGCGATGACGGTCTTGGCGATCGACGGTGCGAGGATGCCGATGGTCGCATTGTCGAAAAGATCGGCCGCGATTTCGCCGACCGGCGTACCTGCAGTGACGAAACCGTCGCCGGCCGCGACGCCGCCGGCATGATTGGCCCAGTTCACCGCCGAGGACGAGATGGTCAGGGTCTCGCCGACCGCCTGGCTGGCCGACAGCCGCAGATCAAAGACGACGTAGATGGATTGGCCGGCCGCCACGCCGTTCGTGAGCGTGATGCCGGTCGAGGAGAAATAGTTGGCGATGCTGCCGCTATAGGCGAGCTGGTTGCCGTTGGCATCGTAGACGGCGAAATTCAGCACGTTGGACGCCGTATAGCCGCTCGGCAGGGTGCCGTTGACCGTGACATCGAACGCCGTGGCATGGCCGGTGTTGTCGACGGTCGAAACGATGCGCGCCAGATCGCTGCCGTCGGCACCGGTGACGTTCATGTTGTCGGACGACTGCGGATCGCCGGAGCCGAACGGATTGCCGATCGGCGTTCCGGCCGGCGCGAATTGCGTGTTCGGATTGCCGGACTGGCTGGTCCAGGGCGCCGACGGGTTCGACGTGTCCGCGCCATAAGTGCCCTTGGCCGCCCCGGAATCTCCGGTCACGGAGACGACGCCGGTCTTGGTGACCAGTTCCGGCTGGTTCAGCACGATCTGCTGAACCGCGTTGGCGGTGATCGCGGTCGAGACGTTATGCGCGTCGAAGTTCTGGCTGTTCGCCAGGTTGGTCAGGAACAGGCCGTCGGCGAAGGGCGTCGAGCTGGCCTTTACCGAGAAGTCGATCACGACCCGCTGGCCGCCGGTGTTCGTCGTGTCGTCGTAGGTGCCGAGGTGGAAGCTGATGCTGTTGGCGACGCCGTCGGCCGAAACGCCGGAGATCGTGGCGCCCGCGGGGCCGGACACCAGATGGTAGGTGCCGGCCGCGAGGCCGGATCCATTGAGGAACGCCTCCAGCGAGCCGATGGCCATGGGATCGAGCGCCGAGAAGATCGGCAACGGCAGGAACGCCGAAAGCGACAGGTTGCCGTAGTCGGCACTGGCGGTCAGCGTGTAGGTCAGTTCGTAGGTGACCGTATCGCCTGCCTTGATGCCGCCGCTGCCGTTCGACGACACGCCGTTGACGTCGACGATCGCCAGGCCCAGCGTGTTCATCGGCACGGCGTCGCTCAGGCCCGAATTGTCGAAGGTCGTGCCGGAATCGCCCGTCGTGGTGACATGGGCGCTCGTCCCCGCCCCGTCGATCATGTTCGTGACCGCGTCCGCCTCGCGCAGGCTGAGGCCGGGATTGGTCGAATCATTGACGGCCGCCCCGGTGTTCTGGGGGTTGGTCTCGGTGTATTTGTCGAGCGTCTTGACCTTGAAGGTGATCGAGCCCGAGGTCTGATGGCCGACCTGGCCCTGCAGGGCCGCGACGGCGTTGGCGGCCAGCAGGTCGCCGACCAGGAAGGTGATGGCGGTCGTGCCGTCGCCGCTGACGTCGTTGCGCTGGTAGCTCCAATGGGCGCCCTGGCCGCTGAGCGCCACGGCCTGGCCGTTCGGCGTATCGGTCGCCTGATTGCCAGCAATGCCGAAGTCGGTCGAAACCGACGAGACTGTCGGGGTCGGATTATTCACCGTCAGGGTCGGTGCCACGCTCGGATCGAGCGTGAAGCCGTCGCCCAGGATGTCCTTGATCTGCAGGTTCGCCAGCGAGACGTAGTCGGAGACCTGGAAATCGATCGTCTCGGTGATGCCGGACTGGCCGGGGGCAACCTGGCCGTTCCCGCCCGCCGAACCACCGGCGCTGTCGTGCACCTGGATGGCGAGCGCCTTCGCGACGAAGCTGACGGCGCTCGTGCCGCCGCCCGAAACCGCCTCCGCCCCGGCCGACGCGGCGAGGCCGGTCGTCGGCGTCCAGGTGCCGCTATAGCCGAAGGCCGGCGTGTCGGTGATGGTGTTCTGATAATGGTTGGCCGCGGTCAGGATGGTGGCGCCGCTCGCGTCCGCCTGCGGCACGAACACCGGAATCGTGATCGTGGCCGTGCTGGAGAGCGACGGCAGCGTGACCGAAACCGAGCCGCCCTGCAGGATGCCGCCGGTATGGGCCGTGAAGCTCGGCGTACCGGCGGTGTTGATCGTGATCGTGCCGGCGCCGCCGGCATGTTCCACCTGGTCGGGCAGGTTGAACGTGACCGTGAGGTTGCTGATCGCATCCGCCGCGACGACCGGCGCCGGCGTGACGGTGACGATGTAGTCGAACGAATTGTCCGGCCCGGTCGCCGTTTCGTCCTCGTGCAGATCGGTCGTCGCCGTGACGTTGATCAGGCTGACGGTCGTCGCGGAAGAGGTCGCCGCGCCGAGGATCGACGGGTCGCTCGCCGGGTCGTTCAGCGCGTCGTGGCCGAACTCGAAGGCGCCCATGGCGGCGATGTTGATGCTGTTGCCGCTGTGGCTCGTCAATTCGGACGTGCTGTCGGCGGTGAAATGGAGCGTGACGCTCGCGGCCGGCTCGCCGGGCGTGAAGCTGCCGAACGGCAAGACCAGCACGTACATGGAATCGCCGGCGACGAAGCCGTTCGGCGCGGCGATGAAGGTCGCATTGCCGGAGGCGTCGAGGACGTAGGGATTGAAGGCACCGACGGTGCCGACATGGCCGGCCGCCGTCGCGGTCAGCGTGAGCCTGTGGGTGATGTCGATCGACGAGCCCAGATAGCTGGCGGAATTGAGCGTCGCGGTCTCGGTGTCCGTCGCCGTGTTGGTCGGCACGAACAGGTTGATGATCGGGCCGTAGCCGACGACGCCGGCCGAGCCGTTCGAGAATGTCACCGTCTCGGTGAAGGTATCGCCGAGCAGCACGTCGCCGGTGGTGCCGCCGGTGCGCGAACCGGTCCCTTGGCTGAGGCTCACCTCGGGATTCGCATCGTCGAGCGCGCCATGATAGCCGGCCATCGCCGCATCGGAGAACACGGCGGCATGCAGCGGGCCGGTCGTGTCCTCGAGTACCCAATTGCCGCCGAGCGCGGCATCGCCGGTCACATCGGTCGACGCACCGACGTTGGCACCGGTCAGGGTATGGACCGTGTCGACGAAGGCCTGGCCGGTGCTGCCCTGGCCGACGTCGCAGCCCCAGAACTGGATATCGGCGCCCGGAGCCAAGTGGTCGGCCCATGAGGCAACCTCCGCCGCATGGCTCGACAGGCTGGCCGCGGTCACGGTGCTGCTGCCCAGTTCCAGTTGACCCGGCTGGCCGTAGGTCAGGAACTGGATCGAGGTCAGGTCGTGGCGGCCATGGAGCGCCTCCGTCACCTGGTCGATGCCGTCCTTGGCGGGATCGACCAGGACGACCTGCACGTCGCTCTTCACTGAGGAGGCGAGCGACTGCCAGTTTACGACTCGCGTATCGACGAACAGGATCTCATGTGCCGTCGGGTTGGGCGTCAGCGACGGTATGTCCGCATAGGAGACGCTCGCCCGCGCGGCCGAGGCCGGCGCGGCGTGGCTTTCGGAGGGGTGAGCCTGATCGTGGTGGTGATGGTCGTGATCGGCAGCGTCGGTGGCGTGCTTGGCAACGGCGTGCAAGCTGCCATCGAACAGATGGCGCGCTTCGAGAACGAGCTTCATGGACCACCCCTAAAATGTGCTCACCAGCCGGCTTCGCCGAGTGGCACCACCCTCGCCAGTTGCAGATCGTCCCCCGCCCTCACGCAAACGAGCGGTTGAGGGCGCGATCCATTACCCAAGACGCCAAAACCATACCCAGGTATGCGCATGCATGCTGAACGTTTGCGGCTGCAAATTGATATGCTTTGAAAGTCGCCGCAATAGAAAATTTTATGAAAATAGTAGTTTTGCGAAAATTCTTCACTGCGTAAAACCTATAGGAGAAATGTCATTTTAACGCGCTTTAATCGATCTGTTAAATTCTACCCCGTCCTAACATTAGAAGCGCGGAATGTTCCGGGCCCATCTCGCCACGTCCGCTGACGGCGAGGCGGATTGGCGCAACGCGAAAGCACCGCATAGGACCAATCGCCATTTTCGGTAGCTTGCCATCCTCCGGCTTCGCGGCCAGGATGCGGCAGCGCCAGCCCGTTGCCGAGCAATCCATGCAGTCCCTGCTGTCCCGTCTCAGCCCCGCCGACATCCGCACCGAGCCGTTCCCCCATATCGTCGCCGAGGACGTGCTGGAGCCGGACCTGTGTGCGGTGCTCGGCCGGACGGTGCCGGAATTCGAGCGCTTCGGCTGGGCCGGCACGCCGCCCAGCAACCAGCGCTACATCATGCCGGCGCATCGGATCGCCCAGGACGAGGCGATGCCCGCGATCTGGCGCGACTTCGCCCGGCACCATAGCGGACCGGAATTCCTGGCCGAGATCGCCGCCCTGTTCGCCGGTCATTGGGCGCCGGCCATGCTCGACCGCCTGGGCGGCAGCCTGCTCGGCCATACGGGCGGGCTGTGCTGGCGGGACGATCCCGCCGCGGTCCGGATCCTCCAGGACGCGCGGCTCGAGATCAACACGCCGGTCACCAAGAAACCGGGTTCGCCGCGCGGCGCCCATCTCGATACGGCAAATCGGCTCTACAGCGGCCTCTATTACCTGCGCGACCCGGACGATGATTCGGTCGGTGGCGATCTCGTGCTCTATCGCTTTCGCTCGGCGCCGCCGCGCCACATCGACGTCTTCGCCTTCGACGACGACCAGGTCGAGGCGGTCGCGACCATCCCCTACCGCGCCAACAACCTGGTCCTGTTTCCCCAGGGACTGCACGCGATCCACGGCGTCAGCCCGCGGCAACTCACGCCCTGGACGCGCAAATACGTCTTCATCACGGCCGAGATCGGCGAGGACTGGCTCGCCTCGCCGGCTGCCGCCCGACTGGAGGCCTGAGGCAAAGAATGCGTCTTCTGGTTCACGGCATGCAGTCGAGCGGCGCCACGCTCTTCACCTATTTCCTGGCCCAGCGGCCGGGCTGCCTGGCGCTCGTCGACATTCTCAACAACTATGCCGCGCCGCGCTTCGAAAGCGCGCTCGACGCGGTGGCGAAATGCGTGGTCACCACCGCCTATCCGATCGCGGTCCATGCCGAACGGTTCAAGGCCGACCGGACGATCCTGCTGCTGCGCGACCCGCGCGACAATTACTTCAGCCTGCAGAACAAGAACTATCGCAATCATTCGGGCCTGATCGACGAGAAATTCGCCCTCATCGACACGCTGTTCGCCGAGCGGAGCCGGTTCGACGCCACGATCCATTACGAGGATTTCCTGGATCGCGATCCCGCGGTGCTCGATCGGATCCGGGCGCTCGGCTGGCCGGTCGAGGAGGCCTATTACGATTTCGAGCGGACGTTCGAGGGCATGCTCGCCCTGCTGTGGCAGGAAACGCCCCAACTGCTGCAGGACGAATTCGAGATCTCGTTCGGCAATTGCACCCCGGACGGCCTGCTGCCGGACCGCCGGCGCAAGCCGCGCGATCCTTCGATCGACGCCAAGCTCGAAACCCTATGTCCCAATCTGCTGGCGCATTACCGCGCACGGGAGCGATCGGCGGTCCACGCGCAGGTGTGAAGGACGCTCACGTCGTAGCCCCTGCTAGCTGTTCGAACGTCGCCACGTGGCTGGCGCTGCACCGAACGCCTTCTTGAACGCGCGGGAGAATGCGGCCTCGGAGTCGTAGCCGACAATCTCCGCAACCTGTGCGAGGGATGCTCTGGTGTCGCGGAGTTTCTGAGTCGCAACCTGCATTCGCCAATTGGCAAGATAATGCATCGGCGGCACGCCGATTAGACGAATGAATCGGTCGGCCAACGCCGAACGCGATAGGCCGACCTCGCGGCCAAGGTCGTCGACGGTCCAACGCCGGTTGATGTCGCGGTGCAACAGCGCCAGTGCCCGCGCCACGTAAGGTTCGCGCAAACCCGCAAGCCATCCGATTTGACCATCCGGCAGGGACTCCGCGTAACGCCTCACGGCCTCTACGAACAATAGCTCCGAAAGCTTGGCGAGCACCGTCTCCGATCCTGGCCGTCCGGCGGAGACCTCGTCCGCGGCGTATTGGAATGTCGACCGCATCCATTCCGCGGCGCCACCTTGCTCGACGCCGAGCTTGAGCAGAGGCGGCAGGGTCGAAATCACCGGATTGCGTTCGGCGCTGGCGCAACCGAGGAACCCGCAGATAATCCGGGTGCGTTTTCCGCCGCCGCCGTGATGGATGGCGAACAGCCCGCCGTCCTTGGGCGGATGGATGATGTCACTTCCGGCCACCGGCGGCAGGCTCAAGTCGCTGCCCATCAGATGCAGGTCATTGCGCGGCAGCAGAACGACCTCGCCGGCGCCAATTGTGAGGCTCTCTCCGGCCGCACCCTCAACGCGGATATGGAGGTCGCCCTCGACGACATAGTGATAGAGGATCAGGTGGGACGCTGGCCCGAGAACAGGCGTGCAATGTTCGGGTCCGACACGCGCTGCAATGCACCACGGCGTGAAGAACTCGGCGTGCAAAAACACGCCGCCGGTCAAATGCGCCACCCTCAAAACGTCGGATAGTGCGTCCATAACTGCTTTCCTACCCAGATCCGGTGTTTCGGTCATGTCTCCGGGTGGGCGGATCATAGACCATCGATCGCCGGCCGACCTACAGATGACCGCATCAGCCGATCGGTTCCTCTATTCCGTCGGCACGCTACTTCGGGAAAGGAAGCGGCAAGTGAATGCGATCGACAAAATCTCCAACAGCGAACGGTACGCGCGCTGCATTCAGGCGTCCAAGCGAGTGCGCTGGGACATCGAGGAGGATGTAATCCGCGGGCGCAGCCTCGACGCCACCCACAAGTTCCTCCCCGACGGGCTTTCCCTGGCCGATGAATTCACCACTCTGTCAACCGATGAAAAGCGGTTCGTGAGCCAGATCCAGGGCCGCACCTATGCCAATATCTTTGGACTCGTCGAGCGTTTCATCAACGCCAAGGTCCTGGAATTGAGCCACGACCACTGGTTCGGTGACCAGGTTGTACTCGAATCACTGGTTCGGTTTAGCGACGAGGAGTTGAAGCACCAGGCGCTGTTCCGGCGCATCGACACGATGGTCGGCGACGTTCTGCCCGACGGCTATCGCTTCGACATCGACCCCAACGCCGTCGCCCATGTTGTGCTCGGCAAGAGTACATGGGCGGTGTTGGCATTGACGCTGGATATCGAGTTGTTCACTCAACTCCACTATCGCCAGAGCATCGATCCCGACACCGAACTCTCGGAGCTGTTCAAGGATGTCTTCCTCTATCACTGGAAGGAGGAAAGCCAGCACGCGATACTCGACGAGCTCGAGTGGGTGCGGCACGACGCTGGCCTAACGGCGGTGAAACGCGACCAGGCGGTCGACGAGTTCATCGAGCTGGTCGCCGCTGTGGACGGCATCTTGAATGCCCAGGCAAAAGCCGACGCAGCTTACTTCGCGGCGACATGCGGCCGCGCGGTCGATGAGACCGAGGCGCGGGCGATCGAGGCAGCATTCCTCAAGGCTTACCGCTGGCAGTACATCCACTCGGGAGCCCAGCACCCGCACTTCGGCAAGGTGCTTTCCAGCCTGATCACCGAGGACGAGGGCCGACGTATTCAGGCGGCGCTCGCCACGCTCCACTGATCCAACCTGACCTCTTATCCAGCACCCAAGCGAAGGATGCCTATCATGGTTGCCCAAACGAAAACCGCCGAACCTACGGTCGTCAACGGCATCAATGTCGACGACCTGTTGGCCCTGATCGGCGACGTTAGGCGAGATGCCACAAAAGGCAATACAAGCTGGCGCGTCACCACGACGTGGCAGGGCCAAGCGCGGAGCCGCGCGCAAATCGAGAGTTTCGGGATCGGTGGAGATCAGGTGCCACGTCGGTTTTCGATCGACATCGACGAACCTTGCGAACTGGGCGGAACGAACCGGTTCGCCAATCCACAGGAACATCTGCTCGCGGCGCTCAACGCCTGTATGACGGTGGGATACGTCGCGCAGTGCGCGGTGCGTGGAATCAACATCGAGAGTCTCGAGATCGAAACCGATGGTGAGATCGACCTTCGCGGCTTCCTCGGCATCGATCCCGCCGTTCCGCCAGGCTACGAGAACCTTAGCTACACCGTTCGAATCAAAGGTAGCGGCACCAAGGAGGAGTTCGAAGAGATTCACAAGGTGGTGATGGCGACCTCGCCCAACTTCTACAATGTGTCTCGGCCCGTGGCCCTCAGGCCGACCCTTGTGGTCGAATAAACGACGGTTCGGAGCGACGAGGCGGCTGCAGACCTGCAGCTGCCTCATACCGTGCTTCCGGGATGTCTGCTTGCTCACTTTCGGTGGTTAGCGACAACCAGAGTATCCGCCCGCAGCCGTGAAGGGCCCAGCCCATAATGCGTCCCTCCACTCCCGCGAGGAGACTGCACCGCTAAAGCCCGGGACTAAACACTAGGGCCGGTGCGGGAGGCCCAGCATGGCCGATCCGTCAACGCGCCCTCGCCGCGAAGGTTGCAGTTTCGCGCATCACCCCAGCCCTCCCGGCGATTGACTGCGGCGCGGCGCTGGCTAAGGTCGCGCCTGTTTTCTGACGCTGCCGGGATTTTTCCTCCATGTCCGAGCCCATTGACCGCCGCTCCGTGCTGAAGGCCATCGCCGCATCGACCGCCCTCGGGCTGGTCGCCGGCGGCGGCACGAAGGCGCTCGCTGCCCAGGAGAACCTGCGTCTCGGCAAGCCTTTCGCCTTCACCTTCGACAGCCTGAAGGACATGGCGCGGCGCATGGTCGGCGAAGCCTATGTCGGCCCGGCCCACCCGGCGCCCGACATCGTGAAGAAGATCGACTACGACGCCTGGGGCAAGATCACCTACAACACCGATCACGCGCTGTTCGCCGACGAACGCTTCCCGGTGACCTTCTTCCATCTCGGCATGTTCTTCCAGAAGTCGGTCGACATGCATGTGGTCGAGGCCGGCGAGGCGCGCGAGATCATTTACGACCAGTCCTATTTCGACATGCCGGCCGACTCGGTCGCCCGCCAGCTGCCGAAGGGCGCCGGCTTCGCCGGGTTCCGCATCCAGGAGCCGCGCGACGGCAAGCTCGACTGGCGCAAGAACGACTGGGTCGCCTTCCTCGGCGCCTCCTATTTCCGGGCGATCGGCGAGCTCTACCAGTACGGCCTGTCGGCGCGCGGCCTGTCGCTCGACACCGCCGTCGGCGGCAAGGCGGAGGAATTCCCCGACTTCACCAAGTTCTATATCGAGAAGCCCGAGGCGAGCGACGCGGTCACCATCTATGCGCTGCTCGAGGGCCCCTCGGTCGTCGGCGCCTACAAGTTCGTCATGGCGCGCGGCAAGGGCGTGATCATGGACATCGAGCAGTCGCTGTTCCTGCGCAAGCCGGTCACCCGCTTCGGCCTGGCGCCGCTGACCTCGATGTACTGGTTCTCCGAGACCAAGAAGCCGACCGCCATCGACTGGCGGCCGGAGGTGCATGATTCCGACGGGCTCGCCATGTGGACCGGCTGGGGCGAGCATCTGTGGCGGCCGCTCAACAACCCGCCGCACAGCATGGCCTCGGCCTTCAGCGACGAGAATCCCAAGGGCTTCGGCCTGCTGCAGCGCGACCGCGTGTTCGACCATTACATCGACGGCGTCTATTACGAAAAGCGGCCGAGCCTGTGGGTCGAACCCAAGGGCGCCTGGGGCAAGGGCGCCATTCAGCTGATCGAGCTGCCGACCGACGACGAGATCCACGACAATGTCGTCGCCATGTGGGTGCCGGAGAAGCCGGCGGCACCGGGCGCGCAGTTCGACCTCGCCTACAAGCTCCATTGGCTGGCCGACGAGCCCTATCCGACCGAGCTTGCCCGCGTCGTCGCCACCCGCCTCGGCAACGGCGGCCAGCCCGGCCAGCCGCGGCCGAAGAACGTGCGCAAGTTCCTGGTCGAGTTCCTGGGCGGCCCGCTCGTCAACCTGCCGTTCGGCGTGAAGCCCGAAATGGTGCTGCAGGCCTCGCGCGGCACCTTCACCGACTATCGCGTCATGGAAGCGGTGCCAGACGGCGTGCCCGGCCATTGGCGCGCCCAGTTCGACCTGGCCGGCGTCGAGGGCACCGATCCGGTCGAGATGCGCGTGCAACTGACCGTCGCCGGCAAGGTCGCGACCGAGACCTGGCTGTTCCAGTACCACCCGTTCTAAATGGCACACCACTATTCGTTGCTTTACAATGACTTAGAGAGCGCCCCGCCGAAGAACATACACAGATAAGGTACACACCTTAGGCGCCAACGCATCAACGCGGCGGAAGGGCTCGGAGCATCGAGCGCAACTATCATGCGCCTTGGGGTGCTTCCGGATTTTGGCTCCAGTCCGCCGTATCGACATACCGTGCCGCGCTAGTTGGCGGGGATGCACGATGACCCCGCACTACTGGCCGACGATATCAGTGATATGACTGGAGAGTTCGCTGAGCTTCTCGGGAGCGTTCTTGAGAAGCCACTCGGTAAGCGCGATCGAATGGGTGAGCTTCCTGTAGCTGAGGCGTTGATCCGATAGGGAAGAGAAAAGATCACCGAGAAGCTTGGGGGCGTTGCAGGAGGCTAACCAGCTTCTATCCTCTATTAGCGGCCCTCCCTCCGTTCTCGCCCCATACAGACTACCACTCTCCTCGATCCAATTTTCTATCGACTCGGCTCCCGGTACCTCTCCCATTTCGTACCGCTCGTAATCGTTCGCCAGAACCGCTTGAATCGCAGGTGGATGGAGTAGAAAGTTTTCATAGGTTGCACGCGGCAGGAAGTGCGCCCTTCCATCCGATCTGCGCTGCATATCCTTGATATCGATCTCACTCCTATTCTCACGGTCAAAACTGAACGCTAATGCAGGTGGTAGGAGCGCTGGCCCAGAAGTCAGACGCTCATAAATCTCCCATACGGCCTTCGCACTGACAGCCTTTGCGTCAAAGTCGCCGGTATTGCGCAGCGGGACAAATACGGTGCCGAGCGGGAGCCCCCCTGGCAAAGCTGCGGCGATCAGCGGGAAGCACTTCTGTTCCGTGGGGCCTTCAACCCAAATCACCCGATCCGCTCCGAAAACGTCCGTCAATTCGACCCCAACGTCGGTCAGGATTCTGTTCATATCTGCGAGAGAGCGACTGTCGAGCTGCGTGACCATAGATTCCTGGTCACTCCATTGGAGGAGATGGACTATTTCCGGCTTAATCGTTGCGATAATTTCTGGAGAGTGGGTTGATATCACGTACTGATTGCTACCGTATCGCTTCAGTATTTGCATCAATTTCTTCGACGCACCCGGATGCAGGAAGCTATTTGGCTCGTCGATGACGATGACATTTCGTTCGCGGGACATCGCAACGTATAGAATCGCGAGGACCTGTCCGACACCAGTGCCAGATTCCTCAAGCCGGATAGCGAGATCGTCGCGCTCGGTATCCAAATCTATGGACCAGAGAGAGATCGCGAGTTGGCCGTTCGCCCCTGCGACCGGCCCCACGACGACGCGTTTTATCGCGGGGAAAATGGTTCGGACATGCTCGTTGTAGCGGTTCCACCTCCACGGATTGCTCTGGAGCTTGAACAGCACGGCAGGAAGGTTGCTGGCATTGGGCGCCAGCACCTCGGTGTCTTGCGATTGATGAGTTCCGATGTTGAGCCGCTCCGCTTTGAAAACGTAGACAAGCCGTGGCATGGCGTTTTCCAAGAGCCCCAGGAGCCCGTCAGCGGCACCGAGGAACCCCGAGCCCACAATGGTCGTTCGGTCTGGCGAAGGGAACGCTTGGGTAACAGTATTGTTCTGCCCCCTTTCAAAGAGGCCATGACACGGATTGCGCTCTGACTGGATCGAGGCCCCGGGAGATGCGAAAATTTCTAGTTCGAGTTCCCGGTCCGAAAATAATTTATCGAGGAAGCTTTGCGGATTGGGCCTCGCTTCGTCTGGTATCGCGATGAAATGCGAACTTCCACTGGCCAGAAAAATATCTTTGAGTTCGGCACCTGGAAGTCGCAGCTTAACATCAAAGCGGGATGCTGGGTTGGGAGCGCGACCTCGTGGCAAGCTAAGCCCCCGAAAAGGATTGTGCGCATTCTCGCGCATGCGAAAAGCTTCAAGCAGCGCTGTCTTGCCCACATTATTCTGCCCAACAATGACAGTGAACGTGGGCCCGAAACTCAACCAATCACTATCGCGGAAGGATTTGTAATTTCGGATTCGGAGAGCACTAATAAACATTGAAGTTCTACTCACGTTGTCGGACTGTTCTTAGAAAATGTCACTTAAGACTTACGGATAGTGTTTATGCGTGGCTAGCTGATCTGAAGATCGTACATTTCTCCGGCGCTGTCCTGGCAAACGCCAAGCCCCGTCGCAGATAGCGTGTCGTAGTCAAAGCTACAGCGGAGCGTCGAACCATCTGGTGCGGAAAGAAGCATCGAGCCGTTGCCGGAGGAATTCGATCCCATGAACGACCCTACGGTGCCTCCGGCCGCTGCGACGCCAACCACGCCGCCGCCGTTCTTGAAGACCCAGGTACCGACATACGTCTTCGATCCCACGGTGATGGCCATGTCGCCGCTTGGGTGTCCTGGTGTGGTCGTTAGAACGGTCTTTCCGGTGGTGCCGGTCGTCCTGCCGACCATGTAGAGATTGTGCGAGCACGCCCCGAGTAGGAGCGCTAGCGCGGCTATCGTCGCCGAACGTGCTTGGAAGCGAGCCAATGTGTTCCCCCGTGCTGAGCGGCTTTCGCCAAACTCTTGAGTGCAAAGCGAGTTCGATCTTAACTCACACGAGATTCTGTGTCATTGCGGGGCTTTCGCTTCGCTAAAGGGAAACGTTCGTGGCGTACCAACCTCGCTCAAGCGTGCCGGTCCCAGGCCATATCTACGTTCTGCGACCAAAGGGCACACTGAACGGCCAGGAGGTCGTCAAGATCGGCATGACCACGCGAACGGTCGCCGAGCGCGTCCGCGAGCTACAGACCGGTTCCATGGTCGGGATTGAGTTGGCCTACAGCATCCGTGTTGAGGATGCGCGCGGTTTGGAGCGCCAGCTTCACCGGCAATACAACTCCAGACGGCTTGTCGGCGGCGGGACCGAGTTTTTCCAGGTTCCGGCGCGAGAGGTAATTGCCGAGATTGAGCGGTTTGCGACCGCAGTTAGCAAGCATCGCGCTCAGTCTGCCCGTGATATTGAGCTAAAGCGGTTCTGCCGCGAAATCGGTGCCGCGCAGTTTCAGGGCCGAATCGATTGGCTGTTTATTTTCCTGTTTGTGGCGTGCTGGACCGGCTCGATTTGGTTGGCCAGCCACCTGTCTCATAACAAAGATATAGTAGGAACCGCTGGGCTCGGAACGCCGTTTGCGCTCCGCTTTGCGTTCAGCCACATGAAGAAAATCATCCGCCTCCGCGCCTACGAACCGCGCTTCGGTGCCGATATCGCGCGGAAGCATGTCGAGCTACGAGCACGCTTCCCCTTGGCCTACAGCTAGGAAATATCAGGACACGGACAATTGATTTCCACGACTGCGGACGGCTCATTCGTTTCAGATAACGGCAAGGTGCTCTTCTTTAGCTGTAAGCGCTTCGTCACTGACATCTGTGAAGGTGATTGCTGCTTCATTTGCGGCGCCAAACCGTCTGACAAGCCGTTCAATAAGGAGCATGTGCTACCAGAATGGCTTTTGCGTCGTTACGATCTCTTCGATAAGCGAATAAACCTCCCAAACGGCTCGCGCTTTAGCTACGGCCAATACACGATACCGTGCTGCGTTGAGTGTAACAGTCTCATGGCGAGGGAGATTGAGACACCAATAAGTGAACTGATTCGCCGCGGCAGTGGCGCGGTCTATCAGTACATCGAAAAGCATGGGACCTTGAAGTTCTATGTGTGGCTTGGGTTAATATTTCTCAAGACCCACCTAAAAGACCGTGATCTTCGCTATCATCGCGACCTCCGTAAAGAGGATGGTCCGATATCATCTTTGTATACCTGGGAAAATCTGCACCACCTTCACGCGTTGGTCCGGTGCTTCTATACAGGTTCATTCCTATCGCCGGGTGCTATTGGATCATTCCTATTGATCGCGGCTCGCACTGACGGCTCATCCGATGAATTTGATTTTGCTGACCTCTACCACGCTCAGACTTTGCTGCTTAGGATCGGCGACATTGCTTTCGTTGCCGTGTTCGACGACTCCAACGGCGCGGCTAGCTGTCTTCAGCCGATGATGGAGATATTGCGCCCACCCTTGACGCAACTGCAACTGCGCGAAGTGATGACTGAATTCTCATTAGCAAATTTACGGATCAAAGATCGACCGAAGTTCTACACAACTGCGAATCCTCTTACCGGGTTTTGCGCGATCAATGTTGATCGACCCGACGCAGTTGAATTGGAGGACTTGGATTATGAGATGCGCGGTGAACTAATGCACTTCGCTATTAGGGACATGCTCCCCAATATTTCATATCCCAACTCCACGAGAGAAGAATTCGAAGCGGAAATTCTTACCGGTCGCCGCACCTTTCTTTGATAGGCAGTGGGGCATTAAAACATCAACGGCGGCTAAACAACTAAGACCTATTAAAGTCTCCGCAGCAGGACTGCGACGCTACTCGCTTGCCATTGACCGCCGCGCGATGTCGGAACGCCAAGCCGGTTAAGACCCGCCGCGATCTGGCGAACGCTTGTCATCCCCTCGCCGCGAAGCCTATCGATGATGGGTGCGAGCCGTTCGGCATTCTCATCGGCTTTGGCTCGCGCCGCAGCCGCCCCGGCTTCCTGATGCAACCGAATGTCCGGAACGGGACCGCCTCGATAACCTCCGAGCTTGGTCCCGCGTGCCTTCGCCGCCGCCAACGCCGCTTTGGTGCGAGCGCTGATCTTCCGCGCTTCTTCTTCCGCTATTGCCGCCTCAATGTGCATGCGGAACGGGTCCGCGTTCGGCATGTCGCAAGCGATGAACGGCACGTCTGACTTCATAATGCCGCTGATGAAATGGACATCACGCGCCAGCCGGTCGAGCTTGCCGATGAGGAGCGTCGCCCTGGTTCTACGGCAGTGCGCCAGCGCTTCGGCGAGCTTTGGCCGATCATCGCGTCTACCGCTCTCAACCTCCACATAGGACGCCATGAGCTGGTCGGAGGATCGCAGGAACGCTCGGATGGCTTCCTCTTGGGCTTCCAGCCCCAAGCCGCTCTGCCCCTGCTTTACGGTGCTGACGCGGCAATACGCGACGTAATCGACCATTTGTCCAATTCCTCCACAACGTCCGTTGTCGTGGTTTCGTACACCAAGGGAAGTCTCGGCGCAAGCGCGCTGACCATCAAATGCGAAGGGCGATCCCAGCTTCCGCCGAGACCGCCCTCGAAACCCTCCCGCCGTCTGGTGCTGCTTAGTCGAGACCGCGAACCACCGAAAGCTCAACCACTTCGCCCTCGGTACCGCCAAGGGATGTCGCGTCGCCCCCCAGGGACGCAATCTTTCCCTCAATCACGTCGGCGATCATCAAACCCGCCGCAGCGCTGTTAGAGGAAATCTCAATCGTCACCAACGTTCTGAACATTCTTGATCCTCATCAACCGCCATTCACAAGCGATGGCGCCGCAAGAACCTGATTCATCAGGAATCTGACTTCAAGCTTTTTATATCACCAATATTGCAACTATTCTGGGATCAGATAGCTTACCACCCACACCAACCTTAGCTAACCATTATCAATACCTATCTAGTATTCATGGTACTTGAGCCATCCCTCGACGGGGCGGGGTAGGAGCCGGTGGCACATAGGCGGTATAGGCATACGAGGATGACCCAGAATCGGCAAAATCCGCTGTAACGCTCTCCCAAACGACCCGTTCATAGGTATCCGACCATGCTCGCCATGCCGGAGAAATCAAATCACCAAATTACTGTAAAGAACTGTTGCGTTCTATTCTCCGCTAAATATAACTACCGGAGAAGGGAACAACAACATTGAGTGATATCGAAGATCGTTTTATTCACGCTCTCATTTATACCACTAACGGCGACCCCATCGCCGCCGCAGTAATCGCGGGTTACAACGACCCACAGAGCGGCCTAAAGGTCGCCAAGAAGCTGAAGCACCAGATTGCGGAGGCTTCAGAACTCGCGCTGATCCTGAAGACCCCTGAAGCAATCGCCGCGCTCGCCGCCGTCCTGGTTGATCCGACCATTCCCGGCACCAAGGAACGGATCAGCGCCGCTAAGGAAATTCTGGATCGCGCTGGACTCGTCGGCACGCAGAAGGTGAGCGTTTCAGCCCCATCGGGTCTGTTCGTGCTTCCTGCAAAGGACTACGGCCATGACGCAGCGTAAGCTACGGGGCCATGTGCCGTGGGGCTTTATATTGGCCGCCCCCGATCCGAACCTCCCGAAGCATCTGGTCCCGGTACCGGAACAGCTAGAGGCCCTTGAGAAAGCCTTCAATTTCCTCGACGGAGGCTCATCTCTCCGAGATACCGCACGTTGGTTGGCTTATCACACCAAGCGGCCAATCTCGTTTACGGCATTACATCGCCTATACGAGCAGCGCGCCACTGCGAAGGGAGACAATTAACATGGGGATCGCTGGAGCGGTGGCGGCTATTGGGACCGCTGTATCTTACGCCGGGGCAGCAGCAACGGTAGCAAGCACCATCAATAACCTGGCGAACGGCGGCGGTAGTGGCGGCGGTAGTGCTGCACCTGGCGGCATGCCTCAAACGTCCTCGAACTTTGACGCCATGGACCAGAGCCTTCGGTTCAATCAGGACACCCAGAGTCCAATCGCCCAGGGCGCTACCCAGACCGCCACAGACGGCATCGACCGTTCCGGTGGCAGCCCTTACAGCTACGGATCGAAGATGCGGATGTCCATGGTCGGCACGGCGACAGACCCTAGTGCGCTTTTGGCGTCCTGGCAGCGGAGCATCGGCTGAACCCACAAGCAAAGAAACGCCGCCAACGCGAGCAACGTTGACGGCGTGAAGCAATCCAAAGACCTGTGAAGACTGCTAATTGTACCGCAGAACGTCAAAACTTGCAAGGATAGCACAATGGGCCTTTTGAACGCATCAATCCGAATTACTTTTGATTACGGCCAAATCGCGAAGTTGATTGGCCTTGGTGTCTTGTCCGCTGACGCCTCAAGCCCTGCAGACCTTGCGTCTGCGGTCTATGCACTCTTGGAAACGAATGGAAGTAACGACAACAACAGCCAGCGAATCAGCATGGCTGCATAAGCTCAAGATCGGTAATCGAGTCGAAGGATTGTTCAGCGGCCTATGCGAGGCCAACGGCCTCTCGGTAATAGCGCACCAGCAGAACCGGGATAAATCCGACGACAGTGCCGCAGCATGCTACAGCCAAGCGATTAAGAACGATGACGAATTCGTGCACGTCCTTCGGCACCTCCCAGATTTTGAATGTTGGCGTGGGGACGACTACGGTTCCCGATGGGCAGCACAGGTTAAGACCAAGCGCCCTTTGCAGCGTTACCCCGCATTCGGTTACGACGAAACCATCGTCAAACGCGACCTAGCTTGGTCTAAGCTGACCGGCCGCCCAGTCATGCTGGTATTCCGGGATGAAGACGTAGCGCCCATCAAATGGGACAATGGCATCGACACGCTAGAGCCCTGGTTGTTCTTGCCGCTCGCCAGGGCTCTCGCCTCTGAGCCAGAACACTGGACGACCAAGCGCGGCGAAACCGGACAAACCCAGACAACGCTGATATTCCCTCGGTCTCTCTTCCGTCCCCTCAGCGACCTTTTCTCCCCCAAAGTCATCTGGCATTCCCTGCCATTTCTTCCAACCGATGGCGGCACCGAGCTGGCGGCCCTTTAGGGCGTAAGAACCGAACTACATTTCTGGTTTATGTGCTTTAGATCAATGGCTTAGATGACACAGCAGCACTCTCCTTGCGCCACACCCCAGACCGAAGTAAAAAGCGTGAATTCGCAATTTCATTCGGTTCCCTGAGCGCGCTCCCAAAATCCCTCAAAAACCCTGAGCGTTCCCTGGTGTTTCCTGATCCGTCCCCGGCTCCATTTCGGTGCCGTTTCAGGAACGCTTAGCGGTCGCCTAGGTACCATAAGTGTAAACCATCATCGCCAGATCGCCCCGAAACCAGCGCTACAGCACCCATCTCGATGCCGTCGATGCCATGAAGCTATTCGACGCCCACCGGCTGGCCTACGTCCTCGGCACACCGCTAACCACGCATCTAACCCTTCATTGGGTTCATACGCCGTATCGCGATGACCGGAGCGCCCACGCGGAGCTAACCAAGGTCATGAAGCGGCTAAGGGATTGGTGCGATCACCGGAATATCCCTTTCCGGTTTGTCTGGGTCTTCGAAAACCTGGAAACCTCCGCCAAGCGGCTCCACACCCATATTCTCCTTCATATCCCTGCATCGTTCAGCGCCGAGTTTGCAGCCCATGCGGACGCCAACGGCTTCCTTCCAGCCGCATATAGCCCTGCCGCATGTAAGGTGTCCCGCGCATCAAAGGCGAACGCCAAGGAACACGCGACGTCCTCCGGTCTGATCCGTTACATTTTGAAGGGCATCGACCCAAACACCAACGAAGCGCTTATGGATTTCATGGATTTCCTCAAAGCGCGAGAGGACGGACAGGGAAAAGTCTTCGGTCGCCGGTACGGCGTCTGTCGCCACCTCAACCGAGCCGCCCAGGACGCCACACCAGACTTCCACCCGCTGCTAACGGACTTCACGGCAAAGATCGCCGCTAAGGGCGTTTAAATCGCCGCTGAGGGGCCAACTGGCTTCCCCGGCAGGGATTTGACCGCTTTCTCCGCTAGATCACTCAGCGGCGATTTAAACGCCCCTGGCGAATCAAGCTCAGAAAATCAAATCGCGGCTCGCCCAGCGGGTCTAGTTTATTGTCGTAGAACAGTACCCATCCACGATGGTACAATATCCGTAGATACGCACGGCCAATACGACACATAAAAACTCAACATATCCGACGACATATTATTCCTGTGGGATTTAAAATGATCTTTGCGACCGAAAACATTAGCCAGATTCTGGACGAACTCGTTCAATTCAGAGCAGACCACCCCGACATTACGCCGGTATCCAAGAATGACGCACTTCTTGATCTTGATCGCGATACCTACGAGCTTGTAAACGGCCTAGGAAATGTCAGTTGCACTACAGCGCGCATTGATGGCCGCTTGGTCGGCTGCGCAATCTTTATGGTCTTCCCGATGCTTCACTATAAAGACAAACTCCTTGCCGAATGCGTTCTGTCTTTCATGGCAGAGGAAGTCGATGATTACAGCGCCGCTTATGCCAAGCTCATTAAAGCCGCTGAAAAGACGCTAAAAGAGTGCGGTGCGTTCAAGGTAATCTACAACGTCAGAAAGACATACGAGGGACCTATTAACTTTGCGTCCCTCGGATATCAGAATATTGAGACGGTTTATGAGGAAGTCTTGCAATACTAGCCCTAGCTAGGGCGCTTTAGCGCCGTTCCGCTGTGCCAGGAAGTCTTGACGACACTTGGCACAGCGGAACGATGCCGGGGCGCTATGAATTCGCGTCCCGAAGCTTCGTCTGGTACGCCCACCGCTTCTCAAGGGCGTTCGTCGTCCGCTGCTTGCTGATTGCGATATACGGCTTCAGTGACGCAGGGCTCGACCAACCGCCGACAGCCATCACTTCGCGGTCGCTTAATCCGGCATCGATCATTTCAGTTGCTGCAGTTCGCCTCAGGTCCCGCACCTGGAGAGACGGGGGAAGCTCTGCGGCTTCTCGTACCTCGCGGAACAGTTCGCCCCAACTGAACCAGTCCCACGGCTTGTCCTTCGGATGTGGAGCGATCAATCCAGTTGTTCCCGGCCGCTCGCCTAAGCGCTGCTGTACGCGCTCGGACAGCTTCTGGAACACCAAGACCTCCCGTTTCCTGGTCAGGGCCGTCATATGCCCATCGCTGATCTGGTCCCAGGTAAACCGAAGGACATCACCCGGCCTCAGTGCCCACTCGTAGCAGAGGAGGACCACGGTCCCGACGGACCAGTAGCCAAGTTCATCAGCTTTACAGATGAACGCTTCCCGTTGATCCCGAGTCCATGTCACTGCGCGCGGCTGTGTTCCCTTCGCTCTGAGTTTGTTGAAGGGGTTCTCGCCCCTCACCAGGTCCGCCAGACGACCCCAGCCGTACATGGACTGCGCCACGCGAACCGTGTAGGCGCCCGCGCCATTGCCGCGCGTCTCCACGATTTCCTCATACAACGCCCTGGCTTTCCCTGGCGTCAAATAGTCGACCTTGTAATCACCAAGCCGACGCCCGCGAAGCTGCATCTCGATCAGCTTTGTTAAGCTGCTCTCGTAGGTTTCCTGAGTGTTCTTAGCGAGTGCCCCGAAGTCATTCGAGGCCATAAACTTCCGCGCCAGCGCCCCAATTGTCCCCTCGCAGATAGCCGCATCGCGCTTTCCTGTGCGCCGCATGTCGTTGACTTGGGCGTTCAGCTTGTCGGCTTCCTTGAATGCTTTCTTCTGGTCGCCGCCGAGGACCGTAAACGCGAACCCGGCGCTCTTGAGCTTTGATGAAGGGTTCCAAACGTAGGCGAAGGTGCCATCCGCACGCTTTCGGGTCTCGACATAGCGCGGCTTGTCCATGGCTCCCTCCGTCTCATCACACCGGCCATGCTATGGTATCTAAGTACCCCTTGTACTTCACCAGGGGCTGATCTCCATATCCTCTGTTTGCTCCGGCGCGCTTCCCCGCATTCCCGGTGAGATAAGCGTAACCCTCATCCGGCGCTATTTCGCGAAGATACGTTGTGAACATGTGCCGGAAGCTGTGGAAAACCTTCTCCGTACCCTCGGGAAAGGTGATGCCCCGGCCGTCGCGATAGTCGGTGAACCAAGCCCTCACCTTCGCACCGCATGCGACCTTTTCGGTTTCGGGAAAGTCCGAGAATATGCGCCCTTCGGTCGGCACGATGCTCAAGAACCCATCATCCAACAGCCGCTGCGGGATCGGCACCAACCGGATAGAGCCCTTATTTTTAATACGCTTGCCATCGTCGTCATTGATGCTGACGCAGATAACGCCATCACGCGTCACGATGTCTGCCGCTGTAAGCTGTGCGATCTCGTCCTGACGAGCGCCGAGCATCAACGCCGCTCTCATGATCAGCCAGTGCTGGCTTCCCTTCTCGACGCCGCCGAACAGCTTCTCCAGATCATCCTTGGTGAACGGCAACCGCTCGACGTGGTCATCAACGGTGAATTTGCCGAGCCGAAGCGCAGAGAACGGGTTGCCGGTGACGATGCCGTCTTGGATCGAATACCCCAACACGGCGCTCATCCCGCGCCAGTGCCGTTGTGCGGTGGCGCTTCGCATTCCCTTAGACGCAACTGTCAGGAGGAGACGGTCTTTGAACTTCCGAACGTGTTCCGCTCCGATCTGAGCGACCCGAATGGCGCCGACTTCCTTCTCAAAGAGCCGAACACTGGAGCGATACATTCCGGCCGTGGATTTGGTGATTTGCTTGTGACTTTCCGCGCGACCAATGACTTCCATCAGCGTCGGATTCCCGCTGATCGCCGCAGCTTTGCCAGCATCCTCGGACAGCAGATCGCGCCGATCCTCTGCAACTAACCCGGCAATGTAATCCCGCACGCGGCTGACGAGATTGTCCGGTACGCGTAGCTCGTCCAGCGTGCCATCGGCATCGGAAACGTACAGAACAGCGCCAACCGGCAGACCGGAGCCCAGACGTTCAGCGAAGTCCTCGATGCTCGTCAGAGCCGTATCAAGCGCTACGTCCTTCGGCTTACGCAGCAGCTTTGCGACGCCATCGATCTGCCCATAGCTCTCGGCGAGCATTGACGCGCGCACTTGGACCGGAGGGAATCCTTTCTTGGCTTCGCGCAGCCGGTCACAGAGCGCCTCAAATTCCAGCGTCCTCTGCATTGCTTTGCGCTCGGCCTCAGCGCGGTCCCTGGTGCCAAGGGACATCCGCACGTGCTGCTTATGTCCTGCGAACTCCGGGTGCTCTTGAAGGTCCTTAGGGATGGCCCAGCGGAATTGAGCGTTCCCGTTTCTCCAATCCAGATTCTTGACCTTCGCCATCGCGCCCTCACCAAAAGTACACGCCATTCATACACAGTTTATCGAGGCTTTGCGCCAATTTGTGGCGGAATATGGTGTTATGTGTACCCAAAACCAGTACCACCCGTTCTGAACCTGGCAACCAGCCCCGCGGCGAACGTGTTCAGACCCGATAGGGTTTGAACACGGCGCGAGGTTTGAACATGAGAGTACCCAGCCCCATCGAAGCCGCCGGCTTGCCTGGGCCGCCCATGCCGGAGGGCAATCCACCGATCCCGCCCGATCCCGATCTGCCCATCCCCGTCGAGGAACCGCCGGAGCCGATCAAGCCGCCGCGGCCAAGGGACGAGCCGCCGCCGCAGAAAGTCTAGCTCACTCCGCCCGGATCGCCTGCTGGAGCGCGCGCGGGTGGGCGATCATGGCGATCGGTTCCAAGCTGCCGCCGGTGCCGGTGATGACGATGGTGCCGTAGTCGAAGATCCGGCCGAGGAAGCTCTGGTCGACCTGCACCGTCTCGATCTTGGAATTCACCATCTCGATGGTCTGGCGGCTGAAGAAGCCGCTGCGGAACACGATCTTGCGCGGCGTCACGATCATTTCGGTCGTGCCCGCCCGCCCGATGTGAGCCACCAGGCGGAACAGGCCCCAGGCCAGGATCAGCCCGCCCAGCCCGAGCGGCAGCCAGACCCAGGGTTCGGTGAGCGGCCCGGGCGAGGCACCCGGAAGAAACTGCGGTGCCAGCCACGGCCAGGCCCAGACGACGGCGAGCAGCGCCAGGCCGAACAAGATCCACAGGAACGGGCGCAGGAACAGCAGGCGATGCAGCCGCGCCCGATAGATCACCGTGTCGTCGGTCATGTCGGTCGTATCCGTCACGTCGTCGCCTCCCCGGCGCCCATTGCCCCTCGTATGACCAACACCCGAAAGGGCCCGAAAGGTTCGCCGCTTTCGACCGCCCGGCGCGACGCCCCGCCCCATTGCCTCCGACGGCGTCATGGCCGATCCTTGGGGCAGGCCTTTCGCCCTTCCCTCCCCGGAGTCATTCCATGCGCTACAACCAGCTCGGCCGGACCGGCCTGTTCGTCTCGGAGCTTTGCCTCGGCACCATGACCTTCGGCGGCAGCGAGGGACATTGGGCCGCAATCGGCCAACTGGACCAGGACGCGGCCGACGCGCTGGTGCGTCGCGCGCTCGATGCCGGCATCAATTTCATCGACACCGCCGACGTCTACAGCCAGGGCCGGGCCGAGGAGATCCTGGGCCAATCGCTGCAGAATCTCGAGGTGAAGCGCTCGGACGTGGTGATCGCGACCAAGCTCTACGGCACCATGGGCCAGAACCCGAACGATCGCGGTGCCTCGCGCGGCCATATCATGGATGCGGTCGAGGCCAGCCTGGAGCGGCTGCAGACCGACCATATCGACCTCTACCAGATCCACGCGACCGACCCGGTGACGCCGATCGACGAGATGCTGCGCGCGCTCGACGATCTGGTCTCGAGCGGGCTCGTGCGCTACATCGGCGTCTCGAACTGGTCCGCCTGGCGGATCATGAAGGCGCTCGGCCTGTCGGATAAGCAGGATTGGGCACGGTTCGAGACGGTGCAGGCCTATTACACCATCGCCGGCCGCGACTTGGAGCGCGAGCTGGTGCCGATGATGCGCGACCAGCAGATGGGGCTCCTGGTCTGGAGCCCGCTCGCCGGCGGCCTGCTGTCGGGCAAATACGGGCCGGGCAGCAACGGCGGTCCCGAAGGCTCGCGGCGCGTCAGCTTCGACTTCCCGCCGGTCAACCAGGATCGCGCCTGGGCCTGCGTCGAGGCCATGCGCCCGATCGCCGAACGGCATGGCGTGTCGGTCGCGCGCGTGGCGCTCGGCTGGCTGCTGGCCAAGCCGCATGTCACCAGCATCATCATCGGCGCCAGGACCGTCGAGCAGCTCGACGACAATATCGCCGCCACGACCCTGAGCCTCAGCGCGGACGACCTGAAGGCGCTCGACGAGGTCAGCGCGCTGTCGCCGGAATATCCGGCCTGGATGGAGGTGCGGCAGGGTGCCGACCGCCGGCCGAAGCCGTTCGGCCCAGACCGCGCCTGAGGCCCCAGTCCCGCAGGCGTGAAAGCAAGCCGGGACGCCCTCGCGCGGGCGTCCCGGCCGTCGTCCTGGTCCCCTCGGTGCCTCCCGGTATGATCCCGATCCCGATCGGATTGCCAGGGTTGATCACGAGCATGGCCTGCGGCCCCCGAACCTCAGGGCCGCGCCTTCGGCGGCAGCAGCACGACCGCGCCGACCGGCCGGCGACCATAGAGCGCGCGCAGGATCGCCACCCGCGCACTATCGGCCCGGCCGGTGCCGCCAGCCCCCAGCGCCACCCAATGGCCGGCCCCGTCCTCGAAGACGATGGCGCATCGCTTGGCTCCGGTATCACGCCGACGCTTGTCCATGAGGCGCCTCCTTTCTCGCAGAGCCCTACGAGAAGCCAAGAACGCCTATAAAATCCATATCGACGGCACAGAATTGGGATGAAAATCCCATCAACGACCCAAGACTATCTGCGCGCCATCTTTATGGTTTTTTGATTCGAGGCGCGGGTTTGTCGGCTTGTTTCTTCATGGCCGGGACGCGAGCTTAAGTGCGGAGCAAATCCGCAGCAAAGCCGACCTTTCCATGACCTCCGCCCATCATCAAACAGCCGAAGCCCCGATCGCGATGCCTCGGGACGAGCGGCCGCTGACCTCGAGCGTGCGCGTCGCGAACGCGCTCGACTGGGAGGCGCTGGCCGCCCTCGAAGCCACCAGCTTTGCCCATGATCGCATTAGCCCCCGCGGCTGGCGACGCCTGCTGAAGCAGCCGAGCGCGCTCATCCTGGTGGCGCCGCGCAACGTGGCCATCACCGGCGCCCTCGTCCTGCTGTTCCGCCAGGGCACCCAGGTCGCGCGGGTCTATTCGATCGCGGTCGCCGAGAGCGCTCGCGGCTCGGGCATGGGCGGGACCCTGCTCGAATGGGCGGTGCTCGCCGCTGCGGCGCGCGGCTGCACCGTGATGCGGCTCGAAACCAGGCTCGACAATTACCCCGCCCAGACGCTGTTCGCCCGCCACGGCTTCACCGTCACCGGCCGGACCGAAGCCTATTACCAGGACGGCATGGCCGCGCTGCGGCTCGAACGGCCGATCCGAACGCGTACCCCTAGCTGTTGAACCCGGAGGACGAACGAAAGCCGATGTCAGGCCCCGTCATCATCGTCGAGAAGCGCACGGATTTCCGGTGGGACGACCCGCAAAACCGGGTCATGACCCTGGAAGATTATCTGAAATCCGGCTCCGACGGCGCCGGACGGCGCCGCAAGGTCGTCAATTTCTGCCGCGACACCGCCTATCTCGGTGCCGGCTATTACTGCTCGCTGCTGGCCGAGGCGCGCGGCGAGCGGGTGACGCCCGGGCTCGACGACTTGCTGGAACTGGGCCAGAAGCAGCATTACGCCCATCGGATCGGCGAGTTGAACCGGCTGATCGAAGCGCCGCCCGACCTGCCGCGCTCGATCGACAGCTTCGCGGTCCATGTCTATTTCGGTCGGGTCGAGGACGCTGCCTTCGCGCGCCTCGCCGCCCGCGCCTTCGAGCTGTTCCGCTGTCCGCTGATGGAGATCGCGTTCGAGCGGGCCGGCGGCGACGCCTGGACGATCGGCGCGATCCGGCCGCTCGATCCGCGCGACATCCCGCCGGAGCGCGACCGGCTGTTCCTCGACGCGCTCGACGCCTATACCCACCGGCTGTGGCGGCGCGCCCGGGCGGCCACAGCCGCCCGGCTCGATCTGGCCATCCTCCATGATCCGAAGGACCCGATGCCGCCCAGCCGGCGCGAGACGCTCGAGCACATGGGGCGGATCGCCGAGAGCCTGGGCATCGCCACTCATCTGATCGAGAAGCGCGATTTCGCCCGGCTCACCCAGTTCGACGCGCTGTTCATCCGCGAGACGACGGCGGTGCCGCATCACACCTTCCGCTTCGCCAAGCGGGCCGAGCGGGCGGGCATGCCGGTGATCGACGATCCGGCGTCGATCCTGCGCTGCACGAACAAGGTGTTCCTGGCGGAATTGCTGCGGGGCCACGGCCTGCCGACGCCGCGCACCCACCTCGTGACCAAGCCGACGCTCGGCCGGTTCGCCGACCGGTTCGACCAGCCGGTCGTGCTCAAGATCCCCGACGGCTCGTTCAGCCAGGGCGTGAAGCGCGCGGCCGACGCCGCCGAATTCATGGATATCGCCCAGGGCATGCTGCGCCAGTCCGAGATCATCCTGGTGCAGGAATTCATGTACACGCCGTTCGACTGGCGCATCGGCGTGCTGGCCGGGGAACCGATCTTCGCCGCGCGCTACTACATGTGCGACGCCCATTGGCAGATCATCCGGCACGGCGCCGACGGCTCGTATGTCGACGGCCGGACTCAGGCGGTGCCGATCGACGAGGTGCCCGCCGCCGTGCGGGATACCGACGTCGCCGCCGCCCGCCTGATCGGCGACGGCTTCTAC
>DATGEK010000022.1:0-9653 GCA_035310205.1 Aliidongia sp.
AAGCGCGACGAGATTCGAGTCCGCCAGATGCGAGATCCGGAGTGCCACGTCGATGCCTTCGTCGATCAGGTTGACGGGCCGGTCGAGCAGGAGCAGCCGGACGGAGACGCACGGATAGGCATCCATGAAGGCGTCGAGCACCGGCCGCAGGAAGTCTTCACCGGCCGCGACCGGCGCCGTCACCGTCAGCATGCCCCGCGGCGCCGACCGTTCGCCGGCGGCCAGCATGTCGGCCTCTTCCAGATCGGTCAGCATCCGGCGGCACGCCGTCGCGTAGCGAGCGCCGGCCTCGCTCAGCTTGATCGAGCGGGTCGTGCGGTGCAGCAGCGGGGTCCCGACATGCTCCTCGAGGAACGCAATCGCCCGCGAGACCGCCGCGGGCGAACGGCCAAGCTTGCGGCCGGCGCCTGCAAGACTGCCCTCGTCGACGGCCGTCACGAACACCTTCATCGCGTCGATTCTGTCCATGGTGCCGCCCCTCGGGATTCAGAGCTGCGAAACGGCTCCCGCCTCGCCCGCTCCGCTTCAAAAGATTATTTCAGATCATACGCGGAACAATTGGCGGCCCCAGCAACTCACCTCAACGAATCCGGCAATAATCATGGCCTCCCCACAGGGCCGTGCCCGCGTGAGGGCAAGGCGGAGCCGATTGCCGCGGCCCGTGTGAGCAATCACTATGCAGCGGCGATGCATCGCGCCGAAAGCAGCAATAATCCAAGGCCCCAGCGCCCCGAGGTGGAGTGACGATGAGCGATCGGTTCGAGGTGATGCAGGCGTTCATTGCCGTCTGCGACGCCCAGGGCTTTTCCGCCGGAGCCCGAAAGGTCGGCCTGTCGCCGTCGGTCGTGACCCGGATGGTCGCCGGGCTGGAGACCCGGCTCGACGTGCGCCTTCTGCACCGCACCACGAGGTCGGTGCGGCTGACCGATGCCGGCGCCCGCTACCTGGAGCGCGCCCGGCGGATCGTGGCCGAGGTTGAGGAGGCCGAGCTCTCGGCCCAGGAGGAGCGTGGCGAGCCGACCGGCCGCCTGGTGGTCGCCGCCCCGGTGGTGTTCGGGCGCCTCCACGCCACGCCGCTGCTGACCCGCTATCTCGAACTCTATCCGAAGGTCAGCGTCGAGCTGCAGCTCGCCAACCATTTCGTCAACCTGGTGGAGGAAGGGGTCGACGTGGCGATCCGTGTCGGCGAGTTGGTCGATTCAGGATTGATCGCCCGCAACGTCGGGCAAACCCGGCGCACGCTCGTCGCCAGCCCCGCCTATCTCGCGAAATGCGGGGTCCCCCAGGCGCCGAGCGAACTCGCCGGGCATCGCCTCATCGCCTTCTCCGGCGCAGCCTCCCGGCGGGAATGGCCGTTCTGGTCCGAGGGCACGGTGTCGCCCATGCCGGTATCGCCGCAGTTCTTCAGCAACAGCGGCGATGCGGCGATCGATCATGCGATCGCCGGCGGCGGCATCGTCTCGGCCTTGAGCTATCAGGTCGTCGCCGCCTGCCGCGCCGGCCGCCTGGTCGAGGTCCTGCAGGCATTCGCGCCGCCGCCGCTGCCGATCCAGGCGGTGTTCCCGACCTCCCGCCTGCTGTCGCGCAAGGTCCGTGCGTTCATCGACCTGGTCGAACTATCCGCTTCGGCCTGGCAGCTCGATGACCAGCCGCCGTCGCCCGGAACCTGACGCGCGATCGCCGGGCTCACGCGGCTGCGTTCAATTCGGCGATGAGGGTCGCCATGAGCGCGGTAGCGGACATGGACCGGGCGAGCGGCGCGCCCTGCCCGGCCCATTGCGCACCGTATCCGGGCTCCGCCGCCGCCTTGCCGGCGGCATTGAGCGCCTTGCCCGCGTCATAGGTCAGCGGATAGGACGGGATGTCGGCAAAATCGACGCCGGCGCCGAACGCCGTGAACCGGTTCGCCAGGCAGCGCGCGGGCCGGCCGGAGATGACGGGCGTCATGACCGTATGATTGGCGGAATCGCTGAACATCGCTGCGCGATAGCCCGCATCGGCCAGCGACTCGTCCGTCGTGACGAACGCGGTGCCAAGCTGCGCCGCGGCCGCTCCAAGCCGCATCACTGCGGCGATCCCCGCGCCATCCATGATGCCGCCCGCGGCGATCACCGGCACGTCGAGATTGCGGGTGAGAAGCTGGGTAAGCGCCATCGTGCTCAGCCGATCATCGGGGACGGCGGCATCGAACACGCCGCGATGGCCCCCGGCCTCGTACCCCTGAGCCACGACCGCGTGAGCCCCGGCGGCGGCAACGGCGCGCGCCTCGGCCAGGTTGGTCGCGGAACCGAGCAGAATGATGCCGGCGTCACGCAGCGCCCGGATGCGATCCGGCGACGGCACGCCGAAATGGAAGCTCACGACCCGCGGGCGCGTTTCCAGCAACAGCGCCAGCATGTCGTCGTCTTCGACGAAGCTCTTGTAGATCTCGGTCAGCGCGGCGGGCGGCTCGGCGCCCAGGCGCTCGAATTCCGGACGCAGCCGTTCGAGCCAGGCAGCATCGACCTTGGCATTCGGTGTCGCCGGCTGATGGCAGAATACGTTGACGTTGAAGGAACGATTCGTGCGTTCCCGAATAGCCGCGATCATAGTGCGGGCGCCGGCAGCATTGGTCGCCCCGACGCCGACCGAGCCGAGCCCGCCGGCATTGGCGACCGCCGCCGCCATGGCCGGCGACGAGGTTCCGGCCATCGGCGCCTGGATGATCGGCACGTCGATCTTCAGCAAGTCGAGCAGTGCTGCGGATTGTGAAACGGCCATCATTGAACTCCCGATCTCGGCCTGGCGGGCCCGGTTGACGGTGGTCAGGCGGACTTCGCCGCGAGGCGGCGCCGGTAATCCTGCACCGGCAGGCCACCCCAGCCCCAGTTTTCCAGCTCAACCTCTTCGATGACGACGAAGGTCGCCTCGAGCGGCTTGTGCAGCACGTCGCGCAGCAGTTCGCTGGCCCCCTTGATGAGCGCCGCCTTCTCTTCCGCGGTGGCCGCACTCGCGCCGGGCGCGGTGCCTTCGCGGGTGATCTGAATGGTCACGATGGGCATGGTCGTCCTCGCTGGCAAAAGCGGGGGGCGGATGCCCGCCTCCGGTGTGGTCAGTGGCCGGCGGCCTGGCCGCCATCGACGTGCAGGATCTCACCGGTCACGAAGCCCGCCGACTCCAGGTAAAGCACGGCGTCGACGATGTCGCGGGTCTCGCCCATGTGGCCGACCGGATGCATCTTGCCCAGCACCTCATGGGTCTCCGGCGCATGCATTGGGGTCTTGATGATGCCCGGGGCCACGGCATTCGCCCGGATGCCGCGCGACGCGTACTCGATGGCGAGCGATCGCGTCGCGGCATTGATGCCGCCCTTGGTGAGCGACGCCAGGACCGACGGCACGTTCGAGTTCGCATGGTCGACCAGGCTGGTCGTGATGCTGACGACGTGGCCGCTGCCCTGCTTCACCATCGCGGCGACGGCAAGCTGGGTGATGTAGAAGAACCCGTTCAGATTGACGCCGAGCTTCGTGGCATAGTCTTCGGCCGTGTAGTCGGTGAACGGCTTCGCGATGAAGATGCCGGCATTGTTGACCAGCGTGTCGATCCGGCCGAACCGGGCCAGGCCCTCGGAAATCACGCGCTGCGCCGTGCGCGGATCGGCGATATCGCCCGGGACCGCCAGGATGTCCGGGTCGCCCGACTCCTTGACGGAACGCGCCGTGGCGACGACGCGATAGTTGCGGTCGCGGAAAGCCTTGACGAGCGCCGCCCCGATGCCTTGGGAAGCGCCAGTGATGACGGCAACTTTTTGTTCGGTACCCATGATGGACCTCGATAGTTTCATTGACGATCGGCGGGATTTATTGCCGGAGAGGCGCTGGCCTCGAGTGAGTGACATGTAGTCAGCATGCCGCCGGACCGAATAGACGGGGTCCGGGAGACACTCTTCCGCAAAACGATCGAATGCTGGCGGCCGTGGTCGTTCAAGGGCGCGCGGCGTAGGTGCGGATGACGTCCTCGTCCGGCTCGAGCCCGAGGCCCGGGCCGTCCGGCACCGGGATATGGCCGTCGACCGGCAACAGCGCGCTGCCGTAAAGCTGCGCCTCGAGATCGAAATAGCGCCACTCGACCATCGATTCCGCCGAACCGAGTGCTGCGCTGGCGTGGATCGCGGCAAGCAGGCCGGGCCCGTCGTAGAAAGTGTGGACCATGACCGTCACGTTGTGGGCGGCCGCGAGCGCGAACACCTTGGCGATCTCGGTGATGCCGCCCATCTTGGCCGGGCTCGGCTGGACATAGTCGACGGCGCCGGCCGCCATCAGCCGGTCGAATTCGAGGAGCGTCGATGCGTTCTCGCCGGCGGCGATCGGGATCCCCGCCGTCCGCCGGAGCTCGGCCAGGCCGTCGAAATTCTCCGGCGGCCAGATCGGCTCCTCGAGCCAGCGAAGACCGAATTCCCTGAGCGCCGGCACTTGCGCGCGCGCCTCGCCGAGCGTCCAGGGGCAATTGACGTCGAGCGTGATCTCGATGTCGGGACCGGCCTCCTCGCGGGCGGCCCGGATGGCCGGCAGCTCGATCTCATGCAGCTTCAAACTGCGGAAGCCGGCATCGATGGCTTGCCGAACATAAGTGCGGACACGCGCCGGGTCGGTATAGCGGATGAGGCTCGCATAGCACGGCAGGCGCGTCTTCCGGCTGCCGCCGAGCAGGCGATGGACCGGTGCGTTCGCGGCCTTGCCGGCCAGGTCCCAAAGCGCGATGTCGACGGCGGAGATGCCGTACATCACGGGCCCGCTGCGGCCGAAGATATGCAGCTTCTTCTGGACGTCGAGCATGAGCGGCGCGATCTGCGCGGCATCCTGGCCGATGCACGCCGGCGCGATCATCCGATCGATGGCGAGCTTCGCGGCCGGCACGGCGCGAAAGCCGAAGGTCTCGCCCCAGCCGACCAGCCCCTCGTCCGTCGTTATCTTGACCAGCAGGGAATCGACGGCCCCCAGGTTCTTGTCCCCCCAGGCCCCCGCGTCGGATTGGCTGCCGGGTTTGAACGGGATGCTGAGCGGGATGGCTTCGATGCGTTCGATGATCATCGTAGAGACTCCTGGGCGAGAGGGAGGACGGTCGGCGTCACAGCGCCTCCAAGCGCTTCAGCCGAGTTTCGTCCCAAGTGAGTCCGGCGCCGGGCCGGTCGGACGGGATCGCCAATCCGTCCTGGATCTGCATGGGTTCTTCGACGAACGCATCCGCCCAATCGACATATTCGAGCCAGTGGGCGCCGGGGGTCGCGCACAGCAATTGCGCGCTGATCTCCGGCATCAGGTGGGACGAGATCTCGATATCGGCGGCGGCCGCAATGCCCGCGGCCTGCATCCATCCGGTAACGCCGCCGATGCGGGCGACGTCGGGCATGACGTAGTCGCAGGCACCGGCCGCGAGCGCCTGGCCGAGGCCTGCCGGTCCATTGAAATTTTCGCCGATCTGGACGGCCGTCCGAAGCTCGCGGGCGAGCCGGGCGTAGCTCCGGTAGTCCTCGTGAGCGATCGGCTCCTCAAGCCAGAGCAGATCGTGGTCATCGAGCGCATGCCCGCGCTTCAGCGCCTCGGCCGGGGTCAGGGCCTGGTTGTAGTCAACCATGATCGAGACCGCGGGGCCGACACGGCGGCGCACGGCATCGAGCGCCGCCAAGTCCTCCGCAACAGACGGATAGCCCAGGCGCAGCTTCAGCGCCGTGAGCCCCTTCGCCAGTAATTTCTCCGCCTCGTCGGCGAGCGCGGCCGGGGCCATCAGCCCGAGCCCGCGGCTGTCATAGGTGGCCATCGGCCGCGGCGCGCCGCCGAGGAGATCGGCGAGCGGCCGGCCAAAGGATTGGGCCAGCGCGTCCCAGAACGCCATGTCGATCGCCGAGAGCGCCATCCGCACCGTGCCGGTCACGCCGAGCAGCGCGAAGCGCCGCTGCAGCAGTTGGGCAAGACCGAGCGGCGTCGTCGGCTTGCCGCGCACGAGCTCCAGTGCCTCCCGGATATGCCCGGCGATGGCGCGTGCGCCCGATGGCGTATAGCAGAACAGATAGGTGCGCCCGGTCAGGCCCTCTTCAGTCTCAAGGTCGACCAGCAGCAGCGGCACCGCCCGAACGATCGCGGCGCTCGTGCCCAGCGTGAAGGTCAGCGGCACGCGGACGGCACGGGTGCTGACGTCGCGCGGGGTCAGACGCGCTGAAGCGCCGGTCGGTGGAATGGCCATGGGGCGATCTCCTCCATCATGGACGAGCAAGGGACGATCAGGCGATCCGGCCGGCCGCCTGTCGCTGCTCGTAGGCTTTGATATGCGTGTAGGCCAGTTGGAGCGTGTGGCAGGCGATGCCGGCCTCGCGCGCCTTCTTCAGCATGAAGCCCAGAATATGGTCGACCTCGGTTCGGCCGCCGCGCTCGATGTCGCGCAGCATGGAGGTCGCATAGTGCGAATCCCGCTGCGAGAACGTCGCTTCCCACGCCTTCATGAAAGCGTCGCTGGGCTTATGGCCGTTCGCCGCCGCGATGGCGGCGGAGGTGTGCAACTGCTCCAGGAAGATGTCGCACCCGTCGGGCGTGCGGACGATCTCGCCGACATTGGCGCGCATCAGGCAGGTCATGGCCGCCGCCGTCGACAGATGGACGAGCTTTTCCCACATGCGCTGCGGCATGTCGGTGACAGCCAGCACTTCGACGCCCTTGGCCGCCCCGTACAGCGCGGCCAGCGCCGTCACGCGATCGGTCATCTCGCCGGACTGCTCGCCGAAGGTGATCGTCCGCCAGTCGTTGAACTGCTTGATCGCGCCGTCCGGCATCAGCGTCGCCTGGATCTTGGCGGTCCCGCCGAGAACACGGTTCTCGCCGAATTGCCGATTGAGCACCTCCATATGGGCGATGCCGTTCAGCAGCGGCAGGACGTAGCCGGTCGGGGCAAGCGCCGGCGCGATCGATGCGACCGCAGCGTCGAGGTCATACGCCTTGCAGGTCAGGATGATCGCGTCATAGATCGGCTCGACCTCGCTGGCCGTGACCGTGGTCACGACCACGCGGGCGTCGCCGAACGGGCTCTCGATCCGCAGGCCTCGTTCAGCCAGCAGCTTCCGGCGCTGGTCGCGCACCAGGAACGTGACGTCGGCGCCGCTCTCGGCCAGGCGCCCGCCGAAATAGCCGCCGATGCCACCGGCACCGAGCACGAGGATCTTGGGACTGCTCACCGCATTTCCTCCGCTCATGTCAGCGCTGCTTGCGGGCTTCTTCGAGCCGCGGGTCGAAGTCGAATTCGATCCGCACGCCGCTCGGCTCGCGCACCATGAAATGCATCTTCGGGCCGGCACCCAAGAGCTCCGGAGCGAATTCCACGACCACGCCCGGCCACTTGGCGACGCGCTCGTGCAAGGCATCGAACCCGGCCCGCTCGGCGACCGCGAAGGCCAGGTGGTGCAGGCCGACGTTGGCGCGCCGGTCAAACGCCACGGCGCGGTCCGGCGCCTCGACCTGCCACAGGGTGACCAGGTCCTGGCCGTCCGAGACGAAGACCGCCGGATAGTCCGGCCGCCCGCCGACCACGCGCCACCCGAGGCAATCGCAGAAGAACCGGCGCGTGCTCTCGAGGTCGCGAACGCTGAGGCCGACATGATCGACGCCGAAGGTGGCGGGTGCGGATTGCTCTGCCATCGTGATCTCCTTGGGGGCTTGTTTTGGTTCAGGCGCCGAAATCAAGGTTCTTCGGGAGCACCGGCGGCCTTGCACGAAATGATCTCGGCCGGTCTCAGGATCGTCCTCGCAGCGCCCCGGAATGTCGACTCCCGTGTCAGCGGCTCGCTGCCTCCCCGCTGCGCGTCCGGGCGAATTTCCCGAGGCATGCCTCGGCCTCGGCCGCGATCAGCCGGACGAGGTCCGCCGCCTGCGGTACGTCGCTGATGAGGCCGATGCTCTCGCCGACCGTGACGTTCGCCGTGTCGTAATCGCCGGACGCATAGGCCGCTTCGACCCGCTGCAGCTCGGCCGACCGCATCGCGGCCAATTCCGCCTCGCGGCCATGCCACTTCTCGATGAAGTCGTTCTTCATCAGGCGCCCGGTATAGCCTGCCGGCCAGGCGCGTTGGCGCACCACGTCATAGACGCACGTCCGGATGGTCTCGTCGCCCGAGGCCGCGACGACCTTGGCCTTCGCCGCGTCGTGAATGAGCGCTTCCTGGGTCGCCCAGAAGCGGGAGCCCATGACGACACCGTCGGCACCCAGCATCAGCGATGCGGCGAGCCCGCGCCCGTCGGCGATGCCGCCGGCCGCAAGCACCAGCACATCAGGCGCGCGTCGGTCGACGGCATCGACCACCGCCGGCACGAACGGCATCGTCGAACGCGCCGTCAGGCCATGGCCGCCGGCCTCGGTCCCCTGCGCCACGATCACGTCGGCGCCGACATCGACCGCGTGCAGCGCCTGCTCGAGCGTATGCACCTGACAGATGAGCGGAACGTCCGCAGCCTTGATGCGCGCGGCAAGCGGCGCCGGATCGGCGAACGACAGCATCATGGCGCGCGGAAAGCGCTCGAGCGCCCTGTCGAGCAGCTCCGGATCTTTCGCCACCGCCCAGGTGATGAAGCCGCAGCCGACGTCGTACCGCGCAACCTTGGCGGCTTCCTGCTCGAACCAGTCGCGCTCGGCATACCCGCCGCCCAGTAGCCCCAGGCCCCCGGCCTCCGCCACCGCAGAGGCCAGCGCGCCGCCGGCCGCAGGCGCCATCGGCGCCAGCACGATGGGATGTTCGAGCCCGAACAGCTCCGTCAATCTCGTCTTGATAGCCATGCGTTCCTCCAGCAAGCGAGACGCTTCTCCGGCGCCTTCCCATTTCAGATTGACCGCATGATAGGCCGACTATTGACAGCGTAAAAATGATCATTAGAGATAAACATCATCTGTCATGGAGATGACGATATGGACAGCACCGACCTCAGCTTCTTCTCGGCCGTGGCGCTTGCGGGCGGCATCGGCCGGGCCGCCAACGACCTGCACACGGTCCAGTCCAACGTCACGCAGCGCATCCGGGGGCTGGAGCTGCACCTGGGCGTCCAGCTGTTTCATCGCTCGAAGAAGGGCGTGACCCTGACGGCGATGGGCAATCGCCTGCTGCCTTATGCGACGAGGATCCATGAGCTGCTCGCCGAGGCGCAGCGCGCGGTCAGGGATGAGCTGCCGCCGAGCGGCGAGTTGCGCGTGGGCGCGCTCGAGACGACGGCGGCCCTCCGCCTGCCGCCGGTTCTCACCGCCTACACGCGCCGCTGCCCCGACGTGGATCTTCAGATCGAAACCGGCCCGACCGAAGCCCTGGTCGACAGCGTGCTTGAACGCAGGCTCGACGGCGCCTTCGTATCGGGACCGGTAGCACACGCGGACCTGGTCACGCTTCCGATCCTGGAAGAAGAGCTGGTGCTGGTGACGCCGCCCTCGATCACGACGCGGCAGCAGGTGAGCGACTATCTCTCCACCGGCGGCGGCCGAAAGGTCATCATGTTCCGGGCCGGGTGCTCCTATCGGCAGCGCGCGCTCGAATATCTGGCCCATCAGGGCTTCGTCGACGTCCGCCGCATGGAGATGGGCACGCTCGACGGCATCATCGGCTGCGTCGCGGCGTCGGTCGGCATCACCCTGCTTCCCCGGGCCGTGGT
>DATGEK010000023.1:0-2121 GCA_035310205.1 Aliidongia sp.
TACTTCGAAAATCCCTCGCCGGTGAACGGACGCATCCTCTGCGAGATCGCCCGGTCGGACGCCCACGACGTCGAGCGCGCCCTCGACGCGGCGCACGCCGCCAAGGACGCCTGGGGCCGCACCAGCGCCGCCGAGCGCGCCAATCTGCTGAACCGCATCGCCCAGGTCATGGAAGACAACCTTCCCCTGCTGGCGCTGGCCGAGACCTGGGACAACGGCAAGCCGATCCGCGAGACGACGGCGGCGGACCTGCCGCTGGCCGTCGACCACTTCCGCTATTTCGCCGGCTGCATCCGCGCCCAGGAAGGCGGCATCTCCGAGATCGATACGGACACCGTCGCTTATCACTTCCATGAGCCGCTCGGCGTCGTCGGCCAGATCATCCCCTGGAACTTCCCGCTGCTGATGGCCTGCTGGAAGCTCGCGCCCGCCCTGGCCGCCGGCAATTGCGTCGTGCTGAAGCCCGCCGAGCAGACCCCGGCGTCGATCCTGCTGCTGGCGGAGCTGATCGACGGCATCCTGCCGGCCGGCGTGCTCAACATCGTCAACGGCTTCGGGCTCGAGGCCGGCAAGCCGCTCGCCTCCAGCCCCCGCCTCGCCAAGATCGCCTTCACCGGCGAGACGACGACGGGCCGGCTGATCATGCAGTACGCCAGCCAGAACCTGATCCCGGTCACCCTGGAGCTGGGCGGCAAGTCGCCGAACATCTTCTTCGAGGACGTGACGGCGCAGGACGACGCCTTCTTCGACAAGGCCATCGAAGGCTTCGTCATGTTCGCCCTCAACCAGGGCGAGGTCTGCACCTGCCCCAGCCGCGCCCTGATCCACGAGAGCATCTACGACCGCTTCATGGAGCGGGCGCTCAAGAGGGTGGCGGACATCGTGCAGGGCGATCCGCTGGACCCGGCGACGATGATCGGCGCCCAGGCGTCGACGGAGCAGATGGACAAGATCCTCAGCTACTTCGACATCGGCAAGCAGGAAGGGGCCGAGGTCCTGGCCGGCGGCGAGCGCAACTACCTGGCCGGGGATCTGGCGGGTGGCTTCTACGTGAAGCCGACGGTGCTCAAGGGCCACAACCGCATGCGGGTGTTCCAGGAGGAGATCTTCGGCCCCGTGGTCTCGGTGACCACCTTCAAGGACGACGCCGAGGCTCTGGCGATCGCCAACGACACCCTCTATGGCCTCGGCGCCGGCGTCTGGAGCCGCGACGCCAACCGCTGCTACCGTTTCGGCCGGGCGATCCAGGCGGGCCGCGTATGGGTCAACTGCTACCACGCCTATCCCGCCCACGCCGCCTTCGGCGGCTACAAGCAGTCGGGCATCGGCCGCGAGAACCACGCCATGATGCTGGACCACTACCAGCAGACCAAGAACATGCTGGTCAGCTACAGCCCCGACAAGCTCGGGTTCTTCTGAGCCCGTGCCGGATCGGGTCACCGCGACACCCGCGGCGCTGGCGCTGATCGAGGAGCTGAAGGCCGAGTACGGGCCGGTGCTGTTCCACCAGTCCGGAGGGTGCTGCGACGGCTCCTCGCCGATGTGCTACCCGCAGAGCGACTTCATCGTCGGCGACCGCGACGTGCGCCTGGGCGAGATCAGCGGGGCGCCGGTCTATATCGGCGCCGCGCAGTTCGACCTCTGGCGGCACACCCAGCTGATCATCGACGTCGTGCCGGGGCGAGGCGGCATGTTCTCGCTGGACAACGGCCGCGAGCAGAGGTTCCTGACCAGGTCGCGCGTCTTCTCCGGCGAGGAACTGGCGTTGCTCGGCGACGAGAGCCGCTAGCGCAAACGCATTCCCCTGCGGAGAGTTGGATGGACCGGCTCGAAGGCATCAAGATATTCGTGCGCGTCGTCGAGAGCGGGAGCTTTTCGGCGGTCGCCCGCGAGCTTGGAACGGGGCAGCCGGCGATCAGCAAGCAGGTCGCCGCGCTCGAGGAACGTCTAGGCGCGCAACTGCTCATGCGCACCTCCCGTAGTCTGAGCCTGACCGAGGCCGGGCGCGATTTCTACGAGTCCGCGGTGCCGCTGATCAGCGATCTCGAGGCAGCCGAATCCCGCATCGGCTCAGGCCAGGCCTCGCCGTCTGGCGTGGTGCGCGTCACGGCCGCGCCCGGC
>DATGEK010000024.1:0-73760 GCA_035310205.1 Aliidongia sp.
GTACAACACGTCGGTGCTCGACGGCGGCAACAACGCCAACGTCACCTGGAGCGGCAACGCCAACTTCGACACCCGTACCGGCGGCAAGAGCTACTCGATCGACAACTCGTCCCGTGCGGCGGCGTTCCCGGCGTCCAACCCCCTCGGCAAGGCACTCTAACCCCCCAGAACCTTGCCGCCGGCGTTCTCCGGAACGCCGGTTCCCCTCGGAACCCCGCCCTTCGGCGGGGTTCTTTTTTTGTCGAGATTCAAGTCACGGCAGGACGGCAAGAATTCCCGAGAATGGCTGGTTTGTCGACGCGAAGCCGCTGAGGGGACTCGCCTCACGTTCGCTCTGGAAGCCGGCGATGTAACCGGACACGGAAGGTGAGTTCACGCCAAAGAGCTTGACGCCCGCGATGAACGACTGGGAGTCGGACTCCGTGCCGGTGTAGCTGTAGCCGTACTCGATCCACATGATGGTGCCTCCATGCGTCGCGCCGATATGGAGCTTGCCTGTCACGCTTTGGGTGCTGCTGCCGTTCCGATAGACGGTGGACGTGCCGGTAATCACGCCGGCGAAGGACCCGTTCGTCGTATCCACGGCCGTAATCTTCAACGATCTGCCGGCACGGGTCTCGGGGAAGCCCTCGTTCGTGATGACGAAGCCCGCCTTGTTGGTGACGAACAGCGTTTTCAGATCGGCAAAGCTGTAGAAATTCAATGACTGCGCATGAGCAGTCATTGGCGTTGCCGCGGAAAAGCACAGAAGAAAAGCAAAAGCGTACAAGATCTTTCGCATGGTTTCCTCCATTGCGTGGCAAATAAGGGGAATTATCCCAATATTCGGCATTTGACGGTGCGGCACTGGTGCGCGGCCGCACGATCCGGGGGAACCCTGGATTGCCGGAAAACGGGCCGTCGAGAGGCCCGGGATCCTTCAACGAATATCGGCTGGATGAGCAACGTTTTGTCTCATCGCTGCAGAGGTTGCACCCGTCCCCGTCTCGCGCAAAGAGAGAAATCCCGCCTGCGGTGCGACCTGGCCAAATTTTCGATGCGCCAGCAGGTGGGGGCGGAAAGCCCATCCATCTGCGGGGAAAGTCGGCTAAGATCCTCGCGCCCAGGTCATGCTTCCCCGACCCGGCTTGGATGGCCGATCGGGCCCGAATGTCGTTGCCTGCCCAGATTTCCACCGGCGCCCCCGCCGATCGCTTCTCCTGCCTCAGGATCGAATGCCATGGACTTCTTTCGGCGATTCACCCTTCTGGTCTGCGCTCCGTCATTCGACAAAGACGATCTCGAAGGAATCCGGGTGCACCAGATCACCAGCGAAGTCGAACGGATGGGCTTCGAGGTGATACGCGCGCCGAGGATCGAGGATGCGGAGATCGCGGTGCAGACCGACGCGGCGATCGGCTGCATCCTGGTCGACTGGGGCAAGAAGAACGGGCTCGCCGGCAAGACCACGGCGCTGGTCAACCTCATGCGCCGGCGCGGGCTCGAGATGCCGATCGTCATCCTGGTCCGGCGCAAGCGCTTCGAGGATATCCCGGTCGAGATCATGGATTTCATCGACGGCTATGTGTTCCTGGCCGAGGAGACGCCGGAATTCATCGCCAAGTCCCTGGTCAGCCGCCTTAAGCAATATGCCGAGACGCTGAAGACGCCGTTCTTCGGCGCGCTCGTCGATTATGCCGAGGAGGGCAACCACATGTGGACCTGCCCGGGCCACAACGGCGGCGTCTTCTACAATCGCAGCCCGATCGGGCGGATCTTCGTCGAGCATCTGGGCGAGGCGGTCTTCCGCGACGATCTGGACAATTCCGTGCTGGAACTGGGCGACCTCCTGACCCACGAGGGACCGGCGCTGAAGGCCCAGAAGGAGGCGGCGGCAATCTTCGGCGCCGAGAAGACCTATTTCGTCCTCAACGGCACCTCGGCCTCGAACAAGATCGTGCTGAACGCCCTCGTCGCCGAGGGCGATCTCGTGCTGTTCGACCGCAACAATCACAAGGCGGCCCACCACGGCGCCCTGCTGCTGGGCGGCGGCATCCCGATCTTTCTCGAGACCAACCGCAATGCCCATGGGCTGATCGGGCCGATCTATCGCGACGCGCTCGACGAGACGGCGATCCGCGAGCGGATCCGGGCCCATCCCCTGGTCAAGGATCCAGACGCATGGCAGCGTCCGCGCCCGTTCCGGGTCGCGGTCATCGAGCAATGCACCTACGACGGCACGATCTACAATGCCGAGGCGATCCTCGGCGCCATCGGCCATATGTGCGATTACATTCTGTTCGACGAGGCCTGGGCGGGCTTCATGAAGTTCCACCCGCTCTACGCCGGCTGCTTCGCCATGAGCCTGAAGTCGCTTGGGTCCGATGCGCCCGGGATCATCGCCACGCAATCGACCCACAAGCAGCTGGCCAGCTTCTCCCAGGCGTCCCAGATCCATATCAAGGATCGCCACATCACCGGGCAGGCCCGTCGGGTCGAGCATCGCCGGTTCAACGAGAGCTTCCTGCTCCACGCCTCGACTTCGCCGTTCTATCCCCTGTTCGCGTCCCTGGACGTCGGCGCACAGATGATGCGCGGTCGCTCGGGCGTGGTGCTGTGGGACGATACGATCCGCCTCGGCATCGAGCTGCGCAAGAAGGTGCGGGCGATCCGGCGGGAGTTCGAGGAGAAGGAACGCGATCCGGATCGGCGCTGGTTCTTCGATCCCTTCGTGCCCGACACGGTCAGGGTCGCGGACGTGCCCGCGGGTGAGGAGGCCCGGGAAATCCCGTGGGAGCTGGTGCCGACCGACGGGCTCGCGACCAATGCCCGCTACTGGGAGCTGACGCCGGGCGCCCGTTGGCATGGCTTCGGCCATGTCGGGCAGCACTACGCCATGACCGATCCGAACAAGCTCACGCTCATGACGCCGGGGTTCGACCGCGCGACGGGCGAGTACGACCGCTTCGGCATTCCGGCCCCGGTCGTGGCCCAGTTCCTGCGCGAGAACCGGGTCGTGCCGGAGAAGAACGACCTCAACTCGCTCCTGTTCCTGCTGACACCCGGCGTCGAGTCGAGCAAGGCCGGCACGCTCTTGAGCACGCTCGTCGCATTCAAACGGCGCTATGACGAGAATGTCGTGCTCGACGAGGTCATTCCCGAATTCGTCCGCCGTCGTCTCGCCCGCTACAGCGGGCGGCGGCTGCGCGACCTGTGCAGCGAGATGCATGAATTCTATCGCGCGGCGGGTGTGAGCCGGTTGCAGAAGGCGCAATTCGCGCCGGAGCATCTGCCGAGGATGGTCATGTCGCCGCACGAGGCGGTCCGGCAGCTGACCCGCAACCAGGTCGATTATCTGCCGATCGACGAGGTCGGCGGGCGCATCGCCACCACCCTGTTCGTGGTCTATCCGCCCGGCATCGCGACCATCGTGCCGGGCGAGCTGCTCGACGAGCGGGCGCAACCCATGCTGGACTATCTGAAGATGTTCGAGCGGAGCGCCAACCTGTTCCCGGGTTTCGAGGCCGAGATCCAGGGGCTCTACCGCGAGGTGGCGCCGGACGGCTCGGTCCGCTTTCACACCTACGTCGTGCGTGAATAACCGGATGTCGCCATGTCAGCTACGCCGTTCAATATCGTGGTCCGCGCCTCGACCGACGCGGACGTCCCCGCCATGCTCGCGATCTACCACTATCATATCTCCCGCGGCCTCGGGGACCTGGGCACCTACGAGGCGGACATGCTCGAGGCGGAGGATATGCGGCGGCGGCGCAAGAACATGCGCAAGCACCGCCTGCCGCATCTCGTGGCCGAGATCGAGGGCATCGTCGCGGGCTATGCCTATGCGGTGCCGTTCCGCAAGCGCCCGGCCTATCGCTACACGCTCAAGCACTCGATCTATATCCACCACCAGTTCCTGAACTGCGGGGTCGGGCGGACCCTGCTGCCCGCCTTGATGGATGCCTGCGCCGCCGCCGGCTATCGCCAGCTCATCGGCTATATCGACCCCGCCAACCAGGCGTCGTTGCGGCTGCACGAGACCCTGGGCTTCGCCCGCGTCGGCATGCTGCCCGCGGTGGGATTCAAGTTCGGCGAGTGGGTCGACAGCGTCATCATGCAGCGGGCGCTCGGCCCGGGAGCCGCGACGCCACCCGACAATCAGCCGGACACGGCATCCGTCCAGCCGTCCGAACGAGGTTAGGCCCGCTACCAGACTCGGCAGCTCTTCGCCGGCGCCATCGGCGTGCCGGGCCGGCAGGCGAACGCCTCGGCGAATTCCGGCATGTTCGCGACCACGCCGTTGACGCGGAAGGACGCGGTCGCATGCGGATCGGTCAGCGCCTGGAGCCGGGCGGAGGCGGGAGTCTGGTTCTCGCACCAGCTCTGGGCATAGGCCAGGAAGAAGCGCTGATCGGGCGTATAGCCGTCGATCTTCGCGAGCCTCCGGCCGGCCAGCGCCTTGCGGAGCGCCATGAGCGCCAGGCGCGTGCCGCCGTTGTCGGCGGTGTTCTCGCCCAAGGTCAGATGGCCATTGAGCCGCGTGTCGGGCACCGGGCTGAAGCCGCCGTATTCCCGGGCGATGCATTCGGAGCGGGCACGGAAGCGCGCCGCGTCCCGGCGCGTCCACCATTCGGCAAGATTGCCGTCGGCGTCGAACTGGCGGCCGGAATCGTCGAAGCCGTGGGTCATCTCGTGGCCGATGGTGGCGCCGATCGCGCCGTAATTGATCGCATCGTCCCAGTGGGCGTCGAAATTCGGTGGCTGCAGGATGCCGGCCGGGAAATTGATGTCGTTCTTCTGGTCGTCGTAATAGGCGTTGACCGTCGGCGGCGTCATGAACCATTCGCCCTTGTCGACCGGCTTGTCGATCTTGGCCATCTGGCGGGCGAACTCGAAGGCCGCGGCGCGGAAGCGGTTGCCGAGCGCGTCGTCGCGCCGGATCTCCAGGGCCGAATAGTCGCGCCACCGGTCGGGATAGCCGATCTTCTCGGCCATCGCGCCGAGCTTGTGCAGCGCCTTCCGCTTGGTGTCGCCGCCCATCCAGCCGAGGCCGGCGATATCCTGGGCGAAGGCCGCTTTCAGGTTCTTCACCAGCGCCTGGATCCGCAGCTTCGCCGCAGGGCCGAAATTGGTCTCGACATAGACCCGGCCCAGATCCTCGCCCAGATCGTCGTCGGTGAAGGTGACGCAGCGCTTCCAGCGCGGGCGCAGCTCCTTGGTGCCGCGCAGCGTGCGGCCGTAGAAATCGAAGCTTTCCTGAACGAACTTGGCCGGCAGCATGTCGGCCGAATGGGCGATCAGATGCGCCGTCAGATAGGTCTTGATGTCCTCGAGCGAGGTCGCGGCGATCAGCTTCTCGGCACCGGCGAAGAAGCCGGGCACGGCGACATTGAGGCTGTCGAAGCCGGGCGCGCCGATGCCGCGCAGATAGGCGGCCCAATCGAAGCCGGGGGTCAGCCGGTCGAGCGCCGTGCGGGTCTGCTTGTGGTAGATGGCGCTCGGGTCGCGCCGCTTGACGCTCGACAGCGAGACCTGGGCGAGGCCGGTCTCGAAATTCATCACGGTCTGGGCGTCGCGCACCGCCTGGGCCGCGGGCTCACCTAGCAGCTCGAACTGGCGCTCGGTATGGGCGACATAGGCGGCGCGGGTCTCCTCGGCCTCCTTGCCCTTCCGGAAATAGCTGTCGCGCTCGGGCAGGCCGAGGCCGCCCTGGTCGGCCTCGGCGATGACCTTGGTCGCGTCGCGGAAATCCTGGTCGGCGCCGAAGCTGAACAGCACGTCGACGCCGATCCGCTGCAGATGCGCCACCAGCGGCGCCAGCTCCTGCTTGTCGGTGACGGCGGCGATGCGGTCGAGCTCGCCCTGGAGCGGCTCGATGCCCTTCGCCTCGATGCCGGCCTCGTCCATGCAGGCGGCCCAATAGTCACCGATCTTGCGCGTCCCCGGCGTCGGCCGGGCGGCGGCCTCGGTCAGGATCGCCTTCAGCTTCTGGTTATTGGTCTCGACCAGCACCGAATCGACGCCCCAGGACGACTGGTCCGCCGGGATCGGATTGGCCGCGAGCCAGCCGTTGCAGGCATGGGCATAGAAATCCTGGCACGGCGACACGCTCGGATCGATCGCACCGACCATCAGCCCGTCCTCCGCCGTCGGCGCCACCGGCGGCGTCGGTATCGGCGCCTGCGCCCAAGCCGCCCGGGCGAGACCGGCGGCGACGAGCAAGGCCAGGAACGACGTCAGACGCGGCATGCGAGGGCTTTCGGGGAACAACGGGCTGCGGGGGATTTAGCGTGAAACGGGGCGGAAGAATACGGGTTTGCCTTCTATCGTCACCCCCGGGCTTGACCCGGGGGTCCACGCGGCAGTTGCCGGATAACGTCGTTCGCCCATAATTCGCCCATGCCGGGTGGTTGGATCTACATCATGACGAACAAGCCGAACGGCATTCTCTATGTCGGCGTGACCAGTGATCTCATCCGCCGCGTCTGGGAGCATCGAGAAGGCCTGGCCGACGGATTCACCAAGCGCTATGGCCTGAAGCGGCTGGTCTATATCGAGCCGCATGACGAAATCGGTTTGGCAATCCAGCGCGAAAAGAATCTCAAGCATTGGCCGCGTGCATGGAAGATCGCGCGGATTCTCGCCGAGAATCCCGAGTGGCGCGATCTCTACGAGTTGATCGGTTGAGGCGCGTGGATGGCCGGGTCGAGCCCGGCCATGACGGCATTGGGTAGGCTGGCGCGGGGATGACGAGTGAAAGGGCCCCACCCAGCTTCCCTCACGCCGCCCCCAGGTACGCCGCGATCACTTCCGGATTGTTCGCGATCTCATGGGCCGGGCCCTCGAGCTTGATCTTGCCGGTTTCGAGCACGTAGGCGTGGTCGGCGACCTCGAGGGCCGCCTGGGCGTTCTGCTCGACCAGCAGGATGGTGCGGCCTTCGGCCTTCAAGGCGCGGATGATCGCGAAGATCTCTTCGATGAACAGCGGCGCCAGGCCCATCGACGGCTCGTCCATCAGCAGCAGCTTGGGGTCGGCCATCAGGGCGCGGCCCATCGCCAGCATCTGCTGCTCGCCGCCGGACAAGAGGCCGGCCAGCTGCTGCAACCGCTCGCCCAGGCGCGGGAAGCGGTCGAGCACGCCCTGGCGCCGCCGGGCGATCTCGGCCGCGTCCTTGACCAGATAGGCGCCGAGCCGCAGGTTTTCCTCGATCGTCATGTTGGCGAAGACCTGGCGGCCCTCGGGCACCTGGACGATGCCGGCGCGGGCGATCTTGAAGGCCGACTGCCCGACCATCTCGGCACCTTCGAAGCGGATCGAGCCGGCACGCGCCTTGAGCAAGCCGGAGAGGCCGCGCAAGGTCGTGGTCTTGCCGGCGCCGTTGGCGCCGATCAGCGACACGACGGCACCCTCGGCGACGTCGAGGTCGATCGCCTTGACCGCGTCGGTCCGGCCGTAGCCCAGCGTCAGGCCGCGGACTTCGAGCACGCTCATGCTTCGCCTCCCTTGAGGCGCTCGGCCACCTTGGCACCCAGATAGGCCTCGATCACCGCCGGATCCTCGCGGATTTCGCGCGGCCGGCCCTCGGCGATCTTGCGGCCGAAATTCAGCACCGTGATCCGGTCGCACAGGCTCATGACGAAATGCATGTCGTGCTCGACCAGCAGCAGGGTCAGCCCGCCGTCCTTCAGGCGCTTCAGCAACCCGACCAGGTCCTGGGTCTCGGCCGGGTTCATGCCGGCGGCGGGCTCGTCGAGCAGCAGCAACTTCGGCTCGGACGCGAGCGCGCGCGCGATCTCCAGCCGGCGCTGGTCGCCATAGGGCAGGTCGCCGGCGCGCCGGTCGGCCGATTGAGCGAGGCCGACGAAGTCCAGGAGCTCGTCGGCGCGGGCGCGGGCTGCGCGCTCCTCCGGGCGGAAGCGGCCGAGACGGGAGAGGATCTCCGGCACCGAGGCCTGGAGCCGGGCCTGCATGCCGGTCATCACGTTCTCGCGCACGGTCATTTCCTGGAACATGCGGATGTTCTGGAACGTGCGCGACAGGCCGGCGCGCGTGCGCCGCCAGCTGGGCAGGCCGTCGAGTGGCACGCCGGCGAGCGTGGCATGACCCGAGGTCGGCGGGATCAGGCCGCTGATCAGGTTGAAGCAGGTCGTCTTGCCGGCGCCGTTCGGGCCGATCAGGCCATGGACCGTGCCGGGTTCGACCGAGAAGCTGACATGGTCGACCGCGACCAGGCCGCGGAAGCGGACGGTCAGGTCGCGGATGTCGAGCAGGGTGGAATTCATCTCGCTCACCCGACCCGCCCGATGCGCCAGACCAGCAGGCCGCGCGGCATGAACAGCACCGCGACGACGATGATGAAGCCGTTCACCACCAGCTTGAAATCATGGAGTGCCGTCAGCAGCTCCGGCAGCACGGTCAGGATCACGGCGCCCAGCACCGGGCCGAACGGCGAGCCGATGCCGCCCAGGAGCGCGAAGGACAGGATCGTCACCGCCTGGTCGAAGCCATAGTCGTTCGGGCCGATGAAGCTGTTGGCATGGGCGTTCAAGGCGCCGGCAAGGCCGGCCAGCATGGCCGAGACCACCAGTGCGCCCAGCTTCATGGCCGGCAGGTTGACGCCCATCACGCCGGCCGCGACCTCGTCCTCGCGCATCGCCTCCATGGCGCGGCCGAGGCGGGAGCGGGCGACCATGACGGAGCCCGCAAGCGCCAGCGCCAGCAGGCCGAAGATCAGGCCGAAGCTGGTCTTGTTCGGGATGCCCGACAGGCCCAAGGCACCGCCGGTCAGGTCCGCGGCGTTGCAGAAGATGCGCAGGATCTCGCCGAGCGCGATGGTCGCCAGCGCCAGATAGACGCCGGTCAGCCTCAGGGTCGGCCCACCGATCACGAACGCGGCCAGCGCCGGCACGACCATCGCCGCCAGCAGCACGGCGGCGAACGGCCAGTGCATGTCGAGCGTCAGCAGGGTCGAGACATAGGCGCCGATGCCCATGAACGCGGCCTGGCCCAGCGACAGCTGGCCGACCGCCAGCACCGTGTACATGGACAGCGCGAGCAGGCCGTTGACCCCGACGGCGAAGATCAGGCTCTGGTAGGAGAAGAAGAAACTATCGAACATGAGTGCTCCCCGCCGGTCAGGCGCGCTTGACCGGCGCGCGGCCGAACAGGCCGACCGGACGGAACCAGAGGGTGGTGACGAGCAGGATGAAGCCGACCGCATCCTTGATGTTCGACGAGATGAAGCCGGCGGTCAGCACCTCGAGCACGCCGATGACGATGCCGGCGATGAGCGCGCCCTTGATGTCGCCCAACCCGCCGATGATGATGACGGCGAAGCCCTTTAGCATCATGCTCTCGCCCATGTAGGGCTGGATCGCGTTGAAATTGAGCCCGATCAGCACGCCGGCGGTGCTGCCGAGCGCGGCGGAAATGAACGAGACGAGCCGCACGACCGCGTCGGTGTTGATGCCCATCAGCTGGGCCGCCTCGCCATTCTCGGCGAGCGCGCGCATGGACAGGCCGAAGCGCGTGCCGCGGATCAGCGCCAAGAGCGCCGCCACGATCAGCACCGTCGTGACCATGATCAGGATCTGCGACAGGTTCATGCGCACGTCGCCGACGGTGATGGCGGCATGGCTGATGACGCCCGGCGGCAGCCGGCGGATCTCGGTGCCGAAGATCGCAGTCGCAAGCGAATAGAGCAGGAGCGTCGCGCCGAGCGTCACCATGAGCGACGCCAGTTCCGGCGCCTTCTTGCGCCGGAGCGGCGTCAGCAGCGCCGCGTCGAACAGGATCGCGATCAGGCCGGTCACGATGGCGGCGCCGGGCAGCGCCAGCCAGATCGGCAGCGCCAGCAGCTTGGTGCCGTAGAGCGCCAGGAACGCGCCGGTGGTGAAATAGAAGCCGTAGGTCAGGTTGATCACGCCCAGCACGCCGAACATCAGCGTGAAGCCGAGGGCGAACAGGGCGTAGGTCGAGCCCAGAACGAGACCGTTCAAAAGCTGCTGCGGAAGCTGCTGGAGTATCTGCGCGAACATGGAACGTGCCGATCCGGGCCGCCGGCCGGCGGAGCTTCCGCCGGCCGTTCAGCTGCTGAATGTTACTTGAGGATCTGGAACTTGCCGCCCTTCATCTCGAGCACCACGACACCCGACGAATCGGCCGGGTCGCGGTTGTCGGTGAAGGAGAACGGCCCCATCACGCCGGTGTACTTGGTCGCCTGCAGCGCCGTCTTGATCTTCTCGGGCTCGGCCGCGCCGGCCTTGTCGATGGCGTTCGCCACGATGTGGAGCGTGTCGTAGGCCTGCGCTGCGAACTGGTCCGGATCATCCTTGTACTTGGCGCGATAGTCGGCGACGAACTTGGTGTTGGCCGGATCGTCCTTGGCGATGAACCAGGGGCTGCCGACCATCGTGCCGTCGGCCGCCTCGCCGGCGATGTCGCCGAGCTTGGGCGAGTTGAAGCCGTTGCCGCCGATGAAGCGGATCTTCGGGTCGAGGCCGATCGAGCGCGCGTCCAGAAGGATGCCCGAGGCCGGCTCGACCAGGGCGGAGACGACGATCGCGTCCGGGTTCAGGCTCTTGATCTTGGTCAGCTGGGCCGAGAAGTCGCTGTCCTTCGAGCCGAAGGTCTCGGTCGTCAGCGTCTGGATGCCCAGCTTCTCAAGGCTGGCCTTGAACACGTCATAGCCCGACTTCGAGAAGGCATCGTCGTTCGCGTACATGACCGCGACCTTCTTGATGCCGAACTTCGTCTGCGCCGCCTTCAGGGTCACGGGGATGACGTCGCTCTCCGGCAGCGAGGTGCGGAAGACGTAGGGGCCGATCGCCGTGATGCCGGCGGCGGTGGTCGAGGTGCCGACGATCGGAATCTTCTGCTCGTTCGCGACCGGGCCGGCGGCGAACATCTCGTTCGACAGCGTCGGGCCGAGGATCAGCGGCACCTTGCCGATGCCGATCAGCTTGCGCGCGGCGTTGACCGCCTGGTCCTTGTTGCCGGCGGTGTCCTCGTACTGGATGGCCAGCTTCTTGCCGCCGAGCACGCCGGTCTTGTTGACCTCGTCCAAGGCCAGGTCGAAGCCGTTCTTGATCGCGACGCCGTAGCGGCTGTTCGGGCCCGTCAGAATTTCAATCGCGCCGATGGTGACGTCCTCGGCCTTGGCCGGTGCAGTCCAGATTGCGGCCGCCGTAGCGAGCGGCAGCAGGGCCAGGCTGGCGAAAGTCCGTCTATTCATCGGCAAGTTCCCCCTCGAAGATCAAGTTGCGTCAGGAGGTCGCCTTGACTGGCGACCCTCGTTCGGCGGGCACCTTAGCCGAGCCGAGGGGGCATCGCCAATTGCCTTGTGAAAGTGACCCCGAGACGCCTGGGGCCGGCGTCGCGCCGCCAGTGAGCCCCGGGCAGGCGCCGGACCTGGCGCCTCCAACTCATACAAATGTTCCGCGCCCCCTTGGCGACCCGCCTTCCGGCCCGATACGATGCCGGATTGCCGCTGAATGGACATCATCCGGGAGGAGACGACAGTGACTGAACGACTTGCAGGCAAACGGGCGCTCGTGACGGCGGCGGCGCAGGGCATTGGCCGGGCCTCGGCGCTCGCCTTCGCCCGGGAAGGCGCCCGGGTGATCGCGACCGACGTCAATGACGCGAAACTCGCCGAATTGGCGGGCATCCCCGGGATCGAAACCCGCCGTCTCGACGTTCGAGACGACAAGGCGGTGAAGGACTTGGCCGCGGAGATCGGCACGATCGACATCCTGCTGAACGCCGCCGGCTTCGTCCATCACGGCACCGTGCTCGACTGCTCGGACGAGGATTGGGAATTCAGCTTCGATCTCAACGTGAAAAGCATGTACCGCACGATCCGCGCGTTCGTGCCGGGCATGCTGGCCCAGGGCAAGGGGGCGATCGTGAACATTGCATCCGGCGCCTCGTCGGTGCGTGGCATTCCCAACCGCTTCGTCTATGGCACGACCAAGGCGGCGGTCGTCGGCCTGACCAAGGCCGTCGCGGCCGACTTCATCCGCAAGGGCGTACGCTGCAATGCGGTTTGCCCGGGCACGATCGCGACGCCGTCGCTCGACGACCGGATCAACGCGTTCGACGACCCGGTCGCCGCCCGCAAGGCGTTCATCGAGCGGCAGCCGATGGGACGCCTGGGCGAGGCCGAGGAGGTCGCGGAGGCGGCGCTTTACCTTGCCAGCGACGAATCCGCCTTCACGACCGGCACGATTCTGCTGGTCGACGGCGGGTTCGCGTTGTAACTCGCGCAGAACGTTACGAGGGGCGGCCGCTGCCATCAGGCCTGCCCGCCCTTCGTATCAACGACAGGACAAGATCATGCCAGAGGATGTGAAGACCGTGCCCGCCCCGACGACCGCCATTGCCAAACGGCTCATTCATCCGGTCATCCTGTCCGGCGGCTCGGGCACCCGGCTCTGGCCGATGTCGCGCGCTGCTTACCCGAAGCAGCTGCAGCCGCTGCTGAGCGAGCGCAGCCTGCTCCAGGATTCGGTCGGCCGCGTGCTTTCGGCCCATCTGTTCGCGGCCCCGGTCATCCTGGCGAACGAGGAACATCGCTTCATCATCGCCGAGCAGCTGCGCCAGATCGACGTGAAGCCGCAGACCATCATGCTCGAGCCGATCGCGCGCAATACCGCGCCGGCGGCGGCTGCGGCGGCACTCTGGCTCGGCCAGCGCGAGCCGGATGCGCTGATGCTGATCATGCCGTCCGACCATGCCATCGCCGATCATCCGGCCTTCCTGAGGGCGATCGAAGCCGGCGCCCGGGCCGCCTCCGCCGGCAAGCTCGTGACGTTCGGCATCACCGCCGATCGTCCGGAGACCGGCTACGGCTATATCCGGCGCGGGCCGGCGCTGGCTCAGGATGGCGCGTTCGAGGTCGCCGCCTTCGTCGAGAAACCGGACCGCGCGCGCGCCGAACAATATCTGGCGTCGGGCGACTATACCTGGAACAGCGGCATCTTCCTGTTCCCGGTCCGCACGTACCTGGCCGAGTTCAAGGCCCGCCAGCCGGAAAGCTACGCCGCGGTCGAGGCTGCGGTCGCCGCCGAAAAGGGCGATCTGGATTTCCACCGTCTCGATCTCGCCGCCTTCAGCCAGGCCGCGAACGAATCGATCGACTATGCCGTCATGGAGCATACGGCCAATGCCGCGGTCGTGCCGGTCGCCATGGGCTGGAACGACGTCGGCGCCTGGGATGCGCTCTGGGACATCTCGGACAAGGGCGAGAACGGCATGGTCCAGATCGGCGACGTCACCGCCGTCGACTGCCGCAATTCCTACCTCCGCACCGAGGAGCGGCTGCTGGCCGCGGTCGGCGTCGAGGACCTGGTCGTGGTCGCGACGGCCGACGCGGTGTTGGTGGCGCCCAAATCGCGCGCCCAGGACGTGAAGAAGCTGGTCGACCGCCTGAAGGCCGACAAGCGCGATGAGATGACCCACCTGCCGACCGTCCACCGGCCCTGGGGCACCTATCGCTCGATCCACAACGGCGACCGGGTGCAGGTCAAGCACATCATGGTCAAGCCGGGCGCCAAGCTGTCGCTGCAGATGCACCATCATCGCGCCGAGCATTGGGTCGTCGTCTCCGGCACCGCCAAGATCGTGCGCGGCGACGAGGAGCTGATGCTGACCGAGAACCAGTCGACCTATATCCCGCTCGGGACCCAACATCGCCTGGAGAACCCCGGCCGCATCCCGCTACACCTGATCGAGGTGCAGTCGGGCAGCTACCTGGGCGAGGACGACATCGTCCGGTTCGAGGATACCTACGGCCGGGCGTAAGCCCGACCGGCGGGTGAGGCGGCAGCGCTTGCCGCCCCCTCACCGGGCCCGGGCGCCGTAGAGCGAGACCAGCCGGGCAACCACGGTGGCGTTGTAGACCGTGCCGATGATCGCCTCGAAGATCGTCCACATGCGCGCGACCGGGTTGACGGCCGTGATGTCGCCATAGCCGGTGGTCGTCAAGGTCGTGAAGCTGAAATAGAGCAGGGCGCTGCGATTGGGCACCGCGCCGCCGGGGCCGGCGAAGGCCGCCGGTGCCGCGGCGCTGATGATCTCGTAAGTCCCGGCCCAGAAGACGCCGAGCAGCAGGTAGGCGCCGATGGCGCCGCACAGCAGCTCCGAATCGACCCGGTCGGCATGCGCGAGGCGTCGCGCCACCAGCCAGATCACGCCCAGGGTCAGGATGGCGAGAACGGCTGCTGCGGCAGCCGCCACCCAAGTCCCATCGACCCAGGGGAACGGCAGTTTCAGGATCAGCCAGAAGACGACCAGCAGGCGCGCCGGCACGCGCAGGCCCGAGCGGGCATCGGCCTGCTGCAGGCAGGCCAGCAGGAACGCCACCGTCGCTGCGGCGATCACAAGTTGCGCCCTGGGTGCCACGTCGGCGATCGGGGTCGCCAGGACGAGCAGAACCAGGGCTGCAAGCAGGGTCGCGTCCCGACGGCGGCTGACGGTCTGGGCCACCCTGCGTCCGAACAGGGTCGCGAGAAGCGGTGAAATGTCTGTCACGCCAATCTCCTGATCTCACCGCTCCGACAGGATGGCGCCGGTCGAGAAGGCCAGCGCCGCCGCTGCCGTGAAGACGTTGGCATGGGCGTCCTCTTTCTCCGATCGGGCACGGCTCAGCGCCGTCTCGCTGTTGGCGAGGTCGGTGTAGGTGCCGACGCCGTGGCGATAGGCGTCGAGGGCGGCGTCGTAGGCGGTCTGCGCCGCCTCGGTCAGCGCGAGTGCTGCGGAATATTCGGCGAAGCCGGTCCTGAGCGCATCATGGGCATTCGTCACCTGTTGGACCGCGGTGTCCCTGGCATGGTCGAGCGACTCGCGCGCCGCCGATACCGCCGAGCGGGCAGTCGCGACCCGCGCATCGCGCGCGCCGCCGTCGAACAGGGGCAGGCTCAGTTTCAAGAGGACGTTGGCGCCCGGCTCGTTGACGGAATAATAGCGGCTGCCCTGCGTGCTGAGCGCGCCGACGTTCTGGTACGCCTGGGCCTCCAGGCCGACGGTCGGATAATAGTCGGAGCGGGCGGTGCCGAGTGCCGCCTCGGCAACGCGCACCTTGCCCAGGGCCGCGACGAGATCCGGCCGATTGGAGAGCGCGTCCTCTATGAACCGGTCGACGTCTCCCGCCGGGGCGGCGGGCAGCGGCTGCTCGGACGTGTCGGTGGTGGCGATGGGCGCGCTGGGGCTGATGCCCATGCTGGCGACCAGTGCCGCATAGGCGGAATGGTCGGCACCGGTCGCCCGCGCCAGGTCGAAGCGCGCCTGGGCGGTCTGCCGGCGCGCCTGGGCCTGCTCGACCACTGTTGCGAGCCCGTGTGCGCGCCGCGTCTCCGCGGCATCCTGAACGATCTCGGCGGTCTTCAGCGCCTGTTCGGCGACATGCAGGCGCCCGCGCGCGGCGCCGAGCGCGAAATAATCCCGGCTGACCGCATAGACGAGCTTCTGATGCGCCCCGGTGAAGGCGACGTTGGCGATGAACGAGCCGGCCCGCGCCGCCTGTTCGGCCCCGGCGCGCCGCCCGAAGTCGAACAGCAGCCATTTCGCGGCGAGCGTCGGCAGCAGCTCGCGCGTGTCGCTGGTGAAGAAGCCCTGGCGGACCAGGGTCGTCGGAATCGGCAGCGGCGTGTGCTGGAACCCGCCGACCAGCTCGGCGGAAATCTGCGGCAGGTACGTGGCCTCGACCAGCCCGACGGCGAGCGCGGCCTGGCGGGCCTGTTCCCAGGCCTCCCGGGTCTCCGGGTTAGTGCGCTCGGCGAGATCGATCAGCGCGGCAAGGTCGTAGCGCCGCGTGGCATCGATCGTCACGGCGTTGCCGCGAGGGGCCTCGGTGCCGCTCGCCGTGCTCGTCCAGCCGGCAGGGGCCGGCATCGTGGGGGCCGGCGCGGGCGATCCCGGGCGCGGCAGCTCACCGCCGGCCGGGGGGATGACCCAGGGCCGTTCCGGCGCGTCCGGGGCGAGCGCCAGTTCGTCCGTCGCGCACGCGGCCAGCGTCAGGACGGCCAGGAATCCGAAGAGCGGGTGATGCTTCATGGCGCTGCTAGATCCCGGCCGCGGCGGCATGTTCGATTTCCCGGCGGAGCAGCCGCCGCGCCTCGATCGCCGCACCAAGCAACGCCGGCGCCTCGGCTGCAGTGTACCCAAGTTCCACCGGGTCGGGCAGCGGCGCGTCCGCGTCCTTGCCGGAGACCCGGGCGGCGCCGGCGAGCAGCCAGGCGCCGGCGGCTTCATCCTGGGCGCGGACGGTCCCGTCGACCGCGGGGTCGTCGGCCTGTTCGACGACGACGAAGGCGGCGGCGGCGAGGCGGTCCAGAACGGCGAGGGAGAGCCCGGCCCGCGGCTCCGGCCAGGCGCGGGCGGGCAGCATGCGCAGCTCGAACGTGGCGATGGTGAAGAAGCGGCGCGCACCCTCGAGCGCCTGGACGACGGCCAGGCGCGCGCCGGGCTTGGCCCGCGCCTCGGCGCCAAGGAGCTGGCCGAGTGTGCGGAGCGCGCCCGCCAGGGAGGCGCGCGCCCGGTCGTCGGCGCTGGTCGGCCACAGCACGCTGAACACGACCGACATGAGCACATTGCCGAGCAGGATGCCGGCGACCCGGTCGCGCAACACCGTAAGGTCGGTCGAGGGCCCGTAGCCCTGGAGCACGCCCAGGAAGAAGGCGAAGGCTGCCTGCATGCCGGCGTAGGACAGCAGCTCGCTGCTGGTCGCGACCCAGCCGCCGGCGAAGGAGACCGCGGCAATCAGCAGGCAGAGCTGGCCGATGTCGGTCATCTCGGGCAGCAGATAGACGATCGAGAGGCCGCCCAAGAGCCCGCCGACCAGCGCGCCGACGAGGCGCAAGGTCAGCTTGTGCATCGTCTCGCCGAGGCTGCCGAGCGCCACGAAGAAGCAGGTCGTCACCGATGTGCTGATGCCGGGCCAGTCGAGGCCGGTATAGATGATGTAGGCGGCCATCACCGCGATCGTGGTCTTGAGCGCGAACCGCGCATGCCCCGGGTTGGTGAAGGCATCCGGCACGAACGGCGATTTTGCCGGCGGCGTCGCCGGGGCCTCTCCGGCCCGTCGCCGGGCGATGCCGTCGTCCAATCGCGTCAAGGCCGCGGCCATCGCGACGACGACCGGCCGGGCCTCGGGCGAGAGCGCCCGCAGCTGCGCCTCGTCCGGCAAAATCGTCATCGGCGCCGGTTGATCGTGGTGCTCGAGCGCGACCGCCGCGCCATCGCAGGCCGCCGCGAGCTGCCGGCGCACCGCGTCGGGCGTCCCGGCCGGCAGCAGGGCTTGCAGCGTCATCAGCTCGGCCAGGGTCTCGATCAACCCCGTGTCGATGGCGGACCGGCTGCGCAGGCTGTGATCGAGCATGCCGGCACGCTGGCGCAGCTCGATGAGCCCGACCGCCTCCGCCTGGAGGTGCTCAAGCGGCTGGTTCTCATCGCCGCGCAACGCCGCGCTCAGCGCCGCAAGCAGGCGCAATGCCGTGCGCAGCGCCAGCCGGCTGGGGTTTTCGCCGATCGCGAGATTGACCAGGACAGTGAGTGCGACCGGCACGGCCACCACCACCCAGAGCCACAGCACAAGCCGGGTCAGTGTCTCTAGACTCGGGATCTTGTCGATCAGGGTCTGCGACAGCACCAGGACGAAGCTCGCCAGGAAGGCGACGGGCCCCAGCGCCATGGTGCGGACGAGGAACATGCCGACGAAGGTGGCGACGGCCATCAGCGGCAGCCTCAAGGCCGGCTCGGACGCGTCGAGCGTGAAGAACAGCAGTGAGAGGCCGACGGCGATCGTGAAGGCGAGAAGCGCGACCACGCCGGTCAGGAGCGTGCTCGCCGCCTCCTCGCGGCTGACCAGGAACACCGCATAGGCCATGTAGGCCGGCAGCGGGATCTGGTAGAGCATGGCGATCGCGACAACCACGGTGCAGTTGGCCGCGATGCGGGTGACGGCCGCGACCCGACCCGGCCGCGGTGCCAATTCGGCGCCAAGGAAGGCCAGCAGCCCGGTCGGCCGCGGCAGCGCGATGTCAGCGAGCAGCGTCATGCCGCACCAGGACCGAAACCGTGGTGCCGATCCGCATGGCCGCTTCGGGCGGGTCGTCGAGCCGGATGCGCACCGGGAAGCGCTGGGCGACCACGACCCAGCTCAGGGTCCGGCCGACCCCCGGCAGCGCCGGCCCGCCGGAATCTTCCGGCTTGACGCCCCAGCCGATGCTCTCAACATGGCCCTTGATCGGGTGACTGCCGTCCGCCATCAGCCAGACGGTCGCGGCGTCGCCCGGGGCGATCGCCGGCAGCTCGGTCTCGCGGAAATTGCCGATGGCATACCACTCGTGGGACTTGACCAGGGTGAACAGCGGATGCCCGGCCGCGGCATAGGCGCCGGCCGCGATGTCGAGCCCGACCACCAGGCCGTCGAAGGGTGCCACGACCTTTGCGTTGCGCAGGTCGCGCTCGGCGAGCGCCACGCTCGCCTGAGCGCCAGCGAGCTGCGCGGTCAGGCTTTCGGTATCGCCGATTGCCTGGCGGGCCTGCTGGGCCTGCTGGATCGCGGCCGTCAGCGCCGCCTGGGCGGTTCGCTCGTTGGTGCGCGCCTCGTCGACCTGCTGCTCGGTCACGTAGCCCTTGCCAAGCAGCGGCGAGAGCCGCCCGACCGTGTCGTGGGCGAAGGCGAGCTGCGAGCGTGCGCGCTCGACCTGGGTCGCGGCAGCGTCGGCACCGGAGCCTTGTGCGGCCACCTGCCGGGTCGTGAGCGCGATCTGCGCCTCGAGCGCGGCGACCTGGGCGCGCGCCTGGCGCAGCCGCAGCTCGAACGGCTCGGGATCGATCTCGACCAGCACGTCGCCGGCGGCAACGCGCTGGTTGTCGCGGATGGGCAGCGCCACGATCCGGCCGCTGACGTCGGGCGCGAGGCCGGCGCTATCGGCATAGAGGAAGGCGTCGTGCGTCCGCGGCCGCCGGTCGAGTCGCTCGAGCGCATAGGCGCCGAGCCCGACCGCCGCGGCAATGGCGACGATGGCGATCAGGCGTCCGAGCCACAGCTTTGGGCGGCTCGCGGCCGGCTTGGGCTCTAGTCCAGCCATAGCAGCCACGTGGCAAAGGCGAAGGCGGTCGCGAATGCCAGATATACCAGGAGAGGTGCCGGCAGGGCCTTGTCGAGGCCGAGCGCGCCCAGTAATTGGCGCACGACGATCGTCAGGCCGATGCCGGCCAGCGCGCAGAGCATCCAGGACGGAAAATAGGAGCCGAGGATGCTCTGCGACGGTGCCGGGCTGCATCCCGCGACGGCGAGCGGCAGCATCAGTCCAGCGCCGATCGTCGGGGCGGATCGTCGCCTCGTCCCGGGGATCGCCGCATCAGACCAACTCATCATCCTGCTGCCCTATTCAATGAACGTTCGGATGGCTTGCGCCGCCTCCTGGGCGGCCGATCACATCGCGTGCGACCGGCTCCCGGTTGATTTCATTGAACATCTCATAGCCCGCGTCAGGATAGAAGCGGGTGCAGGCACCTCACGATCGCGCCGGGTCTTGGTGCGTCGTCCCCCGGCCTCCCCTGGGGGTCGATCGAGGCCCTGCCCGCCGAATTTTCGCGCCAGGGTATATACTTACGGCATTTTCTATGTATTTTATCAGCTCTTGCGCGAACGCCGCCATGGCCGGGCTCCGCCCACCGCCGTCCGGTTCAGTTCGCCATTCGATGGCATGAGCATTGCGCTACTCCCGGGAACGGGTCAGGCAGAGGGTGGAAAAGTGTCCAAAATCGCACATTGGTGGCAGTCTTCGGTCCACGGATTCTCGATCAAGAGAATTTGCGTCGCGACATGCATGGCGATCTGCGTTGCAGGTGTGGCGCCGGCGGCCTTCGCCGATAACGGCCATGGCGAATGCGATGATGGTCGTTGCGCCAATCCGGCACCGGCGCCGCTCGTGGGCAGCAGCCTGCTGGGATTGATGGTGCTAGGGGCGGGCGCTGGGGCCATCGCCCTCCATCGCCGCGCCCGCCGCGGCTGACGCCGATCAGGGGGTGGGGGCGCGGGTCGACAGCCGCGCCTCGACCCGGCTCTTCAACCGCTGCAATACGCGGTCTTCGAGTCCGAGCCCGGCAAGCGCCTCGGCGGTCTTGAACAGATAATCGGTACAGGGGCCGAGCCGGCCAACGGCGGTCGCGACCACGCGGACGATCTCGTCCTCGTCGAGCCGCCCGGCGTAGCGCGGATTGGCCGGGTCGATGGTGAAGGTGATGGCGTCGACCGATCCCGCGGCGGTCGTGACCCGAGCCCAGCGCGGCCGATAGGCGCCGCTCAGCATCTCGCGGCGCCAGACGATGTCCAATTCGTCAGCAACCTGATCGTGATGGAGGCGAAAGGCCATGCCGGTGCAAGCGCCGCCGCGCTCTAGGCCCAGCACCAGGCCCGGCTGCTCAGGGCTGCCGCGGCCGAGCGGGGTCCATAGGCAGAAGCGCCGGTGCCAGCCATGAATGCGGCCCTTGCGCCGCTCGGCGAAGTGAAACGCCGGATTCCAGATGAGCGAACCATAGCCGAACAGCCAGATATCCTCTGACCGGTGACGGGCCGGCCGGGCCGCGAGCGTGTCCGCGATCGAGGCCGCGCGCTCTTCGTCGGTCAGCACCCGCATGCCGCCCGCGCTCGCCATGTTGATGACGGTTCCGGCCTTGATCGCCTCGCGAGTCAGCTCGATGGCTTGCGGTGCTAACGTCGAATCGTCCATGACATCCACATTATCCACCCGGCAGTGCGGCCAGCTTTGCAAGAAATGGGCACAGGCCCAAGCGCTCGCTCACTGTCACATGGTCTGCCTGACCGGCTCGGCGCGCATGCCGTCCGGCACGTGGCGTGCCAGCCAGGGCGCCAGATCGCCGCGCCCGCCGATCTCGAGCCGTTCGAGGCCGAGCCACCCGGCCATGTCGAGCAGCGCCGCATGGAGCTCCGGCGCCACGGCTGCCGGGTCGGCGTGGCCCTCGATATGGGCGGCCGGCACCAGCAGCACGCGCGCCGCCCGGTCGGCCTTGAGATCGACCCGTGCAACCAGCTTGTCGCCGAGCAGGAACGGCAGGACGTAATAGCCGTGCACCCGCTTCGGCTCGGGCACGTAGATCTCGATGCGATAGCGAAAGTCCCACAGGCGCTCGGTCCGTGACCGCTCGAACACCAGCGGGTCGAACGGCGACAGCAGGGTCCGCGCCTCGATCCGGCGCGGCAGGCGGGCGGCTGGATCGAGATAGGCGGGCTGGCCCCAGCTTTTGACCTCGACCGGCAGCAGGGCGCCTGCCTCCACCAGCTCGGCGAGCCGCGCCTTGCTGTCCTCGGGCCTGAGCCGGAAATAGTCGCGCAGGTCCGGCTCGGTCGCGATACCGAGCGCGCGCGCCGCGATCGCCATCAGCTGGCGCTGGGCATCCGCGACATCGGGCACGGGGGCGTCGAGCACCGCGCGCGGCAGCACGCGCTCGGTCAGGTCGTAGAGCCGTTCGAAGCCGCGCCGGCTGGCGGTCGTGATCCGCCCGGCCCAGAACAGGTATTCCATGGCGCGTTTGCCGTCGCTCCAGCCCCACCAGCCGGCCGGCCCGGACTGGCGGGGGGCGGCATCCGGCTCGCCCTCGAGCTCGCCGGCGGCGATCGGCCCGCGCTGGCGCACCTGGTCGTAGATCCGCTCGACATAGTCGGGCTTTTCGCGCGCGATGCGGGCGAGGCCGCCATAGATGTTGGTCCCGGCCGCGGCCCGCGCCATGCGCCAGCGCAGCAGCGGGTAATATTCGACCGGCACGTAGGAGGCCTCGTGCGCCCAATATTCGAACAGATGGCGCCGCCGCCCGGCATAGGCCGCCTGGTGCAGCAGCTCGGTGTCGTAGGCGCCGAGCCGCGAGAATGCCGGCAGGTAATGCGCGCGGGCCAGCACGTTGACCGAATCGATCTGCACCACGCCCAGGCGCCGGGTCAGTTTCTTCAGATGGGCGGCGGCCGGCGCTTCCGGCCGGGCCACACCGAAGCCCTGGGCGGCGAGCGCGATGCGCCGCGCCTCGGTCGGACTGAAGCGTTCGCGGGCGATCATGCGCGATGCCACAGGTCGCGCGACGCCAGGATGGCGATGCCGACGATGGCGGTGGCGCGGTTGCGCGCGGCGAGGGCCGGGGCGGGGGTGGAAAGATCGATCACGGGAAGGCGGTACCGGACTGCCGGCGGCGGGTTCGTCCCGCCGCCGGCACTGCTCCGATCAATACATATGCTGGCCGCCGTTGATCGACAGGGTCGATCCGGTGACGAAGCCAGCCTCGTCGGCGACGAGGAACAGCACGCCGCGCGCGATCTCGCTCGCCTGGCCCAGGCGGCCGACCGGGATCTTGGCGACGATCTTCTCCAGCACGTTCGGCGGCACGGAGCGGACCATTTCGGTGTCGATGTAGCCGGGCGCAATGGCGTTGACGGTGATGCCCTTGGCCGCACCCTCCTGGGCCAGCGCCTTGGTGAAGCCGTGGATGCCCGACTTGGCCGCGGCGTAATTGACCTGGCCGTACTGGCCGGCCTGGCCGTTGATCGAGCCGATGTTGACGATGCGGCCGAAACCGCGCTCGCGCATGCCGTCGATCACCACGCGGGCGAGGTTGAAGCAGGAGCAGAGGTTGGTGTTGATGACCTCGGCCCATTGCTCCGGCGTCATCTTGTGGATCGTGCCGTCCCGCGTGATGCCGGCGTTGTTGACCACGACCTCGACCGGGCCCAGCTCGGCCGTGATCTTCTCGATGCCGGCCGTCACGGCGGCAAAGTCCGCCACGTCGAACTTATAGGCCGGGATGCCCGTCTCGGCCGTGAAGGCGCGAGCGACGTCCTCGTTCCCGCCATAGTTGGCGGCGACTTTGTAGCCGGCGTTCTTGAGCGCGACGCTGATCGCCGCTCCGATGCCGCGGGTTCCACCCGTCACGACTGCGACCCGTCCCATTCCTCGTCTCCCTGTTCCATGATGCGGACGTTTGTCGTCCGCTGTTCGAGAAAGTACGCCTAGGTTCTGGCACCCTCCCGCACGGTCGCGGGAGGGTGGTTCGCTTGGCTCGTCAGTCCCGCTCGACGCACATGGCGATGCCCATGCCGCCGCCGATGCACAGCGTGGCAAGGCCCTTCTTGGCGTCGCGCTTCTGCATCTCGTAGAGCAGCGTGGTGAGCACGCGGGCGCCGGAGGCACCGATCGGATGGCCGATGGCGATGGCCCCGCCATTGACGTTGACCAAGCTCGTGTCCCAGCCCAGGTCCTTGTTGACCGCGAAGGCCTGGGCGGCGAAGGCCTCGTTCGCTTCGATCAGGTCGAGCTGGTCGGCGGTCCAGCCGGCCTTCTTCAGGGCAAGCCGGCTCGCCGGAATCGGCCCCGTGCCCATGACCGACGGATCGACGCCGGCGGTCGCCCAGGAGGCGATGCGCGCCAAGGGCTTGATGCCTCGCTTGGCCGCCTCGGCCGCGCCCATCAGCAGCATGGCGGCGGCGCCGTCATTGATGCCCGACGCGTTGCCGGCCGTGACCGTGCCGGTCTTGGAGAAGGCGGGCCTGAGTTTGGCCAGGACCTCAGCGGTCGTGCCGGCCTTGGGATATTCGTCGGTGTCGACCATCACGTCGCCCTTGCGGGTCGCGATCTTGACCGAAACGATCTCGTCCTTGAACCGGCCGGACTCGATCGCCGCGACCGCCTTGCGCTGGGAGCCGGCCGCGAACTCGTCCTGCTGCTCGCGGGTGATCTGGTACTTCTCGGCGACGTTCTCGGCCGTGGTGCCCATGTGGTAGCCGTTGAACGCGTCCCACAGGCCGTCGCGGATCATCGTGTCGATCATCTGGCCGTCGCCCATGCGCACGCCCGCGCGCAGGTGCATGCCGTGGACCGACTGGCTCATGCTTTCCTGGCCGCCGGCGATGACGATCGTGCTGTCGCCGTTGCGGATCGCCTGGAAGCCGAGGGCGGCGGCGCGCAGGCCCGAACCGCAGACCTGGTTGATGCCGTAGGCGGTGGTCTCGATCGGCAGGCCGGCGTTGATCGACGCCTGGCGCGCCGGGTTCTGGCCCTGGGCCGCGGTCAGCACCTGGCCGAGGATGACCTCGCTCACTTCGCCCGGCTCGACGCCGGTGCGGGCCAGCACTTCACGAATCACGACTTCGCCCAGGTAATGGGCCGGCACGCTCGACAGGGCGCCGTTGAAGCTGCCGACGGGGGTGCGGGCTGCTCCGGCGATGATGACGTCCGACATGGATGGTTCCTCCGGGAACGCTGGTGATGGGGCCGGCGTCGCATGTTGGCTCATGCTTGGACCGGCAGCGTGACGGTTATCTCGCTGCTACCATAAGGGGCGCCGAAAACGCCCGTCCAGCCCCGACCGCATTGCAGCGCGACAATTGATCTGCATCAACGGGATATTTGCGGCGAATTTGCATGCGGCGACCGGTGCTGCGGGCATTCATGGCAATTTCGTGAAAGTTATTCCGGTTGTGGCACGTATCGGCTCAACCAGTGGGCGAGGGGTGCCCAGACCTGCTCGGGCGCCCGGCCGGCCACGACCAGGCCGATATGGCCGAGGTCGGGCTCGATCAACTCGGCCCCCGGGATCAGGTCGGCGAGCGGCACGGACGAGGCGGGGGGCACCAGGCGGTCGCGCGCCGGGGCGACGACCAGGGTCGGCCGATCGAAGCGCTCCGGCCGGACCGGACGCCCGGCGATGCGCCAGGCGCCGCGGGCAGGCAGGTTCTGGCCGTACCAGCCGCCGAAGCATTCCTTGGCGGCCGGCAGCGCCAGCGGCACGCCGTCATTCAGCCAATCCTCGGTCGCGACGAAGCTGAGCGCCTCGGGCGAACCGGGGTCGAGATCGGCGAAGCGGGTGAATTTGCGGATGGCCAGGTGCGGGTCGGCCATGAAGAACAGGGTCTGCAGCACGTCGGTCGGAACCCAGCCGAGCGGCCCGAACGCCGCGTCTGCCGGCTGGGCGAGCGAGGCGACGAAGCGGGCATAGGCGCCGTTGCCCGCCTGAAAGTCCCAGGGTGTGGCGAGCAGCACGAGCGCCGCCACATCGCGTCGGCGCCGCTCCGCCAGCGCCAGGGCCAAGAGGCCGCCCATGCAATAGCCCAGCACGCCCAACGGCCCGGCGACATGGTCCAGCGCCACCTCGAACGCGGCGTCGAGCCGTCCGGCGATGTAGGCGGTCAGGTCGAAGTTGCGCTCGTCGTCGCCCGGCCGGTCCCAATCGACCAGCAGCGGCCGGATGCCCTGGGTCGCCAGATGGCGCAGCAGGCTGCGGCCCGGCGCCAGGTCGAGCACATGGGCGCGATTGATGAGGGACGGGACGATGAGCACGGGGCGGCCGCCCTCGGGCCCGTAATCCAGGAGCCGGGTCGTTCCCTCGCGCCAGATCTCCGGCGGGTCGTCGAGCTCGCGGCGATAGGGATGGCGGCGATAGGCCTCGATGCCGGCGGCGAAGCGGTCGGCGCGCTGGGCCAGTTCGCTCTCGACCGCCTGCGCGAAATCACGAAGCTCGACGGCGTCCAGTTCGCGGGCGAGTTCCTCGGCGCGCGGCTCCAGATCCGCCTTCCAGGGAAGCAAGCCGCTCTTCAAGAAGGGCAAGGCGAGCCTGGAGCTGTGCCATGTCGTGCCCGCCGTCAGCAGGTGCGCCGGCAACGGGCGCGGACCCTGGCGTGCGCGCCTCGGGCTTCTCGGGGCCGCGGGATTCCGGTCGTCGGACTGGGTCATGCACCGGCCCTTCCGGCGGGTTGGCGGGGGGTGGCGCCGGGCGGGCGGCCGCCGCACCGGCGCGGGCGACCAGGTCCGGCCATAGCGTCTGCCACAGGCTGGCCTGGGCCGCCAGGCTGCCGCCGACCAGATGCATCATCCGCGCCAGGCCGTCGGTCAATTCCGGATCGACCGCGGTCGCGGCTATCTGGTCCTGCCACAGTTCGACATAGCGGCGGGCCAGGGCTTCGAGATCCGGCGGCTTCGACATGAATCGGACGATATCCGGAAAAGGGGTCGATACTATTACGGTGGTGCCGCACAATTCGGGGTGGGGCAACCGCTTCCGCATCTGTTATGCTGCGCAACATAGCTGCAAAAAACGTTGCCAAGGTAGCCCTTCGATGAATGCCAAACCGCAGAGTGACCCGGCGCCCGTCATCATCAAGAAATACGCTAACCGCCGGCTCTACAATACCGCCACTTCGAGCTATGTGACCCTCGATAATCTCAGTCAGATGGTGCGCCAGGGTGGCGATTTCATCGTCTACGACGCCAAGAACGGCGAGGACATCACCCGCTCCGTGCTGACCCAGATCATCGTCGAGGAGGAGCAGAAGGGCCAGAACCTGCTGCCGATCAGCTTCCTACGGCAGATCATCGGCTTCTACGGCAACAACATGGAATGGTTGGTGCCGCGCTATCTCGAATTCACCATGAAATCCTTCGCGCGCAACCAGGAACAACTGGCCAAGAGCGTCGGCGGCCCGTTCAGCGGGCTGTTCCCCTTCGCCTCGTTCGAGGACGTGGGCAAGCAGAACATGGCGCTGTTCGAGAAGGCCATGAAGATGTTCTCGCCGTTCGGCGCCGAAGGCGAAGCCGCCGCCGGCGGCGAAACGCCCGCCGGCGAAATTCCGGCCCCGGCCCCGACGCAGGGTATCCAGGAACTGACCGAGCGGCTCAACAGCCTGCAGGGGCAGTTGGATGCGCTGACCAAGAAGGGCGCCAAGACCGGTACCTGAGTTTCGGCACCCTTCGTTCCGATCCGGCTCGCGCCGGGCGGCCCCGCCGGGTCGCCCGGCGTTTTGCTGTGCGCTCCCTCACAGGGCAAGCCGGTATCCGGCTGCAATCGTCGCCCCCACCTCGGGCTTGGGGCTCGGGGGATGCATGAGGCGCGAATCGGGAATGGCCAGCAGTTTCAAACGCTTCTACCCGTCCGACCTCTGGTGGGTGTTGGCGGCGCTGGGCCTGGTCGCGATCAAGCCGGCGCCGCTTGCCGATGGCCGGGCGGCGGGCTCGCTCGCACTGCTGTGCTTGAGCGGCTTGCTGCTGCCGCTGATCCAGAACGCGATCTATATCTTCCTGATCGATCTGGTGGCCGGCCGCCGCCAGGCACACATCCGCATTTCGATCGTGGCGGCCCTGGCGGCGGCCGGGCTGCAGGCGATCTATTCGACCGGGGTCCTGTTCCTGTTCGGCTCGTACTTCATCTTTGCCGCGGTCTATCTCGCCTGGCGCGAGGAGGATCGTAGCTTCGGATTCTGGTTCGGCGTGCTGCTGCACGTCCTGTTCAACGCTCCGGCGGCGACGATCGCGTTCCTGGGGTGAGGGCCCGTAAGACACTGATGGAACGGGGATTGTGGCCCCGCGCCACCGCCGAACCCTCTCTCACGCGAGAGGGTTCGGGGCGTCGGGCGGTCAACGCCGTTACTTCGGCGTATGGGCCTCGAGGAACGGCAGGACGGCCTGGTTGAAGTCACGCGGCTTGACCTGGGTGAAGGCGTGGCCGCCGGCGGCGAACAGCTTCAGCTCGGCGTCGGGGATGGCGCGGGCCAGCGCTTCGCTGTGGTAGGCCGGCACGACCAGGTCGTCGGCGGCGCCCACGACCAGGGTCGGTGCCTTGATCCGGCCCAGGTCCTTCGACCGATCGAACGCCATCAGCGCGTCGATGCGGCTCAGCATGATCTCGGTCGGCGGGAAGCTCGCGATCAACTGCGCCTCGTAGCCGCGCAGCGCCTCGTTGTGCTCGGCGACCCAGGCGGGCGGATAGAGCATCAGGCTCGCCTGCTGGACATAGGCGGTCGACCCCAGGCCGGCCAGGATCTCCTTGCGCAGCATGAACTCGCGGCGGAAATAGGCGTCCGGCTTCGGCCAGCTCGACGCGATCACCAGCGCCGCGACCCGCTTCGGGTGCTCGATCGCCAGGATCTGGGCGATGGCGCCGCCGGTCGAGTGGCCGACGATATGGGCCTTCTCGATCTCGAGCGCGTCCATCAGCGCCACGACGTCCGCCGCCATCTTGTCGACGGTGTAGGACATCTTCACGTGATCGGACTGGCCGACGCCGCGATGGTCGTGCAGCACGAGCCCGAATTCGCGGGAGAAGGCGGGGACCTGGGCCTGCCAATAGGCGGCGTGGCCACTCAGGCCGGAAATCAGCAGAACGGGAAAACCATCCCCGTGTCGCTCGACATAGAGGCTGCAATCGCCAATCGACATGCGCGGCATAGGGCCTCCTTGGAGGGCTCTTGAATGGGCTGTTTGTCGGTATCACCCGGCCCCGCGAAGAGTCAAATCATCGCAGCCCAAAACATCCGCATTGCGGCCATGCAATCACGGCGAGGCTGTTGATGCAGTGCAGCAATGCCGATTGCTTGGTCACGCCGTGCCTCGTCTTGAGGCAACGGCCGGCTCGCATATAAATTTTTTTATGGAGCCGGGCTCGCGCCAGTATTCAGCGAGTCGGCACCGGCACGTCGCCACGATAATCGTAGAAACCGCGGCCCGCCTTCTTGCCGAGCCAACCGGCTTCCACGTATTTCACCAGCAGCGGGCAGGGGCGATATTTGGAATCGGCGAGGCCTTCATAGAGCACCTGCATGATGGCAAGGCAGGTGTCGAGCCCGATGAAGTCGGCGAGCTGCAGCGGGCCCATCGGATGGTTGGCGCCGAGCTTCAAGGCGGTGTCGATCGCCTCGACCGAGCCCACGCCCTCGTAGAGCGTGTAGACCGCCTCGTTGATCATCGGCAGCAGCACGCGGTTGACGATGAAGGCCGGGAAATCCTCGGCCGCGACCGGCTGCTTGCCCAGTTTGATCGCCAGTTCGCGGATCGTGGCGAAGGTCTTCTCGTCGGTGGCGATGCCGCGGATCAGCTCGACCAGCGCCATGATGGGCACCGGGTTCATGAAATGCATGCCGATGAAGCTGCCTGGCCGGTCGGTCGAGGCCGCAAGCCGGGTGATCGAGATCGACGAGGTGTTGGACGCGATGATCGCCTCGTCCTTGAGGTTCGGCACCAGGCGCTTGAAGATCTCGCGCTTGATCGCCTCCTTCTCGGTGGCGGCCTCGATCACCAGGTCGCATTCGGCGAACATGGCATAGTCGGTGCCCGTCTGGATCAGGGCCAGTGCCTGGTCGCGCTCCGCCTCGGTCAGCTTGCCCTTGCCGATCTGCCGGTCGAGATGGAGGGCGATGTTCGCCATGGCCCGGTCGAGCGCGTCGGTTGACATGTCGTTGAGGCGCACCTCGTAGCCGGCCCGCGCGCAGACCTGCGCGATGCCGTTGCCCATCTGGCCTGCACCAATGACACCGATGCGAGAAATCATGACCGCCTCATCCGAAGAAACCCGACCGTCTACCGCCTGTTCGGGCGTCGGCAAACGATGACGGCGCGGAATCACTCCCGCGCCGCCTCCATTCATAGCGAGCCTTGCGCGTCCCGTCACCCCTCCGTCATTTCCGCGCGGGCGGGAACGACGGGGGACGACAGGCGCATGGACTACTTGACCTTGTCGAGCTCGGCCGACAGTTCGGGCACGAGCTTGAACAGGTCGCCGACGACGCCGTAGTCGGCGATCTGGAAGATCGGTGCTTCCTCGTCCTTGTTGATGGCGACGATGACCTTCGAGTCCTTCATGCCGGCCAGATGCTGGATGGCGCCGGAGATGCCGACCGCGATATAGAGCTCGGGGGCGACGATCTTGCCGGTCTGGCCGACCTGGTAGTCGTTCGGCACGAAGCCGGCGTCGACCGCGGCGCGGCTGGCGCCGACGGCGGCACCGAGCTTGTCGGCGATCTCTTCCAGCAGATGGAAATTGTCGCCCGACTGCATGCCGCGGCCGCCCGAGATGATGACGCGGGCCGAGGTCAGCTCCGGCCGCTCGGACTTCGACAGTTCCTGGCTGACGAAGCTCGACAGGCCTGAGGTCGCACCCGCCTCGATCGTCTCGACCGCGGCGCTGCCGCCGGTCGCGTCCGCCGCCGCAAAGCCGGTGCCGCGCACGGTGATGATCTTGGTCGCGTCCTTGGACTGCACGGTTGCGAGCGCATTGCCGGCATAGATCGGGCGCACGAACGTGTCGGCCGAGACCACGGCCGAGATGTCCGAGATCTGCGCGACGTCGAGCAGGGCGGCCACGCGCGGCATGAAATTCTTGCCCGACGTGGTCGCCGGCGCCAGCACATGGCTGTAGCCGGGGGCGAGCTTGACGACGAGGGCGGCCAGATCCTCGGCCAGGCGATGCTCGTAGATCGGCGCGTCGGCCAGCAGCACCTTCGCGACGCCGGCGATCTTGGCGGCGGCGTCGGCGGCGGGCCGGGCGTTCGAGCCGGCGACCAGCACGTGAATCTCGCCGCCGATCTGGGAAGCAGCGGCGACCGTGTTCAAGGTCGCGGGCTTCAGTTCCGAGTTCGCGTGCTCGGCAATGACCAGGAGTGCCATCAGATAACCCTCGCCTCGTTCTTCAGCTTGTCGACCAGTTCGGCGATGGAGCCGACCTTCTTGCCGCCCTGGCGCTTCGGCGGTTCCTCGACCTTGAGCGTCGCAAGCCGCGGCGCCACGTCGACGCCGAGCGCCTCGGGCGTCGTGGCGTCGATCGGCTTCTTCTTCGCCTTCATGATGTTCGGCAGCGAGGCGTAGCGCGGCTCGTTCAGGCGCAGGTCGGTGGTGACGATCGCCGGCAGCTTGAGGTCGACGGTCTCGAGGCCGCCGTCGACTTCGCGGGTGACCGCGACCGTGCCGTCCTTCAGGTCGACCTTGGAGGCGAAGGTGCCCTGGGCCCAGCCCAAGAGCGCCGCCAGCATCTGGCCGGTCTGGCTGCAATCGTCGTCGATCGCCTGCTTGCCAACGATGACCAGCGTCGGGCCTTCCTTCTCGGCGACCGCCTTCAAGAGCTTGGCCACGGCCAGCGGCTGCAGCTCGGCGTCGCTCTGGACATGGATGCCGCGGTCGGCGCCCATGGCGAGCGCGGTGCGGATGGTCTCCTGGGCCTGGGCCGGGCCCATGGACACCACGACCACCTCGGTCGCCTTGCCGGCTTCCTTCAGCCGCACGGCCTCTTCGACGGCGATCTCGTCGAACGGATTCATGGAGAACTTGACGTTGGCGGTCTCAACCCCCGTCTTGTCCGCCTTCACGCGGATCTTGACGTTGTAGTCGACCACCCGCTTGACGGCGACGAGCACTTTCATCGGTTCACTCCGACCGGACGCGGCTTCGGGGAAGTCGGCCCGGTCATGTGGCAGGTTATCGTTGATCGGGGTTGCCCCCGACGGCTTTCAGCGATTGCCCGAACCGGGGTTCGGGCGAGGTATCGCGCGGACATCTCTGGACCGCGGACGATAGGCAGAGGGGACGGGGGAGTCAATTAACGCCCGTCCCGGAATGGTCCTGCCAAATCCGTCATGGCCGGGCTTGACCCGGCCATCCACGCCTGGGGACCGCACCTCTGCAACCGGCGCGTGGATCCCCGGGTCAAGCCCGGGGATGACGATGAACATATGATCGAATTACCGGTTGGCACCGGGCACCCACAGGACGTCGCCGGCGCCGCCGTCGTTGACGTGGCGGCCGAGCACGAACAGGTGATCGCTCAACCGGTTGAGATATTTGACCGCCTCGGGATTGACCGGCTCGCGCTCGGCCAGCGCCACCACCAGCCGCTCGGCCCGGCGCGCGACGGTGCGCGCGAGGTGCAGATGGGCGGCGAGCGTCGAGCCGCCGGGCAGGATGAAGGACTTGAGCGGCGCCAGCCGCTCGTTCATCGCGTCGATCTCGCGTTCGAGCCGGTCGACCTGGGCCGCGACGATCCTGAGCGCGCCTTCGCTCCTGCGCCCGTCCTCGGGCGTGCACAGGTCGGCGCCGAGGTCGAACAGGTCGTTCTGGATGCGCGCCAGCATGGCATCGGCTTCGGCGGCGTCGCCGGTATGGAGCCGGGCGAGGCCGATCGCGGCATTGGCCTCGTCGACCGTGCCATAGGCCTCGACCCGCGCATCATGCTTGGCGACCCGGCGCCCGTCGCCGAGGGAGGTCTCGCCCTTGTCGCCGCCGCGGGTATAGATCCGGTTCAGCGTGACCATGGCCCGCTCACGAACGGAAGAAGGTCATGAACAGCACGACCAGGATCAGCACGGCGAACTGCAGCACGACGCGCATCTGCATGTATTTGTTGGAGCGCCGGGGATCGTTGCCGCGGAACATCTGGATGATACCCCGGACCAGCACGGCCAGGGTGGCGAGGGCGGCAAGGACGATGCCGATAATGAGGAGGGTGTGCATCGGCGGCACTATAGTCGCGGCGTTCCGCGCTGCCCAGGCCGCTCGGATGCTTTGCGCCGGCGGCGCTTCGCCCTCTGCTGCCGGCGCCGCAAGACCCCGTGTCGTCCGAACCTGTGATCGAGACCCGTCGATGTTCCTGTCGTTGCCCGCCGATCCTCGCCCGCGCACTGCTCCCGGCCCGCGCACTGCTCCCGGCCCGAGCGCCGCGGCGCGCCGCTGACCCGAACGCTCCATGGCCGTTGCCATCGCGCTTGATCTCGATCCAAGCGCCGCCGCCGTCCTGGACTGGCTCGCCGGCACGCTCGAACATGGCGCCGGCCTGCCGAGCTACCGGCAGAGCGGGCTCGCGCCGCACCTGGCGCTCGCCACCTATGAGACGCTCGACATCGTGCCGGTGGCGCCGCGGCTCGCGCGCTGGGCCGCCGGCCGGACGTCGCCCGTCGTCCGCCTGGGCAGCCTCGGCGTGTTCGGCGGTCCTGCCGGCACCCTGTTCCTGGCGCCGGTCGTCGGGCCGGAGCTGCTGGCGCTGTTCGAGAGCTTCCATGCCGAGTTCGCCGATCTGGCGCGCCTGTGCTGGCCGTTCTACCAGGCCGGCAACTGGATCCCCCATGTGACCTTGGCGCAAGGCCTGGACGGGCTGTCGCTCGCCGGTGCGGTCGAGGCGCTCGCCCCCGGCTTCGCGCCGATCGACGCCCGGCTGCCGGCACTGCGCGTGATCGGCTACGACCCACTCGAGACGCTGCACGTCTCGATGCTCGGCGCGGGAATGACGGTTTAGAGGGATCGACATGGGTACCTAGTTCCGCCCCGCCAGCAGGCCGCGGGCGATAACCTGGGCCTGAATCTCGGCGGCGCCCTCGAAGATGTTGAGGATGCGGGCGTCGCACAGCACGCGGCTGATCTTGTATTCGAGCGCGTAGCCGTTGCCGCCGTGGATCTGCAGCGCATTGTCGGCGTTGGCCCAGGCGACGCGGGCGGCCAGGAGCTTGGCCATGCCGGCCTCGATGTCGCAGCGCCGGTCGCTGTCCTTCTCGCGCGCGGCGAAATAGGTCAACTGGCGCGCGACCATGGTCTCGACCGCCATCCAGGCGAGCTTGCCGGCGACGCGCGGGAAATGGATGAGCGACTTGCCGAACTGCACCCGGTCGAGCGCGTAGCGCAGGCCGATCTCGAATGCGTTCTGGGCGACGCCGACGGCGCGGGCTGCGGTCTGCACCCGGGCACTCTCGAACGTCGCCATCAGCTGCTTGAAACCCTGGCCCTCGACCCCGCCCAGGAGGTTGGCGGCCGGCACTTCGAAGCCGTCGAAGCCCAGTTCGTATTCCTTCATGCCGCGATAGCCCAGCACCTTGATCTCGCCGCCGGTCATGCCCGGCGCCGGGAACGGGTCCGCCTCGGTGCCGCGCGGCTTCTCGGCCAGGAACATCGACAGGCCACGGTAGCCGCCTTCCTTCGCGTCGGTCCGGGCCAGCAGGGTCATGAGATCCGAGCGGCTGGCGTGGGTGATCCAGGTCTTGTTGCCGGTGATGCGGTAGAGCTCGCCGTCGCGGGTGGCGCGGGTCCGGAGCGAGCCCAGGTCGGAGCCGGTATTGGGCTCGGTGAAGACCGCAGTCGGCAGGATCTCGCCGGTCGCGATCTTGGGCAGCCAATATTCCTTCTGCTCTTGTGTGCCGCCCAGGCGGATGAGCTCGGCGGCGATCTCCGAGCGGGTGCCGAGGGAGCCGACGCCGATATAGGCGCGCGACAATTCCTCGGTCACGACGCACATGGCGAGCTTGCCCATGCCGAGCCCGCCATATTCCTCGGGAATGGTCAGGCCGAACACGCCCAGTTCGGCCATCTGCTCGACGATCTCGATCGGGATCAGCTCGTCCTTCAGATGCCAGTCGTGGGCATGGGGCTCGACCGCCTCGGCGCCGAAGCGGCGGAACTGGTCGCGCACCAGGGTGAGCGTCTCGTCGTCGAGTGCTGCGTCGCCGAAGCCGCCGCCGTCGAGCCCGTCGCGGATCAGCTCGGCGATCCTGAGCCGGGCAGGGGCCGCGGTGCCGGCCGCGATCAGCGCCGTGACCGGCCCGGTGCGGAACGCCGCGACCGCTGCCGCGTCGATGCCGAGATCGGCCGGGCGGATCATCTCGACCTGGCTCAGCGGCACGCCGCCGTCGAGCTGGGCCAGATATTCGCCGAACGCGACCTGCAGGATCAGCGCCTCGAGCTCGCCGAGGCGCCCGCTCTCCTCGAGCCGCAGCGCCCAGGCCCGCATCTCGGTGAGTGCGCGGGCATATGTCGAGACCCAGGCGAGGCCGTGGGCGGCATATTGCTGCTGTTCCAGGAGATCGGCATCGACCGCGCCGCCGGGGGCGACCAGCGCCGTCACGGCGCGCTGGCCGGCCGAAACCAGCCGGTCGGCGGCATCGACGGCGGCGGCGGTCAGGGCCAGCAGGTCGGGCAGGAGCAGCGGGGCTGGGTCGGTCATGCGAGCGGAATTCCTGTCATCGATCATGCGGTGCCGCCCTCACCCCAGCCCTCTCCCGCATGCGGGAGAGGGGGTGCGCCTTGGCCCTCGCCCGCTTGCGGGAGAGGGAGGGGCCCGCGTCAGCGGGAGGGTGAGGGTGCTTCAGCCTGTCAGGCGTGGATCGCGTCGTCGAGCGTCTTCAGCCCGGGATGCTTGGCCTGGACCAGCACGGCCATGTTGCCGGGCTTGTGCTCGTTGCGGCGCATCTTGGTGTGGGCGCGCGGGATGTCGGCCCAGGAGAACACCTCGGACATGCAGGGGTCGATGCGCCGCTCGACCACCAGCCGGTTGGCCTGGCTCGCCTGCAGCAGGTTGGCGAAATGGCTGCCCTGGATGCGCTTCTGCCGCATCCAGACGAAGCGCGCGTCGAAGGTCAGGTTGTAGCCGGTGGTGCCGGCGCAGAACACGACCATGCCGCCGCGCTTCACCACGAAGCAGCTCAAGGGGAAGGTCTGCTCGCCCGGATGTTCGAACACGAAATCGACGTCGCGGCCCTTGCCGGTGATGTCCCAGATCGCCTTGCCGAAGGCGCGGCATTTCTTCATGTAGTCGGCGTAGGCGGCCTGGTCGTTGACGTCGGGCAGCTGGCCCCAGCAGTCGAACTGCTTGCGGTTGATGATGCCCTTGGCGCCCAGCTGCGCCACGAAATCGCGCTTGTCGTCCTCGGAGATGACGGCGATCGGATTGGCGCCGGCCGTGGCGATCAGCTGGAGCGCCATGGAGCCGAGACCGCCGGCCGCACCCCAGACCAGCACATAGTCGCCGGGGCGCAGGATATGCGGGCGATGGCCGAACAGCATGCGGTAGGCGGTGGCGAGCGTCAGCACGTAGCAGCCGCTCTCCTCCCAGGTCAGATGGCGCGGCCGCTCCATGAGCTGGCGGCCCTGGACGCGGGCGAACTGGGCGAAGGAGCCGTCCGGCGTCTCGTAGCCCCAGATGCGCTGGCTGGTCGAGAACATCGGGTCGCCGCCGTTGCACTCCTCGTCGTCGCCGTCGTCCTGGTTGCAATGGACCACGACCTCGTCGCCGACCTTCCAGCGCTTTACCTTGGAGCCGGTGGCCCAGACGATGCCGGAGCAGTCGGAGCCGGCGACGTGGAATTCGGCCTTGTGCACGTCGAACGGCGAGATCGGCTTGCCGAGCGAGGCCCAGACGCCGTTGTAGTTGACGCCGGCGGCCATGACCATGACCAGGACCTCGTCCGGGCCGATCGACGGCGTCGGCACCACTTCGACCTGCATGGCCGTTTCAGGCTCGCCATGGCGCTCGCGACGGATCGCCCAGGCATACATGCGTGACGGCACGTGACCGAGCGGTGGGATCTCGCCCACCTCATACAGATCCTTTGTCACTTGTTGCGCCGATGCGCCATTTTGGGACCCACCATTGTGCAGTTTGATGACTTCGGCACTGCCGCTCATCGCTCTTCTCCCGGTTCCTCAACCTTATCGCACCCGTCCGGGTTGCGTCTCGTTCTTGTTTCTGCTGACCTCGGGAACCCTTGGGGCCGCCTCAGCCGTTATTGCGCTGCATCCTGCCCGGACTGAAATCTGTTTGCAATGCACAAAACGACGGAATATTACTCGTGGTTCCTTTGGGGTGATATTTTATTGCGAAATGGTGCATTTTTGCTAGAAATTGCGCAACAGGCAGCAGGCGGATGACAAGAAAAATATCGCTGCCGCAAGGGGTTGGAACGAGGCTTAGGAGGACTGGATGAGCGACGAGACGCGCGGATCGGGCGACCCGGTACGGGAGCAGCCCTGGCTGATCCGGACCTACTCCGGCCATTCATCGGCGGCGGCATCGAATGCGCTCTATCGCACCAATCTCGCGCGCGGCCAGACCGGCCTGTCGGTCGCTTTCGACCTGCCGACCCAGACCGGCTACGATGCCGACCATGTGCTGGCGCGGGGCGAGGTCGGCAAGGTCGGCGTGCCGATCGGCCATCTGGGCGACATGCGGGCCCTGTTCGACGGCATCCCGCTCGAGCGCATGAACACCTCGATGACGATCAACGCGACGGCGCCCTGGCTGCTGGCGCTCTACATCGCCTGCGCCGAGGAGCAGGGGGCGAGTCGTGCCGCGCTGCAGGGCACGACCCAGAACGACATCCTCAAGGAATATCTGTCGCGCGGCACCTACATCTTCCCGCCGGGGCCGAGCCTCCGGCTGACCGGCGACATTATCGCCTTTACCTATCGGGAACTGCCGAAATGGAACCCGATGAACGTCTGCTCCTACCATCTGCAGGAGGCGGGGGCGACGCCGGTCCAGGAACTGGCCTATGCGTTGGCCAATGCCGCAGCCGTGCTCGACGCGGTCAAGGCCTCGGGCCAAGTGCCGGAGGCCGAGTTCGGCCAGGTCGTCGGCCGCATCAGCTTCTTCGTCAATGCCGGCATCCGGTTCGTGACCGAGATGTGCAAGATGCGGGCGTTCGTCGAGCTGTGGGACAAGCTGACGGCGACGCGCTACGACATCGCCGAGGAGCGCTTCCGCCGCTTCCGCTATGGCGTGCAGGTGAATTCGCTCGGCCTGACCGAGCAGCAGCCCGAGAACAACGTCTATCGCATCCTCTTGGAGATGCTGGCCGTCGTGCTGTCCAAGGACGCCCGCGCCCGCGCCGTGCAATTGCCGGCCTGGAACGAGGCGCTGGGCCTGCCGCGGCCGTGGGACCAGCAATGGAGCCTGCGCCTGCAGCAGATCCTCGCCTATGAGACCGATCTCTTGGAATATGGCGACCTGTTCGACGGCTCGCCGGTCGTGGCGGCCAAGGTCGCCGAGCTCGCGGGCGAGGCCATGGCCGAGTTCGACCGGCTGCAAGCCATGGGCGGCGCCGTCGCCGCGATCGAGAGCGGCTACATGAAGCAGCGCCTGGTCGAATCGAACGCGCGGCGCCTGGCCGCGATCGAGCGCGGCGAGCAAAGCGTGATCGGCGTCAACCGCTTCACCGAGTCGGCGCCCTCGCCGCTGACCGCGGCGGGCGACGCCGGCATCCTGACCGTCGATGCCGCGGCCGAGGTGGAACAGATCGAACGGCTAGCCGCTTGGCGCGCCGGCCGCGACGGGGCGGCGGTCGCGGCCGCGATCGAAGGCCTGCGCCGGGCCGCGGCCGAAGGCGGCAATATCATGGAGCCGTCGATCGCGGCGGCGCGTGCCGGCGTCACCACCGGCGAATGGGCCGAGACGCTGCGCCAGGTGTTCGGCGAATACCGCGCCGCCACCGGCGTCGCCACGGCGTCCTCGGGCGGGTCGGCGCTCCAGCCCAAGGACGCGCTGAAGCCGATACGCGAGCGGGTGACCGCCGTCTCGGGCCGGTTCGGCCGGCGGCTGAAGATGCTGGTCGGCAAGCCCGGGCTCGACGGCCATTCCAATGGTGCCGAACAGATCGCCTTGAAGGCGCGCGACGCCGGGTTCGAGGTCGTCTACGAGGGCATCCGCCTGACCCCGGCCCAGATCGTCAATGCCGCGCTCGAGGAGAGCGTCCATGTCGTGGGCCTGTCAATCCTGTCCGGCAGCCATGTGGCGCTGGTCGGCGAGGTCATGCGCGGGCTCGCGGCCGCCGGCATCGCCGACGTGCCGGTCGTGGTCGGCGGCATCATCCCGCCCGAGGACGCGGCGGCGCTCAAGGCCGCCGGGGTGGCGCGGGTCTATACGCCCAAGGATTACGACCTGACCCGCATCATCGCCGACATCGTCGACCTGATTGACGAGCGGGGAGAACTGGCGGCTTAGGGGCCGATATCACTACCCTTCATCGTCACTTAATTCCCGCGTCAAGCCCGGTCAATCCAGGCGCAAGCAAGCGCTTGCGCCCGCGTGGTATGGCTTGGCGCATAAGGTTCCAAGAGCGCTGCCGCGGAGCCGCGTGGATCCCCGGGTCAAGCCCGGGGATGACGATTTTTGGAGGGGGCTATCCGGATTAGTCTTTGTAAATCAGTGTGTTGTGTAATTTTTGCGTCATGGCCGGGCTTGACCCGGCCATCCACGTTTCAGGGCCACGAAGGACGGCGCCGGCGGAAGCGCGTGGATCCTCGGGGCAGGCCCGGAGACGACGATTTTCGAAGCCAAACCAACTGACTTGATTGTCATGTGCCTGTTGTTCCAGGTGGACGGCGCTACGGCGTGCTGCCGCGCATCGAGGCCGGGTGGCCGGGCGTCTTGATGCTGGCGCCCTGCTTCACGAGCTTGGTGCCGTCGACCTTGAAGACGTCGAGATCGGCGTCGAGGTAATTGCCGACATAGAGATACTTGCCGTCGGCGCTGAAGGCGATGCCCTCGGCCAATTGGCCGACCGGCATCTCGCCGACCTTGGTCACTTTCTTGCCGTCGATCTTCAAGAGGGCAAGAAAGGCATGGTCATGATGGAAGAACGCATTCTTCGGCACGTTGCCGACGCCGTTCAGCACGACCGAGACGGCGAACTTGCCGGTCGGGCTGACCGCCAGCCCCTCGGGCCCGTCGCCGACCACGACCTGGTCGATCACGCGGGGCGGGGCCGCTTCCATGTCGATGATCGCGACCGTGTCGACCTGGCCGTCGGACGCGCCGCCGCCGCCGTTGACGTTGACGATGCCGATGTGGCCGCCCGGCGGGACCTGGACGTTGTAGGGGAACAGGCCCACGGCCATGTCGTAATTGGTGTAGCTCACCTTCTGGCCGTCGATCTTGAGCAGCGCCACGCTGTTGGCGGCCGACTTCGTGACCAGCGCCTGCTTGCCGTCGGGCGTGATCGCGACGGCGCTCAGTTGCTGGTTTGGGGCACCGGGAGCGGCGAGCGCCACGGTGTCGATCAGCTTGACCTCGGTTCCGGTGATCGACAGCACGCTCACGGTATTGTCGGCGCGGTTGGCGATCAGGCACAGGTCGCCCTTGCGGCTGATCGCCAGGCCCGACGGCTGCTTGCCGACCTCGACGGTTGCGACCTGGGCGATGGGCTTCGCCATCAGGTCGATGACATAGAGCTTGGTGTCGGGCACGCCCTTCCAGCCGCCGGCGCCGTCGTCGACCCAATGCAGCGAATTGGCGACGAGGGCCAGATGCCGGTCGGGGGTGATCGCGAGGTTGGTCGGCGGCCCGACCACGGTATTCTCGAGCTTGAGCGTCGCGATGGTCGCGGGCTGCGCCGGCTTGGCGAGATCGAGGATGGTGACCGTGTCGTTGCCCGGCGGCTGGTTGATCGGCTTGCCGGCATCGTCCCAGACGATCTTCTCGTCATTGCCGACGACGAGCAGGTCGGCGCGGGCGCCGAGCGGCGCCAGCAGCGCCGTCACCGCGAGCAGGGCCGCTGAGGCCCCCGCATGCTTGGGCATGGTCTCTCCCCCTGATTGGCCGGCCGCGGTCGCCTGGGCGCCGCGGCTCTCGTTCTAGCGGAGGGAGAGTATCCGGTTGGCGGGCCGCCGCCTAGCTGACGATGGGGACGGGCTCAGGCGAGGGTAGCCGGGTCGACATTGCCGCCGCACAGCAGGACGCCGACCCGTTCGCCGCGCGCCGGCCGATAGATGCCGGCGAGGAGGGCGGAGAGGGCGGTGGCGCCGCCCGGCTCGGTGGCGAGGCGCAGGTTCTTCCACAGCGCCGTCTGCGCCGCCTTGATCGCCTCGTCCGGCACCAGCAGCACCTCGTCGACCGCGCGCTGGGCGAGCGGGAACATCAGCGATCCGACGCGCGTGGCGCCGAGCGAGTCGGCGGCGAGGCCGCTCACTTGCACATCGACCGGCGCGCCGGCGGCGAAGGCGGCATGGAGCGTCGGGCAGCGCTCCGGCTCGACCGCCACCAGCTTGATGCGCGGGCCATCCGTGTGGCCGCCGCACCAGGCGGCCATGCCGCCGATCAGCCCGCCGCCGCCGACGGCGACCAGCATCGTGTCGATGCCGCCCAGTGCCGCCGCCTGCTGTTCGAACTCGCGCGCGACCGTGCCCTGGCCGGCCAGCACTTCCGCCTGGTCATAGGCATGGATAGTGAGCGCGCCGGTCTCCTCGACGCGCCGGCGCGATGCCGCCAGCGCCTCGCCGTAATTGGCGCCGGTCTGGTTGACGATGGCGCCGTAATCCCTGAGGCGCTGGACCTTCACCGGCGAGGAGATCTCCGGCACGAAGATCTCGGCCCGGTGGCCGAGCCGCCCGGCGGCATAGGCGACGGCGGCGCCGTGGTTGCCGCCCGACGCCGCGATCACGCCCGAGGCGGGCACGTCGAGCGACAGCAGGCTGTTGAACGCGCCGCGCGCTTTGAACGAGCCGGAATGCTGCAGCGATTCGAGCTTCAAGACGATCGGCGTCGCGATGTCGAAGGCGCCCGACTCGAGGGCGAGCAGCGGCGTCTCGCGCACATGTCCCGCGATCCGGGCGGCGGCCGCGTCAATGTCACGGACACGAACAGGACTGGTATTTGCCGACATATCGGTCAGGTTCCTGAAACTTGTTTCGGAGTCAAAACGATTGGAGGCGTGATCGCGGCTTCCGCCGGCGCGTCGGACAGGCTATGCCGCCCGGGTCCGCTCCGCTAGCTGGGAATCGATCGTTCATGGTTCTGTCGCCGCTCGTCGAAGCGCTCGCCCTGCCGGCCCTGGTCGCCTTCGGGGCAAGCGGGCTCATTCGCTTCGCGCGCGGCCGCAAGGGCGACGGCAGGCTGGCCGAGGCCGGGCTCGGCATCGGCTTCCTCGCCGGATTCTGGGCGGTGACCGGCGGCCTGCCGTTTCTCGGCCGGGATGTCGCCTACCATCCGCTGGGCGAGGCGGTGCTGCTGGCGCTCGGCATCGGGCTGCTGGCGGCGCTGATCGGCAGTGGTCCGCGCGTCATGGGCACGCTCGCGGTCGCGGGCGCGCTCTTCGCCGTCGTCTGGGTGACCGGCTGGCGCCAGTTGCTGGCGCCGACGGTCGAGGAGCTGCTGGCGACCGTGTTCTATGGTGCCGTCGCCATCATGGCGGCGCTCCGGCTGCGCGCGCTCGGGCCCGGGGCCACGCCGATCGCGGTGACGGGCCTCACGGCACTCGCGCTCGCCTTTGTCGCCTCGATCGGCCATGCCGCCGGCATCAGTGCGCTCGCTCTGGTGCTGACCGGCGCCTGCCTCGGCAGCCTCGCCTGGGCCTGGCCGTTCCAGCGCGGCAGCTTCGGGCCGATGGCGTTGGCGGTACTCGTCGTCGGCCTGACCGGCCTCACGGTCGCCCATGCCCGCGGCGCGCTTCATGCCCCCTGGGCACTCCTGCCGCTGCCGCTCGCCTTCTGGGCCCAGGACATCGCCCAGCGCCTGCCTGGCCTCGACCGGCTTGCGCGCAAGAAGCCGACCCGGCCGCTGGCGCTGATGCTGGCGGCGGCGCTGCCCTGCGGCGCGAGCGTGGCACTGGCGCTGATCCTGGGCGCGCGGCTGCATTTCTGAGGAGGGTGCCGCCGCGGCCGTCAACCGGCCGGCAGCAAAAGCGTCTCCGCACCGCCCGCCTTGAGCCGTTTGACGGCATCGGCGTCGAAGCTCGCGAAGGTCAGGCCGCCCAGCCGTCGGCCTTCGAAGGCGATAATCCCGTCGGCGAAGTCGCCGCCGGCCGCCAGTTGCGCGAGACCGGCTTCCACGGCCGGGCGATCCACGCTCACCGTCGCGCTTTCGACCAGCCGACGGATGGCGGCCGCAATGTCGCCGGCATCTCGTTTGTAGAGCCGGCGGAGCACCCAGACGAACTCGCAGAGGGCGGGCAGCGTGATTGCAATGGTTTCCGCCTCGCGCAGGACCTTGGCGGCGGCGGCATATTGATCGGGGTGGTCGGCGACGGCGACGCGGACCAGGATGTTGGTATCGGCGGTGATCTTCACCGCTTGCCCGCCCAGCCCTCGGCGATGACCTCGTTCATTTCCTCGATCGACGGCGCGACCTCTCCCGGCAGGGCCAGGCAGCCGATGAACCCTTCGATCGAGGCGGGCAATTTGGCGGCCCTGACTTCGGCCCGGCCGGAGGGCAGGAAGTCGATGGCGATCTTGTCGCCCGGCGCCACGCCCAAATGCTCCAGCACCTCTCGCCGCAGCGTAACCTGACCCTTCGACGTGACCGTCAGCGTCTTGCCCATGATCTTTCCGTAAGGAAAATTTGCCTTACTGGATATTGGGAAGTTCCTCTTTGCCGTCAAGCGGCGCTTTCCCGTCCCGCTTGACCCTCCCGCTGTCGCAGTGTCTCTTGCCGGCCATGAGCTATCTGCGCCATCTCGAAGCCTGCAACCGCTTCGACTCCGAACGTTTCCTGCCGCTGCTGCTGGCCGGGCGTCGCGTCGGTTTCGTGCGCCGGGACCGGGCCCGCGCGCTCGAGGCCTTTCCCCGGATCTTCCGCATCGCCTCGGACGGCGTCGGCTTCGCCGATGGGCTGGACACGCCCGAGGCGGTGACAGCGGCGCTCGACGAGGTTACGGATGCACTCATCCGCGCCGGCCATGCCGACAGGCGGCGTAGCGAGATGTTCGCCATCACCGATGGCTGGCGCGGACCGCTGCTGTTCGAGCTCGACCGCGCCGCCGTGCCGTTCTTCGGCACGCGCTCCTATGGCGTGCATCTCAACGGCTGGCGGCCGGGTGCGGACGGGCCCGAGCTCTGGATCGGCAAGCGGGCGAAGGACAAGAAGATCGCGCCCGGCCAACTCGACAATCTGGTCGCCGGCGGCATGGCCTCGGGCCACGGCGCCTGGGACACGCTGCTGAAGGAGGCGGCCGAGGAGGCCGACATGCCGGAGGCGCTGGCGGCCCGGGCCCGCGCCGTCGGCGCCGTGCGCTACCGCATGGAATTACCGGAAGGCATGCGCGACGATGTGCTGTTCCTCTACGACATCGAGACGCCGTCCGACTTCACCCCGCGCAATACCGACGGCGAGATCGAGGATTTCCGCATCCTGGCGGCTAAGGAATGCCTGCGTCGCGTGCGCGAGACCGACGATTTCAAGTTCAACGTCAACCTGGTGCTGATCGACTTCGGCCTGCGCCACGGCCTGATCGTGCCCGAGGACCAGGATTACCTGGCGCTGGTCGAGGGCTTGCGCGGCAGCCTGGTGCGTGGCGGGCGATAGGGAGCGGAACGGGACCGCCCTTGCGTCTCCCCCGTAGTCGCTAGGCTGTGTCCGCAAGCTCTTTCGTCATGACCTGGCTTGACCCGGTCATCCAGGCGCAAGCAAGCGCTTGCGCCCACGCGGCATGGCTTGGCGCCTACGGCTCAAGGATCGCCCCGGCGGAGGTGCGTGGATCCCCGGGTCAAGCCCGGGGATGACGGTTTTTAAAGTGTAACCATATGATTTTTATGAACTAACAGAGATGTGTACATTCCCTGGCGCAGTCTGCGCCGACGGAAATGACGAGACAGGCTTCGCTCAGAACCCAACGAGCGCCCTGACTTCGGCCGCGCTCTTGCCGCTTTCGCGCAGGGCGCGGAGCGTCGGCGCCTTGTCGCGCTTGGCGAAGCGCTTGCCCTCTGCGTCGAGCAGCAGGCGGTGATGGCGCCAAGCCGGCACCGGCAGGCCCAGCAGCGCCTGCAGCAGCCGGTGGATATGGGTCGCCTCGAACAGATCCTCGCCGCGCGTCACCAGCTCGACGCCCTGCAGCGCATCGTCCCAGGTGACCGACAGGTGATAGCTGGTCGGGCAATCCTTGCGCGCCAGCACGACGTCGCCGAGCCGTTCCGGCGCGGCCTCGATCACGCCGCGATCGAGATCGCGCCAGGTGAGCGGCCCGGTCTCGGCCTGGGCGCGGGCGAGATCTAGGCGCAGCGCATGCGGCATGCCGGCGGCAATGCGGTCGGCGCGCTCGGCGGCGCTCAGGTGCCGGCAGGTGCCGGGATAGAGCGGGCCCAACCCGTGGGGTGCCGCGACGGCGCCGGCCGCCTCGGCCGCGGCGGCACTGCGCGTGCAGAAGCAGGGATAGACCAGGCCACGTTCGCGGAGGCCATCGAGGACGGCGGCATAGTCGGCGAAATGCTCGGACTGCACCCGCACCGGCCGCTGCCACTCGAGCCCGAGCCAGGCCAGATCCTCCTCGATCGCGGCGGCATATTCCGGCCGGCAGCGCGTCCGATCGATATCCTCGAGCCGCAGCAGGAAGCGCCCGTCCGGCCCCGCCGCGGCGCGGGCGAACAGCGCGCTCAATGCGTGGCCGATATGGAGGAAGCCCGTGGGGCTGGGCGCGAAGCGGGTGACGGGCATGGCTGCGGAGGACGGTAGCGAGGCGGGTCGATCGGTGCAACCCACGCACCCGGGTTGGCATGGCCGGCTTTGTCGGCTATGCCCTGAGGCGCCATTACCCGAGGAGCCACGCCCCATGTCCCTGCCGCTGACTGGTCCGAGCCGCGCCCCCGTTTCCGGCGGCAAGGCGACCTCGCTCGTCGTGCTGCTCCATGGCCTGGGCGCCGACGGGCAGGACCTGATCGATCTGGCGCAGCATCTGGGGCCGCTCCTGCCCGACACCGCCTTCGTCGCGCCGAACGCGCCGGAGCCGTGCGATATGGCGCCCTACGGCTATCAATGGTTCTCGCTGCAGGACCGTTCGCCGTCGGTGATGGCGGCGGGCGTCGAGCGGTCGGCGCCGATCCTGGCCGGGTTCATCGAGGCGGAACTGGCAGCGCGCGGGCTCGATGCCGGCCGGCTGGCGCTGGTCGGATTTTCCCAGGGCACCATGATGTCGCTTCATGTCGGCCCGCGCCTCTCGCCCGGGCCGGCGGCGATCGTCGGGTTCTCGGGCATGCTGCTCGGCCCCGACCGGCTCGCCGCCGAGAAGCGGTCGGCCCCGCCCGTGCTGCTGATTCACGGCGACAGCGACCCGGTCGTGCCGTTCCAGGCGATGGCCGCGGCCGGGACCGGGCTCATCGGCGCCGGCATCCCGGTCGACAGCCTGCGCCGGCCGGGGCTCGGCCATGGCATCGACGGGCCGGGCCTGGGGGCCGCCGCCCAGTTCCTGGTCCGGCACCTGGGGGCGCCTTCGCAGGTTTAGCGGGTCTCGCGCGCCGGACTGACAAAATATTGTGTGCCATGGTTGCGGTTTTTTGCCGCCACGCCTATCGAACGATAGGAAAATGTCACAAAACCGTGCTAAGTAACCGTCATGGACATGGCTCGCGCGGAGTATCGCGACGGTGCTTGACGAGAGTGTGATCGGTCAGCCTCTTCACCCCGGCGCAAAGTCGATGCGGGCGGGCAGGCACCCGATGTCGCTCGATCCGGCGCCGGCCGAGGGCTGGCTTGAGATCCGTGACGGCGCCCATGCCCGTTCGCGCCAGGCGTTCCGGCCGGTCCAGAGTATTCATCAAAGTTCGCATCGCCGCGTCGTGAGTCACGAGCGGGATTGTCAGTCTGTTGCAACGGCCAAACGCGAGTTTGGCCGTTTTGTTTTTTCCGGGATCGCGATGGAGGTCTGCGCATGCTGAATCTGCAGACATTGGTGCTGAATGCGGATTATCGGCCGTTGTCCTACCACCCGCTCTCGCTCTGGTCCTGGCGCGACGCGTTGACGGCGCTGATGCTCGACCGCGTGGCGCTGGTGGCGAATTACGACGTGCAGGCCCGCTCGCCGAGCCGCTCCATGGCGGTGCCGAGCGTGGTGGCGCTGAAGCATTACAAGAAGATCGACGGCTTCCCGGCCTTCACCCGCTACAACATCTACCTGCGCGACGAATTCACCTGTCAATATTGCGCCGAGGAATTCCCGACCGAGGTGCTGACCTTCGACCATGTCATCCCGCGCTCGCGCGGCGGCCGCACCAGCTGGGAGAACGTCGTCGCCGCCTGTGGCCATTGCAATCACGTGAAGGCCAACCGCACCCCGCGCGAGGCCGGCATGCCGCTGCTGAAGGAGCCGGTCCGGCCATCCAAGACCGCGCTCAACCGCAAGGCGCCGGATCTGCGCTATCGCGACTATCACCATAGCTGGCTCGACTACCTCTACTGGGACAGCGAACTGGACGACTAGCCGCAAACCGAGACGCCAGTCCTACCGCGGCGCGAGGCGCCGTGCTACGAAGTGCCCTTTCCGCTTGAATTTGGCAGATCGGTCGGGCTCGGGGGTATGGCACGCAATCTGGTCGAGGCGCTCAAGGCGCACGTGCTCTGGCTCAACCGCCGGACCGGCGGGATCCAGCTCGACCAGCCGTGGATCGATTTCTCCGGCATCCGCTTCCCGCACTGCGACTTCCGCAAGGCGCGCCTGCCCGGCGGCCGGTTCGTCGCGGCCGATTTTTCCGCCGGCAATTTCGAGGAAGCCGACCTGTTCGCCGGGAACTTCGACAAGGCGACCCTGCGCGCGGCCAATTTCAAGCTGGCCGACCTGCGCGGCAGCAGCTTCCGCCACGCGGTCCTGACCGAGGCGAACTTCACCGGCGCCGACCTGTCCGGCGGCATCCTGTTCGACGGGCGCGGCCAGGAAGAGGAGAAGATGGCAAAGCAGACCGGCAGCCGGGTCGGCGCCGACATGAAGCGTGCCGACCTCAGCAACGCCCATGCCGCGGGCTCGGTCTTCCGGGGCGTGCTGCTGATGGGCGCCAATCTGCGCAACATCGACTTCCGGAACGCCGACCTGCGTAATTGCGACCTGAGCGGCGCCGACCTGACCGGGGCGAACCTCGCCGGCGCCGATCTCACCGGCGCCAATCTGACCGATGCCGCGATCGCGGACGCTACGCTCGACGGCGCCAATCTGGTGCGCACCATCGGGGGACCGGCCCCGGCCGAGACCCGGGCCGAGCGCGACGTGAAGCAGATGATCGCCGTCCATCGCACCTGGGTCGCGAGCTTCGGCGCCGAGGGCGAGCAGGGCGATTTCAGCGGCTGCGACCTGCGCGCGTTCGATCTTTCCGGCCTCGACCTGTCGGCCGCCGTGTTCAAGGGCGCCAATCTCGCCCGGGTGCCGTGCCGGGGTGCCACCTTCACGCTCTGCGACTTCAGCGACGCGGTGCTGGCCGGCGGCGATCTCTCGAACACGATCCTCAAGGGGGCTGTCTTCAAGGCGGCCGACCTGCGCGGCGTCGACCTGACCGGCGCCGACGCCGGCCCGGCCGAGATCCTCGACGCCAAGCGCCGGCCGACCGGGCGGCTCTGGCCGGCGAATTTCCTGGGCGCGAAGCTGCGCGGCGCCCAGCTTGCCGGCGCCCGCCTCGACAGCGCCAACCTGATGGGCGCCGACCTGGTCGATGTCGACCTGTCGCGCGCCTCGATGGTCGACGTCCGGCGATAGGCGACGCCCTCACACGCCGGCGACGCAGTCGATCTCGACGTTGAACGGGCCGAACCAGCCGGCGACGCAGATGAAGACGCGCGCCGGCGGCGCGTCGCCGAAATACCGCGCGTAGACCCGGTTGATGGCGTCGAAATGCGCAGGATCGTCGGCGTAGACCGTGCATTTGGCGATTTTGCTCAAGGACGAGCCCGCCGCCTCGAGGCACAGCCGCATTTGCTCGATGACGACCTCTGTCTGCCGCTCGATCGTCATCGGCTCGATCGCGCCGATGTCGGAGAAGGGCGGCAGTCCTGACACGAACACGAGGTCACCCAGGCGCACGGCGGGGGAGACCGGGATTCGCTTGGCGCGGATGAAGGAGGAGATCGGCTCGACGGCAACGATGGTCGGATTCATTGCGCGGCTCCTGCTTGTCGGGAATTGCTTCCGATATGTTCAGATCAGGCTCCATATGGGCGGGAATGGCGCGCGGCGGCAAACCTGAACGCTTCGTTGTCGATCGAAGTGCAGCGGGAAACCGGCTAGCCGCATCAATCGGTTGACCTCAGGCCCGGCTCGGTTAGGGTCTCGGGTCACGGCTTTGAAATCGAGATGAAGAAAATGACCAACGGCGATTCCGACCATAGCTCGACCGGGGCCGATGCCTCGCCGGCTCCACTGCATGTGACCTCGGTCCTCGTCGCCTCGATCCGCGCCATGTCCAATGCGCTGGACAATCTGGGCTTTCCCGAGGAGGACGACCGGGTCGTCGATCAGGACGGCCGGCTGGGCTTCGTCACCTGCTCGCACGAGGCCGATTGCGACGACCTGTTCGCGCTGATCGCCGAGCTGTCGTCGAGCGGCGAGACCTGGGAGATCCAGTTCCAGACGGACATTGCGCCGGAGAAGATGCTGTCGCTGACCCTGAGCCGCCATCGCGCGGTCGTGGCGCACGAGCAGGATGTCGCCGCCGACCCGGCCGACGCCGGCGCCAAGGGGCCGCAACTGCCGGTCTATGATCTCGATGACGGGGTCGGCCAGGTCCAGTTCCAGCGAGCCATCCGCGGCGCCAAGCCGTCGGAGATCTTCGCCGAGATCGTCGCCGGTCCCGACGGGCGGGCGCGAGCGCGCATCGTCCAGCGTGCGCCGCGTCGGGTGCTGGCCGAAGCGGCGGCGGCGGACGAGCCGGCGCTGCGCGCGGCGCTGCGCGAGGCGATTCCGAAGCTGATGTTCACGGTCGGCCGGCGCGGCCCGGCCTGATCCTCAGCGGCCGGCTTGAGGCAAGGAAGGGGCCCGAATCCCCGCGTCATTGACGCGGGGTGCGGTCGGCGTATGCTTTCTCTCAGTCGGGTTGCGGTTTCAGCAGCGACCGGCGGCAGGATCGTCCACCAGATCCTCTGTGGCGGCGATTCGGCGTGCGGCCCTCCGCGACCCCTCGAACGCTAGTTCGGGAGTAAGCCGCATGACCATAAGAAACCCCGTCGAATGGGGCGCCTCGCAAATCAAACTGGCGGCGGATGTCGTCGAGCATGCGAGTCACGCCGTCTATCATCCCAAGGAAGACCTCAACCTCCTCGTCCCCGAAGTCCACCGCATCCACGCGAACGATCTCGTGGACGCGCTCACCAAGGGCTTCGAGGATTTCAAGGCCTATCGCACCGACGTCGTGTTCCTGTCGGTGATCTATCCGATCCTCGGGCTGGTGTTGGCCCGGGCGGCGCTCGGCCATGATCTGGTTCCGCTGCTGTTCCCGATCGCCACCGGCTTCGCGCTCGTCGGGCCGTTCGCCGGTGTCGGGCTCTATGAACTGAGCCGCCGGCACGAGCAGGGAGCCCCGGTCAGCTGGTCCGACGCGCTGGGCGCGTTCCGCTCGCCGTCCTGGGGCGCCATCTCGGTCCTCGGCGTCATCCTGATGCTGCTCTACGTCGCCTGGCTGGTCGCGGCCGAGACGATCTACATGGTGACGCTCGGGCCGGAACCGCCGGTTTCGATCGAGGCCTTCGCCCATGACGCGCTCACCACCATGGCCGGCTGGGCCATGATCGTGGTCGGCATGGGGGTGGGCTTCCTGTTCGCGGTCGTGGTGCTGGCGGTCGGCGCCATCGCCTTCCCACTGCTGCTCGACCGCCCGGTCGGTGTCGACACCGCGATCTGGACCTCGGTCCGCGCCGTCATCGCCAATCCCGGTACGATGGCGCTCTGGGGCCTGATCGTCGCCGGCAGCCTGTTCGTGGGTTCCATCCCGTTCTTCGTCGGCCTGATCGTGGTTATGCCGGTGCTGGGCCACGCGACCTGGCATCTCTACCGGAAGCTCGTGCCGCACTGAGCGACAGGCGGCTTCCTCTCTCCGGACCCTCCCCCCCTCGACTCACGCAGGTTCCTCCCTCTCCCGTTCGCACGGGAGAGGGCTGGGGTCGGCACGTCTGCGGCATCAGTCGAGCTCGATCGTGCGGTTGCGGGCGGCGCCCCAGCCGGCGGCGGCGCAGGCGGCGGCCAGGCCCAGGAACAGCAGTTGGACCGCGTCCCAGCTGCCGGTCCAGGCCTTGATCACGCCGGCCGCGAACGGGCCCATGGAGGCGAGCGTATAGCCGACGCTCTGCGCCATGCCTGAAAGTGCCGCCGCGGTCTCGGGGTTGGGCGTGCGCAGCACGATCAGCATCAGCGCCACGGCGAAGACCGCGCCCTGGCCGAGGCCGAGGATCACCGCCCAGAGCCAGAGCGTCGAGAGCGGTGCTGCGACCGCACCCATCAGGCCGACGATGACCATGCCGAGCGTCGTCAGCATCAGCCAGCGCTGGTCCGGCCCCTTGTTGGTCAGCATCGGCGCCACCATCGCGCTGCCGACCTGCAGCAGGGCCGAGACCGAGACGACGATGCCGCTCTGGACCGGCGTCAGTCCGCGGTCCTGCAGGATCGGGGCGAGCCAGCCGAACACGCAGTAGGACAGCGAGCTCTGCAGGCCCATGAACAAGGTCACCTGCCAGGCGAGCGGCTGGCGCCACAGGCCCCGGACCGGCGGGCGCATCGCCGCCGGCGCACGCCGGGCGCGGGCGAGCTGCGGCGCCCAGACGATGGCGGCAATGAGCGCCGGAACGGCCCAAATCGCGAGGGCCGGTCGCCAGCTGCCGGAAAATCCGAGGCCGGCCAGCCAATGCTCGGCCGGGGCGGTCAAGCCGGCCGCGGCCGCGGCGCCGAAGCACAGCGCCATGGTATAGGCGCCGGTCGCCAGCCCCATCCGGTCCGGAAAGTCGCGCTTGACCAGGCCGGGCAGCAGCACGCCGATGATGCCGATCGAGGCGCCGCACAGGATCGCGCCCAGGAACAGCAGCGGCGCACCGCCGAGGCTGCGCAGCGCCGTGCCGAAGGCGAGCAGCAGCATGACCGCCAGCACCGTGGTCTCGATGCCGAAGCGGCGGGCGAGGCGCGGAGCGGCCGGCCCGAACAGGCCCAGGCACAGCACCGGCGCCGTGGTCAGCAGCCCGCCGAACGCGGTCGACAGGCCCAATTGCCCGCGGATTTCGCCCAAGAGCGGCGCCACGCCGGAGAGGGCCGGGCGCAGGTTGAGCCCGACCAGCACCATGCCCAGCATCATGGCGATCGACTGCACGCGGGTGAGGCCGGGGGCCGGCGCCGGCGTCCGGGGCGGCGTGGGCAGCGGCTGCTTGAGGGCGGCGCTCATGGCCTGTCTCCGGCGATCAGGCCGCCCAGGGTCGCGATCATCGGCTGCAGCACCTGGCGCACGGCGGCGGCGGCCCGTTCGGGCGCCTGGTCGCGGATGGCGTGGAGGATCGCCAGGTGATCGTCGAGGCTCGGGTCGGGCACTTGCGCATCCTCGGCCGACTGGCGGATCGACTGGCGCACCTCGGCCGAGAAGAAGCCGTAGACGGCGACCAGGGCTGGGTTGTGGGTCGCGTCCACGATCGCCTGGTGGAACGCCAGGTCATGGTCCACGAACCGGTCGAGATCGCCGGGTCCGGGCCATTCGCCGCGCGCGTCGAGGGCAGCGCGCATGCGGACGAGGTCCGGCTCGGTCCGGCGCAGGGCGGCGAGGCGGGCCGCCTCGATCTCGAGCCCGGCACGGACCTCCAGCCGGTCGCGCAGCGAGGCGCGGGCGAGCTGGCGCACCATGTCGCCGCCGTCGGTCAGCGAGCGGACATAGGTGCCGTCGCCCTGGCGGGTCTCCAGCATGCCGGCATGGACCAGCACGCGCACCGCCTCGCGCACCGTGTTGCGGCTGACGCCCAGGGTCAGCGCCAGCTCCGGCTCGATCGGAATGCGCGTGCCCAAGGGCCAGTTGCCGGTCGCGAGCTCGGCCTTCAGGGCCTCGAGCGCCGCATCGACCAGGGTCCGCCGGACCGCCTGTTCCATCGCCATGTCGTCTCCTCCGGAATTCTCCAAATCATCGGATGATTGGACCAATCCGTCGAATGCCGGTGCGGCATGGCTGATGCGACGCGCCATCGGCCCCACTGCGGGTGCCAAGCCCATCAGCGTCTTTCGCACCGCGCGGCGATTTGCAGGCAAGATATTGCGGCTGTAACCCAATACAGCCGTTTTGCAACGTCGCAGTATTGAAGAGAACCTAGAAGCTCAAGGAGTGAAGTTCGGTGATTCAAAAGATGTCATTCGTCTCTTGAGAGGTACTATGTCACTTGGAGATGCGGCCAACTTTGTATTCGACGAGGTCCGCCAACGCTACAAGGCGAGTCCATTCAAATCCACGAACAAGGGGTATGATCTGGGCGCCGTGCCGGACGACCTGCTTCCGAAGCGAGCGCGACGAAACGTGTTCGCCAATGCCGGGCACGGGGTCCATGGCCGGGAACGGATGGCCGCCTTTACGCTCGCCGGTAGCAGCGAAATACCGGCGGGCCGCCCCGCCTTCATCGCCACAGGTCATGCGCTATGGCGGATGAACGCCGCCGTTCTGAATTGCAGCGAACTCGCGAGCATGGCGTGTTACCGCGCGGAGCAGAAACAGGCGCATTCGTGGCTGATGGACCTCGACCCGATGGACCATGCCTTGTGCGTCATAGGAACAGCGAAGGCGATTTCAGCGATTGACGGCAAGACGGTCAGGGACCTGAGCGGCTTGGCGTTGAATATCGAGGCCTACGCCGTCGATGTCTGGCTCAACATCTGCTGTCCTGTCCGATCCTACGCAGAGTCCGTGAGCGAGAAGCTCGAGCGTTGGACACAGGTCGGCAAGCGCGTCTCGTGGGTTCCGGAGAACACGGACATAGACCGCTGGGATAGGCCGAACGGTGACTATCGGGAGACCTTCCTCAAGTCTCGTCTGAGCAAGAGCTTTGAGTGATGCGATGGACGGGAGGTGCCGAGCGCCTCCCGTCCGAACGAGCGTGCCTGGGCCGTTACAGGATGGCCTTGGTTCGCCGTTGCGTCTTTCCTGACTGGGCAGCGACTTTCCAAAACGGATGACACGGATAGGGCGCCGACCTCGTTCGCCCTGGATTCGATGGCATCGTTCTTGACCGCGCTTCCGTGTAGCGTTACAAGTTGTAGCATTACGGGAGGTAGCGAACGCCATGGCCCATACGCCGCCCGATCTGGGCGATCTCGAACTCGAGACCATGCAGCTCATCTGGACCGAGGGGCCGATGACCGCGGAGGCCGTGCGCGAGCGGCTGCCGCGCGCGCCCAAGGAATCGACCGTCCGCACCGTGCTGCGCCGGCTCGAGGACAAGGGCTACTTGAGTCATACGGTCGACCAGCGCACCTTCATCTTCCATGCGACCGAGGCGCGGCAGAACGTGGCGGCGAAGGCGGTGAAGCGCATCGTCGACTGGTTCTGCAACGGCTCGATGGAAGAGGTGCTGGTCGGCATGGTCGACCAGGCGCTGCTCGACGACGCGCAATTGCGGGCGCTGGCGGCGCGGATCGAGCGGGCCAAGAAGGAGCAGGGGAAATGATGGCATTGCTGGCCGAGGCCGCCGTCCGGTCGCTGCTGCTCGGTCTCGCCGTCGGCGCCGGCCTCCGGCTCGCGCGCGTCGGCAACCCGCAGGTCGAGATGACCGCCTGGGTCACCGTGCTGGCGGCGTCCTCTCTCATGCCGCTGCTGATGCAGATGACGCTCGTGCGCCTGCCGTACCATGTCGTGATGCTGCCCCATGTCATCCTGGGCACGGATCACGCGCTGCCGCCGCTGCGGGTGCCCCATCTGCCGGGCGCGGCCCCCGGCTGGTCCTGGCTCGACCTGGCGCCGGTGATCTACGGCCTGGTCGCGACCGTGCTGGTGCTGCGGCTCCTGACCGGGCTGCTGGTGACCTGGCGGATCGTGCGCGACGCGCGGCCGATCCGTGCCGACTGGACCGCAGGCGCGGATGTCCGCGTCACCGCGCGGATCCTGGCGCCGGTCACCTTCGGCCGGGTCATCCTGGTGCCGATCTCGTTCATCACCTGGTCGGCGGCGAAGCGCCGGGCGGTGATGGGGCATGAGCGCTCGCATATCGAGCATCATGATTTCACGGTCCAGGTGCTGAGCCAGCTTCATAGCGCCGTCTTCTGGTTCAGCCCGTTCGCCTGGTGGCTGCAGGTGCGGCTGGCGTCGCTTGCCGAGACGACCAGCGACGAGGCGGCGATCCGCGGCGTCGGCGACCGGGTGCGCTATGCCGAGATCCTGCTCGATATCGCTGCCGGCGCCCGCGGCGTGCCGGCCGGCATCGCCATGGCACGGCCGGCGCTGCTCAAGGAGCGGGTCGAGCGCATCTTGTCCCAGGCCGCTCCCGCCGTGGCGCTCACGCTCTGGCGGCGGATGCTACTGGCGGCGGCGTTGCTGCCCGGCGTGCTGCTGATGGGCGGCACCTCGTGGCACGCCCGTGCCGCCGCCCTCGTGCCGGGGCTCGCCATTCCGGCCCTCCCCGCCATGCCGGCCATGCCCGCGATCCCACCGATCCCGGCCATTCCGCCGCTGCCGGCGGCGGCGAGCGGGGCGGTCGACACCCAGCCCTTCGCCATCCTCGTCGGCGGCCACAGCATGATCAGTGCCGGCGGCGCGGATCTGCAGCGGCTGGTCGCCGCGCGCGACAAGGTCGGCGCCGAGGCCATCCTGTTCCTGCGCGACGGCACGCTCTATGGCATCACCGATCCGGCCCTGGTCGCCAAGGCGGCGGAACTGTTCAACCCGGCGAACGACGTCGCCGACCAGGAGCGGGACGTGGCCGACCAGCAGAGGGAACTGAGCCAGCAACAGGCCGACATCGGCCGCCAGATGGGCGACCTCGGGCGCCAGATGAGCGAGGCGGCGCGGCGCTATTCCCAGAAGATGGCGGAGCAGTCGGCCGCCGCGGTCAAGGCGTCGCTCAGCGACCTCGACGAAGCGGCCGGCGACCGGACCGCGGTCGAGCAGGACTACAAGCAGGCGATGGCCGACCTCACCCAGCAGCAGAAGGAGCTGAGCCGCGAGCAGGGCCACCTCTCGGCCCAGCAGGCGCGGCTCGGCAGCCAGCAGGAGCGGCTTGGCCGCGAGCAGTCGCGCGTGGCCCACGATGGCGACGTGAAGATGGCGAAGCTGCTCGACGCAGCGGTCGCGAGCGGGGCGGCGAAGCCGGTGCCGTAGCGCCGGGCGGCCCGCGGGGCTTTTGGGAATATCCTCTTCTGTCATTCCCGCCTTCGCCGGGCCAAGTGCATATCTTTCTGTTTAATTTTGGATGGTTAGACGTTTTTCATCGTCATGGCCGGGCTTGACCCGGCCATCCACGTGGTTGGGCAACACGAATTCGCGTCCTCAGAGGGCTCGAGCGACGGCGCGTGGATGCCCGGGTCAAGCCCGGGCATGACGGAATTTCTAAACTAACATATTGGAATCGAAAGATAATGTTTGGATATGCATGTCCGCCATCGCCTGCGCGGGAATGGCGGGAAGACTGGGCTTAACGCGGTAGCGACCCAGCCGCGTCGGACGGCACAAGCTCCGCCTGCCGTTCCAGGTGAAGCGGCGAGTGTTCGCCCAGGTCGCGGGCGAAGATCTCTCCCGCGTTGCCGACAGCGGCGATGGCCGGCGCGGCGCGGGTCCGCAGCAGGGCCGCGACGGCCGGGTCGTCGCTCTGCTTCATCGCGTCGAAATTCGCCTGGGTCACCCCCAGGGCCTCGGCTTCGGCCAGGGTTCGGATCGTGCCGTCGACGATCGCCGCCCAGGCCGGATCGCCCCGGCGATAGACCGGCGCCAGCGGTTCCTGCGAGATGGTCTGGTCGAGGATCACGAAATCGCCGATGCGCGCGTGGAAGCCGGTGCGCATGACCGCGAGGGCCGAGCGATCGGCGGTGATGGCGGCGCAATGGCCGGTGACGAGCGCTGCCTCCATCTCGCCCATTTCCTCGAACGGGAAGGGCAGGAAATCGATGCCGCGCGCCTGGAATGCCGCGACCAGCCGCCGCTCGGCGGCCGTGCCGGCAATGAAGCAGACCTGCCGACCGGCGAAATCCTCGAGGGTCCGGATGCCGGCGCTGCGCGCCACCAGGAAGCCCTGGCCATCCTCGAACAGGCTCGGCCCGTAGGCGACGCGATAGAGCGCCGCATCGGCCGGATCGGGCGTGTCGCCGAGCAGCACCTGGATCCGGCCGGCCCGCAGCGCGGCCAGGCCCTGGCCGCGCTCGGGATAGCCGATCAGCCGCGCCTTGCCGTGCGGGCCCAGGGTCGCGATCGCGAGCGCGCGGCACTGGTCGGCTGCCAGCCGCTGCAGGTTGCCGTGGGTCCAGGTCTTGGCATAGTCGTCGACGGTCGTCGGGGTGCCGCAGACGAGGACATGGGTCGCTCGGATCCGGTCCAGCGCGGCGCCGGCCTCGGCCCGGGCACTCGCGACCACGAGGCCGGCGAGCGCCAGGGCGCCTAGAAGAATTCTGCGCATGAGCGTTCCCGCGGGATTGGAGTGGGGAAGAATACGGGACCGGGCGCCGAGGCCCGGTCCCGATGCCGGCGCGGGCGGCTTACGGCGTCCAGGTGCCCGCGGTCGGGATGCCCGGCGTCGTGCCCGGCCGCGGGTTGAAATCCGCCGGTGCCGGGTCGAGCAGCTTGCCGCCGGCATAGTCGGTCGGCACGATGTTGAGCGCGTAGCAGCCCTGGCCATCGTCGTGCGGCAGGTGCTTCACCCTGCTGTCGGCGATCATCGCATAGTCGGCCGGCAGCGGTGCTGCGGCGCCGGTCAGGCGGGCATTGTCGAAGGCGCTCGAGAGGTCGCCCTGGCTCGGATAGCCGTCGGACGGCCCGAGATTGTCCTGGCCGAATTCCTGCTTGCCGAGGGCGCGCGCCTTCGCCTCGTCGGGCAGGAAGGCGAGCGGCGTCAGGTCGAACAGCCGGTCGATGAATTTGATGACCGAGCCATGTTCGGAATATTCGTGCGAGATCACGTGCGCCTGGCCATAGGGCGAGATGACGATCGCCGGGATGCGCGGCCCGGCACCGAGCGGCGCGCCCTCGGGATCGTGCGAGCGGATGACCGGCGCCTCGTGATCGTAGAGCCCGTCGGTCTCGTCGTAGGTGATGATGATCGCGCTGTCCTTCCAATAGGGGCTGGCGGCGATCGCGTTGATCTCGTTGGCGAGCAGCGCCTCGCTGATCTGCAGGTCGGAATAGCCCGGATGGTCGTCGTCGCCGATGAAGTTCGCCTGGACCGCCGGGTTCTGGTCGACCGGCTTCAGCCCGTCATTGTTGGCGTAGCCGCCGCGCACATAGAAGACGCCGCCCTTGGACGGCAGCTTCTTGTCGGTGACATCGCTGAAGAAGTCGCCGAGGCCGTGCAGGTTGGACGCGACCTTGGGATTGTCGCCGACATAGCCGAAATACTGCGGGCCGTTGTGGTGGATGATGTAGCTGGCATGGCTCGCGGCGGCACCCGTGTCCGTCCGCTCGTGATCATAGCCTTCCTGGTACCAGCCCCAGGAGACCGGGCTCAGGTGCCGGCCCCAGATCGCCTTGATGTCGTCCTGCACGTCGAGCAGGTCCAAGGCCGGGTTCTCGTCGCTCTGGATCGTCTCGTCGATCTTGCCGCCCATGAACGAGAGCGGCAGCGAGGCATAGGTCTGGTTGAACGCCGGCGTGGCCGGGTTCTCGTCGCCCGGGTTATAGGGCGGCTTCACCTTGGAGAAGTCCAGGTTCGAGCCGGCGAACGGCCCGGGATCGCCGACGATCGGCTCGCCGCCGCTGGTCGCCACCGCCGAGCTGGCACTGTTGCTGCTCGCCTGCGCCGGATGCAGCGCCCACTGGGTCTCACCGGACTGGCCGGCGATCATGGCGATCGCGTTCGGCGTCGACGGCCCGATGATGGTCTGGCGGAAATTGTCGAAGAGCGCGAAGCGGTCAGCGTACTGCCACAGGAACGGCGCCGCCGTGCAATCGACATGGCCCATGACCAGCTCGCCGCGCTGCTTCTGGACCAGCGTCGGGTTGGCGGTCGGCGGCAGCCCGGTCGCCAGCGAGACGATCTTGCCGTTCTTGGTCGTCAGCCCCTCTTCGTTGAGTGCGTAGCGGTTGTTGGCCGCGATGCCATAGCGATCGACGTTCAGGCTGTTGTCGATGCCCTTATGGGAATGGTCGACCGAATCCGTGTCGGCCGAATAGATCGGCACGGTCTTGCCGTTCACGTCCTTGACCGTCTCGGGGATCAGGAACGGCTGGATCGTGCCGATCTTGCCGTCGGTGCCGACGAGCGGCTGCACGAAGCCGGCGGTGGCGCCGGGCTTCTTCGAGAACAGGCCGTTGGCCCCCGGATATGTGCCGAAATAGAAATCGAACGAGCGGTTCTCCTGGAACAGCACGAAGACGTATTTCACCTTCTGGCGCAGCAGCGCCAGCTTTTCGGTGGCGGACAGGAACGGCTCGCGCGCCGGATTGCTCGCGAATTTCTGGACCTCGGCGCTCGACCGGGGTGCCGCCTCGACCTGCGCGCCCGAGGCGGCGACGGCCATGAAAGGTTGCAGCATGGCAAGCAGTGCGAGCGCCGATGATCCGGCGCGCAGCCAATTTCGTTCAGCCATTATGGAGTTCCCCCAGAGGTGTCGCGGGATTTCCGATACCCAGACGGTCGCGGGAATGCGCGGGCGCGGATCGGCATTCGAAGGGGCTTGGGAGACCTCCAGGGGTAGCAGGGGATCTTGAATTTAACGTGACAGCTGCAAGACAATTAACCGGCTATTAAGCATAATTCTATGCGGACTTACGGCCACCAGCGGGCCACGGCCTTGATGGCGGCCACGGTCTCGGCGACGGCATGCGGGCCGCCCAGCCGTTCCAGCATGCTGCGCGCGGGCATGCCGCCGCTGATCGCCGGGCGCAGGCCGAGTGTGTCGCCCCAGCGTCCCTCCGCGAGCGCCAGGAGCACGAGGGCCGGCACCCGCCGCAGCTGCGAAAGCCGGGACAGGAGCTCGAGCCCGCGCGCGAGGAGCGGTTGCCCATCGAGGTAGGGCAGGATGCCGAATCTGACCAGGTCCACGAGGTCACCCTCCTGCATCTGGTTCTCGTTCACCGCAAGCTCCGTCCGCCCTTGGTCGAGCGCCTGGATTTCCGCCTTGGTGAATTTCGAGGACATGCCGAGGGCCGCGATCAGGTTCGCACGCACCGCCGGCGCCGTGTCTTCGGCGCCGATGGCGGCGCGCACGAACGCAATCGCCTCGGCGGCGATATCGAACCCGACGCGCGGCGCGATCGCCAGGAGCCCGGCCAAGGCCGCACGGCCGTTCGCCTCGGCCGCTTCGTCGCGCATCAGCCTCGCCGCGCGCGCGACCAGCCGTTCGGCCGCGTCGGCACGGAGATAGGGCGAGAACAGCAGCATGAGCCCGAACGCGGCGTAGCCCTCCGCGTTCTTGTCGTCCGGCTGCGCTTCGAGCTCCCGCAGCGCTTCGGTGACGAAGGTCTCGCCGGCCAGTCTGTCGAGCTTGGGGCAGAGCGCCGTGATCAGGGTGATGATGCGGCGCGCGTCCTCGTCGAGCCGTTCGCTGCGCCGCCGGGTCTGGGCCAGCAGCGACCGGGCGCATTCCGCATCGAGCTGGGGCAGCAGAGCGATCAGGGCCATGCTCAAGATGTCCTCTTCGGCTGCCTTACGCTCCTCGAGCAGCACCGACCAGGGCCCGGTCGGCGCTGTCTGCTCCAGATCCGGCACCTCTCCGAGTGCCGCGAGGGCGAGCGCCACCGTCGGGCGGTCGCCGATTTCGAGCGCGATGCGATGCACTTCTTCGATGGCCTCGCGCCGCCGCTCTTCGGTCAGATGCGGCAGCATCAGGTCGACGAGGGAAAGCCGGTTATAGGTGTCTGGGATCTCGCGCGAGGCCTCGATGATGCGTTCGAGCAGCTCGGGGGCGGTTTCGGCGAGCGGCGACAGCAGTGGGGCCAGGCGGCTGCGCTGCTCCCAGGAGCTCTCCGTTGCGAGCGCGCGCGTCAATGCCTCCTCGAGCAGATCGCGGGGGAGTGCGGGCGCGATGCATTCCAGCAAGCGCCTGTCGTCGTAGCTCTCCGTCCGGAAGGCCGCTTCGAGAATGCGGCGCAGCTGCTCGGGCGGCAGCAAGGCGCGCAGGCGGGTGATGGTCTCGCCGCGAAGATAGTTGTTCGACCACTCCGTTGGCGTGGGCTTGAGCACGCCGTCGACAAGTTCGGCGGTCTGTTCGGCCGAGAGCCTGGGTGCCGCCGCCACCAGAATCTCAATCTTCTCGTAGCTGATGGGGAGTGCTGCCACGAGCGGCCAGACATCTTGCCAAGCCGCATCGGCGAGGATCGGGATCAGACGGGCGATGATCGACGCGATCGAGTAGTCGAATGGCGTCCGGTCGAGCAGGCGCCGGACCAGGGCAACGCTCGCCGGCGGGTCGAGGCACGCCGCGAGAGCGGGGAGGGACTCGCCCAGCCAGTAGGGGCTGTCATCGTCGAAAAGGCCGTCGACCGCATGGGCCAGCAGGTCGGCCGACAGATGGGGCGCCAGGGCCGCAAGCAACCGCGGACGCTGATATTGATGCAAGGCCAGTACGAGGTCGAGCGCGGCACGCATATCGTCTTCCGAAACGGCGGACGCCGTTGTGCGGGCCAGCCGGTCGGCCACCTCGCGCTGCTCGGGACGATCGTGGAACTCCCACCAGGAGAAGGCGCCGACGAATTCGGCGAGCGAGAAGCCCCCGTCCTCCGTTCCCGGATCTGCGTCTGCCGGTGCGGGCAGGCTCGGCGCCGGTGCCTCGATCGATGGTTCGGCTTCGAGCGGCGTTTCGTATTCGGGCGGCGCCGGCAGCTCGCGCGGGGGCAGTTGCTCGCGCGGAACGAAGCGGGCGGCGAGGGTGAAGATTTTTTCGGCTTCGGCGGGCGGCAGCTGGCGTGCGAGTTCAACGGCTCTGCTGAGGACGCCGAGCCGGGCGTGTTCGTTGTTGGTGTCGCCGCATGCGACGATGATCGCCTCTTCAAGCGCCGTGCCCCGGTCCTCGGGGGCGAGGCGTTGCGCCACCGCCAGCAGCGCGCGCGTCCGGGCCGGCTTGTCCCGGATGCCGCGCGCCTCGGCATGCATTTCGTCGAGCATCGTCCCATCGAGAACCGGAGCAAGCGCTTCCATGACCCAGGCTCGTTCGCTGTCGAGGCGGAATCGCGACAGGAACAGCGCCTGACGGGGCGCGAGGAAACCCCGCCGCACCATCTCGGCGACGAAGTTCGGCGGCACGGCGGTGGCGACGCTGCGGATCGAGCTCAGGCACAGTCCGATATGGATCAGGCCGCCGAGCCCGATGTAGGGCCGTTGCAATGCGGCCGGATCGGCGCGGGCCGCCTCGAGGAGACGCTGCCAGCAGATTTCGAGCTGCTCGGAGAAGCTGCGGTCGCCGCCCTCCTCGCGTTGCCAGGCGAGGCGCCAGCCGTTTTCGGCGAGCTCCCGGTAGCGCTCGAGCGGGGCATGCTCGGCGTGCTGCAGATGCTGCAGATAATAGATCAGCAGGTAGCGCGGCACACGCTCCGGGGCGCCGGTCTGGCTGTTGACGTCGCGCAGCACCCGCTGCCCCCAGGCGAGGAACCCGGCATCGACGCGCGCGACCATGTCGGAACTCGCGAAACGCGTATGGCGCAGATAGTCGCCAAGCTTCGGGTGGGCGAGCACGAAGCCGCTGGAAACGCCGTCGCCGATGACGAAGCGCTCGATGGGTGCCAGCGTATCCAAGGTGACGAGCGCACCGCCCGGCGCCACCGCGTCGATCACCGCGCCGATGTCGGACAGCATCAGCGGCCCGAGCGCACAGCCGAGGATGGCGAGGATGAGGTTGATCCGGTCCTCGTCGAGCGCACGGCCGGCCTGGTTCCAGGCATCCTTCTGATGGTCGAACCAGGTCTTGAAGAAGGCGGGGAAGCCCGGCTTGAGCTTTTGCAGATCGGACGGCTGCAGCCGGGCCGCGGCGTCCGGCTGGTCCAGCAGGTCATCGACATAGAGCTTCACCAGCAGCGGATCGCCGTGATCGGTCAGCCGGTGCAGCTCACCGACCAGATCGACGTCATCGGCGAGATGGGCGAGCGGGTAGCCCATACGGGCGAGCACGTCGGCGATGCCGTCGCGGTCGAGCGGCCGCACCTCGTGCGAGATCGCCGTGCGTTCGCCGACGCTCCAGCCCAGGCGACGCAGCCAGTCCTGGTCGTGGTCGTCGCCGGCCAGCCAACGGGCCGAGACCACCACGCGCAGGCCGGCCGGCGGCTCGATCGGCAGCAGCGCCTCGGTGACCCGCCAACCCGTGGCCTCGTCCAGCCCGTCGATCACCACCAGGCACGGCTGCGCCGGGTTCTCGAAGCGCGCCAGATATTCCTTGACCCGCTCCTTGAAGAAAGTGACGGGATCGACCGGCGTCGCGGGTGTCGATTCACCGAGCAGGATGGCCAGGCGGTTGGCGAGCGCCTCGTAGAACACCCGCGCCTGGTTGGTCTCGGCGCGGATGCTGATCGGAATGAAGGCGCGCCTGAGATCCGGTGGCAGCTGCTCGACCCAACGGACCAGGAGCGCGGTCTTGCCGCGTCCCGCCGGTGCCGAAAGCAGCATGTTGCGCGGGGCCGCCGGATCGTTGAGCCATGCGTTCAGCGAAGCGATCTCGGCCGCTCGGCCGCCGAAGGGCATCGGCTTCTCGGGCGTGCCGAGATAGCGCCAGAGGAATTGCTTGGTCGAGACCTGGAAGCTCTCGGCGGTGCCCGTGAGGCCGAACTGGACGATGATGTCGCGGCCGCGAAACGTCCCGACCGCGACGACCGCCCGGTCGCTTAAGTTTTTTTTTCTGCGTCGGCGGGCTGGCCCTGCCGGATGCCCTTCACGGTAAAGTCCTCGCCGACCTTGACCTCGTCGCTTTTGATGAGCCCGCCGGTCAGGACGATGTCGGACAGCTCGAATTTCTTTGCGACATCGATCTTCTTGACGTCGATCAGGGCCTGGAACCCCGGTACGTCCTTGCGGGCCTCGAGGGCCGCGAGCAGGGCGGCGGCCAGCGTCTTGAGCTCGCCGTCGCCCGCGGCCGGCGCGATCTGCTTGGCCAGCACGCGCTGCTCGCTCTCGGACTCCGGATCTTCCTCGACCATGTCGAGCAGCGGCTCGGCCTTGGCGAAGCGCGACACGATGAAATGCTTGAGCTGCTTGTAGCCGTCCTTGATCGCCTCGTCGGCGAAGCCCTTGCCGATGGCGAGCGCGCCGGAGGCGAGGGCGGTGAGGGCGGAGGCGATGACCGGGTCCATGGGCGCGTCTCCTGGGCGGGGAAAAGGCGTTCCGAACGGACGTGTCTACGGTGTCAAACTAACATCGGCCGCGCACGTCCGGTTGTGTCAAACGCCACGATCGATCGTTCGTGGCAGAACGCCATGGCCGGCACCTGCGGCAGCATGCTTTACTTCGAATGCCCGTCGCCAACCTCGAACCGAAACGGTGCACCATGTCCGATCCCATCGTCGTCGCCGTCGCCATCACCGGCTCCGTACCGCGCAAGAAGGACAACCCGGCCGTCCCGGTGACGCCGGCGGAGCAGATCGAGAGCACCCACGAGGCCTTCGAGGCCGGCGCCTCGCTCGTGCACATCCATGTGCGCAATCCGGACGAGAGCCCGTCGAGCGACCCGGCACTGTTTGGCCAGGTGCAGGAGGGAATCCTCAAGCATTGCCCCGGGATGATCGTGCAATTCTCGACCGGCGGCCGCGGCCGCGACCCGTCGGCGCGCGGCAACGCGCTCGAGCTCAAGCCCGACATGGCTTCGCTCTCGACCGGCTCGGTCAACTTCCCGACCATCGTCTACGAGAATTCGGCCGTCCTGGTCCAAGATCTCGCCACGCGGATGCGCAGCAACGGCGTCCGCCCGGAGATCGAGCTGTTCGATCTCAGCCATATCCATGGCGCCGTGCGCCTGATCGAAGCGGGCCTGATGGACGAGCGGCCGCATGTCCAGGTGGTCATGGGCGTCAAGAACGCGCTGCCGGCCGACGAGCATCTCCTGGAGATCATGGTGGGCGAAATCCACCGTGTCCTGCCCAAGGCGACCTGGATGGCTGCCGGTATCGGGCCCAACCAGTCCCGCGTCATGGAATGGGCGCTGGCGCGCGGTGCCGACGGCATCCGCACCGGCCTCGAAGACAATATCCGCATCACCAAGGAACGCCTGGCCTCGAGCAATGCCGAACTGGTCAAGCTGGCGGTCGCGACGGCCGAGCGGCACGGCCGGCGGGCGGCGACGCCGGCCGAGGCGCGGGCGAGGCTGGGCTTGAGCCCCGCCCACGGCTGACCGGGCCGGGCCCGACCGGGACGTCGCGGGTGCTCAGTCGGCGGTTCGGGTGGCGTGGTTCCTGATCCGGCCGATCAGTTCCTGGCTTCGCTTGCGTTTGCTGGTGCGCGACATCGCGCGCTCGGCGATGTGCACGAGGAAGAACTGGAGCTTGCCGACGGGGCGACCGGGCCTGGTCTTGCGCTCGATATGCGCGAGGACGCCGAGGCACAGGTGGTCCACGACGAACTCGACCAGTTCGCTCAGATACTTGGAGGACTTGAAGACCTCGGTCGCCAGGAAGATGGCGATGCCGATGATCAGGTAGGAATCGATCACGGACGCCAGCGGCAGCGGAAGATCCCGGTAGAACCAGGGCGCGCCCGTCTTCGCGTATTCCTTTGCCAGGGGATGCGGTGGAAGCTCGGTGCCAACGACGGACGGGAACTCGCCGGCGTCGCTGACGAGTGTGGCGTCGCTGTGCACCTCGTTCATGGCGTCGAGCAAGGTGTAGAGAACCGCGGGCCGGATGTCCTTGCGGACGACGACATTCACCTTCGCGGCCACGACCTCGACGTTGTTCGGCGGGATGTCGCCTTCGACGTCGTAGACACGGTGCGGCAGGATCGTCGGATGCAGGAACGGCAGAAGGCGCGAGACCGCAAGCCCGTCGCTGAGGCTGAGCAGCCGAAGCCTATCGGTCTTGGCCAGCTCGACGACGAGCGCGTTGGACGGATCGAGCATGAACAGGCCCGCATCGAACGCGCCGGCCTTGAGCGCGCGCGCCGCATCGACCAGCGGCATGAAGGCAATGCGGGAATTCTCCGCGGTCACGCCGTAGAGGCGCAGCACGCGCAGCGCCGCCTCGCTCGTGGCGCTGCGCTCGTCCGGCATGACGATGCGCTTGCCGTGCAGGCCGCTCGGCGATGTCATCTCGCCGAGCGCGGCCGCATAGAAGATGAACAGCGGCTGGAGCTCGATCGCGCCGGCGGACGCGGTGTGGGGAAATCGGTCGCGCTGCACAGCCTGGGCGGTAAAGCCGATGTCGACGCCCGCTCCGTCGCGGTCGACGTCGCCGACGATCTCGAGCGAGTCGGCCTTCGCGCGCAGGTTTACGGCGATGCCGCGTTTCTGCAGCGCGTCCCGGTACTTGAGCGCCGTCTTGTAGTAGCTGCCGCCGACCGGCCCGGTCTCGATCGTGACTTGCCTCGGCGGGATCGCGCGGATGACGGCGAAGGCGGCGATCGCGAGCGCCAGGGCCAGCAGGGCAGGGCGGGCGAAGCGCAAGGGAATGCGGCGCGCTCGGTCACTCATGGGGATTCTGTCCGATAAGGTCCCGGCTGGACGGTCAGCCGGCGCAGCGCCACGCGGTTCAGATGGCGGCGCAGGAGGTTCACGGCAGCGAAACCGGCCTGGAGCGTGGCGCCGAAGCACAGGATGCCGACGGCGAACAGTGCCAGCCGATCGCCGAGGGCGGGCAGCCGTTCCGCCTGGCGCAGGATGACCGTGATGCCTTCCGTGACGCCGATCGCGGCACCGGCGCTCGACGACATGACCAGCACGAAGAAGGCGCGCGCGACATTGGGCAGAAACAGCAGTGCTGCGGGCGTCGAGCCGAGGCGCAACTGGCGCAGCGCCTCGGCCCCGCTGTCCGCGACGTAGGCGGTGGAATAGGGGACCAGGGAAAGCGCCACGGCCGTGGTACCGGAGAGCGACAGCGCCGTCCCGAAGAGGCTCATCTCCCGCGGGACGACGTTCAGCAGGAAGAACATGACGACGAAGGTCGGCGCCGCGCGCAGGAACGTGACGACCAGGGCGGAAGCGGCACCGGCCAAACCGCCCGAGACGCGGGCGAGGGCGAGCGGCACGCCCAGGGCGAGCCCCAGCGCGAGCGCGGTGCCCGCAATCGCGAAGTTGAGCGCCATGCCGGCGAGCAGGCGGCCGAGGAAATCCGGCGACAGGTGGTCGATCAGCGACATCATGTCGGGACGCCGCGGCGTTCGAGGAAGGATCGAAGCGCCGTGCACAGCCAGACGACCAGGATCACGACCGCCGTATAGAAGATCAGCAGGATCCAGTAGGTCGTCGCGCGCTCGCTCGAGAACGAGCTGATGTCGGTGAGCGCGCTCAGCAGCTCGGGCGCGCCGATGAAGCTCGCGATGGGCGTGCCCTTGGTGGCGTTGATGACGAAGGCCATGATCTGCGTCGCCGAGCGGCGCACGGCGCGCAGGAAGAGATCCCGCCCACCCGCCGGATCCGAGGCCGCTTCCGCGCGGAGCGTCAGCGTCGCCTCCGAGATCGCCTGGCCGGCATAGCTGCCGTTGGTCAGGCCGAGCGCCAGGATCGACGCGGCCAGTGCCACCGGCGACGAATAGGATGCGATGGCGTTGGCGAGTGCTGCCGCGATGACGAGGGTCAGGACGATCGGCGAGGATTGCAGCGCGACCGTCAGCAGCCGCACGGCCAGTCGCAGGAAACGCTCGCGCGCGCCGAGTGCCGCGCCGAAGGCCAGCGCGAAGGCGAGGGTCGAGGCGATCGCGCCTGCGACGAGGACGAGCGAGTTGATAAGGCCGGTCCGGAACATCCGCCAGGCCGGCATCGTCTTCAGCATCGGCAGCGACAGGGTGATGCCGGTTCGCTGCGAGAGCCAGGCCTCGGCGGCCGCGACGCGGTCCGCCACGCGCGTGGGCCCCAGATCGCTGGCCAGCGGCGGCAGCACGCAGGACGGGTTGGCGCTTCCCGTCGCCGTATCGCATTCCGGGCGGTGCCAGATTGCCTGCTGCTCCTCGAAGAATCCGGTCGCGATATGGTTCGCGCGGGCGATATCGAGAAAGACGCCGTCGCGGTGGAAGATCTGGCTGGTCAGCGCGAGCGCGCGGGCCAGCCGTTCGCCACCGGCCTGGGCGACGGCCATGCCCCAGGGCACTGGCGCAAAGCCGAGCTTCCGGTCGTAGAGCGATGCGAAGGCCGGGTCCGCGAAGGATGCCGCGAAGAAGCTGTCGTCCTGAGCGATGAGCGAGCATGCGTCGGCGCGCAGGCGGTCCAGCAATTGCTCCGGGCTCTCGAACAGCATGAGGCGGGCACCGTGGGACGACAGTTCGGCGTTCGAGCCGTTGCCGATGGTCACGCAGACCGTCCGCCCCGCGACGTCGGCCCAGCTCGTGACCGCAAGCTCGCGCGGTCCGACCAGCACCGTTTCCGATCGATAGTAATGCGGCCGGACGAAGCGGGCCTGGCCGTCGCGGAGCGTGGTGTGGCCCATGGTGGCGATGGCGACGTCGATGCGGTCCTCGGCGAGCAGGGCGATGCGGTTCGAGGACTTCACCGTCGCCAACTCGGCGCCGACGCCGAGCCTGTCTGCGATGGCGCGCGCCAGATCGATCTCGTAGCCGCTGCGGACCGCCCCCGCCGCGAACAGCGGATAGTCCGCCCGCACGCCGACGCGGATGCTTCCCGCGCAGAGCACGCGAACGAGACGGTCGGCGTCCGGTGCCGCGCAGGCGCCGGGGATGCCGGCGCGCGCCTCGTCCAGCAGGCGCGCGAGGGCCGTGTCGGGCGACGGGGCTTCATCGGCGCGCGCGCCGGGCGCTGCGATGGCAAACGCGGCGAGGACCAGCAGGCAGGCAAGGGCCTGGGCAAGCGCCCGGGCAGTGCGGGACGGCACGACCATGTCAGCCCAGCGTATCGGGCTTGCCGATCTCGACGATGTGCATCTCGGCGAAGGCGTAGGCGCCGAAGTGATGGATCGAGCGCCCTTCCTCGGCGCGCAGGACGCTGCGCGTCATCCGATCGAGCTTCTCGCCGGGGATGTGGAGCAGCATTGTTCCAGCGACCCGGAACGAGAGGCCGCTTCGCACGACCATATCGCGCGACTGCTCGAGCCCGACGAACGCATTGTGGGTGATGACGGCGTGACCGCCGGGCGCCAGATGCGCGACAACGCCGCGGAGGAACGGATCGAGCAGGCGGCGCCCGTCCCGGCCCCCGTCGCTCCAGGTCGGGAAGCGCCCGGCGAAATCGCCGCGCTCGGTCGGGAAGTGGGGAAGATTGGCGACGATCATGTCGAAGCGGCGGCCGGCCACGGGCAGCCACATGTCGCCGCGGTGGAACTCGGCCCTATCGTCGTAGCCGAGCGCGCGCAGCAGGCGCGTGCCCTCCTGAATCGCCTCATGCTCGACGTCGATGCCGCAGAGCGAGGCGGGGCCGAGCGCGCCGAGCGCGGCCAGCACCACCCCACTGCCCGAGCCGATCTCGAGCACGCGCGCGCCGCGGACACGTGCCGGAGCGCTGCGGAGGGCCTGGATAAGAAAAGCCGTGTATTCGCTTGGGCGGAACCGGTGGGCAGGCGCCCCGGCGGCGTGAACCTGCGCGAGCTCAGGTTCCGGATTCGTCAACATTCTGCGGGTTCCTCAGATCATCCTATCCGCCTGGGAGCCCGCCGCGCTGGGCGATCCATCCGAGGGACAGGACCAGATCATTCATTGAACCTGCAAGAATACTGGCCGCCGTTGCCATCTGTCCAGAACCCGCCGGATGACAGATCCATGATATTTCCATGTCGATCCCAGAGGGAAATCTACTGGAACTGGGCGGCCGCTGAAGCCGGTTTAGCCGCTCCGGCCGAGCGCCGGATCGAGCAGGCCGTGTCCTTCCGGCAGGCCGGGGCCGGGCTCGACCATTACGTCGCGGGCGCTCAGCGGTTCGCGGCATTCGGAGCAGATCATGACCGGGTCCAGCAGCGCGCCGCAGGTCCGGTGCCGGTAATGCACCGGCCGCGGCCGGCCATGGGCGCCATGGGTGTCGCCCCAATGCACGAGCGCCATCAGCACCGGATAGAGCGCATAACCCTTTTCGGTCAGGCGATATTCATAGCGGGCCGGACGGTCCTGGTAGGCCTGGCGCTCGAGCACGCCGGTCGCGACCAGCTTTTTCAGCCGGTCGGCCAGCACATGGCGCGTGACGCCCAGCCGCTCCTGGAACTGCTCGAAGCGGCGGACCTTGAGGAAACAGTCGCGCAGGATCAGCAGGCTCCAGCGGTCGCCGATCACCGAGACGGTGCGCGCGACCGAACAGGCCTCCTCGTCGAGCATGTCCCAGCGCATGATGCGGACCGATCCCTTCTGCCGATCCGACCGAGAGTCGAATGGCCGGCCGGGCCTGTCAAGGTTCCATTTCGGAACGGGCGGGCTGGAGCCTGCCGGCGAGCAGGTCGCCGAGGCCGGTGCCGATGCGGGCGCGGTAGATCCGGTCGATCGTGCCGTCGGCCTGCATGGCGCCCAACGCCTCGTCGATCCGGTGCATCGGCAGGGCCGCGCCCTGGCCGAAATGCGGGTAGAGCGGGGTGACGCTGAAGGCGGGCGACAGGCTGCGGATCGCTAGATGATCGGCAGCCGCAAGCGCGCGGATATTGACGAGATCGCCCAGCAGCAGGTCGAACCGGCCGGCGGCCAGCATGGTTGCCTGCTGCTCGTCCGTCTCCGGCGCCAGGTTGCGCTGCAGGCCGGGAAGATCGCGGATCTCGGCCGGATATGTGTAGGTGCGCACCAGGCCGATGCTGCGGCCTTCGAGCGCCGCCACACCGTCGTAGCGCCGCAACGGATCGTCGGTGCGCACGAAGAAGGCATTGACGAAGGCGGCGGTCGGGTTGCGGCCCCGCAGGTACTCCGGATGGTCCGAACCGTCGAGGAACAGGTCGGCGGCACCGTCGGCGACGTCGGCCAGGCAGCGCCGCCATGGCCGTTCGGTGAACCGGATCTGATAGCCGGCGCGCCGGGCCGCCTCGGCCATGATGTCGACGGTAAGTCCCGCGGGCTTGCCGTCGATCGTTTGCTCATAAGGCGGCCAAGTGACGAAGCAGGCCTCGAGCGGCTCCGCCAGGGCGGGTGCAGGGATGGGGAGGGCGGCGAGCAGGGCCGGTAGCAGGACCAAGGTGCGGGCGAAGGACATGACGGGGCGGGAGCCTATCATGGATCCGTGCCGGTCGTACGCTGGTTGGTGGCGGACCGATTGGCCCCGCCGCTTCCCGGCGGCAGGCAGGGCTAATGCGGTGCGACCGTCAGGTCCTGGCTGCGGTAGCTGTCGCGCGGGCTCGGCTGCCAGCCGGTGACGTAGGGCTTGATCAGGTGCTCGGCCGCGTAGAAGAAGATCGGCGCCACCGGTTGGTCGGCCAGCGCCACGGCCTCGGCCTTGGCGAACAGGCGATAACGCTCGGCGAGCGTGGCCGCCGCGTTCGCCTGGGCGTATAGCGCGTCATAGGCGGGGTTCTGGTAGCCCAGATCGTTATAGGCCGAGGTCGAGACGAGCGATTCCGCGAGCGGTGCCGGATCGTCGTAGAAGGAGATGAAGGCGGCGCGGAACGCCTCGGTCGCCTTCTTCTGCTTGCGGGTGTCGAGGAAGGTCTTGAACTCCTGGTTCTCCAGCGTGACCTCGACGCCCAGCGCCTGCTTCCACATGCCGGCGACCGCGATCATGATCTTCTTGTTGTTCTCGCTGGTATTGTAGAGCAGCGACAGCGTGAGCGGCTTGCCGGGTCCATAGCCGGCCTCGGCATAGGCGGCGCGGGCCAGCTTCAGCCGCTCGGCCGTTGGCAGCTCCGCCCAGCACGGCACCAGGGTCGGATAGTCCTTGATGCCGGGCGGGATCCAGCCGTAGGCCGGCACGGTGCCGCCGCCGACCACCTTCGCAACCAGCAGCGGCCGGTCGATCGCCAGGCTGAGCGCCCGGCGCAGCGCCGGATTGTCCTTGAACGGCGGCCGCTCCTCGTTGAAGCCGATGTAGAAGATGCCGAGCTCCGGGTTGCTGCGGTATTCGGCGGCCAGCTCGCCATGAATGAGGGCGAACTGGTCGTGCGGCACCTCGTCGGTCATGTCGAGCCCGTCGGCGCGATAGCGCTTCAGCGCCTCGTTCTGGTCCTCGATCGGGTAAAATTCGACCCGGTCGATCGCGACGTGGGCGCGGTCCCAATAGTCCGGGTTGCGTTCGAGCACGATCCGCGCCTGGGGCCGCCATTCGACCAGCCGGTAGGCACCGTTCGAGACCAGGTTGCCGGGCCGGAACGCATCGCGCCCGAAAGCCTCGACCGAGGGCCGATGGACGGGCCTGAGCCGCGCCAGGATCGCCGGCAGTGCGGGGTTGGGCGCCTTGAGGTGGATCTCGAGCGTCAGCGGATCGATCGCCCGGACGCCGAGCGCGTTCAGGTCCTTCTCGATGCCGGTGCGGATTTCGACCGCGTTCGCGATCGGGTCGGCCAGAAAGCTGTTGTAGAAGGCGTTGGCCGGATCGACCTGGCGGCGCAGGCTGTAGACGAAATCCTCGGCGGTGACCGCGTCGCCGTTCGACCAATGGCCGTCGGGGCGCAGCGCGAAGGTCCAGTCGAGCCCGTCCGCCGACGCGTTCCAGCTTCGCGCGGCGCCGGGCACGATCGCGCCGCCGGGACCGGGGGCGGTCAGCCCCTCGAACAGATCGCCCAGGATATGGTCTTCCGGGATGGTGTTGAACTTCTCTGGGTCGAGGGTGCCGGGCTCGGCGCCGTTGTCGCGGCGCAGCACGCTGTCGGCGGCGGCGGTCTGGCCCGCGAGCAATGCCGCGAGGGCGAGGGCGGCGAGCGCCGTCCGGCCGATCATCGTGCCCCCGCGCCCGCCGCTTCGAGCGTCGACAGTTCGTCGGGCGGATTCCAGGGGATGGCGAACGGGCTGACCGGCCCGACGACGAAGCCGCGATCCGCCGGAAAGCGCTGGGCAAAGCGGGTCGCGCCGCTTTTCTGATCGGCGGCATAGAGCACGTGGTCGCGGCCGGCGTGCCATTGGGCCGCGAGCGGCTCGTCCGGCTCGGCCTTCGGCCGGGAGATCGTCGCAATGAACGGCCGGTCGGCCGGCTGGACGAAGATGTCGGACAGCACCACTTCGCGGATGTGCAGCTGCCGCGCCTCGGTCGCCTGACCGCTGAGGGCCTCGTATTCCCGGGTGAGCGCCTCCACCTCGGCCCGGAGGTCCGGCAGCGAGGCGCCGATCTCCTCGGCGGTCCTGCGAACGATCTCGACATCCATCTCGATCTTTTGCTGGGCGCTGATCGCCTGGCTGCGATGGACCATCAGGTGCCGGCAGGCGGTATAGAGCGCCTCCATCTGGGCCGCGAACACGATCGCAATGACGAGCAGGCCGAGCAGCGCCAGGCCGCCGATCGTGCCGTTGGCGTAGAGCGTGGCCCAGAGCGCTCCCAGGGAGGTGTCTTCGGGCATCAGAGATGCAGTCCCGCGCGCTGGTTCTCGTCGATCGCTATCAGCTGGAACTCGCGCTTGGAGCCGAAGCGCTGCTCCGCCATCGACAGGCACAGGTTGGCGTTCCGGCCCCAGACCCGGACCAGGCGCGGCTGCCGCCAGACATCGGGATCGGGCCGGCGTCCGGTGCCGGCGGTCGCCTGGGGCGGCATCGGCAGGCGGACGGCGGCGAACAGGCAATGGCCGTCCTCGAGCCGTGGCACGCCCAGCTCGAACACCATGTCGACGCGCTCGCGCCGGGGGGCGGCGATGTCGCGCCGGCAGTCGGCAATCTTTGCCATGAGATGGTTTCGTTCGCGGGCGAGATCACGCGACGCGCTCTCCGCCGCGGCGAGTTGCTGGCGTGCCGCCTCGAGGCCGGCGAGCGCATCGACCGAACCCCGGTTGGTTTCGGCCAGCCCAAGCCCCCGCGCGAATCCTTCGATCGCGCGCCGTTGCAGGCGGGGCATCAGGACGAGCAACAGGATGCCGACGCCGATCGCCCAGAATATCGGCACGGGATTCATCTTCCCTCCTGGCGAAGGTGCGAGGCCGATGAGGCCGCTCGACCATGCTTATGCACGGTCCGGCCGGTCGATCAAGCGGCGACACCATAGAATTTTCGCCAAAAGCGCGACAACTCCGGCGAGCTGTCATCACCCACGCGCAGATGTGGTTCGAGAGGACGGGCGCTCGGCCGCCCGCCTCTGCGTTCCCCGGTTGGGCGCTATTCCGCGGCGCGTTCGGTACTGCGGGTGAGGAGCCGGTCGAAATAGGCGATGGTCTTGGCGAGGCCGACCTCGAGCGGGACGGTCGGGGTCCAGTCGAGCACGCGCTGGGCCTCGGTGATGTCGGGGCAGCGCTGCAGCGGGTCGTCGGCCGGCAGCGGG